>NZ_JBVIDS010000025.1:0-1118 GCF_055572255.1 Streptomyces sp. NPDC030799 | reverse complement strand
TCGGCGAGGAGGGCGTGGACCTGTTCCTCACCGACTCCACCAACGCCGAAGTACCCGGCTTCACCACCTCCGAGCGAGAGCTGAACCCGGCGATCGAGCAGGTGATGCGCACCGCGCCGCGCCGGGTCATCGTCTCCAGCTTCGCCAGCCATGTGCACCGCATCCAGCAGGTCCTGGACGCCGCCCACCAGCACGGCCGCAAGGTCGCCTTCGTCGGCCGGTCGATGGTCCGCAACATGGGCATCGCCCGTGACCTGGGTTATCTGAAGGTGCCCTCCGGTCTGGTCGTGAGCACGAAGGAGCTGGAGAAGCTCCCGGACCACAAGATCACTCTGGTGTGCACCGGCTCCCAGGGCGAACCGATGGCCGCGCTGTCACGGATGGCCAACCGCGACCACATGATCCGCATCGGCAAGGACGACACCGTCCTGCTCGCCAGCTCCCTCATCCCCGGCAACGAGAACGCCATCTACCGGGTGATCAACGGACTCACCCGGTGGGGCGCCCACGTGGTCCACAAGGGCAACGCCAAGGTGCACGTCTCCGGGCACGCCAGCGCCGGCGAACTCGTCTACTGCTACAACATCGTCAAGCCCCGCAACGTCATGCCCGTGCACGGCGAATGGCGCCACCTGCGGGCCAACGCCGACCTCGCCATCCGTACCGGTGTCGACCCCGACCGGGTCGTCATCGCCGAGGACGGCGTCGTCGTCGACCTGGTCGACGGACGCGCGTCCATCACCGGCAAGGTCCCCGCCGGCAACGTCTACGTCGACGGCATGGAAGTCGGAGGCGCCACCGAAGCGTCCCTCAAGGACCGCCTCACCCTCGCCGCCGAAGGCGTGGTCACGGTGGTGGCGATCGTCGACGCGGACACCGGCGCCCTCGCCGAGGCCCCCGACTTCCTGGCCCGGGGCTTCGTCCACGACGACGCCACCTTCGAGCCGGTCATCCCCGTCATCGAGAAGACCCTGGCCACCGCAGCCGAGGAAGGCGTCGGAGACGCGCGCCAACTCGAACAACTCCTCGCCCGCGCCGTGGCGAACTGGGCGTTCCGCACCTATCGCCGCAAGCCCCTCATCATCCCCGTCATCATCGACGCCTGAGCCATAGCCCGG
>NZ_JBVIDS010000024.1:0-1196 GCF_055572255.1 Streptomyces sp. NPDC030799 | reverse complement strand
GCGGCCCGCTCCAGGGCCTCCTTGCGGGTACGGCCGGTCACGATCAGCTTGGCGAGCAGGGAGTCCCAGGCCGGACCGATCACGCTGCCCGCCTCGACACCGGCGTCCAGACGGACACCCGGCCCGGAGGGCGCGTCGAAACGGGTGACCGTGCCCGGGGCGGGCAGGAAGTTGCGGCCCGGGTCCTCGCCGTTGATGCGGAACTCGAAGGAGTGTCCGCGCAGCACCGGGTCGTCGTAGCCGAGTTCCTCGCCGTCGGCGATGCGGAACATCTCGCGCACCAGGTCGATGCCGGCGACCTCCTCGGTCACCGGGTGCTCCACCTGCAGGCGGGTGTTGACCTCCAGGAACGAGATCGTGCCGTCCTGGCCGACCAGGAACTCACAGGTGCCCGCACCCTGGTAGCCGGCCTCCTTCAGGATGGCCTTGGAGGCGCGGTACAGCTCGGCGACCTGCTCCTTGGACAGGAACGGCGCCGGGGCCTCCTCGACCAGCTTCTGGTGACGGCGCTGCAAGGAGCAGTCACGGGTGGAGACGACGACCACGTTGCCGTGCTTGTCGGCCAGGCACTGGGTCTCCACGTGCCGGGGCCGGTCCAGGTAGCGCTCGACGAAGCACTCCCCACGGCCGAACGCGGCCACCGCCTCGCGCACCGCCGACTCATACAGCTCCGGGACCTCCTCCAGGGTCCGGGCGACCTTCAGACCCCGGCCACCGCCACCGAACGCGGCCTTGATCGCGATGGGCAGGCCGTGCTCCTGGGCGAACGCCACGACCTCCTCCGCCCCCGAGACCGGATCGGGCGTACCGGCGACCAAAGGCGCGCCGGCACGCTGCGCGATGTGCCGGGCGGCGACCTTGTCACCCAGGTCACGGATGGCCTGCGGCGGCGGGCCGATCCAGATCAGACCCGCATCCAGCACCGCCTGCGCGAAGTCGGCGTTCTCCGACAAGAACCCGTAGCCGGGATGGATCGCGTCCGCGCCGGACTCGCGCGCCGCGTTCAGGATCTTGTCGATGACCAGATAGCTGGTGGCCGGAGTGTCACCGCCCAGAGCGAACGCCTCATCCGCGGCGCGGACATGCAGAGCGTCCCGGTCCGGGTCGGCGTAGACGGCCACGCTCGCGATCCCGGCGTCCCGGCAGGCCCGGGCCACGCGGACAGCGATTTCGCCACGGTTGGCGATGAGCACCTT
>NZ_JBVIDS010000023.1:3790-5140 GCF_055572255.1 Streptomyces sp. NPDC030799 | reverse complement strand
CCTGGCTTCCAGATCCGGCCTATCAACCCAGTCGTCTACTGGGAGCCTTACCCCATCAAGTGGGTGGGAGTCCTCATCTCGAAGCAGGCTTCCCGCTTAGATGCTTTCAGCGGTTATCCCTCCCGAACGTAGCCAACCAGCCATGCCCTTGGCAGAACAACTGGCACACCAGAGGTTCGTCCGTCCCGGTCCTCTCGTACTAGGGACAGCCCTTCTCAAGACTCCTACGCGCACAGCGGATAGGGACCGAACTGTCTCACGACGTTCTAAACCCAGCTCGCGTACCGCTTTAATGGGCGAACAGCCCAACCCTTGGGACCGACTCCAGCCCCAGGATGCGACGAGCCGACATCGAGGTGCCAAACCATCCCGTCGATATGGACTCTTGGGGAAGATCAGCCTGTTATCCCCGGGGTACCTTTTATCCGTTGAGCGACGGCGCTTCCACAAGCCACCGCCGGATCACTAGTCCCGACTTTCGTCCCTGCTCGACCCGTCGGTCTCACAGTCAAGCTCCCTTGTGCACTTACACTCAACACCTGATTGCCAACCAGGCTGAGGGAACCTTTGGGCGCCTCCGTTACCCTTTAGGAGGCAACCGCCCCAGTTAAACTACCCATCAGACACTGTCCCTGATCCGGATCACGGACCCAGGTTAGACATCCAGCACGACCAGACTGGTATTTCAACGACGACTCCACACACACTGGCGTGCATGCTTCACAGTCTCCCAGCTATCCTACACAAGCCGAACCGAACACCAATATCAAACTGTAGTAAAGGTCCCGGGGTCTTTCCGTCCTGCTGCGCGAAACGAGCATCTTTACTCGTAGTGCAATTTCACCGGGCCTATGGTTGAGACAGTCGAGAAGTCGTTACGCCATTCGTGCAGGTCGGAACTTACCCGACAAGGAATTTCGCTACCTTAGGATGGTTATAGTTACCACCGCCGTTTACTGGCGCTTAAGTTCTCAGCTTCGCCCACCCGAAAGTGAGCTAACCGGTCCCCTTAACGTTCCAGCACCGGGCAGGCGTCAGTCCGTATACATCGCCTTACGGCTTCGCACGGACCTGTGTTTTTAGTAAACAGTCGCTTCTCGCTGGTCTCTGCGGCCACCCCCAGCTCAGAGCGCGAAGCTCATCACCAGGTGTGGCCCCCCTTCTCCCGAAGTTACGGGGGCATTTTGCCGAGTTCCTTAACCATAGTTCACCCGAACGCCTCGGTATTCTCTACCTGACCACCTGAGTCGGTTTAGGGTACGGGCCGCCATGAAACTCGCTAGAGGCTTTTCTCGACAGCATAGGATCATCCACTTCACCACAATCGGCTCGGCATCAGGTCTCAGATAC
>NZ_JBVIDS010000023.1:0-3695 GCF_055572255.1 Streptomyces sp. NPDC030799 | reverse complement strand
TCCTACACCCTTACCCCGGGACAACCACCGCCCGGGATGGACTACCTTCCTGCGTCACCCCATCACTCACCTACTAACCGCTTGGTCCGGCGGCTCCACCACTTTCCTTTCCCCGAAGGGTCCGGAACGGCTTCACGGCCTTAGCATCACGATGCTCGATGTTTGACGCTTCACAGCGGGTACCGGAATATCAACCGGTTATCCATCGACTACGCCTGTCGGCCTCGCCTTAGGTCCCGACTTACCCTGGGCAGATCAGCTTGACCCAGGAACCCTTAGTCAATCGGCGCAAACGTTTCTCACGTTTGTATCGCTACTCATGCCTGCATTCTCACTCGTCAACCGTCCACAACTACCTTCCGGTGCTGCTTCACCCGGCAGACGACGCTCCCCTACCCATCACAGCACCCGTTGGGGCTATATGCTGCAATGACACGACTTCGGCGGTACGCTTGAGCCCCGCTACATTGTCGGCGCGGAATCACTAGACCAGTGAGCTATTACGCACTCTTTCAAGGGTGGCTGCTTCTAAGCCAACCTCCTGGTTGTCTGTGCGACTCCACATCCTTTCCCACTTAGCGTACGCTTAGGGGCCTTAGTCGATGCTCTGGGCTGTTTCCCTCTCGACCATGGAGCTTATCCCCCACAGTCTCACTGCCGCGCTCTCACTTACCGGCATTCGGAGTTTGGCTAAGGTCAGTAACCCGGTAGGGCCCATCGCCTATCCAGTGCTCTACCTCCGGCAAGAAACACACGACGCTGCACCTAAATGCATTTCGGGGAGAACCAGCTATCACGGAGTTTGATTGGCCTTTCACCCCTAACCACAGGTCATCCCCCAGGTTTTCAACCCTGGTGGGTTCGGTCCTCCACGAAGTCTTACCTCCGCTTCAACCTGCCCATGGCTAGATCACTCCGCTTCGGGTCTTGAGCGTGCTACTAAAAACGCCCTATTCGGACTCGCTTTCGCTACGGCTTCCCCACCCGGGTTAACCTCGCAACACACCGCAAACTCGCAGGCTCATTCTTCAAAAGGCACGCAGTCACGAGAATGTGCAAGCACATTCCGACGCTCCCACGGCTTGTAGGCACACGGTTTCAGGTACTATTTCACTCCCCTCCCGGGGTACTTTTCACCATTCCCTCACGGTACTATCCGCTATCGGTCACCAGGGAATATTTAGGCTTAGCGGGTGGTCCCGCCAGATTCACACGGGATTTCTCGGGCCCCGTGCTACTTGGGTGTCTCTCAAGCAAGCCGCTGACGTTTCGACTACGGGGGTCTTACCCTCTACGCCGGACCTTTCGCATGTCCTTCGCCTACATCAACGGTTTCTGACTCGCCCTATCGCCGGCAGACGATAGAAGAGAGATCCCACAACCCCGCATACGCAACCCCTGCCGGGTCTCACACGCATACGGTTTGGCCTCATCCGGTTTCGCTCGCCACTACTCCCGGAATCACGGTTGTTTTCTCTTCCTGCGGGTACTGAGATGTTTCACTTCCCCGCGTTCCCTCCACACTGCCTATGTGTTCAGCAGTGGGTGACAGCCCATGACGACTGCCGGGTTTCCCCATTCGGAAACCCCCGGATCAAAGCCTGGTTGACGACTCCCCGGGGACTATCGCGGCCTCCCACGTCCTTCATCGGTTCCTGGTGCCAAGGCATCCACCGTGCGCCCTTAAAAACTTGGCCACAGATGCTCGCGTCCACTGTGCAGTTCTCAAACAACGACCAGCCACCCATCACCCCACCAGACAAACTAGTGAGTGCACTGGGGCCGGCGACTGAGGAAAGTTCATTCCCTCAGACACCCAACAGCGTGCCCGGCCGGCTCCCGTCCGATGATCATGCGTTCCACGCTCTTGCGAGCAGTACTAGCAGCCACCGGCTCGTGGACCTGACCGAATAATCAACGTTCCACCCATGAGCAACCGTGCAAGACACTTGCTTGCAGTCGGCCATGTGCTCCTTAGAAAGGAGGTGATCCAGCCGCACCTTCCGGTACGGCTACCTTGTTACGACTTCGTCCCAATCGCCAGTCCCACCTTCGACAGCTCCCTCCCCGAGGGGTTGGGCCACCGGCTTCGGGTGTTACCGACTTTCGTGACGTGACGGGCGGTGTGTACAAGGCCCGGGAACGTATTCACCGCAGCAATGCTGATCTGCGATTACTAGCGACTCCGACTTCATGGGGTCGAGTTGCAGACCCCAATCCGAACTGAGACCGGCTTTTTGAGATTCGCTCCACCTCACGGTATCGCAGCTCTTTGTACCGGCCATTGTAGCACGTGTGCAGCCCAAGACATAAGGGGCATGATGACTTGACGTCGTCCCCACCTTCCTCCGAGTTGACCCCGGCGGTCTCCTGTGAGTCCCCATCACCCCGAAGGGCATGCTGGCAACACAGAACAAGGGTTGCGCTCGTTGCGGGACTTAACCCAACATCTCACGACACGAGCTGACGACAGCCATGCACCACCTGTACACCGACCACAAGGGGGACCCTGTCTCCAGGGTTTTCCGGTGTATGTCAAGCCTTGGTAAGGTTCTTCGCGTTGCGTCGAATTAAGCCACATGCTCCGCCGCTTGTGCGGGCCCCCGTCAATTCCTTTGAGTTTTAGCCTTGCGGCCGTACTCCCCAGGCGGGGAACTTAATGCGTTAGCTGCGGCACCGACGACGTGGAATGTCGCCAACACCTAGTTCCCACCGTTTACGGCGTGGACTACCAGGGTATCTAATCCTGTTCGCTCCCCACGCTTTCGCTCCTCAGCGTCAGTAATGGCCCAGAGATCCGCCTTCGCCACCGGTGTTCCTCCTGATATCTGCGCATTTCACCGCTACACCAGGAATTCCGATCTCCCCTACCACACTCTAGCTAGCCCGTATCGACTGCAGACCCGAGGTTAAGCCTCGGGCTTTCACAATCGACGTGACAAGCCGCCTACGAGCTCTTTACGCCCAATAATTCCGGACAACGCTTGCGCCCTACGTATTACCGCGGCTGCTGGCACGTAGTTAGCCGGCGCTTCTTCTGCAGGTACCGTCACTTTCGCTTCTTCCCTGCTGAAAGAGGTTTACAACCCGAAGGCCGTCATCCCTCACGCGGCGTCGCTGCATCAGGCTTTCGCCCATTGTGCAATATTCCCCACTGCTGCCTCCCGTAGGAGTCTGGGCCGTGTCTCAGTCCCAGTGTGGCCGGTCGCCCTCTCAGGCCGGCTACCCGTCGTCGCCTTGGTGAGCCGTTACCTCACCAACAAGCTGATAGGCCGCGGGCTCATCCTTCACCGCCGGAGCTTTCCAACCCGAGAGATGCCTCTCAGGCTCGTATCCGGTATTAGACCCCGTTTCCAGGGCTTGTCCCAGAGTGAAGGGCAGATTGCCCACGTGTTACTCACCCGTTCGCCACTAATCCCCTCCCGAAGGAGGTTCATCGTTCGACTTGCATGTGTTAAGCACGCCGCCAGCGTTCGTCCTGAGCCAGGATCAAACTCTCCGTGAATGTTTTCCCGTGATCGGGATGAACACCACGAGAGCGGAACAGTCGGAGGAATGATCCGACCGTTCACAGCGTCCTCGCTGTGTTTTTCAAAGGAACCTCGTCACCGGAAGGATCCGGTAGACGGGGTATCAACATATCTGGCGTTGATTTTTGGCACGCTGTTGAGTTCTCAAGGAACGGTCGCTTCCTT
>NZ_JBVIDS010000022.1:0-20770 GCF_055572255.1 Streptomyces sp. NPDC030799 | reverse complement strand
AACGGTCGCTTCCTTTGTACTCACCCTCTCGGGCTTTCCTCCGGGCGCTTCCCTTCGGTGTTTCCGACTCTATCAGATCTTTTCTCGATCCGATTCCCTGTCGGCGGGATGTCTCCGGGGCTTTTGGCTTTCGCCGTCCGCCCTTTCGACATTCACTACGTTAGCTCATTCTCTCGGCGACTCATAATCGAGTCTCGCGAGTTCGAATTCGGGCACGCGAGCGCGCCAGAAACGACCCCGCCGAGGGGTTGTAGCTAGGTAGTGGGTTGGCCGCTCCGGCTGCAGGCGATCGCCGTACCCGGTTCAGCGGCTCGGGATACATTACGCACCTTCGCAGGGTGCGTCAACTTCGGCGGCGCCTCGGTACATGGGCTCGATAGGGGCTCACTGTCGGGTCGTCGGCCGCCCAGTAACGCCAGGGATGGATGTCGCCGTTCCCGCCTTCGCCGGCGACTCCCGTACGGGGGCCGCTTCGTACCTGGTCAGGGGCTATGGGCGTACCGGTCAGCATCCTCAGCGCGGTCTCACCGCTGGCACACGCGTCCGTACCGTCGAGTGCGCGGTCGACTTCCAGGGCCGTCGCCAGGCGGGCCGGCCCCTTGGCCAGTTCCTTGTCGTTCCGGGCCGAAACTCGACGTTTGCGGGCCAGGTCCACACCTTCGATCACCTCGCCGGCGCGGAGCAGGACGGCGCTCGCCCGGCCCTCGGGGCCGCAGACGAGGTTCATGCAGTGCCACATGCCGTAGGTGAAGTAGACGTACACGTGTCCCGGCGGGCCGAACATCACCGCGTTGCGGGCGGTGCGGCCGCGGTAGGCGTGGGAGCCGGGATCATTCGGACCGTCGTACGCCTCGACCTCTGTGAGGCGGACGGCGATCGGGCCGTCCGGGGTCGTACGGACCAGGATGCGGCCGAGGAGGTCCGGTGCCACCTGGAGGACCGGGCGGTCGAAGAACTCTCTGGGCAGTGGCGTACGGTCCGGGGGCGCGATCATGCCCTCCGAGGGTAGTGCAGACGGAGCACCGCGCCGGCGGAACCGGTCGCGGGCGGATCGCGTTTGTAGGGGTCGAGGGTCCTTCGTAAAGGGAGAGTCAATGGCGTTCAAGAAGCTGCTTGCGAGCCTCGGGGCCGGCGGGGCGTCGGTCGAGACGGTGCTGACCGAGGTCAATGTCGTGCCGGGCGGGGTCGTCCAGGGTGAGGTGCGGATCCAGGGCGGGTCCGTGAACCAGGACATCGAGGGGCTGTCGGTCGGGCTGCAGGCCAAGGTCGAGGTGGAGAGCGGCGACCAGGAGTACAAGCAGGACATCGAGTTCACCAAGGTGCAGCTCGGTGGTGCCTTCGAGCTGCAGGCGGGGGCCGTGCACGCGGTGCCGTTCGGTCTGGAGATCCCCTGGGAGACTCCGGTCACGATGATCGACGGGCAGGCGCTGCGCGGGATGCACATCGGGGTGACGACCGAGCTGGCGATCGCGCGGGCCGTGGACTCGACGGATCTGGACCCGGTCAACGTGCATCCGCTGCCGGCGCAGAAGGCGATCCTGGACGCGTTCATCCAGCTGGGCTTCCGCTTCAAGAACGCGGACATGGAGCGCGGTCACATCCGGGGTACGCGGCAGCGGCTGCCGTTCTACCAGGAGATCGAGTTCTACCCGCCGTCGCAGTACCGGGGCCTGAACCAGGTCGAGCTGAGCTTCGTGGCCGACGAACACGCGATGGACGTCGTGCTGGAGATGGACAAGAAGCCGGGTCTGTTCAGCGAGGGCTCGGACACCTACCGGTCCTTCCAGGTGGGTCTGAACGACTGGCAGGGGACCGACTGGGCGGCTTATCTCAACCAGTGGCTGTCCGAGGTCGGCGGCAAGCGCAACTGGTTCTAGGCTCGGGACAGCTGGTTCCAGATCATCGATCAGGAGGTACCGAGGTGACCGAGCTCAAGCGGCGGCCGCTCCCCCATGACTTCCATCCGCCCGTGCCGTCGTTCACGGTGACGAGCGCGGACATCGAGGAGGGCGCGACGCTGAAGAGCGCCCAGGTCCACGCGGAGGGCAACACCTCGCCGCAGCTGCGCTGGGAGGGTTTCCCGCCGCAGACCAAGAGCTTCGCCGTGACCTGCTACGACCCCGACGCGCCGACCGGCAGCGGGTTCTGGCACTGGGTCCTGTTCGACATCCCGGCCTCCGTGACGGAGCTGCCGGCGGGTGCGGGCAGCGGCAAGTTCGAGGGCCTGCCCGAGGGTGCGGTGCATGCGCGCAACGACTATGGGACGAAGGACTTCGGTGGTGCCGCGCCGCCGCCCGGGGACGGGCCGCACCGGTACGTCTTCACGGTGTACGCGGTGGACCAGGAGAAGCTGGGTCCGGATGCGGATGCGTCGCCGGCCGTCGTCGGTTTCCATCTGCGGTTCCACGCGATCGCGCGGGCGCAGCTCATCGGTGAGTACGAGAACCGGTGAGTGCGAGAACCCCGCGCAGGGCTGAGCGCGGCGCCGCGATTCAGCCGAGCGTTCATTGAACGTTTGCCCGCCTTCGGTCTTGGAAGTGATCGGAGGCGGGCATTTTTTATTGCGTTGTCCATCTCGGCGCGCCCGTCCAGAGTTGATCCAAGCCCGCCGGGGGGTGGGCAGGTGCACACGGGAGGTGGGCTGGATGCGGGACACGCTGGTGCTGAACGCGAGCTTCGAGCCGCTGTCGACGGTGACGCTGAATCGAGCCGTCGTTCTGGTGCTCCAGGACAAGGCCGTCGTAGAGCAGGCCCATCCCGAACTGCGGATGCGCGGTGCCGATGTGGACATACCCGCGCCCCGGGTGATCAGACTGTGCAGGTACGTACGGGTGCCGTTCCGAAGACAAGCCCCGTGGTCGAGGCGGGGTGTGCTGGTCCGGGACCGGCACCGGTGCGCGTACTGCGGGCGCAGGGCGACGACCGTGGACCACGTGGTGCCCCGGGCGCAGGGTGGCACCGACTCGTGGCTGAACACGGTGGCGTCGTGTGCGGAGGACAATCACCGCAAGGCGGACCGGACTCCCGAGCAGGCGGGTATGCCGTTGCTTCGGCAGCCGTTCGAGCCGACGCCTCAGGACGCGATGCTGCTGGCGCTGGGGACCGAGGAGTTCGAGGCGCTTCCGGAGTGGCTGTCGCAGGCCGCCGCCTGACCCGTACGAGGCTTGACGCATGCGGCGCTAGGCCCACAGGGAGAGGGGCTCACCTTCCGCGGAAGGTGAGCCCCTCTCCCTGTACGAGGGTGTCAGTCGATCGACGGCTTCTCCCGGCGCTCCGTGCCGCCGTTGTGGCCGTTGCCCGACGAGCCGTTGTTGCCCGAACCGCCGCCGAGGGGGCCGAAGTTGCCCATGGCGCCGGAGAGGCCCTTGAGGGCGTCGCCGATTTCGCTGGGGACGATCCAGAGCTTGTTGGCGTCACCCTCGGCGATCTTCGGGAGCATCTGCAGGTACTGGTAGGACAGGAGCTTCTGGTCGGGGTCGCCGGCGTGGATGGCCTCGAAGACCGTACGGACCGCCTGGGCCTCGCCCTCGGCGCGCAGGGCGGCGGCCTTGGCCTCGCCCTCGGCGCGCAGGATCTGGGACTGCTTCTCGCCCTCGGCGGTCAGGATGGCGGCCTGGCGCGTACCTTCGGCGGTGAGGATCGCAGCGCGCTTGTCACGGTCGGCGCGCATCTGCTTCTCCATCGAGTCCTGGATGGAGGTGGGCGGTTCGATGGCTTTCAGTTCCACGCGGTTGACGCGGATGCCCCACTTGCCCGTCGCCTCGTCGAGGACGCCGCGCAGGGCGGCGTTGATCTCCTCGCGGGAGGTCAGGGTGCGCTCCAGGTCCATGCCGCCGATGATGTTGCGGAGTGTGGTGACGGTGAGCTGCTCGATCGCCTGGATGTAGCTGGCGACCTCGTAGGTGGCCGCGCGGGCGTCCGTCACCTGGTAGTAGATGACCGTGTCGATGTTGACGACCAGGTTGTCCTGGGTGATCACCGGCTGCGGCGGGAACGGTACGACCTGTTCGCGCAGGTCGATGCGGTTGCGGATGGTGTCGATGAACGGGACCACGATGTTCAGGCCTGCGTTCAGGGTGCGTGTGTAGCGGCCGAAGCGCTCGACGATGGCGGCGCTGGCCTGTGGGATGACCTGGATGGTCTTGATCAGGGCGATGAAGACCAACACCACCAGAATGATCAGGACGATGATGACCGGTTCCATCGTGTTCCCCGTACCCCTCTCCGCCTCGGCGCCTCGGCAGATCCCGCTGGTTGTTGAAGATCTTGCTGGTCGAGTCTGACAGACCGTCGCCCAACTCGTGGGCCGGTTGCCTCAGATGAAGGAGGCCCGATGCCTCAGATGACGATGGCGGTGGCCCCTTCGATGTCCACGACGTCCACCTCCTGGCCCACCTCGTAGGCGCGTCCGGTGTCGAGGGCGCGGGCCGACCAGACCTCCCCGGCGAGCTTGATGCGGCCGCCGGAGCCGTCGACGCGTTCGAGGACGACTGCCTGCCTGCCCTTCAACGCGTCGACGCCGGTGGCGAGTTGGGGGCGCTGTCTGCCGTGCCGGGCCGCGATGGGGCGGACGACGGCGATGAGTGCGACGGAGACGACGACGAACGCGAGGACCTGGATCACGGCGTCGAAGCCGAGGCCCGACACCACGGCGGCGGCGACGGCCCCCACCGCGAGCATGCCGAACTCCGGCATCGCGGTGACCACGAGCGGGATTCCGAGCGCCGCCGCGCCGACGAGCCACCACACCCATGCGTCGATGTCGTTCACATGGTCATGGTAGGGCCGGGGTCGGGCGGCGGACAGGGCGCAAAAGGGAGCGGGGCCGGCTCACGACCGCCTCCGGTGGAGGGTCAGGACAGGGGCAGGCCCTGGGCGGTCCAGCGGTCGCCGACCTGCTCGACGACGAGCGGGAGGCCGAAGCAGAGAGAGAGGTTGCGGGAGGTCAGTTCCAGCTCGATCGGGCCGGCGGCGAGAACCTTGCCCTGGCGGATCATCAGGACGTGGGTGAAGCCGGGGGCGATCTCCTCGACGTGGTGCGTGACCATGATCATCGAGGGGGCGATGGGGTCGCGGGCGAGCCGGCCGAGGCGGCGGACCAGGTCCTCGCGGCCGCCGAGGTCGAGGCCGGCGGCGGGCTCGTCGAGCAGGAGCAGCTCGGGGTCGGTCATCAGGGCGCGGGCGATCATGGTGCGCTTGCGCTCGCCCTCGGAGAGGGTGCCGAACTTCCGGTCGAGGTAGTCGCTCATGCCGAGGCGGTCGAGGAAGGCGCGGGCGCGCTGCTCGTCGACCTCGTCGTACTCCTCCTGCCAGTGGGCGGTCATGCCGTAGGCGGCCGTCAGTACGGTCTCCAGCACGGTCTGGCGCTTGGGGAGCTTCTCGGCCAGTGCGATGCCGGCCATGCCGATACGGGGGCGCAGGTCGAAGACGTCGACCTTGCCGAGGGTGTCGCCGAGGATGGTGGCGGTGCCCTTGCTGGGGAAGAGGTAGCTGGAGGCGACGTTCAGGAGGGTGGTCTTGCCGGCGCCGTTGGGGCCGAGGATGACCCAGCGCTCGCCCTCCTTCACCGACCAGGAGACCTGGTCCACCAGAGCCCGGCCCTCGCGGACCACGGATACGTCCTGAAGCTCCAGAACATCGCTCATGAGCGCGTTGTCTCCCCTTGCAGTGTGGCCGGTCTCGGCTGTCGCGTAGGCCTGTGGCTCGGTCCGCCGCGCCGGTGGGCGCAGCCCTTATGAAATCTACGCCACGAGTGCCCGGCACCATTCCATCGGTCCTGTCCTT
This sequence comes from Streptomyces sp. NPDC030799, assembly GCF_055572255.1. Classification (NCBI taxonomy): domain Bacteria; kingdom Bacillati; phylum Actinomycetota; class Actinomycetes; order Kitasatosporales; family Streptomycetaceae; genus Streptomyces; species Streptomyces sp. NPDC030799. The sequence continues at coordinate 14,986 of NZ_JBVIDS010000022.1, read as the reverse complement.
AGGGTGGGTGCATGCTCTCGGAACCGCGTTCAGGACGCCTTGCCGCTTGGGGAAATGCCCTTTTGGCCGGACTTGCCTCTCCGGATGACGCCGCGCTCGCCATTGTGGGCGAGGACACGGCGCACCGGGTGGAGGGGCTGCCCGGGGAATCCGCGCAGGTGGGGCTCACGCTCGCGCTGGGGCGGCTGCGGGCGCTGGGGGCGACGGGGCTGCGGGTCGCACTGCCCGTGCCGGGGCATCCGCTGGGGCTGAGCGGGCCGCCGGAGTTCAATGCGCGGGCGCTGGAGGCCGAGGAGGCGGTGGTCTGCTTCGGGGCCGCGCTCGGGCTGGTGCCCCAGGTGTACGAGGCCGGGCCCGCCGGTGATGTGCATGCGGAGGTGGTCTGGCAGGTGCTGCCGGTGCGGGAGGCGCCGCCCGCCGATGTGCCGTCGCTGGGCGAGGCCGAGCGGGAGCTGGCGGAGGCGCTGCGCGACGCGACAGCCGTGCTCTCGAAGCTGGACGTGGCCGGGTCGGGGCCGGTGGCGGAGGCGGCGATCGACGCGTACCGGGCGCGGTCCGAGCGCGGGCGTGAGGTGCTGGCGCCGGGTTATCCGTCGCGCGCGGTGCGGGTGCTGGAGCTGGCGCAGCGGGTGGGGCTGCTGGTGTCCCTGGCGTATGACAAGGGGCACGGCGGTGCGGTCAGCTCCGCTGAGATGGCCGCGCGGTCCGAGGCGCTGCGGCCCGTGGAACGGACGGCGCGGCGGGCGCTGGTCGCGGCGTACAACTCCGTCGTGGAGGAGCGGGAGCGGGGAGTGCGGTAGGCGGCCGGCCAAAAGCGGACAGGCCTCCCGGTGCACACGGGAGGCCTGTGGTCACTGTGGGCCGGAAACTCAGTGGTTGAGACCGGTGTTGCCGAAGGCCGGGTTCAGCACGCCGATCACGTTCACGCTGTTGCCGACCGCGTTCACCGGGATGTGGACCGGGGCCTGGATGACGTTGCCCGAGATGACACCCGGGGAGCCCTGGGCGTCGCCGCAGGCGTGGGCGCCGGTGGTGGCGGAGGCCATCCCCGCGCCGGCGGCCATCAGGCCACCGGCCACCATCGTCACGGCCGCGGCCTTCTTCAGGTTCTTCACTTTCCAACCCCTCCTAGACGTTCACCGCGGCGGTTCGCCGCAGCACGCACTGGAGAACGGCGCAGACCGCCGGAGGGTGCGCCATCCGGGTGACATTCCCACGACGGTATGAATCTCAGTCCATACCCTGACCCCTCGCGTTGCCCTCGGTGATGTCTTGGTGAGGGCGTTTCAGCCGGTCACGCCATGGCGAACGGCCCACAGGGCGGCCTGGGTGCGGTCGGCGAGGTCCAGTTTCATGAGGATGTTGGAGACGTGCGTCTTGACGGTCTTCTCGGACAGCACCAGGGCGCGGGCGATCTCGCGGTTGGAGCGGCCGTCGGCTATCAGGCCGAGCACCTCACGTTCCCGTTCGGTGAGTGAAGTCCCTCTGCCCTGACCGGAGTTGCTCTCCTCCTGGGAGAGCAGGGCGCCGGCGACCTCCGGCTGGAGGAGGACGTGGCCGGCGTGCACGGAACGGATGGCGCCGGCGAGGGCGTCGGGGTCCACGTCCTTGTAGACGTATCCGGCGGCGCCCGCGCGCAGCGCCGGTACGACCGTGCGCTGCTCGGTGAAGCTGGTGACGATCAGCACGCGCGCGGGGTTGCCGGCTTCGCGGAGCTTGCGCAGGGCGTCGATGCCGTCCATGCCCGGCATCTTGACGTCCATCAGGACGACGTCCGGCCGCAGTTCCTCGGCGCGGGCGACGCCCTCGGCGCCGTCGGCGGCCTCACCGACGACCTCGATGTCGTCCTGCACCTCCAGGAAGGTGCGCAGGCCCCGGCGGACGACCTGGTGGTCGTCGACGAGCAGTACCTTGATTGCGTCAGCCACCGGGGACCTCCATCTCGATCGTGGTGCCCTTGCCGGGCGCCGACTCCACGCTGAGCGCGCCGCCGACCCCGCTCGCCCGGTCCCGCATGGAGACCAGGCCCAGGTGGCGTCCGGCGCGGCGGACCGCCTTGGGGTCGAAGCCGTTGCCGTCGTCGGTGACGCGCAGCACGGCTCCGCAGCCGCGCCGCTGGACGCTCACGTCGACGTGCTCGGCGCCGGAGTGGCGCAGGGCGTTGTGCAGGGCCTCCTGGGCGACCCTGAGCAGGGCTTCCTCCTGGGCGGCGGGCAGGGCGCGGAAGCCGTTGCTGGTGAAGGTCACGCGCGCGGTGTGGGCGCGGTCGAGGACCTGGGTCTGGGTGCGCAGGGTGGCGATCAGGCCGTCCTCGTCCAGGGCGGCGGGGCGCAACTCGACCACCGCGGCACGCAGTTCGTCGGCGGCCTCGGCGGCGAGCGCGGCGACCTGGTGCAGCTCGCCCTTGGCGCGGGCGGGGTCCCGGTCGACGAGGGCCGCCGCGGCCTGGGCGGTCAGACGCAGCGAGAAGAGCTTCTGGCTGACCGCGTCGTGCAGTTCGTGGGCGAGGCGGGAGCGTTCCTCGGCGATGGTCAGCTCACGGCTGCGCTCGTACAGCCGGGCGTTGGTGAGGGCGATGGCGGCGTGCTGGGCGAGGATGGCGAGCAGCTCCTCGTCCTCCGCGGTGAAGCCACAGCGCCCCTCGCGGTTCGGGCACGGGGGCTGTGAGGGGTGTCCCCCCGCAGGGGGCAGCTTGTTGGCGAGGAACAGGGCCCCGATGACCTCGTCGCCGTCGCGGATGGGCAGGCCCAGGAAATCGACCAGGTCCGGATGCGCGGACGGCCAGCCCTCGAAGCGGGGGTCCTTGCGCACGTCGGCGAGGCGCTCGGCCTTCGCCTCGTGCAGCATCGCGGCGAGGATGCCGTGCTGGCGGGGCAGCGGGCCGATGGCCTTCCACTGGGCGTCGCTGACGCCGTCGACGACGAACTGGGCGAAGCCCCCGTGGTCGTCGGGGACGCCGAGGGCGGCGTACTGCGCGTCGAGCAGCTCGCGGGCGGAGGCGACGATCGTCTTGAGGACGTCGCGCACCTCCAGGTGCCTGCTCATGGCCAGCAGCGCGGAACTGACCGCGGCGAGGCCGGACCGGGGGCCTTGACTCATGTCCTCACGGTACCGGCGGGGTGTGACAGAGCGGATGGGACCTGTGACGGCCGGCCCTGGTCCGCTGGACCTAGGGCTGCGGGTCTGGGTCCCGGGGCCCCGGCCGTGCGGTGTACGCCGAAGGACCCCTCGGTTCTGCGGCCCGCGTCCGAGGCGGCCGGGGCGGTGCCGTTCCTACGGTGTCGGCACCGCCCGATGAGGGCGGTCAGCGACGAGGGGACGGTAGTCATGCCGGTAGCGATCATCACGGGGGCCTCGAAGGGGCTGGGGCGGGCGCTCGCCGAGGCGCTGGCCGCGCGGGGCTGGGACCTGGTGCTGGACGCCCGGGGCGCCGAGGCGCTCAAGGAGGCCGCGGAGAGCGTCTCCGGGCACGGCACGCGCGTGGAGGCACTGGCCGGGGATGTGACGGACGCCGGGCACCGGGCGGAGCTGGTGGCGGCGGCCCGCGCGCTCGGCGGTGTCGATCTGCTCGTGAGCAATGCCAGTGCGCTGGGCGCGGAGCCGCTGGTGCGGCTGGCCGAGCTGCCCCTGGAGGGGTTGCGGCGGGCGCTGGAGGTGAACGTGGTGGCCGCGCTGGGCCTGGTCCGTGAGGCGCTGCCGCTGCTGCGCCGGTCGCCGGCCGGGACGGTGGTCGCGGTCAGCTCGGACGCGGCGGCCGAGGCGTACGGGACGTGGGGCGGCTACGGCGCCTCGAAGGCGGCCCTGGACCAGCTCGTGGCGGTGCTGGGGGTGGAGGAGCCCGGCCTGCGGGTGTGGGCGGTGGATCCCGGGGACATGGCGACGGAACTGTATGCGGCGGCCGTACCCGACGACGACGATCCGCGTCCGGCGCCCGCCGCGGTCGTACCGGCGTTCCTGCGGTTGCTGGACGAGCGGCCGGCCAGCGGGCGGTACGCGGCGCCCGCGCTGCTGGAGGAGCGGTGAGGACGGCAGTGCGCGTGCCGCAGGGACGGTCCGCGCGCGTGCCCGCCGAGCAGCGCGGTCCGGGGCTGGACCGGGACGCCGTACGGCTGCTGGTGTCGCGCGGTACGGAGGTGACGCATCACGCGTTCCCCGAGCTGCCGCTGCTGCTGCGGGCCGGGGACGTGCTGGTGGTGAACACCTCCCCCACGCTCGCCGCGGCGGTGGACGGGCGGATCGGGCACGCCCGCGTGGTGGTGCATTTCTCCACGCGCGGGGACGACGGCCGATGGGCGGTGGAGGTGCGCGAGCCGGACGGGCAGGGCACTACACGCGCGCGTGCGGGCACGCATGCGGGTACGGAGGTGGTGGTCCCGGGGGCGGGGCGGCTGGTGCTGGAGGAGCCGCTGACCCCGCGCGGGGAGCGGCTGTGGTGGGCCCGGTCGGGCGGGGACGTCCTGGAGATGCTGCGCGCCTGCGGGCGGCCCATTCGCTACTCCTATACGGAGCGCGACCAGCCGCTGTCGGTGTACCAGACGGTGTTCGCGCTGCCGTCGCCGGACGGGTCGGGCAGTGCGGAGATGCCGAGTGCGGCGCGGCCTTTCACCGCGCGCCTGGTGGCGGAGCTGGTGAGCCGGGGTGTGCAGTTCGCGCCGGTCACGCTGCACACGGGGGTGGCGTCGGCGGAGGCACACGAGCCGCCGTATCCGGAGCGGTTCGCGGTGCCGGAGGCGTCGGCGCGGCTGATCAACGCCGTGCGGGCGGCTGCGGGCAGGGTGATCGCGGTCGGTACGACGGCCGTGCGGGCCGTGGAGTCGGCGGCCGGGCCGGACGCGGTGGTGCGGGCGGCCGAGGGCTGGACGGACCTGGTCGTGACGCCGGAGCGCGGGGTGCGGGTGGTGGACGGGCTGCTGACCGGGCTGCACGAGCCGGAGGCCTCGCATCTGCTGATGCTGGAGGCGGTGGCGGGCAGGACAGCGGTCGACCGCGCTTACGACGAGGCGCTGCGGGGGCTCTACCTGTGGCACGAGTTCGGCGACGTCCATCTCATCCTCCCGGACGAGGGTCCTCACGGAGCGCGTTGCGACGGCAACTGATGGTGAGACTGTTACGTCTCCGATGTGAGCCCGCACATAGGGCCCACATCACGTACGAACGGACATAGGAGATAAACATCCCGGAGTGAACGGGACAGACGGTCCAATCTGTCCCGTTTTGCCCCTCCCTGATCCACTACCGAGGATCGTACGTCACACCTTTGCCTGGGCATTTTGCGCCCGCTAAGAATTGCTTCCGTCGCTCAGCGCCGCGGCTACCAGCCCGCGGCGTTCGTGCGGGAGGAGCCGATTCCCCCGGCGGACGCAGGAGCGACCTCCGCGCCAACGAAGAGGTCCATCAGCCATGCCCAAGAACATCCTCAACCGTGCTCATAGTCGTGCCCTGACCAAGCAGCACAAGATCGCCGTCGCCGGTGTCGCCGCTCTCGGCACCGCCGCCATCGCCCTGTCGGCCGTCCCCGGCCACGCGGACACCGTCACCACCGGCGCCCCGGCCACCACCGCCCAGGTAGCCACCGCCCAGGTCGCCTCCGCCACCGCGCTGAAGAACGTCAAGGGCACGGTCACCGACCAGCTCGCCACCGAGACGGTCAAGCTCGACACGTTCGCCGCGCAGAAGAAGGCCGCCGACGAGGCCGCCGCCAAGCAGCGCGCCGAGGCCGCGGCGAAGAAGGCCGCCGCCGACGCCGCCGCGAAGAAGGCCGCGCAGGACCGCGCCGCCAAGGCGGTCGTGAGCCGCTCCGCGCAGCGCATCGCGATGCAGCCGGTCGCCGCGAAGACCTACGCGAACAACCTCGACGGCTGGATCCGCCAGGCGCTGGACATCATGAAGCAGCACAACATCCCGGGCTCCTACAGCGGCCTGCACCGCAACATCATGCGTGAGTCCTCGGGCAACCCGATGGCCATCAACGACTGGGACATCAACGCCGTCAACGGCATCCCGTCCAAGGGCCTGCTGCAGGTGATCCAGCCCACCTTCAACACCTACCACGTGCCGGGCACGTCCTCGAACATCTACGACCCGGTCGCCAACATCACCGCCGCCGCCAACTACGCGGCCCACCGGTACGGCTCGATCGACAACGTCAACAGCGCGTACTGAGGTCGGCGCGGACCTCTCAGAGACGCGAAAGGGCGGCACCCCGTACGGGGTGCCGCCCTTCGGCGTCTGTGCCCGGGCGCGGCTACTTCCGCATGACCTCCGGCTCGTGCCGGCGCAGGAAGCGGGCCACGAAGAAGCCGCAGATCACGCCGAGCACGATCAGTGCGATCATGTCCCCGGTCCAGGCGCCCGCCGTGTGGTTCCACAGCGGGTCGTTGTCGCCGGCGGTCTCCGGCGGGCTGAGCCGGTTGAAGTCCAGCGTGGCGCCGGCCGCGGCGACCGCCCAGCGGGACGGCATCAGGTACGAGAACTCGTTGACGCCGACCGTGCCGTGCAGCGCGAACAGGCAGCCGGTGAAGACGACCTGGATGATCGCGAACATGACCAGCAGCGGCATGGTCTTCTCGGCGGTCTTCACCAGCGAGGAGATGATCAGGCCGAACATCATCGCGGCGAAACCGAGCCCCATGATCGGCAGGCACAGCTCCAGCAGAGTGGCGTTGCCGAGGATGAGGCCCTGGTCCGGGACCTCTCGCCTGCCGAAGCCGATGACGCCGACCAGCAGCCCCTGGAGCCCGGTGATCACGCCGAGCACGAACACCTTCGACATCAGGTACGCCGACCGGGACAGGCCGGTCGCGCGCTCCCGCTCGTAGATCACCCGTTCCTTGATCAGCTCACGGACCGAGTTGGCGGCACCGGCGAAGCAGGCGCCGACGGCGAGGATCAGCAGCACGGTGGTGGCCGTGCCGTTGGGCACGATCTGCCCGGTCTGCGGATTGGCGCCGTTGGGCAGCAGGCCGCGGTCGGGGTGGATCAGCAGGCTGACCGAGCCGATGACGGCCGGCAGGAGCACCATCAGGGCCAGGAAACCGCGGTCGGAGGCAATGACCGACACATAGCGCCGCACCAGGGTGACGAACTGGGAGAACCAGCCCTGCGGCTTGGGCGGCCTGATCGCCTGCATCGGCGGCATCTGTACCGCCTGCGGTACGGCCGAGTCGACGTCCGCGGCGTACAGCTGGTAGTGCTGCGAGCCCTTCCAGCGGCCCGCCCAGTCGTAGTCGCGGTAGCTCTCGAAGGCGGAGAAGACATCGGCCCAGCTGTCGTAGCCGAAGAAGTTCAGCGCCTCCTCGGGCGGGCCGAAGTAGGCGACCGCGCCGCCCGGCGCCATCACCAGCAGCTTGTCGCACAGCGCCAGCTCGGCCACCGAGTGGGTGACGACGAGGACCGTACGGCCGTCGTCGGCGAGGCCGCGCAGCAGCTGCATGACATCGCGGTCCATGCCCGGGTCGAGACCGGAGGTCGGCTCGTCCAGGAAGATCAGCGAGGGCTTGGTGAGGAGCTCCAGGGCCACCGAGACGCGCTTGCGCTGTCCGCCGGACAGGGAGGTGACCTTCTTGTCCTTGTGGATGTCGAGCTTGAGCTCACGCAGCACCTCGTCGATGCGGGCGTCGCGTTCGGCCGCGGTGGTGTCGGCCGGGAAGCGCAGCTTGGCCGCGTACTTCAGGGCCTTCTTGACACTCAGTTCCTTGTGCAGGATGTCGTCCTGCGGGACCAGACCGATGCGCTGGCGCAGCTCGGCGAACTGCTTGTACAGGTTCCGGTTGTCGTACAGCACCTCGCCCTGGTTGGCGGGCCGGTAGCCGGTGAGCGCCTTGAGCAGGGTCGACTTGCCGGATCCGGACGGGCCGATGACCGCGACCAGGGACTTCTCCGGGACGCCGAAGGAGACGTCCCGCAGGATCTGCTTGCCCCCGTCGACCGTCACGGTCAGATGGCGCGCGGAGAAGGAGACCTCACCGGTGTCGACGAACTCCTCGAGCCGGTCGCCGACGATCCGGAAGGTGGAGTGGCCGACGCCGACGATGTCGGCGGGGCCCAGCTGCACCGAGCCGCCCTTGGGGATCGGCTGGCCGTTGACGTAGGTGCCGTTGTGCGAGCCGAGGTCGCGGATCTCCAGCCGGCCGTCGGGCGTGGCGTGGAACTCGGCGTGGTGCCGGGAGACCTGCAGGTCGGAGACGACCAGCTCGTTCTCCAGGGCACGGCCGATGCGCATCACGCGGTCGAGCGCGAACTGGTGGAAGGTCGTCGGGCTGCGGTCGCCGTGGACCGGCGGCGCCCCCGCGCCACCACCGGGCGTGTTCTGCGCGTACTGGTCGGCGGGCCCCGCCTGCTGCGGAAACGCGGGCGCCTGCTGCTGCCAGCCGGGCTGCGGAGCCTGCTGCTGCGCGGGCGCCTGGTGCGGCACGGCCGGCTGGGGAGCCGGTGCCTGCGGCTGTGCGGCGGCCGGCGGCTGCGCGGCGGCCGGCGGCTGTGCGGCGGCCTGCTGCTGCGCGGCGGCCTGCTGCGGGGCCGGCTGGGCCCAGCCCGGCGCGCCGGCGCCCTGCGCGGCGTACGGCGCCGACTGCTGCTGGCCGGCCGCGGCCCCGGACAGGTTCAGCCGCGGTCCGTCGGTCGCGTTGCCGAGGTGCAGCGACACACCCGGCCCGATCTCCGTCTGCTGGATCCGCCGGCCCTGCACGAACGTGCCGTTGGTGCTGCCATGGTCCTCGATGACCCAACTACGGCCGTCGAAGCTGACCGTGGCGTGCCGCCAGGACACCCTGGCGTCGTCGAAGACGATGTCACCCTGCGGATCACGGCCGAGGGTGTAGGGCCTGGACGGGTCCAACGTCCAGGTCCGTCCATTTGATTCCAGTACGAGTTCCGGCACTCCATGCCCCACTGAGTTGTCCCCCGAGTTACCCCCATCGCAGGGAGTCTAGGGATGTCGAACATCGTGGGGAACTATTTCAGGCTCAGCCCCGTGACCGAAACCCGGGCCTTGCCAGGAGCGCCTGCACGCGCTCCGACTCACCGCGCTGTCCCGTTCGACCGGGTTGAAACCGGGCCGGACAGTGGCAATACCGGCGAGGTGGGCGAATAACGGTGACGGCTGCGGCAGCAGTTGCCGTCGCCCCGGCCGAACTCCTCGCCTGCGCGGGCATGGTGACCTTCGGGTGGGTGTGCGAGGCGGGGAAGCGGGAAGTGATGACGCCAGGCGATGGGAGGCAGTGATGGCGAACTTTCTCGACCGGGCCAGGGAACAGGCGCAGAGCGCCCTGAACCAGGGCAAGCAGAAGGTGGACGAGCTCCAGCAGCAGCGGGCCGGGAACGATCTGCTGAAGCAGCTGGGGGCGGCGTACTACGCCGAGCGGCGCGGTTCCGGGTCGGCGGAGGACACTCAGCAGGCCCTGTCCGCTCTGGAGGCCCACATCTCCGCTCACGGGGACGGCTTCCTGCGCGGAAGCTGAGCCGGCGGCCCCCCGGCGCTGCCGGACACGGCATCTCGTGGCAGAGTCGAGGGGGAGCCGGGGGCTGCCGTGTGCGGGGGCAGGGCGTCTCCCGGTGGCAAGATCCCTGACACCGGCGCGTCATCCATTGTTCCGTGTCCGTCAGGCGGACCTCGGCGGCGCACGGCACTGGGTGCCGGATACGGTGGTGACACCATGAGCGCTTCGCAGACCTCCGTTTCACAGACCCCCGAGGTCCCGACTCTCCTTGTCAAGATCTTCGGCAGGGACAGGCCGGGCATCACGGCCGGCCTCTTCGACACCCTGGCCACCTACCTCGTCGACGTGGTCGACATCGAGCAGGTCGTCACCCGGGGCCGCCTGGTGCTGTGCGCGCTGGTCACCCAGCCGCCGGCCGGCCTGGAGGGCGACCTCAGGGCCACCGTGCACAGCTGGGCCGAGTCGATGAAGATGCAGGCGGAGATCATCTCGGGGCGCGGCGACAACCAGCCGCGTGGCCTCGGGCGCTCTCTGGTGACCGTCCTCGGCCATCCGCTGACCGCCGAGTCGACTGCCGCCATCGCCGCCCGGATCGCGAAGGCCGGCGGCAACATCGACCGTATCTTCCGGCTCGCCAAGTACCCGGTGACGGCAGTGGAGTTCGCCGTTTCCGGAGTGGAGACCGAGCCGCTGCGCACGGCCCTCGCCACCGACGCGGCGGCACTGGGTGTCGACGTCGCGGTCGTCTCGGCGGGCCTGCACCGGCGCGCTCAGCGTCTGGTGGTCATGGACGTGGACTCCACACTGATCCAGGACGAGGTCATCGAGCTGTTCGCGGCGCACGCCGGCTGCGAGGACAAGGTCGCCGAGGTGACGGCGGCGGCGATGCGCGGGGAGCTGGACTTCGAGCAGTCGCTGCACGCGCGCGTGGCGCTGCTGGAGGGGCTGGACGCCTCCGTGGTGGAGAAGGTGCGCAACGAGGTCCGGCTGACGCCGGGCGCCCGCACCCTGATCCGCACGCTGAAGCGGCTCGGTTACCAGGTCGGTGTCGTCTCCGGTGGCTTCACACAGGTCACGGACGATCTGAGAGAACGGTTGGGTCTGGACTTCGCGCAGGCCAACACGCTGGAGATCGTCGACGGCAAGCTCACCGGCCGGGTCACGGGCGAGATCGTGGACCGCGCCGGCAAGGCGCGGCTGCTGCGCCGGTTCGCTGCGGAGGCCGGGGTGCCGCTGTCACAGACGGTGGCGATCGGTGACGGCGCCAACGACCTGGACATGCTGAACGCTGCCGGTCTGGGCGTCGCCTTCAACGCCAAGCCGGTGGTCCGCGAGGCGGCACACACAGCGGTGAACTTCCCCTTCCTCGACACGGTGCTGTACCTGCTGGGCGTCACCCGGGAAGAGGTCGAGGCAGCCGACACGCACGACGAGGGCTGAGCCCGGTCCGGCCGGCCGGATGCGCCAGGGCCCGGCACCGCGCAGGTGCCGGGCCCCCGCGTCTGTGCGAGGTCACTCGGCGGGCGCCCAGTAGTCCATGAGCGTGGCCACGCCCGGCTCCAGGGTCTTCCAGGGGCCGTCGAAGGACAGCACCGCGAAGCCGGCCGCCGGGAAGCCGCGGCGGTTCATCCGCTCCCGGGCGTCCTGCTCGGCCGTGCCGGACAGGATGTCGGCCAGGCCGTGGACGCCCGGGTTGTGGCCGATCAGGATCAGGTTCCGCACGTCGTCCGGAGTCTCGTTGAGCACGGCGATCAGTTCGCCGGGCGAGGCTTCGTAGATCCGCTCCTCGTAGACGGTCTTCGGCCGGTGTGCCAGCTCGTGGACGGCGAGCTTCCAGGTCTCGCGGGTCCGGGTCGCGGTGGAGCACAGGGCGAGGTCGAAGGTGATACCGGTGTCGGCCAGCTTGCGTCCGGCGACCGCGGCGTCCTTGCGGCCCCGCTCGGCGAGCGGGCGCTCATGGTCGGACACCTGTGGCCAGTCGGCTTTCGCATGCCGGAGGAGGACGATCCTGCGAGGTTCTGCGGCGCTCATGGGACCCAGCTTCGCATGAAACACGCCAGGCGGCGCAGGGAGTTGACATGCGGATTCACCGCGTGCGGAGACTTCGGGTCAGCGCGTGAGGAGCTGCTGGGCGCGCTCGAAGAGGTGCGTGATCGCCGGGTCGCTGCTCGCCGCGTGTGCGTCCGACGGGTTGAGTATCAGGACCAGGAGCGCGATGAAGGCGAGCGCGGGCAGGGCCAGGGCCCACCAGGGCAGCCGGATGTCGACGCCGCCCGTGGTCGCCGGGTGGGGCCGGGAAGGGATGCGGGCCGGCATGATCGCCTCCGTGGGTCTTCGAGCGGGTCCGTGACCGTGTCGTGCGGCCACGTCTCGAAGCTACGGAATCCGGGGCCGTCAACCCATCCGGGCATCCACCCAGTTGACCCTGAGCCTTGCCCCCTAGGGGATGGGGGGCTGTCCCCACCGTCCGCCGCCGGAAGCGGGCCGGGACACCGCCCGGCCGCGCCCGTCACGGGGAGGCGATGATCGCGATGACGGCGATGACGGCGAAGATGGCGAAGAACGCGCCGAAGACGAGCAGCATCTTCTTCTGGCCGTTCTGCGGGTTCGGGTCGAGCACAGGCTGCATGCGCCCAGTCTCGCACCCTCCGCTCCGCTGGGTTCGGCCGGGGCGGGAGACCCGCACCTGCCCGGCGAGGGGGCCGGTGGTCACGCACGCCGCACCCGGAGCCGACCGCCCGGCCGAACGAGAGCCGCCCGGAGTGGACCGCCCGGCCGAACGGGAGCCGGGCGGGGCGGGCGCGCCCGCGCCACCGCCCCACCGGAGCCGGCCGACCCGCCCGACATGGGAGTACGCAGCTGGGGCCGCCCAGCCCGCCCTCCGGGCGAACGGCAGGAGTGCGACGACAGGACCTAGCGGCCGGCCTCGTCCTCCACCGTGCGGTCGCGGCCCGCCAGGAAGCCCACCGCCATCTGCGGCACCATCAGGCCCGTCATGAGGGCGATCGGCATTCCCCAGCCGCCGCTGTGCTGGTAGAGCACGCCGACCAGCAGCGGGCCGGGAATGGAGATCAGATAGCCGGTGCTCTGCGCGAACGCGGACAGCTGGGCCACGCCCTGGCCGCTCCTGGCCCGCATGCCGACCATGGTCAGGGCCAGCGGGAAGGCGCAGTTGGAGACGCCGAGCAGCAGCGCCCAGGCCCAGGCTCCGGCCGCCGGCGCGATGTACAGGCCGGCGTATCCGGCGAGGCCGCACACGCCCAGGACCAGCGCGATCGGGCCCTGCTGGGGCAGCCGGGTGGCGACCCGCGGGATGACGAAGGCCAGCGGCACGCCCATCACCATGGTGACGGCGAGCAGCAGGCCCGCGGTGCCGGCCGGCACGCCGGCGTCCCGGAAGATCTGCGGCATCCAGCCCATGGTGATGTAGGCGGCGGTGGCTTGCAGGCCGAAGAAGACGGCGAGCGCCCAGGCGGTGCGGCAGCGGGTGATGCGCAGCGGTGCGTGCCGTTCCGCCGCCGCCCGCCCCTGCTCCTGCGGCCGTGGGGGCGCGGTGCCGCGCTCGCGTACGAGCGGCAGCCAGGGCAGGACGGCGGCGCCGGCGAGGGCGGCCCACACGGCGAGGCCGGACTGCCAGCTGCCGCCCATGGCGTCCGTCAGGGGCACGGTCACCGCTGCGGCCAGGGAGGTGCCGAGGGCGAGGGCCATCGAGTACAGACCGGTCATGGAGCCGACCCGGTCGGGGAACCAGCGCTTGACGATGACCGGCATGAGCACGTTGCTGACGGCGATGCCCATCAGGGCGAGCGCGCTGGCGGCCAGGAAGCCGGCCGTGCTGCCGAGATACGGCCGTATCAGCAGACCCGCGGTGATGGCGGCCATCCCGGCGCACACCACGGCGGCCGGCCCGAAGCGGCGGGCCAGGCGGGGCGCGGTGACCCCGAAGACCGCGAAGCACAGCGGGGGCACGGAGGTGAGCAGGCCCGCCACGCTGCCGCTCATGCCGAGCCCGTCGCGGACCTCCTCCAGGAGCGCGCCGAGGCTCGTGATGGCCGGGCGGAGGTTCAGCGCGGACAGCACGATGCCGGCCACGACCAGGCGGGGCGCCCACGCGCGCGTGCGGCCCGCGCCGGGGGGCGTCTCGGGGGTGCTCGTCGCGGCGGCCGTACCGCGTTCGGTCGGTGACATCGCCGTACGGGTCTCCACTGTCCGGGTTTCCTCACTCGCCATGCCAGCCATCATAGAATCATGGGATGATTGGTTGTCCACTCCCGGGGAGTCCGAGCCCGGGACCGTCGTGCGAAGGTGGGCCATGCCCCTGAGCCACCCGCGCCGTTCGGCGCTGTCCGAGCAGGTCATCGCAGAACTGCGCAAACAGATCACCTCCGGCGAGTGGCCGGTCGGCTCGCGCATCCCCACGGAACCGGAACTGGTCGAACAGCTCGGCGTCGCCCGCAACACGGTCCGCGAGGCCGTCCGCGCGCTCGCCCACAACGGCCTGCTGGACATCCGGCAGGGCTCGGGCACCTATGTGGTGGCGACGAGCGAGCTGGCCGGCGTCATGCACCGCCGGTTCGCCGACGCCGACCCCCGGCACATCGCGGAGCTGCGCGCCGCATTGGAGTCGGCGGCGGCGAGGCTGGCCGCCGAGCGGCGCACCGAGAAGGACCTCAAGCAGCTGGACACACTGCTGGAGCGGCGCGAGGCGGCCTGGGAGGCGGGCGAGGCGGAGGCCTTCGTGACCGCCGACGCCACCTTCCACCTGGCCGTGGTGGCCGCCTCGCACAACGACGCGATGACGGCGATGTACGCCGATCTGGGCGAGGTGCTGCGCGACTGGCTGCGCGCGGACGTGGGTGCGGAGCTGACACCGGAGACGCACATGGAGCACACACGCCTGGTGGACGCGATCCGCGCCGGGGACGCGGAGGCGGCGGCGGCCGAGGCCGCGAGCTATCCGTTCCTGTGCCGCCCGGGCCGGTTCAGCGCTCCCTCTGGTGGCTGATCCACACCGACCGGACTTCCTTCCAGCACCGGCCGGCGAGCCGTACGGTCATGGCGGGCTCGGTGTCCACCGGTGCGCTGTCCGTGTCGATGTCCCACCAGCGGGCGCACTCGATGTGCAGCCGCACGCGATCGGTGTCGACATAGGGGTTGTGGCAGTGGGCCACCACGTGGGAGCCGCGCACGGTCGTCCGGCAGGCGGCCCCGAAGAGGTTCGGCGCGGGTGGTTTTCCGTCGCCCACGCGCGCGTAGGGCATCGCCTCGTACGGCACGGAGAGCACGAGGACCACGGCCACGGTCACCGGGGCGAGGCTGCGGGACAGGCGCACAAGGGGGACCTCCTCGGCCGGGCTGCGGAGGGACGCGTGAGGGAACCCGTAATTCAGGGTGCGCCGCCCCGGCCGGTGGGCGCCCGGCCGGTGGGCCGAACGGGTGACGCCCACGCCTTGGTCACACCACGGCCGGGGGCCGCGCCCCCCAAAAAGGGCGGGGCCCCGACTTTGGTTCGCTGTGGGCGGGCGCGGCCACACCGCGCTTGCGGGACG
>NZ_JBVIDS010000021.1:163028-163829 GCF_055572255.1 Streptomyces sp. NPDC030799 | reverse complement strand
CGCCCGGTTACATTCCGAACCCGGAAGCTAAGCCTCACAGCGCCGATGGTACTGCAGGGGGGACCCTGTGGGAGAGTAGGACGCCGCCGAACAATCTTTGGAAGGACCCCTGGTCACCAGCGTTCAGCTGGGACCAGGGGTCCTTTTGTTTTTACAATGCTTGCGGTACCTAAGACAGGAGTCACCATGTCCACCAACTCTCCCGACGACCGACCGGAGCGCGACCAGCGGCGACGGGACAGTGGTGACCGCGCTGATCGTGGGGGCTACCGGGGCGACCGTGGTGGCTACCGCCGCGACAACGACCGTGGCGGTTACGGCCGGCGTGATGACAACCGTGGTGACCGCGGCGGCTTCCGCCGTGACGACCGCCGGGATGACCGGCGTGACGACCGGCGCGACGACCGGCGTGACGATCGGGGTGGCTTCCGGGGTCGTGACGACCGTGGTGGTTACGGCCGTCGGGATGATCGTCGTGAGGGTGACCGGGGTTCGCGTCCGGCCTTCCAGCGCGACGACCGTGACCGTGGGCCGCGTCGGGACGACCGCCGTGACGACCGTGGCGGCTTCCGTCGCGACGACCGTGGCGGGGACCGTCCGTCCTACCGTCGTGACGACGACCGTGGCGGTTACGGCCGGCGTGATGACACCCGTGGCGACCGTGGCGGCTTCCGCCGCGACGACCGGCGTGACGACCGCCGCGATGACCGGCGCGACGACCGGCGTGACGATCGGGGTGGCTTCCGGGGTCGTGACGACCGTGGTGGTTACGGCCGTCGGGATGATCGTCGTGAGGGTGAC
>NZ_JBVIDS010000021.1:23457-162931 GCF_055572255.1 Streptomyces sp. NPDC030799 | reverse complement strand
CCTACCGTCGTGACGACGACCGTGGCGGTTACGGCCGGCGTGATGACACCCGTGGCGACCGTGGCGGCTTCCGCCGCGACGACCGGCGTGACGACCGGCGCGATGATCGGCGTGACGAGCGCCGCGACGACCGTGGCGAGCGCGGTGGATTCCGGGGCCGCGACGACCGCGGTGGACGTGGACCCCGTCGCGACGACCGTGGTGGTCGGCCCGGTGGCTTCCGGGGGCGTGACGACCGGCGTGACGACCGCAGGGGCGGTGGCCGCTTCCGCGACGAGCGTGACCGGGATCGTGACCGTGACCGCGAGCCGATCAAGAGGCTGCCGATCCCGGAGGACGTCACCGGCGACGAGATCGACAAGGACGTCCGGCAGGAGCTGCAGAGCCTGCCCAAGACGCTCGCGGACGATGTCGCCAAGAACCTGGTGATGGTGGCCCGGCTCATCGACGAGGACCCCGAGGGCGCCTACGGCTACTCCAAGGTGGCCCTGCGTCTGGCGTCCCGTGTGGCCGCCGTACGCGAGGCCGCCGGGTTCGCGGCGTACGCGAGCCAGAAGTACTCCGAAGCCCTCGCCGAGTTCCGGGCCGCGCGGCGGATGACCGGCACCGTGGACCTCTGGCCGGTGATGGCCGACTGTGAGCGTGGGCTCGGGCGGCCCGAGAAGGCGCTGGACATGGCCGGCGCTTCCGAGGTGCACAAGCTGGACAAGGCCGGTCAAGTCGAGATGCGGCTCGTCGCGGCCGGTGCCCGGCGTGACATGGGCCAGCTGGACGCGGCCATCGTGACCCTGCAGAGCCCGGAGCTGGCCTCCAACTCGGTCCAGCCGTGGACCGCGCGCCTGCGGTACGCCTATGCCGACGCCCTGCTGGCCGCCGGCCGGGAGGCCGAAGCGCGGGAGTGGTTCGCCAAGGCCGTGGAAGCCGACCGGGACGGCAGCACGGACGCCTCCGACCGGCTCGCCGAGCTGGACGGCGTGGAGTTCGTCGACGCTCTGGACGAGGGCCAGGGTGAGCCGGAGAAGCCTTCCGACGCGGACGGCGACGAGTAAGAGCACAGGAGAGAAGAGGGCAGGCCCCAGGGTCTGCCCTCTTCTCGTTCCGGGCGCTGGGATCGGGCGCTCGGAACGCGCGCTCAGATCTCCAGGGCCCGCAGCACCAGCCCCGACGCCGGTTTCGGGCCGAACGACGTCGACTTACGGGGCATCGTCACGCCGTGGCGGGCCAGGTCGCGTACGACCTCCTCGCGGACGGGGTGCATCAGGACGGCCGTACTGCCGTCGTGTTCCGCCTTGTCGACCGTCGCGGCCGTGTCATGGATGTAGGCGATGTGGGCTGCGGAGTCCTCGGGGATGTGCCAGACGTGGTCCAGCAGCGTGTGGTGCAGGACCGTCGCGTCCAGGGAACGCCAGGCGGCCGGGCGGTCGACCGGGATCGTCCGGGCCAGCAGGGCCGGGTCCGGGCGGTCGAGCAGGTGGAAGGCGCCGTCGCCGGCCAGCAGGAAGGCGTTGCCCGCGCAGGACGCGTCCGCGAGCGCCGCCAGTGCCTCGGTGAGCGGTGTGTCGAGGTGCCGTACCCGGAACAGGCCCTCCACGGCCGCGAGCGCGTCCGCGACCCGCAGGCCGTGCAGCAGGCGGTGGATGGCACGGACGCGCAGCGGGTAGCGGGCGGTGTCGACGAGCAGGACCAGGCCGTGGTCCCAGGGGCTGGGGGAGGGGTGCTCCGCGCGTAGCCGCAGGTAGGTGGCCCAGCGGTGGTGACCGTCGGCGATCAGGGCCTGCTGGTGGGCGAGGTCGGACTGGATACGGGCCAGGTCGGTGGGGTCGGTGATGGACCAGAGGCGGTGGTGGTAGCCGTCCTCGGTGGTCGTGTCCAGCAGCGGGGGCTTCTCCGCCGTGCGCTCGATGACCTCGGCGGCCGTGCCGTCGCCGTGGTAGGTCAGCAGCAGCGGTTCCAGGTTCGCGCGCGTGGCCCGCATCAGGGCCGCGCGGTCGGCGACCACCGGCGGCATGACGTCCTCGTGCGGCAGCACCACGCCCTCGGCCGGGTGCGAGACCCGCAGCAGGCCGATGACACCCCGCTGCAGCATGTCGCCTCCGTCCCGCTGTTCGTAGACGTACAGGCCGGGTTCCGGGTCCGCGGCGAGGATGCCCTCGTCCAGCCAGCGGCGCAGGGTGTCGGCCGCCTGTTCGGTGCGGGCGCTGGGCGTGCCGGCCTGAGGAAGGATCAGCCGAACGATGTTGTGCGGATCGGCCGACTGGAGGTGGTGCACCCCGTCGGGGCGGACGACGACGTCGTACGGCGGTGAGGTGACGGAGGCCAGGCTGCCGACCCGGTCGGGGTCGTAGCGAAGGCCGCGGAACGGGGTGAGTTCCAGGCCTCGGCGCGCCGTTGCTTCCGAGTGACCTGCAGTGTTCATCCCGGCATCGTACGTGTGTCAGTGGTGTGCGGGATGATCGGGGGAAAGGCGATGGAAAGCCTTTGAACGTCGGCGAACGAGGAGCGATGTGGAATGAGCCAGACGGTCAGGACGAGGCCCGAGGGCAGTGGGCAGCCCCTGAGCGAGGCGTACGACACGGCGCTGCTCGATCTGGACGGGGTGGTGTACGCGGGCGGGAACGCGATCGCGCACGCGGTGGACTCGCTGGCGGTGGCGCGCTCGGGCGGGATGCATCTGGCGTACGTCACCAACAACGCGCTGCGGACCCCGGACACGGTGGCGGAGCATCTGACGGAGCTGGGGATACCGACGGCTGCCGACGACGTCATCACGTCGGCGCAGGCGGTCGCGCGGCTGATCAGTGAGCAGGTGCCGGTCGGGGCGCGGGTGCTGGTGATCGGCGGTGAGGGGCTGCGGGTGGCGCTGCGCGAGCGGGGGCTGACCCCCGTGGAGTCGGCGGACGACGATCCGGCGGCGGTCGTGCAGGGGTACGGCGGGCCGGATCTGACCTGGGGGCGGTTCGCGGAGGCGGCGTACGCGGTCGCGCGCGGTGTGCCGTGGTTCGCCTCCAACACCGATCTCACGATTCCGAGCGGGCGGGGCATCGCGCCGGGCAACGGGGCGGCCGTGGAGGTCGTACGGATCGCGACGGGCAAGGAGCCTCGGGTGGCGGGCAAGCCGCTGCCGCCGATGCACCGCGAGACGGTCATCCGGACGGGTGCGAAGCGGCCGCTGGTGGTCGGTGACCGGCTGGACACGGACATCGAGGGCGCGTTCAACGGCGAGGTCGACTCCTTGCTGGTACTGACAGGTGTCACGGACGGCGCCCGGCTGCTGGCGGCGCCGCCGCAGCACCGGCCGACCTATGTGGACGCCGATCTGCGCGGGTTGCTCACCGGTCAGCCGGAGGTCACCGCGGTCTCGGGGAGCTTCCGCTGCGGCGGGTTCACGGCGACGGCCGGGGCGGACCGGCTGGAGCTGGAGGGGGACGGCGAGGCGCTGGACGGACTGCGGGCCCTGTGCGCGGCGGCCTGGACGGCGGCCGGGGAGGGCTCCTGCGAGCTGGACGGAGGGAAGGCGCTGGCCCGTCTTGGACTGTGACGCATCGGCAGCCGGGGATCGAGATCAGGGGCGAGGGTAGGCTAACCTAACCTCGTGTTGGTCGACAGTCCTCCGGAACCACGCGCGGAGACCGCCCCCGCGCCCCCAACCCGCCGAGCGGCCAGGGCCCTTGGGCTCCTGCTGTCCGCCGCGATCCTGGTGCTCGTCGCCGTGGCGAGCATCGCGATCGGGGCGAAAGCACTGTCGCCGGACCAGGTCTGGCACGGCCTGTTCCACGACACGGGGACCTACGGCGATGTCGTCGTCGACGAGCGGCTCTCGCGCACGGTCCTCGGCCTGCTGGCCGGTGCCGCGCTCGGCCTCGCGGGTGCGGTGCTCCAGGCGCTCACCCGCAATCCGCTGGCCGACCCCGGACTGCTCGGGATCAACGCGGGTGCCTCCGCCGCCGTCGTCACGGCCATCACCTACTTCGGCGTCACCAGCCTCACCGGCTATGTGTGGTTCGCCTTCCTGGGGGCGGCGGCGGTCGGCGCCCTGGTGTGGTTCCTCGGCGGCAGCCGGGGCGCCACTCCGGTACGGCTCGCCCTCGCCGGTACGGCGATCAGCGCCGCCCTGTACGGCTATCTCCAGGCCGTGATGATCATGGACGATGCGGCGCTGGGCAAAATGCGCTTCTGGACGGTGGGTTCGCTGGCCTCGGCCACCGACTCGACCATCCTGCAGGTGCTGCCGTTCCTCGCGGTCGGCACGGCCCTCGCCCTGGCGCTGGCCCGGCCGCTGAACGCCATGGAGATGGGCGACGACACCGCCCGCGCCCTCGGCGCCCACCTGGGCCGCACCCGTGCCCTGGCCATGCTGGCCGCCACCGTGCTGTGCGGTGCCGCCACCGCCGCCTGCGGGCCGATCGTGTTCATCGGCCTGATGGTCCCCCACGTGGTGCGCTCCTTCACTGGCCCCGACCTGCGCTGGATCCTGCCGTACGCCACGGTCCTGTCCCCGGTGCTGCTGCTCGGCGCCGACGTCGTCGGCCGGGTCGTGGCCCGCCCCTCGGAACTCCAGGTCGGCATCGTCACCGCGCTCATCGGCGGCCCGGTCTTCATCTTTCTCGTACGACGGCGGAGGACGGCCCAGCTGTGAAGACCCGCCCCATGAACCGGGCCGTACGCACTCCCGGCGGGCTCTCCCTGCGCCTGGACCTGCGGGCCCTGGTCGTCGTCGTCCTGCTGCTGGCCGCCGCGTGTGCTCTGGGCGTCGCGCTGATCGGCACCGGTGACGCGAAGATACCCGCAGGTGATGTGCTCAGGACCCTGGCCGGTAACGGCACCGCGTACCAGGACTTCATCGTCAACGAACTGCGCCTGCCGCGTGTGCTGGTGGGGCTGCTGGTCGGCGCCTCGCTCGGCCTCGGCGGCGCGCTGTTCCAGTCCCTCTCGCGCAACCCGCTCGGCAGCCCGGACGTGCTGGGCCTCTCCCAGGGCTCGACGGCCGGCGCGCTGGTCGTCATCGTGCTGATGTCCGGGACGGCCACCCAGGTCACCTTCGGGGCGCTGATCGGCGGCCTGGTGACCGGACTCGCCATCTATCTGCTCGCCTGGAAGCAGGGCGTGCACGGATACCGGTTCGTCCTGGTCGGCATCGGCGTCTCCGCGATCATGACGGCCGTCAACGGCTATCTGCTCACCAAGGCCGACCTGGTCGACGCGGCCCGCGCGGTCGTGTGGATGACCGGATCCCTCAACGGCCGCGACTGGGACCAGGTGTGGCCGCTGCTCGCCCTGTGTGCCGTCCTCGTCCCGCTGGTCCTCGTGAACGCGCGCGGGCTGCGGATGACGGAGATGGGCGACGACGTCGCGAACGCCCTCGGGGTGCGGGTGCAGCGCGTCCGGCTGGTGCTGATGGTCTCCGCCGTACTGCTCACCGCGGCCGCCACCGCCGCCGCCGGACCCGTCAGCTTCGTCGCGCTCACCGCGCCGCAACTGGCCCGGCGCCTGACCCGCTCGCCGGGCCCGAACCTGCTGCCGTCCCTGTGCATGGGCGCCACCCTGCTGGTCGCCGCCGACTGGGCCTCGCAGCGCGCGTTCGGTGCCGACCAGCTGCCCGTCGGCGTGGTCACCGGTGTCCTCGGCGGCTGCTATCTGCTGTGGCTGCTGGTCGCCGAGCGCAGGGCGGGCCGGATATGAGCGCCGTCCCCGAGTCAGACAGCAAGAGGAGCACTGTGAACCGTCTGTCCGCCGAGAACATCACCCTCGCCTACGACCAGCGCGTCATCGCCGAACAGCTGTCGGTGGAGATCCCCGACAACTCCTTCACGGTGATCGTCGGCCCGAACGCGTGCGGCAAGTCGACGCTGCTGCGGGCGCTGTCCCGGATGCTCAAGCCCAGTGAGGGCAGGGTGCTGCTGGACGGGCAGGTCATCCAGTCGATGCCCGCCAAGAAGGTGGCGCGGACCCTGGGCCTGCTCCCGCAGTCGTCCCTCGCGCCCGACGGCATCACCGTCGCCGACCTCGTCGGCCGCGGCCGCTACCCGCACCAGAGCCTGCTGCGCCAGTGGTCGGCTCAGGACGAGCGGGTCGTCCAGGAGTCGATGCGGCAGACCGGGGTCGACGGGCTGGCCGACCGGTATGTCGACGAGCTGTCCGGCGGGCAGCGGCAGCGGGTGTGGATCGCCATGGCGCTCGCCCAGCAGACGCCGCTGCTGCTCCTGGACGAGCCGACCACCTACCTCGACATCCAGCACCAGATCGACGTCCTCGACCTGTGCGCCGAGCTGCACGAGACCCAGGGCCGCACCCTGGTCGCCGTCCTGCACGACCTCAACCACGCCGCCCGCTACGCCACGCACCTCATCGCCCTGCGCGGCGGCGAGGTGATCGCCGAGGGCGCCCCGAACGACATCGTCACGGCCGAGCTGGTGGAGCAGGTGTTCGGCCTGCGGTGTCAGGTCATCGACGACCCGGAGACCGGCACCCCGCTGGTCGTACCGGCGGCCCGCAAGGCACGCGCGGCGAAGGTCACAGCAGCTTCCTGAGCCGGAACAGATCCAGCAGGCTCGCCTCCAGCTTCACCCGGCCCGTCCCCCAGGCGGTCGCGAAGTTCAGCCGGCCGTCCACCAGGCCCACCAGATCGTCCCCGGCCATGGCGAGCCTGATCTGCGCCTTCTCGCGCGGCGGTCCCGGACGGGTGTCGTCCACCTCGATCCGGCCGCCCGTCATCCGGCCGACGAACGTGACGTCCAGATCGGTGATGTGACAGCTCACCGAGCGGTCCAGGGCGGCAGCCGCACGAACGTCGCCCTCGGCGCCCTGCATGTTGTCCGAAAGCTTTCCCAGCGCGGCGCGGCACTCCTCGAGCGTGGCCATCGCCCACGACGGTACCCCAGCGGTTCGGGGTAGCGTCTGGGCATGAGCGACTCGGTTCCGCAGACGGAGATCCCGGTGGAGGCGGTGGAGGCACCGGAGGCGTACGACTCCGCCGCGCCCGCCCCCCTGAACGTCCCGCGCACCCCCACCGGCAACGCGGAGGTCGACGCCCAGCTGGCGCGGCTGGCCGACGCCGACCACCTCGCCACCGACGGACACGTCGAGGTGTACGAGGATGTACACCGGGGGCTGCGCGACGCGCTCACCGCGCTCGACGCCCGCCCGGGACCTCCGGTGCCCCCGCCCTCGCACCAACAGACGCCGTCACCGGCGTACCGACACAGGAGCTGAACCGAACGTGGCAGGAGTCGCACGTCGCCGTCTGGACGCGGAGCTGGTCCGCCGGAAGCTCGCGCGTTCGCGTGAGCACGCCAGCCAGCTGATCGCCGCCGGGCGGGTCACCGTCGGCAAGACCGTGGCGACCAAGGCGGCCACCCAGGTGGAGACCGCCGCCGCGATCGTGGTCCAGGCCGACGACAGCGACCCGGACTACGTCTCCCGGGGCGGCCACAAGCTCGCCGGCGCGCTCGACGCGTTCGTCCCGCAGGGGCTCGTCGTCAAGGGCCGGCGCGCGCTGGACGCCGGCGCCTCCACCGGCGGCTTCACCGACGTCCTGCTGCGCGCGGGCGCCGCACACGTCGTCGCCGTGGACGTGGGATACGGACAGCTCGCCTGGTCTCTGCAGAGCGATGAACGCGTCACCGTCAAGGACCGTACGAACGTACGCGAGTTGACGCTCGAGGCGATCGATGGGGAGCCTGTGGATCTTGTCGTGGGTGATCTGTCCTTCATCCCGCTCGGGCTGGTGCTGCCGGCCCTCAAGCGGTGCGTGAAGCCGGATGCCGACCTGGTGATGATGGTCAAGCCGCAGTTCGAGGTGGGCAAGGAGCGGCTCGGCAGCGGGGGTGTCGTACGGAGTCCGCAGCTGCGCGCGGAGGCCGTGCGGGGAGTGGCCGAGAAGGCCTGGGAGCTGGGGCTCGGGGTGCAAGGTGTCACCGCCAGCCCGCTGCCCGGCCCCTCGGGGAACGTCGAGTACTTTCTCTGGCTGCGGGCGGGGGCACCCCAGGTGGACCCGGCCGACGTCGACCGTGCAGTGGCGGAGGGGCCGCGTTGACACAGAACCTGGCGCGTACTGTTTTCCTGCTTGCCCACACCGGGCGGCCCGCGGCGATCCGCAGTGCGGAACTCGTCGTCAAGGGCCTGCTGCGGCACGGCATCGGGGTGCGGGTGCTGGAGGAGGAGGCGCGCGACCTGCCGCTGCCGGACGAGGTGCAGCTGGTCAAGGAGGCCACCCCGCAGTGCCTCGACGGGTGCGAGCTGCTGATCGTGCTCGGCGGCGACGGCACGCTGCTGCGGGGTGCCGAGTTCGCGCGGGCCTCCGGGGTACCGATGCTCGGCGTCAACCTCGGACGGGTGGGGTTCCTCGCGGAGGCCGAACGGGACGACCTCGATCGGGTGGTCGACCGGGTGGTGGCACGCTCCTACGAGGTCGAGGAGCGGATGACCGTCGATGTCGTCGTGCACCGCAACGGGGACATCGTGCACACGGACTGGGCGCTGAACGAGGCGGCCGTGCAGAAGGCCGGTGCCGAGAAGCTGCTGGAAGTCGTGCTGGAGATCGACGGGCGGCCGGTGTCGGAGTTCGGGTGCGACGGGGTGATCCTCTCCACGCCCACCGGGTCCACGGCGTACGCCTTCTCCGCGGGCGGGCCGGTGGTGTGGCCCGAGGTGGAGGCGCTGCTGATGGTGCCGATCAGTGCGCATGCGCTGTTCGCCAAGCCGCTGGTCACGTCGCCGGATTCGGTGCTCGCCGTGGAGGTGCTGCCGCACATCCCGCCGGGGGTCCTGTGGTGTGACGGGCGGCGGACCGTGGAGCTGCCGCCCGGGGCGCGGGTGGAGGTGCGACGCGGGGCCGTGCCGGTGCGGCTGGCCCGGCTGCACCATTCGTCGTTCACGGATCGGTTGGTGGCGAAATTCGCGTTGCCGACGACCGGGTGGCGAGGGGCGCCTCACTAGAAAGAGCGGCCTGTGTGCACTCCCCGCCCCGGACCTCGTATGGTCTGTTCCGTGTTGGAGGAGATGCGGATACGGTCGCTCGGGGTCATCGACGATGCCGTCGTCGAACTGTCGCCCGGGTTCACCGCCGTCACCGGTGAGACGGGTGCGGGCAAGACCATGGTGGTCACCAGCCTGGGGCTGCTGCTCGGCGGACGGGCGGACCCGGCGCTCGTGCGGATCGGCGCCGGGAAAGCGGTCGTGGAGGGGCGGGTCACCGTCCCCGCGGACGCCGCCGCCGCCGTACGCGCCGAGGAGGCCGGGGCCGAGCTGGACGACGGGGCCCTGCTGATCAGCCGTACCGTTTCCGCCGAGGGTCGCTCCCGGGCGCACCTGGGCGGGCGCAGCGTCCCTGTGGGGCTGCTCGCCGAGCTGGCCGACGACCTGGTGGCCGTGCACGGGCAGACCGACCAGCAGGGGCTGCTGAAACTGTCCCGGCAGCGGCAGGCCCTGGACCGGTACGCGGGCGACGCCGTCGCCGTGCCGCTCGCCAAGTACTCCGAGGCCTACCGGCGGCTGCGGGCCGTCTCCGCCGAGCTGGAGGAGATCGTCACGCGCGCGCGTGAGCGGGCACAGGAAGCCGACATGCTGCGGTACGGGCTGGAGGAGATCGCCGCCGTCGAGCCGCGGGCCGGGGAGGACGTCGAGCTGGCCGAGGAGGCCGAGCGGCTGGGGCACGCGGAGGCGCTGTCGTCCGCCGCGACGGCCGCGCACGCCGCTCTCGCGGGCAATCCCGAGGACCCCGAGGGGATCGACGCGTCGACGCTCGTCGCGGGCGCGCACCGGGCGCTGGAGGCCGTGCGCTCGCACGATCCGGCGCTGGCCTCGCTCGCCGACCGGATCGGGGAGATCGGGATCCTGCTCGGCGACGTCGCCGGGGAGCTGGCGGGCTACGCCGACGACCTCGACGCCGATCCGCTGCGGCTGGCCGCCGTCGAGGAGCGCCGGGCCGCCCTGACGGCCCTCACCCGGAAGTACGGCGACGACGTCAACGCCGTCCTCGCCTGGGCCGAGCAGAGTGCCGCGCGGCTGACGGAGCTGGACGGCGACGACGAGCGGATCGATGAGCTGACCGCCGAGCGGGACGCGCTGCGGACCGAACTGGGCGGTCTGGCACAGGCGTTGACGGATGCGCGGACGGAGGCCGCCGAGCGGTTCGCCGCCGCCGTGACCGCCGAGCTGGCCTCGCTGGCGATGCCCCACGCGCGCGTGTCCTTCGACATCCGCCAGACCGAGGACCCGGAGGGTGTCGAGGTCGGCGGGCGTACCGTGGCCTACGGGCCGTCGGGCGTCGACGAGGTCGAGCTGCTGCTCGCCCCGCACCCGGGCGCGCCGCCGCGGCCCATCGCCAAGGGTGCGTCCGGCGGTGAGCTGTCCCGCGTGATGCTCGCCGTCGAGGTCGTCTTCGCGGGCACGGATCCCGTGCCGACCTATCTCTTCGACGAGGTCGACGCCGGTGTCGGCGGCAAGGCCGCGGTCGAGATCGGGCGGCGGCTGGCGAAGCTCGCCAGGACCGCGCAGGTCGTCGTGGTCACCCACCTGCCCCAGGTCGCCGCCTTCGCCGACCGGCAGCTGCTGGTCGAGAAGACCAACGACGGGTCGGTCACCCGCTCCGGCGTGAAGGTGCTGGAGGGCGAGGAGCGCGTCCGCGAGCTGTCCCGGATGCTGGCCGGCCAGGAGGACTCCGAGACGGCCCGGGCGCACGCGGAGGAACTGCTGGCCACGGCGCGGGCCGAGCTGTAGGCGGGTTCCGGCCCGGGGGCGGGTTCTAGGGTGGCGGGATGATCGTCCAGCGAAAGTCCCGCTCGTTCCTGCTGTCCGCCGCGCTCACCCGGGCCGGCCAGGCCCTGCTCCGTTGCAGTGCGCCCGGCGGACGGGAGCGCTGGGAGCGGAAGAACCACGCGGGCCGGCCCGTCGGGCTGTACGCCGGCCCCGCCTCCGCCGTCTCGGTCGCCGTAGCGGCCGGGCGGGCGCACCCCGGTGCCGGGCTCGCCGTGCTGGCGGCCGGGGTGTGCGGGGCGTACGACGATGTCGCCGGGGCCGGGGATCCGCGCCGCGGGTTCCGGGCACACCTGGGGGCCCTGCGGGACGGGGAGGTCACCAGCGGGGCCGTGAAGCTGTTCGGGATATCGGCGGCCGGGCTGGTGGCCGGCGCGCTGATGAAGGAGCGGTTCCTCGACAAGGTGCTCGCCGGTGTCGTCATCGCCGGGGCCGCGCACGTCGTCAACCTCCTCGATGTACGGCCCGGCCGGGCGGCCGGTGCCGTGCTCGCACTCGGGGCGCCGGGTCTGCTGCGCAGCGGCCCGGCGGGGGAGCTGGCCGCCGCCGTCGTTGGCGCCGCCGCGGCCGTCCTGCCCGAGGACCTCGGCGAGCGCACGATGATCGGGGACACGGGGGCGCACGCCCTCGGCGCGGCGCTGGGGGCGGCCGTCGTGGCCGGCAACCAGCGCCCCGCCCTTCTCGCGCACGCCGTCGCGGTCGTCGCGGCCACGGTCCAGGGGGACCGGGTGAGCGCCTGGGCGCGGGCGCTGTGAGCGTCTGACCTTGCCGTATGCGGTGGGGGCCGGTCGTCCGTGCCGGGGTGTCGCTCACCCGTGTGGGTGACATGCTCCGGCGCATTGCCCCGGCCCGCCGCACTGTGCGCCCGCCGGATTTCCCGTAACGGCCGGTTCCCCTGGCATGCTTGAGGGAACACGGTCCGCGCGGGAGGCGCGCGGGGTACGTCCTTCCGCCCCCCTGAGCCCGCTACCTTCTGTACGTTTCCTCGTGACCGCCCACGCAGAACCAGGAGCGCCGGCCCCGTGACCCCTCTGAGCAGCAACGCACCGCACGGCCAGTCGCCGCTGCGCACCGTGCAGGTGCTGGGCGGAGGCAACGCCGGCAGCAGTGCGCATGTGCGCTCGCTGGCCGAGGGGCTCGTGGCGAGGGGCGTGCGGGTCACGGTGTGCGCCCCCGTCGAGGCCGACCGCGCCTACGACTTCACCGCCGCCGGCGCCGAACATGTGCACGTGCCTCGCAGCAGCGACCCCGTCTCGGTGGCCGCACTGCGGACGGCCTGCGCGCACGCCGACCTGGTGCACGCGCACGGGCTGCACGCCTCCTTCCGCGCCGTCCTCGCGCTCAGCGGCCGGCGCACCCCGCTGGTGGTCACCTGGCACAACCGGGCGCAGGCGGAGGGCCCCCGAGCGCATCTGCTGCGGTTGCTGGAACGGCGGGTGATGCGCACGGCGGCCGTGGTCCTCGGCACCAGCCCCGACCTGGTGGACCGGGCCCGGCGGACGGGGGCGCGGGACGCCCGGCTCGCCGCCGTCGGCCTGCCGGGGCAGCGCCGTCCGGTGGTCCTCGACGACCCCGACCGGCTGCGTCCCAAGGTCCGGGCCGAACTCGGTGCCACCGGACGCCCGTTGCTCATCGCGGTCGGCTCCCTCGACCGGCAGCGCGGCTACGACGTCCTGCTCGACGCGGCCCGCGCCTGGCGGGACCTGGACCCCGTGCCGCTGGTCGTCATCGCCGGGGAAGGGCCGCTGCGTGGGGCGCTGCTGCGGCGGATCGAGGACGAGGAGCTGCCGGTGCGGCTCATCGGGCACCGCGAGGACGTGCCCGAGCTGCTCGCCGCCGCCGATCTGGCGCTGCTGACCAGCAGTTGGGAATCCCGGTCCGTGCTCGCCCAGGAGGCGCTGTACGCGCGCGTGCCGCTCGTCGCGACCCGGGTCGGCGGCATCCCCGACCTCGTCGGCGACGCGGCCGAACTCGTCCCGTACGGCGACCCGGCGGCGCTCGCGGACACCGTCGTACGGCTCCTGGGGGACCCGGAGCGCCGGGAGGAGCTGTGCGAACGGGGCGTGCGGCAGGCCGCCGGGTGGCCGACCGAGGACGAGACGGTCGCCCAAGTGCTCAGCGTGTACGACGAGTTGACGCAGCCCAGGCCCCTGGCCTAGGGGGTGCCGACCGGCCTGATCCAAACGACACCCCTAGGGCACGTGCCTGCGGGCCCTGAGTGCCAGGCTCAACGCCAGGACCGTCTGCGGATCGTCGAGGTCGGTGCCCAGCAACTCCCCGATCCGCGCGAGCCGGTTGTAGAGGGTCTGTCGGTTGAGGTGCAGTTCGCGGGCGGTCTCGGCCTTGCGCCCCGCGTGCGCCAGATAGGTCTCCAGGGTCGGCAGCAGCGGCGGCTTGGAGCGGTGGTCGTGGTCGCGCAGCGGGCCGATCGCACGGTCCACGAACGCGGCGAGGTCCGGATGGTCGCGCAGCCGCCACATCAGCAGGTCGATGTCGAGGCGGCGGGCGTCGTACCAGGGCCTGTCGGTCAGGCCCTGGGCCGCCGTCGCCGTCTCCGCCGCGTGCCGCAGCCCGGCCGACGCGGCCGCCCAGCCGCCCGCCACACCGACGACCACCACCGGCGGCGGCGAGCCCGGCCGGCGCATCCCGGCCCGCTCCACGCCCGCCCGCAGCGCCGCCGCCACCCGGTCCGCGACCGCCGGGCGCTCCGGCTCCGAGCGCAGCCCGAGCAGCACCAGTACCCGGCCCTCCACCGGCCGCACGCCCAGCAGCACCGGCACCCCCACCGCGGCCAGCTCCTCGGAGACCGCCCGCGCCAGCACCGCCCAGCCTCCGCCGGGGGAGAGGGAGTCGCCGATCCGCATCACCACCGGCAGCAGCGGGCTGTCGCCGGGCTTGAAGCCGAGCACCCGGGCCTGCGCGGGGGCGTCCTCCGCAGCGATACGGCCCTCGGCGAGATCGGTGAGGAAGTCACCACGCCCCCGGGCGGCCAGCTCCTCCTCCTGCCGGGCCTGCATCAGCACCACGGCCAGGATGCCCGCGGCCCGCTCGGCGGCGATCCGGTGGACCGGCGCCAGGGCCCCGCGGACCGGCAGCAGGACCAGCCGGGCCCGCACCGAGCCCGCCGTACCGGGACCGCCGCCCGGCACATCCACCAGCACCGAGCCGGCGGGCGGCGGCGCGTCCTTCTGCGGACCGCGCAGCCCCTCCCACACCTGCAGCGGGTCCGCGCCCTCGGGCCCCTCCCCGGCGGCGTACAGCAGGCGGCCGTCGGACGTCTCCAGGAACACCGGGTTGCCGCTGAAGCCCGCCAGGATCCCCAGCACCTGCGGCACCCCGCCGCCGCCCAGCAGCGCCTCGGTGCAGCGCCGGTGCACTTCCTCGGCCCGCTGCAGCAGGGCGTAGTGGCCGTTGACGATCTCGGTGTGGATTTCCTCGGTCACCGTCACGAACGGCACCTCGCGGTGCAGCTGCACCAGCGGGAGTCCGGCGCTGCGTGCGGTGTCCACCAGTGCGGCGGGCAGCCGCGTGAAGCGCGGGCCCAGCTCCACCACCAGAGCGGCGATCCCGCGCTCGGCGAGGGTGCGCACGAACGCCCGCTGCTCGGCCGGGCGGGTACCGAGTCCGTAGCCGGTGGTGAGCAGCAGTTCGCCGCCCTTGAGCAGCGAGGCGATGTTCGGCACCTCGCCCGCGTGCACCCAGCGCACCGTGCGCCCCAGCCGGTCGGCACCCGCGAGGATCTCCGGCAGCCCGCTGCGCAGTCCGGGCAGTTCCAGCGCCCGCTGAACGGTGATCCCGGCGCCCTGGGTGTCGAGTCGGTTGTCCGTACGGCTGTCCATGCAGCGGACGCTACCTGCGCAAACGTCCGCGGGACAGCTCTGCGCTAGATCGGCCGGATGTTGTGGTTGAAGCGGAAGACGTTGTCGGGATCCCAGCGCCGCTTGACCTTCTCCAGCCGCAGCAGGTTGCCTGCGCCCAGGCCCGCCCGGACGCGTTCGGGTCCCTCGTCGCCGACGAGGTCGAGGGGGACGGCACCGGTGCTCCACGGCCGTACATCGGCGCACGCGTCCCGCACCCAGGCGAGAGCACGCTGGTCATCGGCCGGGTCCGTCCAGCGGGCGAAGGGGTGCAGCAGCCAGGGCGCGTCCCGGTACGGCACCGGGTACGCGGCCGGCCCGGTGACGACCGCACCGCCCAGCGGCAGGAGCATGTGCCGGAAGCCGCCCGGCAACGGCACCGCCTGCGCTCGGGCGCAGAAGACGTCCACCAGCGCGTCCGGCAGGTCCGTCAGGCACTCCGCCGACCAGTGGGCCCGCCCGCCCGTCGCGCACAGCCGACCTTGCGCCTCGGCACCGGTCAGCTCCGCGGTGTGCGGCAGTGCCAGCAGCGGTTCCGTGAGTCGGCGCAACCCCGCCTCCCCACCCGCATACGTCAGCAGCGCGCCGCACAGGGCCCGGTCCAGGGCCGGATACAGCACCGCGCCGCCCACCTCGTCCGGGCCGGTACGGATGATCTCGCGGAAGGTGCGGACCACGTCCGGGCCGAATTCCGGCAGGCACAGCAGCAGCATCACCGAGAACTGGGGCAGCTCGTGCAGCCCCAGCGTGAGTGCCGTCGCGACGCCGAAGTTGCCGCCCCCGCCGTGCAGCGCCCAGAACAGCTCGGGGTTGTCGTCGGCGCTGGCGTGCACCCGCTCGGCGTCGGCGGTCACCAGCTCCACCCCGATGAGGTCGTCCACGGCGAGACCGAAGGCACGGTCCAGCCGGCCGGTGCCGCCGCCGAGCACGAAGCCGCAGACGCCGGTCCCGGCCATTCGGCAGCCGGTGGCCGCCAGGCCGTGGGGCCGGGTCGCCCGGTCAAGGTCGTCCGTCGTGGCCCCGCCCTCGACCCGGGCCGCCTCGGCCGCCGGATCGACGGTCACGCCCCGCATCCGGCGCAGATCCACCAGGAGCGCGCCGTCGACCCGGGCCCCCGCCAGGCCGTATCCGCCGCCGCGCACCGCGATGCGCAGGTCCAGCTCGCGTGCGAAGCGGACGGCCCGGACCACGTCGGCCGCGTGCGCGCACTGCGCGATCACGGCCGGGCGAGGGTCGGCCATGGCGTTGAGGACGCCGCGGGTGTCGTCGTAACCCGGGTCGTCCGGGGCGAACACGTCACCGGACAGATCCTCGCGGAGCGCGGCGAGTGCCGCGCCCGCCCTGGCACGGGCAGCCATGGCAGCCCCCTTCCGGACAGGGTGCTGCTGTCAGCCTAGGCGGACCGCTCAGCCCCCGTACGCCCCGGACGCCGTGAGCCGCAGTGCCGTGTCGATCAGCGGCACATGGCTGAACGCCTGCGGGAAGTTGCCCACCTGCCGTTGCAGACGCGGATCCCACTCCTCCGCCAGCAGACCGAGGTCGTTGCGCAGCGCGAGCAGCTTTTCGAAGAGCTTGCGGGCCTCGTCCACGCGGCCGATCATCGCCAGGTCGTCGGCCATCCAGAAGGAGCAGGCCAGGAAGGCGCCCTCGTCGCCCGGCAGGCCGTCGACGCCCGCGTGGTCGCCCTCCGTCGGGTAGCGCAGGATGAACCCGTCCTGGGTGGACAGCTCGCGCTGGATGGCTTCGATGGTGCCGATCACCCGCTTGTCGTCCGGCGGCAGGAAGCCCATCTGCGGGATGAGCAGCAGCGAGGCGTCCAGCTCCTGGGACCCGTAGGACTGCGTGAAGGTGTTGCGCTCCTTGTCGTAGCCCTTCTCGCACACGTCCCGGTGGATGTCGTCGCGCAGTTCCTTCCAGCGCTCCAGCGGGCCGTCCGCGTCCCCGGACTCGATCAGCTTGATGGTGCGGTCCACCGCGACCCAGGCCATCACCTTGGAGTGCACGAAGTGCCGGCGCGGACCGCGCACCTCCCAGATGCCCTCGTCCGGCTCCTGCCAGTGGTCCTCCAGATAGCGGATCAGCTTCAGCTGGAGCAGGGAGGCGTAGTCGTGGCGGGCCAGGCCCGTCATGTGGGCCAGGTGCAGGGCCTCGGTGACCTCGCCGTACACGTCCAGCTGGAGCTGGTGCGCCGCGCCGTTGCCGACCCGGACCGGGGCGGAGTTCTCGTAGCCCGGCAGCCAGTCCAGCTCGGCCTCGCCCAGCTCGCGTTCGCCCGCGAGGCCGTACATGATCTGCAGGTTCTCGGGGTCGCCGGCGACCGCGCGCAGCAGCCACTCGCGCCAGGCGCGGGCCTCCTCGCGGTAGCCGGTGCGCAGGAGGGACGACAGGGTGATCGCTGCGTCGCGCAGCCAGGTGTAGCGGTAGTCCCAGTTGCGCACGCCGCCGATGTCCTCCGGCAGCGAGGTCGTCGGCGCGGCGACGATGCCACCCGTGGGTGCGTACGTCAGGGCCTTCAGGGTGATCAGCGAACGGACCACCGCCTCGCGGTAGGGCCCGTGGTACGTACAGTGCTCGACCCACTCGCGCCAGAACTCCTCCGTCGCCTCCAGCGAGGCCTCCGGCTCCGGCAGCGACGGCGGCTCGCTGTGCGAGGGCTGCCACGAGATCGTGAACGCGATCCGGTCACCCGGGGCGACGGTGAAGTCGGCGTACGTCGTCAGCGACTTTCCGTAGGTCTCGGCCTCGGTGTCGAACCACACCGAGTCCGGCCCGGCGACCGCCACCGTGCGGCCCTCGTGCTTGTGCACCCAGGGCACGACACGGCCGTAGGAGAACCGCATGCGCAGGGCCGAGCGCATCGGCACCCGGCCGGTGACGCCCTCGACGATCCGGATCAGCTGCGGCGCGCCCTCACGCGGGGGCATGAAATCGGTCACGCGGACCGTACCGCGCGGGGTGTCCCACTCCGACTCCAGGATCAGCGAGTCGCCCCGGTAGTTGCGCCGGGTGGCCGTGGGCGGCTGCACGTCGGCCGCGTGGGCCGGGCCGAGCCGCCAGAAACCGTGTTCCTCGGTGCCCAGCAGGCCGGCGAAGATGGCATGCGAGTCGAAGCGGGGCAGGCACAGCCAGTCCACTGTGCCGTCCCGGCAGACCAGTGCTGCGGTCTGCATGTCTCCGATGAGTGCGTAGTCTTCGATGCGCCCGGCCACGTGCAACTCCAGTCGAACGGCCACGTCACCCCCGCGCAGGGGGCTGTCGCTAGTGCGGTCAAGGGGTCGTTGTTATGCGTCGTTGAGCGGTGAAGCAAAGCAGCCCGCCGAGCCCTGAGGCAATACGACAGTCTTTGCTCAACGAACTGCCGCGCTCTCGTTGTTCCGGGTGGTGCAGGCGGGGGTGTGCCGTCGTTCCGGCCGGGCTCGGCAGCGAGTGTCCGAGCAGGATACGACGCACGTAGATGATCTGCGTGCCGCTCCGGGCAACCCGTGTGAGCCGAACGGGTGAGCAGCAGGTGATAA
The DNA here is from genome assembly GCF_055572255.1 of Streptomyces sp. NPDC030799. Classification (NCBI taxonomy): domain Bacteria; kingdom Bacillati; phylum Actinomycetota; class Actinomycetes; order Kitasatosporales; family Streptomycetaceae; genus Streptomyces; species Streptomyces sp. NPDC030799. The sequence continues at coordinate 144,807 of NZ_JBVIDS010000021.1, read as the reverse complement.
CCATGTGACCTGTGTGTGCCCGTGCTGACACATGAGGCGACGTTTCCCGGGCCGGGGCCCGGCAGCGGGCGGTGGGGCGAGCGGCCCGTGCCCGGGTGAGCGCGGAGCGTGGCCGGAAGCCATCTCCTCCAGGCGCTGATACCCTGGTAGCCCGTGGACCGGTGGGCCCCAAAGGAAAAAAGGCGTCCCCCGAACCGCAGCGACGGCACCCCCGGAGATCTCCGGGACGGCAGCCGCACCGCACGACAGATCGCGACCACGGGAGCCCCCTCTTGGCCATGCCGCCCGCTGCTTTTCGAAACAGCACAGCCACGACGACCAAGCACATCTTCGTCACCGGGGGTGTCGCTTCCTCGCTCGGCAAGGGCCTGACCGCCTCCAGCCTGGGCATGCTGCTCAAGGCCCGCGGCCTGCGCGTCGTGATGCAGAAGCTGGATCCGTACCTGAACGTCGATCCGGGCACCATGAACCCCTTCCAGCACGGTGAGGTCTTCGTCACCAACGACGGCGCCGAGACCGACCTCGACATCGGACACTACGAGCGCTTCCTCGACCGCGACTTGGACGGCTCCGCCAACGTCACCACCGGCCAGGTGTACTCGACCGTGATCGCCAAGGAGCGGCGCGGCGAGTACCTGGGCGACACCGTGCAGGTCATCCCGCACATCACCAATGAGATCAAGCACCGCATCCGGCGCATGGCCACCGACGAGGTGGACGTCGTCATCACCGAGGTCGGCGGCACCGTCGGCGACATCGAGTCGCTGCCGTTCCTGGAGACCGTCCGCCAGGTCCGCCACGAGGTCGGCCGGGACAACGTCTTCGTCGTGCACATCTCGCTGCTGCCGTACATCGGCCCGTCCGGCGAGCTGAAGACCAAGCCGACCCAGCACTCCGTCGCCGCGCTGCGCAACATCGGTATCCAGCCCGATGCGATCGTGCTGCGCTGCGACCGCGAGGTCCCGACCGCGATCAAGCGGAAGATCTCGCTGATGTGCGACGTCGACGAGGCCGCCGTGGTCGCCTGCCCGGACGCCCGCTCGATCTACGACATCCCGAAGGTCGTGCACTCCGAGGGCCTGGACGCCTACGTCGTGCGCAAGCTCGACCTGCCGTTCCGTGACGTCGACTGGACGACCTGGGACGACCTGCTGGACCGCGTCCACAACCCCGACCACGAGATCACCCTCGCCCTGGTCGGCAAGTACATCGACCTGCCCGACGCCTACCTGTCGGTGACCGAGGCGCTGCGCGCCGGCGGCTTCGCCAACCGTGCCCGCGTGAAGATCAAGTGGGTCACCTCGGACGACTGCAAGACCCCGGCCGGCGCCAAGGCCCAGCTCGGCGACGTCGACGGCATCTGCATCCCCGGCGGCTTCGGCGACCGCGGTGTGCTCGGCAAGGTCGGCGCGATCCGCTTCGCCCGCGAGAACAAGATCCCGCTGCTCGGTCTCTGCCTGGGCCTGCAGTGCATCGTGATCGAGGCCGCGCGGAACCTGGCCGACATCCCGGACGCCAACTCCACCGAGTTCGATCCGGCCACCGGCCACCCGGTCATCTCCACCATGGCCGAGCAGCTGGACATCGTCGCCGGTGAGGGCGACATGGGCGGCACCATGCGGCTCGGCATGTACCCGGCCAAGCTCGCCGAGGGCTCGATCGTGCGCGAGGTGTACGACGGCAAGGAGTACATCGAGGAGCGGCACCGCCACCGCTACGAGGTGAACAACGCCTATCGCGCGGAGCTGGAGAAGAAGGCCGGAATCCTGTTCTCGGGCACCTCGCCGGACGGCAAGCTGGTCGAGTACGTGGAGTACCCGCGTGACGTCCACCCCTACCTGGTCGCCACGCAGGCGCACCCCGAGCTGCGCTCGCGGCCGACGCGTCCGCACCCGCTGTTCGCCGGCCTGGTGAAGGCCGCTGTCGAGCGGAAGATCTCGCAGTAACACAAGAGTTGTACGGTGGCCGGGGCGCGCGGGTTCAGAACGATCGCGCCCCGGCCGCTTTGTGCACATGTGGGGAAGGACAGGGCATGACGATCAAGGACACCGCCGAGGCGTGGGAGATCCGGGCGACGGAGACGCCCTTCACCGGCAACAAGACCTCCGTGCGCACCGACGAGGTGGTCATGCCCGACGGCTCGGTGGCCCGCCGCGACTACCAGGTCCACCCCGGTTCGGTCGCCGTTCTCGCCCTGGACGAGGAGGACCGGGTACTGCTCATCAACCAGTACCGCCACCCGGTGCGGTACAGGCTGTGGGAGATCCCGGCCGGCCTGCTCGACGTACCCGGTGAGAACCCGCTGCACGCCGCCCAGCGCGAGCTGTACGAGGAGGCGCACGTCAAGGCCGAGGACTGGCGGGTGCTGACCGACGTCTACACCACGCCCGGCGGCTGCGACGAGGCCGTACGGATCTTCCTCGCCCGTGACCTGTCCGCGGCCGAGGGCGAGCGGTTCGCGGCGGAGCACGAGGAGACCGACATGGAGCAGGCGCGCGTACCGGTCGAGGAACTGGTGCGCCGCGTCCTGGCCGGCGACGTGCACAACAACTGCCTGGTCGTCGGCGTCCTCTCGCTGGTGGCCGCCCGCAGCGGCGACGGCCTCGACGCACTGCGCCCGGCCGACGCGCCCTGGCCGGCCCGCCCCTTCACGCCCTGAACAGCACCCGTACGGCGTAGTGGTGTGACGATCGCCTGATCCGATCAGGGGACCCGTCCGCCACGCTCCTCCCGGCACGTCGCAGAGCGTGAACTAGGCTCCTCGCGAGCGAGCCAATGAAGGCGCACGCCCGTACCGGGAGGGTCCGGCGGGCCTGCGCGTGCGGTGGGACGGGAGTGTGGCCCGTGACGGATCAGGCGGTGGGCACAGGCTTCGTGCGGCTGTCGGCGCACGCGGACGACCGTTTCCTGGGCCGTACAAGGGAGTTGAAGGAACTGCGCGCCGACATCGAGCGCGCGGGCCTGGACACCCTCTCCGGCCGCAAGGCCCCCCGCGCGCGCGTGCTGCTGATCGCGGGCCGCCCCGGCTCCGGCCGCACCGCCCTCGCCGAGGAACTCGTACGGCAGGTGGCGGACCGTTACCCCGACGGGGTGCTGCGGGCCCGGCTCAGCGACCCCGACGGCAGTCCCGTCCCGGTCGCGCGCACCGCCCGCGAGCTGCTCGCCGCGTTGGACCTGCCCGCCCCGGCCGGCGCGGCCGAGGACGACCTGACCGAGGCGCTGCGCACCGCCCTCGCCGACCGCCGTGCCCTGCTCCTCCTGGACGACGCGGCCGGCGCCGAGCAGGTCGACGCACTGCTCCCGGAAGCCCCGGACTGCCTGGTGGTGGCCGTCTCCTCGGGCCCGCTCACCGGTATCGCGGACGTCCGGCCCTGCACCCTGGGCGGCCTGGACACCAAGTCCGCGGTGGAACTGCTCACCCGCTACACCGGCGCGGTCCGCATCACGGTCGACCCGCGCTCCGCCGAGAGCCTGGTCGAGGCCTGCCAGGGCCACCCGGCCGCGCTGGTCCTGGCCGGCGGCTGGCTCGCCGCCCGCCCCAAGTCCGCCATCTCCGACCTCGCCAAACGGCTGCACACCGCCGACGACGGCACCGACGGCACCCCGCTGGCCCGCATGTTCCGGCACGTCCGCAGCGAGCTGCCCGGCCCGGCCGCCCGGATGCTGCCCCTGCTCTCCCTCGCCCCGGCCGGCCTGATCGACCCGCACACGGCCTCGGCCCTCGCCGGCTGCTCGGTCGGCGCGGCCCGCGCCGTGCTGGACGACTTCGTCACCCTCGGCCTGCTGCGCGCCGTGGACGCCCCGCTGCCCCTCTACGACGTCCCCGGCTGTCTGCACCCGCTGCTGCGCGCCCTCGCCGAGAACCACGAGCGGCCCGCGGAGCTGCAGCTGGCCCGGGCCCGGATGCTGGAGCGGACCGTACGGCTGCTGCAGTCCTGCCGGGCGATCACCGAGACGGACAGCCCGCAGGCCCGGGAGAAGCTGAGCGCGATGCCCCGCGAGCTGCGCTTCCCGAATCCCCGCGCGGCAGCCGACTGGCTGCGCATCCGCCGGCCGGCGCTGCTGGCGTCCGCGCGTCTCGCGGTGGCCGACGGCGAGCTGGACACCTTGGCCCGGCGGCTGATGTCCCAGCTGGTCAGGGCCCTGGTCGCGCATGTCGGCACGCAGGCCGCGGCCGCCGATCTGTACGACGTGCACAGCCTCGTCCTGGATGTCGCCGAGCGGCGCGGCCTGGTCCGGGAGAAGGCCGCGGCGCTGCTGAACCTCGGCGATGTGGACGCGCAGACCGGCCGTACCCGGGCCGCGCTGGCACGGTACCGGCTGGCTCTGGACGCCGGACGCAGGGCGAATGACCCGTACGCCACCGGTCGCGCAATGGAATCCGTAGGTGGCGCGTACCAGGAGCTGGGGGACTACGACCGGGCCGCCGACTGGTTCGGCCGGGCCCTCGCCGAGCGGCTGGCCCGAGGTGAGCGCGAGCAGGTGGCCCGGCTGTACGGCCGGATCGCCGCCACGCACACCTACGCGGGCCGCTACGGCGAGGCCGTCAGGAACTGGCGGGCCGCCGTCGCCGGCCACCGCCGGAGCGGCGATGTCGCGGCTCACGCGCGGGCGTTGAGCGAGCTGGCCCGGGTGCAGGAGTACGCCGGGCGGTTCGAGGAGTCGCTGCGCACCTGCCAGGAGGCGGTGGAGTGGGCGCGCCGCGCCGAGGACGTCCGGTTGCAGGCCGCGGTGCAGCTGAGGCTGGCCGACACCCTGGAGCACCTCGGCGACCCCACCGCCGCCCGTCTGCACCGCGCGGCGGCCGGGCGCATGCTGGACGAGGAGGCCCAGAACAGCGAGGCAAGCCCGAATCAAGACGCTAACGCCTGCGAAATCCGCAGTACATCCAGTGAAGATTGATGCAATGAAAGGCTAGACAGGCGGAACGCCTTCATTAAACTGGCTCTGCCGCACGTTCTCCTGCGGTGTCTCCCGGTGTGCCCTGCATGCCTGGGTATGTCTTGTAATGCACCCCCCATACCCTCTGAGCCAAGGACCGTGATCGACGTGAAGGTCGGCATCCCCCGCGAGGTCAAGAACAACGAGTTCCGGGTGGCCATCACCCCCGCCGGTGTGCACGAGCTGGTGCGCAACGGCCACCAGGTCGTCATCGAGCGTGGTGCCGGCCTCGGCTCCTCGATCACGGACGAGGAGTACGTCTCCGCCGGTGCCGGGATCCTCGACACCGCCGACGAGGTGTGGGCCGCCGCCGACCTGCTGCTGAAGGTCAAGGAGCCCATCGCGGAGGAGTACCACCGCCTCCGCAAGGACCAGATCCTCTTCACCTACCTGCACCTGGCCGCCTCCAAGGAGTGCACGGACGCGCTCATCGAGTCCGGCACCACGGCCATCGCCTACGAGACCGTCGAGCTGCCCAACCGTGCGCTGCCGCTGCTCGCCCCGATGTCCGAGGTCGCGGGCCGCCTCGCCCCGCAGGTCGGCGCCTACCACCTGATGCGCGCGGCCGGCGGCCGTGGCGTGCTGCCGGGCGGCGTTCCGGGCGTGACCCCGGCCAAGTGCGTGGTCATCGGCGGCGGTGTCTCCGGCTGGAACGCCACCCAGGTCGCTGTCGGCATGGGCTTCGACGTGACCCTGCTCGACCGCGACATCAACAAGCTGCGCGAGGCCGACAAGATCTTCGGTACGAAGGTCAAGGCGATCATGTCCAACTCCTTCGAGCTGGAGAAGGCCGTCCTCGACGCCGACCTCGTCATCGGTGCGGTCCTCATCCCGGGCGCCAAGGCCCCGAAGCTGGTCACCAACGAGCTGGTGGCCCGCATGAAGCCCGGAAGTGTTCTTGTCGACATCGCGATCGACCAGGGTGGCTGCTTCGAGGACTCCCACCCGACGACGCACGCCGAGCCGACCTTCCAGGTGCACAACTCGGTCTTCTACTGCGTCGCCAACATGCCCGGCGCGGTGCCCAACACCTCCACCAACGCCCTCACCAACGCGACGCTGCCGTACATCGTCTCCCTCGCCAACAACGGCTGGGTCGAGGCGCTGCGCCGCGACGCCGCGCTCGCCAAGGGTCTCAACACCCATGACGGCAAGGTCGTTTACAAGGAGGTCGCAGAGGCGCACGGTCTGGAGCACGTGGAACTGGAGTCCCTGCTCGGCTGACGCCCGACCGAGTCCTGTGACCTGATGAATCGCTAAGTCACCATCAGGTAAAAGGCGATTCGTCAACACACCTCGTCAACCCCGCGCACCCGGCCGGACCTTGCCCGACAAGGTCCGGCCGGATGTGTGTATGGTCACTTTGCGACTCTCGGTCAACTCGCCTCGAACGTAACCCTTCGACCGATTCGCACACCGGTGAAACCTGCTGTGCGACGGCCGTACGCCCTTGACAGCGGGATGTTTCATTGCCGACACATCCTGCCGGGTCCGGCGGATTGTGTTGCTGCGGACCGCCGACACGCCATAGAGTCGCCAACCGTCGGCATGGTGCCACGCTGACCTTGTCTAGAAGTTTCCTGGTCACCAAGGAGGTAAGACGACTTGTGAATGAGTCGACATTTTCTCCCGGGGGTGGTCAACCAGGAATGCCTGCACGGGGCCAGGGCCCCGCGGGATTCGAGGCTGTCGGCTCCGTAGCTGTGCGCACCTTCGCAGCCCACCAGAGTCCGGGACCCAAGACCGCCCGGACAGCACACCAGAGCATGGATGGCCATCACGTGAACGCCATGGCCGGCGACGGAAGTGGCGCGCCCCACAACCACTTCGCCGACTACGACGAACTGCCCGAGGGGCACTTCTACGACCCCGACGCCGAGTACGAGCCCGATCCGGAGTACGCGGCCACGCTCGCGCCCGACGCGGCCCGCCAGCGCCGTGAGCGCATCGGTCCGACCGGACGCCCGCTGCCGTACTTCCCGATCCCGGGCCCGCTGACCGACCACGGCCCCGCGACGATCATCGCGATGTGCAACCAGAAGGGCGGCGTCGGCAAGACGACGTCGACCATCAACCTGGGCGCCGCGCTCGCGGAGTACGGCCGGCGCGTGCTGCTCGTGGACTTCGACCCGCAGGGCGCGCTGTCGGTGGGACTCGGCGTCAACCCGATGGAACTCGACCTCACCGTCTACAACCTGCTCATGGAGCGGGGCATGTCCGCGGACGAGGTCCTGCTGAAGACGGCGGTCCCCAACATGGACCTGCTGCCCTCCAACATCGACCTGTCGGCCGCAGAGGTCCAGCTGGTCTCGGAGGTCGCGCGCGAGTCGACCCTCCAGCGGGCGCTCAAGCCGCTGATGTCCGACTACGACTACATCGTGATCGACTGTCAGCCCTCGCTCGGCCTGCTCACCGTCAACGCCCTGACGGCCGCTCACAAGGTGATCGTGCCGCTGGAGTGCGAGTTCTTCGCCCTGCGCGGTGTGGCCCTGCTGACCGAGACCATCGAGAAGGTCCAGGAGCGGCTCAACCCCGAGCTGGAGCTGGACGGCATCCTCGCCACGATGTACGACTCGCGCACGGTCCACAGCCGCGAGGTCCTGGCCCGTGTGGTCGAGGCGTTCGACGACCACGTCTACCACACGGTCATCGGCCGCACGGTCCGCTTCCCGGAGACCACGGTCGCCGGTGAGCCGATCACCACCTACGCCTCCAACTCCGTCGGTGCCGCCGCCTACCGCCAGCTCGCCAGGGAGGTGCTCGCCCGGTGTCACGCCGAGTGAGTCTGCCCGGGGCCGACGAACTCTTCCGTACGACAGGGGGGATGGCGCTTCAGCCGTCGACTCCCCGGCGCGCGGCAGGCGGTGAGGCTCGGGTGCCGGCTCCCGCGGGGGAGAGCGACGACGTGGCCGCCGCCGAGGACGCACCGCAGTCGGTGCCCGTGCAGGGCGGCGACGGGGAAGGCGCGGAACATGCCGCGGCGGAGGCGGAACCCGTCGACGCCGGCGAGTCCCGCAGCCGGCCGGCCAGGCGGCAGGCGGCGCAGGAAGGGGCCGGGGCCGCTCAGCCGCGCAAGCGGGGGCGGGCGGCGGCGCGGCGGCCCAGTGGGCGCGAGCGGCACGACGAGAAGATCACGGTGTATGTGTCGGCCGAGGAGCTGATGGACCTCGAACACGCCCGGCTGGTGCTGCGGGGCGAGCACGGTCTCGCGGTGGACCGCGGGCGCATCGTCCGGGAGGCGGTGGCCGTGGTCCTGGCCGACCTGGAGTCCCGCGGGGACGCGAGCATCCTGGTACGGCGGCTGCGGGGGCGGTAGGGGTAGCCTGCGGGGGCCATGACCTCGAACGACGTTCCCCTCCCCGGCGCCGGAGCCGGCCGTCGGCGTGCGCTGGGGCGGGGCCCGGGGGTCGTACCTGCACCGCAGCCCGAACCGCCCGCGCCCGTTCCCGAGCCGGCTGGTCCCGCGCCCGCGTCCGTTCCCGCGCCCGTTCCCGCTCCCGAGCCCTTTCAAGAGCCCGGGGCCGTCCCGGCACCGCCTCCGGAACAGGAAGCGGCACCCGGACCCGAGGAACCCCGCGACGGTGTCTTCAAGGTCCGGCTCGCCAACTTCGAGGGCCCCTTCGACCTCCTTCTGCAGCTGATCTCCAAGCACAAGCTGGACGTCACCGAAGTGGCTCTCTCCAAGGTCACCGACGAGTTCATGGCACACATCAGGGCCATGGGGCCCGACTGGGACCTGGACCAGACGACCGAGTTCCTCGTGGTGGCCGCCACCCTGCTCGACCTGAAGGCGGCCCGGCTGCTGCCCGCCGCCGAGGTCGAGGACGAGGCCGACCTCGCGCTGCTGGAGGCGAGGGACCTGCTGTTCGCGCGGCTGCTGCAGTACCGCGCGTACAAACAGATCGCGGACATCTTCAACGCGCGCATCGACGAGGAGGCCCGGCGCCACCCCCGTACCGTCGGCCTCGAACCGGAGCACGCCGAGCTGCTGCCCGAGGTCGTCATCAGCATCGGCCCCGAGGGTTTCGCCAGGCTCGCGGTCAAGGCGATGCAGCCCAGGCCCAAGCCGCAGGTGTACGTCGACCACATCCACGCCCCGCTGGTCAGCGTGCAGGAGCAGGCCCGGATCGTGGTGGCGCGGCTGAAGGAGCTGGGTGAGGCGAGCTTCCGGACGCTGGTCGAGGACACCGACGACACCCTCACCGTCGTGGCCCGGTTCCTCGCCCTGCTGGAGCTGTACCGCGAGAAGGCCGTGGCCCTGGACCAGGAGGCCGCGCTCGGGGAACTGCTCGTGCGCTGGACGGGCGGGGACGCCGACACGGCACCGATGGTCACCGACGAGTTCGACCGGCCGCCCGAGCCGCCCAAGGAGGAGAAGAAACCGTGAGCGAGCAGACCACGGAGGTTCCGGCCGGGCTGCGGGCCGTGTCCGGTCTCGACCTCAAGCCGGCCCTGGAGGCGATGCTCATGGTCGTGGACGAGCCCGCGACCGAGGAGCACCTGGCGAAGCTGCTGGAGCGGCCGAGACGGCAGGTCGCGGACGCGCTGCGGGAGCTGGCCGACGAGTACACCGTGCAGGGCCGCGGCTTCGAGCTGCGGTACGTCGCGGGCGGCTGGCGCTTCTACACGCGCGCGCAGTACGCGCCGGCCGTCGAGCGGCTCGTCCTGGACGGCCAGACCGCCCGGCTGACCCAGGCCGCGCTGGAGACCCTGGCGGTGGTCGCCTACCGCCAGCCGGTCAGCCGCAGCCGCGTCTCCGCCGTACGCGGAGTCAACTGCGACGGTGTGATGCGCACCCTGCTGCAGCGCGGACTGGTCGAGGAGGCGGGCACGGAACCCGAAACAGGTGCGATCCTGTACAGGACGACGAACTACTTCCTGGAGCGGATGGGCCTGCGCGGCCTGGACGAGCTTCCGGAGCTCGCGCCCTTCCTCCCGGAGGCGGAGGCGATCGAGGCCGAGACCCAGGAAGGGGTCCCGTCGTTCGACCCGGACGCGCCCGACGCGCCCGGCGTAGAGGACGCAGACGACTAAGACGGAACTTTGATGCGAAGCAGCGGCAGCGGCAAGAGTGGCGGACGCGGTAACTACCGCGGCGCCGGCAACAACCGGGACGAGCGGCAGGGGCAGGGCCGTCCCCGCAAGCCCCGCCCCGAGGAGCGCCGCTACGACGTGGGCCCCGGCGCCTCCCAGGACGGTCCCAAGTCCGGGCGCGGCGGCAGCGCGCGCGGCGGCGCCAAGGGCGGTCCCAAGAAGCCCCAGCAGGGACGTGGGCGTACGGTCCCCGCACGCTCGCGGGAGTACGAGACGCGCGCCGAGGAGCGCAACCGGGAGCGGTACGCGGGCAAGAAGGACATCAAGCTGCCCAAGACCTTCCCGGGCGCCGAACAGGAGGGCGAGCGGCTGCAGAAGGTCCTCGCGCGCGCCGGCTACGGCTCGCGGCGGGCCTGCGAGGAGCTGATCGACCAGGCCCGGGTCGAGGTCAACGGCGAGATCGTCACCGAGCAGGGCAAGCGGGTCGACCCGGAGAAGGACGAGGTCAAGGTGGACGGCCTGACCGTCGCGACCCAGTCGTACCAGTTCTTCTCGCTGAACAAGCCGGCCGGTGTCGTCTCGACGATGGAGGACCCGGAGGGCCGCCAGTGCCTCGGTGACTACGTCACCAACCGCGAGACCCGCCTCTTCCACGTCGGCCGGCTCGACACCGAGACCGAGGGCGTCATCCTGCTCACCAACCACGGCGAGCTGGCGCACCGCCTCACGCACCCCAAGTACGGCGTGAAGAAGACCTACGTGGCGGCCATCGTGGGCCCGATCCCGCGCGACCTCGGCAAGCGCCTGAAGGACGGCATCCAGCTGGAGGACGGCTACGCGCGCGCGGACCACTTCCGGGTCGTGGAGCAGACCGGCAAGAACTACCTGGTGGAAGTGACCCTGCACGAGGGCCGCAAACACATCGTGCGGCGCATGCTGGCGGAGGCCGGCTTCCCGGTGGAAAAGCTGGTACGCACCTCCTTCGGCCCGATCACCCTCGGCGACCAGAAGTCGGGCTGGCTGCGGCGCCTGTCGAACACGGAGGTCGGCATGCTGATGAAGGAAGTCGACCTCTAGGCCCGTCCACGCCGAGGGCAGTTCCCCGCGCCCCTGGGCGGGCTTCGCCCGCCACCAGGGGCGCGGACGCCCGGCCGGCCGGGCCGGGCGGGTCGAGTACCGGGGCGATCTGTCGGCGCCGGGTGCACTCTGGGACGCTTAGGCCCATGATCGACGACCTCGACATCGACCTGAAGCCCGTGGTCGCGGAACAGCCCGACCCCCTGCTGTTCGCGACCGTCTCCGGAGCGCACCTGTACGGCTTCCCCTCGAAGGACTCCGACGTGGACCTGAGGGGCGTCCATCTGCTCCCCGCCGCCGACCTCGTCGGCCTGCGCGAGCCGGAGGAGACCCGCTCGCGGACCTGGGTGCGCTACGGCGTCGAGCTGGACCTCGTCACCCACGACCTGCGCAAGTTCGTCCGGCTGATGCTGCGCCGCAACGGCTATGTGCTGGAGCAGCTGCTCTCGCCCCTGGTGGTGCACACCGGTGACACGCACCGAGAGCTGGCCGCGCTCGCCCCGGATGTCCTCACCGCCCACCACGCCCACCACTACCGGGGGTTCGCGGTGACCCAGTGGCGGCTGTTCGAGAAGACCGGCGAACTCAAGCCGCTGCTCTACACGTTCCGGGTGCTGCTCACCGGTATCCACCTCATGCGCAGCGGCGAGGTGCAGGCGCACCTGCCCACGCTCCTGGAGCTGGTCGACGCACCCGGCTATGTGCCCGACCTGATAGCCGCCAAGGGCGAGCGGGAGCACGGCGTGGCCGGCGTCGAGCACGCGCGCGTGGAGGCCGACGTGGAGCGGCTGCACGTCGTGCTCGACGAGGCCCAGGCCGCGTCAGCCCTGCCGGACGCTCCCGCCGCGTACGACGCCCTGCACGACCTCGTCATACGCGTGCGTCTGAAGGGCTGAGTCCCGGCGTACCCGGAACAGGAAGTCGGCCACGCGCGCATGGTCCGGCTCCGGCGGCAGCGGGGTGCGGTCCAGGGCCTGCTCCGTCTGGGCCCCCAGCCGGGCCATCCGGGCCTCGACCTTGGCCCAGGGGACCTCGCCCCGCTTCACCGCGAGCAGCGGCTCCCGCTGGTCGCCGACCTCGATCCGCAGCTCGCCGGTGCGCAGCAGGTCGCGGGCGGTCGTCAGCAGGCGCAGCAGGTGCATGGCGTGCTTCCAGCGCGGGACGCCCGTCGTACGGACGTCGGCGTCCAGTTTCCTGCGCTGGCCGAGGGCATAGCGGGTGAAGGTGTCGTAGGCCCGGCGGGAGAGGAAGGCGTCGCGCAGGGACAGCAGCTCCCGGCCGGTGTCGTCGACCCGCTCCACGAGCGGGGAGTGCAGGCACTCCAGGATGTTCGGGTTGCCCCGCAGGGCCAGCCCGCAGAACCGTTCCAGTTCCCAGGAGAACTGCTCGTCCCCCGGGCCCTCCACATGCGTGGGCGGCTTCTCGAACCGCCAGAACAGGGGAGTGGGGACGAGGAACACACCCCGGCGGTCCGTGTCGCTGGTGTCCGTCGCCAGACCGAAGGCCCGGGACCCCATGACACAGGCGTAGACGGTGTGGTCGCGCACCAGGGTCTCGGGCTGCATGCCGGGAGCGTACGCGGATCCCTCAGGTCAGGTGGATCGAATTTCTCTCCACCTTGATCGACTTCTGCGGAAGCGGCCTGGTCGCGGGGCCGTGGGCCACCGCGCCGTCGGCGATGTGGAACCTGCTGCCGTGACACGGGCAGTCGATCGTGCCGTCCACGACCTTGTTCACCGTGCAGCCCATGTGCGTGCAGATCGCCGAGAAGGCCTTGAACTCGCCCTTCTTCGGCTGGGTGACGACGACCTTCTGTTCCTCGAAGACCTTGCCGCCGCCCTCGGGGATGTCGCTCGTGGACGCCAGCTCCTTCTCCTGGGAGGAGCCGGAGACCGAGGAGGCGGGCGCCGGGGAGGCGGGGGCCGGGGAGGCGGGGGCCGGGGACGAGGGCACCGCGGGCGCGGACGGCGAGGAACTCTTGTCGTTGCCGCCGCCGCATCCCACGCATCCCATGGCGAGCGCCGCCGCGCCCGTCGCCAAAGCCGTGCGCCGCGTCGCGGGCTGGGTCATGTCACCACTCCGTACAGACGTCGAAGAACAAGGGGTCGAACCGGTGCATACCGGAATGTCCGCATCGTCTCAGTGATCGGGCGCCGTGCGCCGTGTCCGCGCGGGCTGACTACGCTGGACGGACCAAGAACAGATCCGCACGTCAGCAGGGAGCGACGCCGTGGCGGTACGAGCGGTCCGGGGGGCCGTCCAACTGGAGCGGGACGAGGCCGGGCACATGGACGAGCGGGTCGCAGCCCTGCTCACCGCGGTCCTGGAGCGGAACGGGCTGACCGCCGACGACCTGATCAGCATCTGGTTCACGGCCACCCCCGACCTGCACTGCGACTTCCCGGCCGCCGCCGCCCGGGGGCTCGGCATCGTCGACGTGCCCCTGATCTGCGCGCAGGAGCTGGACATCGAGGGGGCCATGCCCCGGGTCGTGCGGATCCTCGCGCACATCGAGTCGGACAAACCCCGCGCCGACATCCACCACGTCTACCTCGGCGCCGCGGCCGCCCTGCGCAAGGACATCGCCCAGTGAGAACCGCACTCGTCATCGGAACCGGCCTCATCGGCACCTCCGCCGCCCTGGCCCTCGTCCAGCGCGGCGTCATCGTCCACCTCGCCGACCACGACCCCGAGCAGGCCCGCACGGCCGCCGCGCTGGGTGCCGGTACCGACGAGGCCCCCGAGGGGCCGGTCGACCTGGCGATCGTGGCCGCCCCGCCCGCGCACGTGGCCGGCGTGCTCGCCGACGCCATGCGCCGGGGCGTGGCCCGCGGCTACCTGGACGTGGCCAGCGTCAAGGGCGGCCCGCGCCGCGAACTGGAGGCACTCGGCCTCGACCTCACGGCCTACATCGGCACGCACCCCATGTCCGGCCGGGAGAAGTCCGGCCCGCTGGCGGCGACCGCCGACCTCTTCGAGGGCCGCCCCTGGGTGCTCACCCCCACCCGGGACACCGACACCGAGGTGCTGAACCTCGCCCTGGAGCTGGTCTCGCACTGCCGGGCCGTCCCGGTCGTCATGGACGCCGACGCCCACGACCGAGCCGTCGCCCTCGTCTCCCACATGCCCCATCTGGTGTCCAGCATGGTCGCCGCGCGTCTGGAGAACGCCGAGGAGGCCGCCGTACGGCTGTGCGGGCAGGGCATCCGGGACGTGACCCGGATCGCCGCCTCCGACCCGCGCATGTGGATCGACATCCTGTCCGCGAACCCGGGCCCGGTCGCCGACCTGCTCGCCGACGTCGCCGCCGACCTGGGCGAGACCGTCGAGGCCCTGCGCGCCCTGCAGTCCTCCGACGAGGCCAAGCGGCGTGAGGGCAGCGCCGGCATCGAGGACGTGCTGCGTCGCGGCAACGCCGGCCAGGTCCGGGTACCCGGCAAGCACGGCAGCGCGCCGCGGGTGTACGAGACCGTCGTCGTGCTCATCGACGACCAGCCCGGCCAGCTGGCCCGCATCTTCGCGGACGCGGGACGGGCCGGGGTCAACATCGAGGACGTACGCATCGAGCACGCGGCCGGGCAGCAGGCCGGTCTGGTGCAGCTCTCGGTCGAGCCCAAGGCGGCGGCCGTCCTGAAGGAGGCGCTGCGCGAGCGCGGGTGGGCCCTGCGGCAGTAGCACCCGGCACCGGATTCCGCGTGCGTCCGGACGAGTGACCCGCACCCAGTAACCTTGTGCAGGGCGCTCTCGCTCCCCGCACCCCGCCAGCACCGCACCAGGAAGGTGTCCCTCCGTGGAAAACGGCGCCGCCCCGACCGCCAAGCCCGTGATCGTCGCGATCGACGGCCCCTCCGGCACGGGCAAGTCGAGCACGTCGAAGGCCGTCGCCGCGCAGCTCGGCCTGAGCTACCTGGACACCGGCGCCCAGTACCGGGCGATCACCTGGTGGATGGTGAACAACGGCATCGACCTGGAGGACCCGACCGCCATCGCGGCCGTCGCCGGCAAGCCGGAGATCGTCTCCGGCACCGACCCGGACAAGCCGACCATCACGGTCGACGGCGTCGATGTGGCCGGCCCGATCCGCACCCAGGAGGTCACCTCCAAGGTCAGCGCGGTCAGCGCGGTGCCCGAGGTGCGCTCCCGGATCACCGAGCTGCAGCGCTCGATCGCCGCCGGCGCGGAGAACGGCATCGTCGTCGAGGGCCGTGACATCGGTACGACCGTCCTGCCCGACGCCGACCTGAAGATCTTCCTCACCGCCTCCCCGGAGGCCCGTGCGGCCCGCCGCAGCGGCGAGCTGAAGGGCGCCGACGTCCACGCCACCCGAGAGGCGCTGATCAAGCGGGACGCGGCCGACTCCAGCCGCAAGACCTCGCCGCTCGCCAAGGCCGACGACGCGGTCGAGGTGGACACCACCGAGCTCACCCTCGCCCAGGTCATCGAGTGCGTCGTCACCCTGGTCGAGGAGAAGCGGGCCGGGAAGTGAGCCTGCCCTCGCAGCGGGGTGCCGAGGTCGGCCGGCGCATCGGCGTCGGCCTGATGTACGGGCTGTTCAGGCCGCGGGTGCTCGGCGCCTGGAAGGTGCCCGCCACCGGCCCGGTGATCTTCGCCGTGAACCACTCCCACAACATCGACGGCCCGATGGTCATGGGCGTGGCGCCCCGGCCGACGCACTTCCTGATCAAGAAGGAAGCCTTCGTCGGCCCACTGGACCCCTTCCTGACCGGCATCGGCCAGCTGAAGGTGGACCGCGCCACCGCCGACCGCACGGCGATCACCCAGGCCCTCGGCGTGCTGGAGAACGGCGGAGTGCTGGGCATCTTCCCGGAGGGCACCCGGGGCGAGGGCGACTTCGCCTCGCTGCGCGCCGGGCTCGCCTACTTCGCGGTACGCAGCGGGGCGCCGATCGTGCCCATCGCCGTACTGGGAAGCACCGACCGGCGCGGACGGTTGATAAAGGGGCTGCCGCCCCTGCGCTCGCAGGTCGACGTCGTCTTCGGCGACCCCTTCGACGCGGGCGACGGCAGCGGGCGGCGTACGCGCAGGGCGCTGGACGAGGCGACCGAGCGCATCCAGAAGCAGCTCACCGGCCACCTGGAAAACGCCAGGCGCCTGACCGGGCGCCAGGCGACACTTGAGTAGTGGATCAGCCCATGCGGGGCTTTTCCACCGATCACCACGAATGAACGACGAGGTACGGACTTCATGAACGACGACATCCAGCCCGGCGACTCGGCTGAGCACGAGTACGACCACGGGGCTCTCGGCGACGCCGAGTACGCGGAGTTCATGGAGCTCGCCGCGGAAGAGGGCTTCGACATCGAGGACGTCGAGGGCGCCATCGAGGCGGCGGGCCACGGTCCGCTGCCCGTGCTCGCCGTCGTCGGCCGCCCCAACGTCGGCAAGTCGACCCTGGTGAACCGGATGATCGGCCGCCGCGAGGCGGTCGTCGAGGACCGACCGGGCGTCACCCGCGACCGCGTCACCTACGAGGCCGAGTGGGCCGGCCGCCGTTTCAAGGTCGTCGACACCGGCGGCTGGGAGCAGGACGTCCTCGGCATCGACGCCTCCGTGGCCGCCCAGGCCGAGTACGCGATCGAGGCGGCCGACGCGGTCGTCTTCGTCGTGGACGCCAAGGTCGGCGCGACCGACACCGACGAGGCGGTCGTACGGCTGCTGCGCAAGGCCGGCAAGCCGGTCGTGCTGTGCGCCAACAAGGTCGACGGCCCGAGCGGCGAGGCCGACGCGGCCTACCTGTGGAACCTGGGCCTCGGCGAGCCCCACCCTGTCTCGGCCCTGCACGGCCGCGGCACCGGCGACATGCTGGACGCCGTCCTGGAGGTCCTGCCGGACGCGCCCGAGCAGTCCTTCGGCACGGCCATCGGCGGCCCCCGCCGCATCGCCCTGATCGGCCGCCCGAACGTCGGCAAGTCCTCCCTGCTGAACAAGGTGGCCGGCGAGGAGCGCGTCGTCGTCAACGAACTGGCGGGCACCACCCGTGACCCGGTCGACGAGATCATCGAACTCGGCGGCAAGACCTGGAAGTTCGTGGACACCGCCGGTATCCGCAAGCGCGTCCACCTCCAGCAGGGCGCCGACTACTACGCCTCCCTGCGCACGGCGGCGGCCGTGGAGAAGGCCGAGGTCGCGGTCGTCCTGATCGACGCCTCCGAGAACATCTCCGTGCAGGACCAGCGGATCATCACCATGGCCGTCGAGGCCGGCCGTGCGATGGTCATCGCCTACAACAAGTGGGACACCCTCGACGAGGAGCGCCGCTACTACCTGGAGCGCGAGATCGAGACCGAGCTGGGCCAGGTCGCCTGGGCCCCGCGCGTGAACGTCTCGGCGCGCACCGGCCGCCACATGGAGAAGCTGGTCCCGGCCATCGAGACGGCCCTCGCAGGGTGGGAGACCCGGGTGCCCACCGGCCGCCTCAACGCCTTCCTCGGCGAGCTGGTCTCGGCCCACCCGCACCCGATCCGGGGCGGCAAGCAGCCGCGCATCCTGTTCGGCACCCAGGCCGGCACCAAGCCGCCGCGGTTCGTCCTCTTCGCCTCCGGCTTCATCGAGGCGGGCTACCGGCGCTTCATCGAGCGCCGCCTGCGCGAGGAGTTCGGCTTCGAGGGCACTCCGATCCATATCTCGGTGCGGGTGCGCGAGAAGCGCGGCACGAAGAAGAAGTAGCGCCGGTACGACGCAAAGGGCGGCACCTGGAGGACCAGGTGCCGCCCTTCACCGTGCGCCGGTCACATGCCCCGGCGCGGCCCCGGAGGCAGGGCCGCGGGCACGTGCTGCATCCCGGTGTCGTGCTGCTGCCGCCCCAGCGTGCCGATCCGCTGCCACTGTGACTGCTGCCGGGCGCTGTAGGCCCCCGCGCTGTAGGCGCTGTACGAGCTGCTGAACGACCCCGCCCGGTGGCCGCCGTAGCCGCCCGTACGGTCCGGAAGCTGACCGAAGGGGCTGAACCTCAGCCCCTCCTCCCCGCTCCGGTCACCCGGCAGCGTACGGAAGCTCTTGACCCACTCCGCGTAGAGCGAGTCGTAGATGGGCGTGGCCGAGGCACCACCAGCCCCTTCCTGCCCCGTCCGTGCGGAGGGAATGGAGGAGAACGATGACCGGCGGGGAGGAGTGTCGTATGCGTGCACGTATGTCCAAACGACGGCACCTCTGAAGAGATACGGCCGCCCAAGGGGCGCGAGGCTGCATTCAATATGCGGCTCCGCCGCGTGGGCGCGACCGGCCGCAACCGCCGGACTGCGCGCAGCCCCCTCTCATCAGGCGAGGAGATCACGTACCCGCAAGAGGCAGCGCCGCAGCAACCAGCTGCCCGTTCGCCGCAGCCTTGTCGAGGGACTCCCGCAGCAGATCCTCCCGCGGCTGCCGCCCGATCGACCCCACCGGCGCCGCGAACATCAGCACCTGCTGGTGCTTGTTGGCGGCAGCCCGCCAGCTGTCCGTCACCTGCAGCGGCTGGTGCGCCTGCCACCAGGCGACCGGCTGCCCGCCGCCCGCCGACGGCTGCAGCACCGCGTGCAGCCGGCCCGCGGCGAGCAGCACCGACCAGCCGTGCAGCACCGGCGGCACGGACGCCAGCTCGGTCACCGGCACGAACCCCTGCTCGATGAGGAGCGGAAGGAAGTCGTCGCCGGTTCCGGTCGTGCCCGGACGCACGATGGGCGAGGTCGGCTCGACGACGAGCGCGGGGTGCAGCTCACCCTCGACCAGGACGAGTCCGCTGGTCACGCCGAGCACCGCCTGCTCGGGCGCGGCCTGCTGCGGCGCTCGCCCGGCGGCCTCGCCGGCGATCCCGCCGATGGAACGGACGGCGCCCTGCAGCTGCTCCTCGGTGACCTGGACGACCTGCGAGGGCAGGCAGCTGGCGTGGGCGAAGGCGAGGACGGCGGTCTCGTCGCCGACGAACAGAACGGTGCTGGTGCGCTCCTGTTCGGAGTCGCCCGGCGTGCGGCAGGACGTGCAGTCGTAACTGCCCGGGGCGTTCTCTCCGGCGAGCAGCCGGTCGGCTTCTTCGTCGCCGATCTCGGCGCGTACGGCGTCACTGACGTCGAGCATGCGCGGCACGGTGGCTCCCTCGGGATGCGGTGCTGGGTCGGCCGGGTGGCTCCCGGCCGATGAGCCCCGGGGTTCCGGGCTCATGAAGAAGACAACGGACGTCCTGTGGTGGGAGTCACGCCTCAAGGTCGACCGGTTCCGACCAAGCACCGCACACGGTCACCTCATGTGCGGAATCCGCCACTCACGGTCAACTCCTCGCCGAGTCAAGGAACTTGATGGGGTGAGGTGAGTCACAGATCGCTTCGGCCGGTGGTCGACAAATCGGGAAATCAGCGCATGTAGTGGGTGGCCGAAAATTGCCGATACTCGCGGTAACGGGCAACTGGCCTGGAAGGACGGGGAGTTGGTTGATTCCGGCTGCTCGACCTCCCTACATTCCTCCGCCGTGTGCAACGAGCACCGCTCGGGTACGTCCGACGGCCGGCACCGGCAGGGCACCAACGCCGGCACCGGCCACACGGACGGGGCGGGCACGGCCGACCGCGGTCCTGCGCGGCGAGGCGTGCTCCGCCTGGGGGAGCCCGGGTTCGTGGAGAGGGAATTACATGTCCGAGTGTGCCGATACCACCCGTAGCACCGCCCGTCACGACGGCGCCCGCAAGCGCCGTACGACGGCCGCGCTCGCCGGAGCCGCCCTGCTGGCCCCCCTGGGCCTGCTGGCCGCCACCGGGAACGCCGCAGCGGCGGACAACGGGGTGTGGGACCGCATCGCCCAGTGCGAGAGCGGCGGCAACTGGCACATCAACACCGGCAACGGCTACTACGGCGGGCTCCAGTTCTCCGCCGGCACCTGGCGCGCGTACGGCGGCTCCGCCTACGCCCCGACGGCCGACCAGGCCTCCCGGAGCGCGCAGATCGCCGTCGCCACCAAGGTCCAGCAGGCCCAGGGCTGGGGCGCCTGGCCCGTCTGCTCGGGCCGCGCCGGAGCCTATGGTGCCGCTCCCGCGGCGGCGCACACCGGCTCCTCCGGTACGCCGGCATCCAAGGGCGCGACGACGAGGTCCGCCCCGGTGAAGTCCGCCCCGGCCAAGTCCGTTCCGGCCAAGACGCCGGAACGCCCGTCGGCCCACCCGGGCCGCAGCTCCTCCCGCGGCGAGTACACCGTCCGCGAGGGCGACACCCTGAGCGCCATCGCCGCCCGGCACGGGACCACCTGGCAGCGGATCTACGCCGCCAACAAGAAGGTCATCGGCGGTGACCCCGACCTGATCGTGCCCGGCCAGCGCCTCGCGCTCTGAGCCTCGCCCGGTCCGCCCGAGACAGCCGCCGTCCCCGATGAGGACGGCGGCTGTCCGCATCCCCTGGCAGACTCGGCCCCATGTTGGAGACCTCGGCACGTCTTCTGCGCCTGCTCTCGCTGCTCCAGGCCCACCGCGAGTGGTCCGGCGCCGAACTCGCCGACCGGCTCGGCGTCACCCCGCGCACGGTCCGCCGGGACGTGGACCGGCTGCGCGAGCTGGGCTATCCGGTGAACGCCAGCCCCGGCACCGGGGGCGGCTACCAGCTGGGCGCGGGCGCCGAACTCCCGCCGCTGCTGCTGGACGACGACGAGGCCGTCGCCGTGGCCGTCGGTCTGCGCACCGCCGCGGGCCAGGGCATCGAGGGCATCGGCGAGACCTCCGTACGCGCCCTCGCCAAGCTGGAGCAGGTGCTGCCGAACCGGCTGCGCCGCCGGGTGAGCGCCCTGAACGCCTTCACCGTGCCGATGACGAGAAGCGGCCCGCCGGTGTCGCCGGTCGATCCCGCGCTGCTCACCGAACTCGCGTACCTGTGCCGGGATGCCGAGCGGCTGCGCTTCGAGTACCGGAGCCACGACGGGGCCACCGGCCGGCGCACCGTCGAGCCGCACCGGCTGGTGTGCAGTGAGCGGCGCTGGTATCTGGTCGCCTGGGACGTCGACCGGGCCGACTGGCGGACCTTCCGCGTCGACCGGATCACCCCCAGGCCGCCGCACGGGCCCCGCTTCACCCCGCGCGAGCCGCCCACCGAGGACCTGGCCGCCTATGTCTCCAGGGGTGTCTCCACGCGCGCGTACGCCACGCACTCCGCCGTACGGCTGCTGGTGCCGCTGCACGAGGCCGCCGAGCGGATCTCCCCGTCCGCCGGAACGCTGGAGCCCGATGGCGCGGACGCGTGCATCCTGCGCTCCGGTGCGGCGAACCCGGACCTGATGGTCGTCCACGTCATGATGCTGGGCTTCCCGTTCGAGGTGATCGAGCCCGCCGAGCTGGCCGAGGCGATCAGAAGGGTCCGGGACCGGCTGGACGCGGCTCTTGCTGCGGCGGAAGCCGACTGTGGTCGGCGGTGAGCCGGTAGGCCGCCGCCCGGCCGGTCCGGTTCCTGCCGTGTACGGCGGTCATGTGCCGAATCGGTGAATTTCCTATGCGGAGTCAGCTGCCGCGGCGCGGCTCAGGATTGCATGGAGAATCCCACTCCGGAGCCGTCCGCATCGACGCTGCGCCACTTTTCGCGGGATAATTCGACGGGGTGCTGCACGGCATGTGAATTGTGGCCGATAGACCCGCTGAGGCCTGCGGAAACCCTCGTACGTGTGAAGAGAACGAGGGATACGCCGGCCGGGAAGCTGTGACAGAAGTGTGACGGGAGTCTGATAGGACTCTTACCCTGGGCTGCGCGGTAGCGTGACGGCATGGCATCGAATCCCACTCCGTCAGCGGAGCCCCAGGACAGTCCGGACGGGTATGTCGGCCTCGACGCCGCGCACGCCGAGCGGCTCGCTCGGCAGCGGGGGTGGTCGACGGTGCGGTCGCTGCCGCCGGGCACGATCATCACCATGGAGTACCGGGCGGGGCGGCTGAACTTCGAGGTGCACGAGGGACTCGTGACGCGGGCGTGGAAGGGCTAGCAGGTTTTCGCCCGGCATGACACCGGCATGCTCCCGGCATGACCAAGGCCCCGGTTCCTTCAGGGAACCGGGGCCCTCTTCGTGGCGTGCGGGCGGTCGTGCGTACCGGGACCCGCTGCCGTCCCTTCCCTCAGCCGCCGGTCAGGGGCCGGGCCGGCTGGGTGCCGCGGGGGAGGCGGTGGTCGGCGTGGGGCGGGCGGCGGCTGCCCGCCGGGGTGACCGGGGTGCGTTCCGAACGGGTCGTGTGCGGACCCGGGGCCAGATGGGCCAGCCCTCTGGAGGCACGGGTCGAGGCGACCGGCTCCCGCGCCGGGGCCTGCTGCTCGGCCGGTGTGACCCGGGGCCTGAGGACCACCGGTGTGAGGACGGCCGGTTCGGGCACGGGGCGGCCGCGGCGGGCGCGCCAGCGGTCGCGCAGATCGAACAGCGCGGCCTCGGCCTTGGCGATCAGCGGCTCGAACCACGGCAGGGCGAGCAGGATCAGCAGGCCCGCGGCCCAGCCCAGCAGGACGTCGCTCAGCCAGTGCGTACCGAGGTAGACGGTGGTGAGGCCGACGCCCAGCGCAGTGATGGCCGACAGCGCCGACAGCCAGCGCCGCGCTCTCGGGGTGGAGGCCAGATAGGCCAGGATGCCCCAGGTCACCACCGCGTTGGCGGTGTGGCCGCTGGGGAATATATCGCCGCCCAGGCCCATCTCGTTCGAGCCGATCACGGTCGCGTAGTGCGGACCGAGGCGCCCCATCCCGAGCTTGGCGGCGCCGACCGTCATGTTCAGCAGCAGCAGGGAGGTGGCCAGGGTCAGCAGCGGGCGCAGCGTGTGCTGCCGCCAGGAGCGCCAGCCGAGCCAGGCCGCGACCATCACCGCGGTGGGGCCGCGCTGGCCGAGCACCACGTAGTAGTCGAGGAAGGCGTGGATCTGCGGCCACTGCTGGTACGGCCGGAAGAACATGACCTGCCAGTCGAGCCGGACCAGCCAGGACGTGATCACCACGGCCCACACGATCGCCAGGTAGAAAGCCAGGGTCGCGGTGAAGAGAACGACCCGGTGCCGGCTCATCCTTGGCACATCGATGTGGGCCGGTCGTTCCGGCTCACGGTCGAGTCTGGCGAACACCCGGTCCAGACGCCGGGTGAGGTTTCGTTCGGTACGCACCCAATCGACGTTACAGCGAGTGAGCTGTGTTCCCGGTCGTAACAGCGGCTTTGTGATGACGATGTGATGTGGGAAACCTCTCAAGCGAGGCGCGAATTCCAGCGATTCCGCAATCCTGTGACGCTGTTCTCTTCAATTCCTTTGATCATGCCGGGTGTTCTTTATGTGGCGCTTATGAATGCGTTAACCCGGTTCTGGGGAGGAATTCTCCGGAGCGTCATCGGCCCTGGATGTTGATCATGGTGGACCGGAGCCGTTCAGCCAGAAGGCCCCGTAGACCGCCGAGGCGACCGCCAACAGTGCCGTGACCAGCACGGATCGGGACGTGCGCAGTCGGGCGAGGGCGCAGGCGAGCGGCAGCAGCACCGGGAAGGCGGGCACCAGCAGCCGCGGCTTGGAGCCGAAGTAGCTCGATGCGCACAGGGCGAGGGCGAGGACGACCCCCGTGTACACCAGCAGTTCGACCGGCTGGCGCCGGCGCACGCCGGTCAGGTAGAGCCACAGCAGCAGGGCGACCCCGACGATCAGGCCGACGCCGGCGAGCGCGGAGGGGAATGACGTGAACTTGGCGGCCACGAAGCGCGCGAATGCATAGCCGCCGTCGAAGCCATTGCGCCATCCGGCCTGAATGTCCAGGTATCCGAACAGCCCCTTGCCGGTCCGCTGCCCCACCCACAGCACGTAACCGGCGGCCCCGAGCGGCGCGATGAGCATGCCGAGGGCGCGGCGCAGTGCTGAGGCCTGTGCGACCACCGCCACCTGGGGGCAGGAAGTGGGCGATGGGGCTTCTGCGCCTGTAGTGGGCGCCGGGGTGTGTGTGACCTGCGATGCGCCGGGTGTGTGCGCTGGGGCGTGGGAGCCCTCTGGTGCGCTCGGCGTGTGCGCCGGGGCGTGTCGGTCGCCGTGTGCGCTGGGTCTGCGCATCGCGCTCCGGTCACGCACGAACGAGATCACGCCCGCCACCCACACCGCCGCGACCACCGCCGCCCCCACCGGCCGGGTCAGCCCCGCCAGTGCGGCCGGCACGCCCGCGGTGATCCAGCGGCCGGTCAGCAGCGCGTACAGCGACCAGGCCGCAAGCGCCGTGAACAGCGACTCGCTGTACGCCATCGACTGCACGATCCCGACCGGCAGCACCGCCCACAGCAGGACGGCGCAGACCCCGGCGCGGGCGCCGTACACCCGGTCGGCGACCGCGAAGATCCCGCAGGCCGCCGCGAGCGAGGCGAGCACGCTCACGACGAAACCCGCGTCCGCGTACGACAGCGGCAGGACCGCGTGCAGCAGCCGCTCCAGCCAGGGCAGCAGCGGGAAGAACGCCAGGTTGGAGTGCACGTCACCGTTGGGCAGCCGCACCTCGTAGCCGTACCCCAGTTCGGCGACCCGCGTGTACCACAGCGAGTCCCAGCGCGCGGTCAGCAAGGTGTACGCGCTCTTGCCGCGCGCGGCGCTCCACACCGCCAGCACCACCAGCCCCAGGGCGCGGACCGCCGCATAGCCCAGCAGGGCCGGCGCCGCCCGGCGCAGCAGCGGGGCGCGGGGCGGGGCCGCGCGCGTGTCAAGATCGGTCACGGACTCGATTATCGACCGGTGGTGGAACCGGATCGGACCCCGGGGCGTGGTCAAGAGGGAGCGACGTGGCGTACGCCACACGGGTTCCGTCGAGCGTGTGAGAGGTCCGCCACGTGCCCCCGTGCCGAACTCGCGTACGCTGACGAGTCACCCGCGTGGGTTCGCGCGGGCCGGAGACACCGCTCCTCTCCGGCCGTACGACAGGGAGTCCCCACCCCGTCGGTCCGCCCCAACGCGAGGCTCATCTGGGAGGTACGTACATGTCCGGGACGACCACGGCTGCCGTACGGCCGCGCCGTCGGACGGCCGGGGCCGGTGCCAACCGCTGGGTCGTCCTCGTCGTCCTCTGCGTCAGCCTGCTGCTCGTCGCGCTCGACGCGACCGTGCTGCACGTGGCGGTGCCCGCCGTCACCGAGGACCTCAAGCCCGGCGCCATACAACTGCTCTGGATCGTCGACGTCTATCCGCTGGTCTGCGCCTCGCTGCTGATCCTCTTCGGCACCCTCGGCGACCGGGTCGGGCGCAGGCGCGTCCTGCTGCTCGGCTACGGCCTGTTCGGTGTCGCCTCCGCCGTGGCCGCGTTCGCGCAGACGGCCGAGACGCTCATCCTCGCCCGTGCGCTGCTCGGCGTCGGTGGCGCCATGATCATGCCGGCGACCCTGTCGATCCTGCGTCAGGTCTTCCCCGACCGGCGCGAGCGCGCGCTCGCCATCGGCATCTGGAGCGCGGTGGCCGCCGTCGGCGCGGCCGTCGGACCGCTGCTCGGCGGGTTCCTACTGGAGCACTTCTGGTGGGGCGCGGTCTTCCTCGTGAACATCCCGCTGATGCTGGTCAGCCTCCCGGTGGGCCGGATGCTGCTGCCCGAGTCCCGCGGTGACCGCAGCGGGCCCTGGGATGTCGTCGGTGCCCTGATGGCGGCCGGCGGTCTGTTCGGTGTCGTCCTCGGTGTGAAGCGGCTGGGCAGCGGCGAGGCGCCGGCGAGCCCCTTCACCGTGCTGCCGCTGCTGGCCGGCGCGGCCCTCCTGTTCCTCTTCCTGCGGCGGCAGCGGCGGCTCCCGCATCCGCTGGTGGACCTGCAGATGTTCCGCCGGCCCGCGTTCAGCACCTCGGTGGGCTGCATCGTGCTGGCGATGCTCGCGCTCGTCGGCCTGGAGCTGATCGCCGCCCAGTATCTGCAACTGGTGCTCGGGCTCTCCCCGCTGCAGACCGGCCTCAGGCTGCTGCCGCTGACCATCGCGGCGATGGCGGCGGGGCTGGCGGGCGCGCGGATGCTGCGTCGCTTCGGGCCGCGCCGGATGGTCTGTTTCGGCTTCTGCCTGACCGCCGCGGCGGTCGTGACGCTCACCGCGATGGGCGGCACCGACAACGCCCCGCTGCTGCTGTCCGGTTTCGTGCTGCTCGGCTTCGGCCTGGAGACCACGCTCTTCGGAGCGTACGAGTCGATGCTCAGCGAGGCCCCGGCGGACCAGGCCGGCGGGGCGGCGGCGATCGGCGAGACGTCGTACCAGCTCGGCGCGGGCATCGGGATCGCGCTGCTCGGCAGCGTGATGAACGCGGCCTACGCCCCGGGTCTGCGCTCGGTGCCGGGCGTCCCGCGGCACGCGTCGGAAGCGGCGGGCCACTCTCTCGGTGAGGCCTACGACATCGCCGGACGCCTCGGCGGTACGGCCGGGGCGGCGCTGCGCCGGGCCGCGCGGGACTCCTTCGTGCACGGGCTGCATGTGACGCTGCTGGTGAGCGCCGGTCTGTTGCTGCTGGGCGCGGTGATGGCGCTGCGGCTGCCGTGGGCCATGCAGTGCGCGGAGCCGGCCGCGGCGGTGGAACTGCCCGCACCGCGGGAAGTGGCGGAGCCGCGCGTCACGGCCTGACCCACTGGACGTGGGGGGCACTGCACCGTAACGTCGGCAGCGAAATGTAACTAGCGGTGCTAGTTTCTTGTGTGCCGGAGGGTGTTCCATGTTCGCGTCCTCGAAGTTGCCCCCCTTTGATCCCGCCGACCCGCTCGGGATCGACGACCTGCTGGAACCGGAAGACCTGGCCGTGCGGGACACCGTGCGGTCCTGGGCGGCGGACCGGGTACTGCCGTACGTCGCCGACTGGTACGAGACGGGTGAGCTGCCCGGCATCCGGGACCTCGCGCGTGAACTCGGCGCCCTCGGTGCCCTCGGCATGTCCCTGACCGGGTACGGCTGCGCGGGCGCGTCGGCCGTGCAGTACGGCCTGGCGTGCCTGGAGCTGGAGGCGGCGGACTCGGGCATCCGGTCGCTGGTCTCGGTGCAGGGCTCCCTCGCCATGTACGCGATCCACCGGTTCGGCAGCGAGGAGCAGAAGCAGCAGTGGCTGCCGCGCATGGCGGCCGGCGAGGTGATCGGCTGCTTCGGGCTGACCGAGCCCGACCACGGCTCCGACCCCGCCTCCATGCGCACCCACGCCAAGCGCGACGGCGACGACTGGATCCTCAACGGCCGCAAGATGTGGATCACCAACGGATCGGTCGCCGGGGTCGCCGTCGTCTGGGCACAGACCGAGGACGGCATCCGCGGCTTCGTCGTGCCCACCGACAGCCCCGGCTTCTCGGCGCCCGAGATCAAGCACAAGTGGTCCCTGCGCGCCTCCGTCACCAGCGAACTCGTGCTGGACGACGTACGGCTGCCCGCCACCGCCGTACTGCCGGAGGTCACCGGACTGCGCGGACCGCTCAGCTGCCTGTCGCATGCCCGGTACGGCATCGTCTGGGGTGCGATGGGCGCCGCGCGCAGCAGCTTCGAGGCGGCACTCGACTACGCGAAGACGCGGGAGCAGTTCGGGCGGCCCATCGGCGGCTTCCAGCTCACCCAGGCCAAACTCGCCGACATGGCGGTCGAACTGCACAAGGGAATCCTGCTCGCCCACCATCTCGGGCGGCGGATGGACGCCGGCCGCCTGCGCCCCGAGCAGGTCAGCTTCGGCAAGCTCAACAACGTCCGCGAGGCCATCGAGATCTGCCGTACGGCGCGGACGATCCTCGGTGCCAACGGGATCTCCCTCGAATACCCCGTGATGCGGCACGCGACCAATCTGGAATCGGTGCTCACCTACGAGGGCACCGTCGAGATGCACCAGCTCGTGCTGGGCAAGGCGCTCACCGGGCTCGACGCCTTCCGGTGAGCCCCCGAAGGAGGCAGGGCCGGTGAGCGGCCCTGCCTCAGCTCTGGTTGAAGAAGCCGTCCTCGCGGTGGGCGGACGCCTCACCGCTGATGATCTCCGTGTCGGCGGGCGTCAGCAGGAACACCCGGTTGGACACCCGGTCGATCGAGCCGCGCAGGCCGAAGATGAGCCCCGCCGCGAAGTCCACCACGCGCTTGGCGTCGGCGGGCTCCATCGCAGTGAGGTTCATGATGACCGGGACCCCCTCCCGGAACAGCTCGCCGATGGCGCGGGCGTCCCGGAAGCTGTCCGGGGTGACCGTGCCGATCCGGCGGCCCTTCTCCTCGGCCGTGTCCGCGGCCACCTTCACCCGGGGATCCGTGACCCAGGCGTCCCCGGATTCGGTGCCCTCGGAGTACTCGTCGTCGTAGTAACGCTCGTCATCGTTGTCGTCGACGAGGCCGAGCCACGCACTCGCCTTGCGTACCGATCCCATGGACGCCTCCTCTCACAGCGGTCTTTCTTGCTTTCCGCATCCCTATGGTCATCCATGATGCGGACGGCGCGCCAAGTGGATAGACGCCGCGCGGGGGGTTTGTGACGGTACTGGTGCACAGGCGATCCGTCGAGAGTCCTTGTACCCCAAGGGTCCTGACACATACGGCTGCTGACTGAGAGTGAAATATGATAGTCGGCGGCGGATGGGTGACGACCGGTGCGTCCGGGTGAACGTCAAACTCGTACCACATCACGAGGGAACGCCGTGCGCGGAATCGTCAGACTGTGCGTTCATCGTGACGGACCATGAGGGTTTTCCTCTCGCTCCTGACGGAGAATCAGGCCGGGCGGCTCCCTCAGCCCTTCAGTTCCGGCGGGCTGATCCGGGACTTCTTGATGGCCGAACCCGTCGTGCCCCACTTCTTCAGAATCTTGGCGTACGTGCCGTCGGCCAGCAGTCTGTTGACCGCCGCCTGGAGCGCCGGAGCCAGCCTGGTGCCCTTCTTGAAGGCGAAGCCCACGTCCAGGCGGTGGTACTCGTTCAGGAACTTCAGCCCCGGCTGGTGGGCCACGGCGTAACGCAGGCCGTTGATCGTGGACATCACGATGTCGCTGCGGCCCTGCTGCACGGACGACCAGATCGCACTCGGCTCGGAGTACGTCTGCACCTGGTACGCCTTCTTGCCCGCGTCGGCGCACACGTGCTTGTTCTCCTCCAGCGTGGCCTCGAAGGTGGTGCCGGCGCCCGTCGCCACGTTCAGGCCGCACAGTTGCCGGAGGTCGGTGATCTTCGTCAGTTTGCTGTCCTTGCGGGTGGCGAAGCCCTGGCCGTCGTTGACGTAGGTGACGAAGTCGATGGTCCTGCGGCGCTCGTCCGTGACGCCGAAGTTGCTGGCGCCGAAGTCGTACTTGCCGCTGTCCAGCGCGGGCAGGATCGCCTCGAAGCTCGCCTGTTCGACCTTCAGTTTGATACCGAGCACCTTGGCGACCGCCTTGGCGAAGTCGACGTCCTGGCCGGTCAGCGTCTTGCCGTCGGGCAGGTAGGTGGTGCCGGGCGGAGTGCCGCCCACGCTGATCGCGACGGTGAGGCGGGTGGTGCCGGCGGGCAGCAGCCCGGCCGCCGCGCCGTCCTTCTGCTCGGCGGAGACGACGTCCGTGGTGGGTACCTCGCCGGGCTCGGCCGCCACTGCGGACGTGTCCGTCCCACCCGAGCCGCAGGCGGTGAGGAGCAGGGCGGCGGAGGTTATGCCGACAAAAGGCATGAAAACACGCTTACGCATCGGTGGCGGTCTCCTGAGAGCAGAGTGGTGCAGAGCGCGAGGGGAGGGGGCGCGTGTGAAGGCAAGAAAAGGAGGAGAGAAACGCGACTGCGCCCGCCCGGAGGGCAGGCGCAGGCAGGGGGTCAGCTCAACAGGAAGAGGACCACACGCGACCGAAGTCGATGTGGGAGCGCGTGACCAGCCACTGCTGTGGATGCATGGGCCAAGTGGAACAGGCATACGGTTCCGCGTCAACTGACTTGAGATGTACGGCTCACAGTCCGGACAGCCTTGACAGCGATGGGAAACGCCCCCGTACTCTCGACGGACGGCCCTGCTGAGGGGCTCGGCCGTGTGAAGGCACCACCCCGTGTTCTGACGTTCCTCCAAGCGTCACGGAGCCTTCGCATGTCATCCGACACCCTTGCCAAAGTCCCCACCGCAGCGGGCCATCCCGAGCCGGCGGACGTCCCGCGGATCGTGCCGCGGCGTCGGTACGGCCAGTGGGCGGCAGCCGTCGCCGTCCTCGCGCTGCTCGGCCTCGCCGTCAACTCCGTCCTGCGCAACCAGGCGTTCCAGTGGGACGTCGTCGCCGACTACTTCACCACCGACTCCGTCCTGCGCGGACTGTGGCTCACGCTGTGGCTGACCGCGGTCGTGATGGTCCTCGGCTTCGCCCTGGGCGCCCTGCTCGCCGCCTTCCGGCTCTCCGCCAACCCGGTGCTGCGGGCGGTCGGCTGGGGCTATGTGTGGCTGTTCCGGTCGATCCCGATCCTGGTGCAGCTGCTGCTGTGGTTCAACATCGGGGCGCTGTACCCGCAGGTGTTCGGCGTGAGGACCGTCGACCTGCTCACCCCGGTCGCCGTCGCGATCGTCGGACTCACCCTGCACGAGGCCGCCTTCGCCGCCGAGGTCGTCCGGGCCGGCATCCTCTCCGTCGACCGCGGCCAGATCGAGGCCGCCCAGGCGCTCGGCCTGAGCCGGTGGCGCCGCTGGTGGCGGATCGTGCTGCCGCAGGCCATGCGGTCCATCGTGCCGCCCGCCGGCAACATGCTCATCGGCACCCTCAAGGGCACCTCGATCGTCAGCGTCATCGCCGTCAACGACCTGCTGTTCTCAGCCCAGTTGATCTACCACCGCACCTATCGGGTCATCCCGCTGCTGATGGTCGCGACCCTCTGGTACGCGGTCGTCACCTCGCTGCTCGGCCTCGGCCAGCACTACATCGAGAAGTACTGCGCGCGCGGCACGGAGCACGCCCGATGAGGCCGCAGCTGGTGATCGTGGGAGCCGGGCCGCGGGGGACCGGCCTCCTGGAGCGGATCGCCGCCAACGCCCCCGAGCTGCACGGCACTTCGGGCCTCGACATCCATCTGGTCGACCCGCATCCGCCGGGCGGCGGCCGCATCTGGCGCCAGGCGCAGTCACCGCTGCTGTGGATGAACTCGCACGCCGAGGACGTCACCATGTTCACCGACGAGACGGTGACCATGGACGGCCCGGTGCGCGAGGGCCCCACCCTGCACGAGTGGGCCGGGCTGGACGGCGGCACCTTCGCCGACCGGCAGCTCCAGGGCCGCTATCTGCACTGGGTGTACGAGCAGGCCCTGGCCGCCCTGCCGCCGGACGTCACCGTCCACCACCACCCCCGGCGAGCCCTGCGCATCAGCGGCCCGCGCGAGGGCCGTCAGCAGGTGTGGCTGGAGAGCCGCGCGCGTCCCCTCCTCGCCGACCTGGTCGTCCTCGCCATCGGCCACCTCGACGCCGAACCCGACGACGAACAGGCCGCGCTGGCCGCCTACGCCCGCGAACACGGCCTGGTGCACCTGCCGCCCGACTTCACCGCCGACAGCGACCTGTCCCCGCTGGCGCCCGGCGAACCCGTCCTCGTGCGGGGCTTCGGGCTGGCCTTCGTCGACCTGATGGTGCTGCTCACCGAGGGGCGCGGCGGCCGGTACGAGGGCGACGCCTACCTTCCCTCGGGCCGGGAACCGGTGCTCTACGTCGGCTCCCGGCGCGGAGTGCCGTACCACTCGAAGATCGGCTACGACTGGACCGGCGACCGGCCCCCGCTGCCCCGCTTCTTCGGCCCGGCCGAGGTGGACGCCCTGCTCGCCCGCCCGGCGGGCTTCGACTTCCGGCGCGATGTGTGGCCGCTGGCGGAGAAGGAACTGGGCTTCGCCCACTACCACCGGCTGTTCACCGCCCATGCCGAGCGTACGACGATGGCCTGGGCCGACTTCGAGGAGAAGTACGCCGCGGCGAGCGACCGGGCCGAGGTACAGGCGCTGGTCGCCGCCGCCGTGCCGGATCCGGCCGACCGGCTCGACCTCGCCGCGCTCGACCATCCGCTGGACGGGGTGCGCCATGCGTCGCACGAGGACTTCCAGGAGGGCTTGCGGCAGTATGTCGAGGCGGACCTGAGCCGCCGCCACGACCCCTCCTTCAGCGCGGATCTCGGTGTCTTCCTCGGCCTGCTCTCCGTCTACGGGCAGCTCGTGCGGCTCGGGAACACCAGCCCCTGGTGGCACGGCTTCTTCAGCTACCTGGCGTCCGGGCCGCCCGGACCCCGGCTGCGGCAGATGCTCGCGCTGTCCCGGGCCGGGCTGCTGAAGTTCGTCGGCGCCGACATGACCGTCGCCGCCGAGGACGGGGTGTTCCGGGCCGCCAGTCCCACCGTGCCGGGCTTCTCGGTCGAGGCCCGCGCGCTGGTCGAGGCCCGGCTGCCCGAGCCCACCGTCGGACGGGCCCGCGACAGCCTGCTGCGCGAACTGCACACCGACGGCGCCGCCGAGACCCCCGAGGGGCTGCTCCGGGTCGCTCCCGGCGACGGCCGGATCCTCGACCGGGCCGGGCGGCCGCATCCCCGGCGGTTCGCGCTCGGCCCCTACACCGACGCCCGCACCCCCGGCGCCTTCACCCGGCCGCGCACCGGCGGGGCCGCGTTCCGGCAGAACGACGCCACCGCCCGGGCGGCGCTGGCCTTTCTGAGCGCCTCACACGTAAAGGAACCCGCGCGATGAGCGTCATGGTCGACATCAGGTCCGTGCACAAGAGCTTCGGCCCGCTCGACGTCCTCAAGGGCGTCGATCTCCAGGTGCGCGCCGGTGAGGTGACCGTCGTGCTCGGCCCCTCCGGCTCCGGCAAGTCCACGCTGCTGCGCACCATCAACCATCTGGAGAAGGCCGACCGGGGCGAGATCAGCGTCGACGGCTCGCTGATGGGGTACCGGCGCGCCGGGGACAAGCTGTACGAGCTGCCCGAGCGCGAGGTGCTCCGGCAGCGCACCCGGATCGGGTTCGTCTTCCAGAACTTCAACCTCTTTCCGCACCTCACGGCCTTGGACAACGTCGTCGAGGCGCCGGTGTCCGCGCTGAAACGGCCCCGGAAGGAGGCGGAGGCGGGCGCGCGCCGGCTGCTGGAACGGGTGGGGCTGGGCGACAAGGCCGACGCCTATCCACGGCAGCTGTCCGGCGGGCAGCAGCAAAGGGTGGCCATCGCGCGGGCGCTCGCGCTGGAGCCGAAGCTGCTGCTGTTCGACGAGCCGACCTCGGCGCTCGATCCCGAACTGGTCGGCGAAGTCCTCGATGTCATCCGGGACCTGGCGGACCGGGGCACGACGATGATCGTCGTCACGCACGAGATCGCGTTCGCCCGTGAGGTCGCCGACACGGTGGTGTTCATGGCCGACGGCAGGGTCGTCGAGCAGGGGCCGCCGGATGAGGTGCTGGACCGGCCGCGGCACGCGCGGACCCGGTCGTTTCTGGCGAAGGTGCTGTGAGGTGGGCGTCGCTGTGCGGTGTGCCGTGTTCCGTACCGCCGGCCTGTGCCGTCGTGGTCGCCCGCCGTTGCGGTGGAAACCAGGTCTGCGGAAACCAGGTCTGCGGAAACAAGCGCTGCGGAAACAAGGGCTGCGGAGGCGTCCGGCGTGAACAGGCTGCTGTGTCTCGCCGCCGCCGTCGACGTGCCGGGCTGCTTCGGTGCCGAACCGTACGTCGAGCTGGTCCGGCTTGCCGAGCGCGGTGGGCTCGACTTCGTGACGCTGGACGACTCCTTCGTCCGGCCCGGGCCCGACGCGCTCGCCGTGCTGTCCCGGGCCGCGCCCGTGACCCGGCGGATCGGGCTGGTCCCGACCCTCACCACCACCCACACCGAGCCCTTCCGGGTGCAGGCCGCCGTGGCGACGCTGGACTGGGTCAGCCGGGGCCGGGCCGGCTGGCGGATCGACGTGTCCGCCGGCGAGGACGAGGCCCGGCTCTTCGGCCGGCGTCGGGCGGCGCCGGCCGAGGCGCTGTGGGACGAGGCGGGCGAAGTCGCCGCGGTGGCCGCCAGGTTGTGGGACAGCTGTGAGGACGACGCCGAGATCCGGGACGTGCCGGCCGGCCGTTTCCTGGACCGGGAGACACTGCGCCGCGTCGACTTCACCGGTGGCGCCTTCTCGGTCCGGGGCCCCTCGACCGTGCCCCGGCCGCCGCAGGGCCACCCGGTCCGCGTGGTCGACGCCACCGAGGCCCAGGCCCGTACCGTCGCCGCCCGGTACGCGGACGTGGCCCTGATCCGCGTCGCAACCCCGGCGCAGGCCGCCGCCGTACGCGAGGAACTGTGCGCCCGGGCCGCCGAGTCCGGGCGGGATCCGGAGACCCTGCGGACCCTGGTGAGTCTGCTGGTCGACCTCGGCGACGGAGAGTACGCGGCCGAGCCCGGACACGGTGGCGGCGGCCCGCGGCCGACCGCGCGGGGGCCGCTGTACCGGGGTGGCCCGGTCGGCCTCGCCGAGCTGGTCGCCGGCTGGCACGCGGACGGTGTCACCGACGGCTTCCACCTCGTGCCCGTCGAGCCGCGCCGTGACCTGGAGCGGCTGGTCAACGGCACGGTGGCGGTCCTCCAGCACCGTGGCCTGTTCCGCACCTTCTACCCGGGCAGCACCCTGCGCGAGCACCTGGGCCTGGCCCGGCCCGCCGACCCGTACGCCATGACCGGGGGAACGTCATGACCGTACGACGGCAGATGCACCTCGGAGATCCCTGCCCGGTATGGGAGGGTTGAGCACACTTGAAAGGAACCGACGGCATGACGACGGACGCGCCCGAGGCGTGGCAGCAGTGGCACGACAAGCGTGTGGAGAAGGTCTCGGCGCCCTACGGGCCGCTCGCGCTGACCGCAACTCAGTGGATCGAGGACTATCCGGAGGGGCTACTTCCGGACATTCCCGGGAGCTGGGTGGCTGATGATGACGGCGTGGTGCTCACGGCCGCCGAGGCCGATGGACTGACCGTGGACGGGCGGCCCTTCGCGGGCGGGATACGGCTCGCCGCCGATCTCGGGCCGGAGGCCGGATCGCGGGTCGCACTGGCTGAGAAGCGGCTGGTCGTGCTGGTCCGTGAGGGCGTCTGGGGCGTGCGGGTCTACGACCCCGAGGCCGAGGCCCGGCGCGCCTTCAAGGGCATCGAGGCCACCGCGTACGACCCCCGCTGGTCGGTGCCGGGGCGGTTCACGCCCTACGACGGCACGCGCACCGTGCGGGTCGGCAACGCGGACGGGCGCGAGCGGGGGCTCGCCCTCGCCGGTGAGCTGGCCTTCGCCCTGGCGGGCCGGGAGCTGACACTGCGGGTCGCACAGCAGGGCGACGGGCCGCTGTGGGCGGTGTTCGCCGACGCCACCAGCGGCGACACCAGCTTCCGGTTCCGCTTCCTCCATCCGCCCGCACCGGACGCCGAGGGGCGTACGACTGTCGACTTCAACCGCGCGCAGCTCCCGCCGTGCGCCTTCGCCGACCACTTCATCTGCCCGTTCCCGCCGCCCGGCAACACGCTGGACGTGGCGATCGAGGCGGGCGAACGTGCACTGAGCCGGCGTCAAGAGGCTGCTGCGTAAGAGTGGTTTAAAGTCGGACGGCCGAAAGGCACTCTTGTGGCGACCGGTCGTTCGGCCGAATACTCCCCCTCAGCGCTTGTCAGGGCATGCATGTTCGGAATCCGGCCACAATCCCTGGCTGCGACTCACGGGCCCCGACCCCACGCGGGCCCCCGACTTCCCCATGGGAGGGAACGAAAAGTGAGGATCAAGCGCACCACTCCCCACAGCGGCACTGCGAGACGGACCCGGCTGATCGCCGTGGCCACCGGCATCCTGGCCGCAGCGGCGTTCGCCGCCCCCACCGCGAACGCCGGCGACGACGGCCACGCGTTCAGCGCCGCCCAGCTCAGCAAGGTCGACGAGTCCGTCCTCAAGGCCGACGTACCCGGTACGGCCTGGGCGGTGGACAGCAAGACCGACCGCGTCGTCGTCACCGTCGACAGCACGGTGTCCAAGGCCGGCATCGACAAGATCAAGCGGCAGGCCGGCGCCGACGCGGGCGCGCTCACCATCAAGCACACACCCGGCAGGTTCAGCAAGCTGATCAGTGGTGGCGACGCCATCTACGGTGGTTCCTACCGCTGCTCGCTCGGCTTCAACGTGCACAGCGGCAGCACCTACTACTTCCTGACCGCCGGTCACTGCGGGCAGGTCGCCTCCACCTGGTACAGCAACTCCAGCCACAGCACGGTGCTCGGCACCAATGTCGGCTACAGCTTCCCGGGCAACGACTTCGCGCTGGTCAGGTACACCAACTCCGCGGTCTCGCATCCGAGTTCCGTGGGAAGCCAGTCCATCACGAGGGCGGCCACGCCGTCCGTGGGGACCACCGTCTACCGGCGCGGTTCCACCACCGGCACGCACAGCGGCCGGGTCACCGCGCTGAACGCCACCGTGAACTACGGTGGCGGCGACGTCGTCTCCGGGCTGATCCAGACCACGGTGTGCGCCGAGGGCGGTGACAGCGGTGGTCCGCTGTACGCGGGCACCGTGGCGTACGGGCTGACGTCCGGGGGCAGCGGTGACTGCACCTCCGGCGGTACGACGTTCTTCCAGCCGGTGACCGAGGCGTTGAGCTACTACGGGGTCACGCTGCCGTAGCGCATCCGGCTCCGGTTTCCTCGAAGTCCCCGCATGCACCGCGCGTGCGGGGACTTCTGCCTGCCCGGCGGGGAAGAGGGTGAAGCCGGAAGAGTGGAGAACAAGCCATGCACTGTCGTGACGTTCCGCTCCGGTGTACTTGCGCCTAGTGTTTGCAGTGCGAATTTCTGGGTGTGACCGTGGTCGGTCAAGCCCATGGGGAGTGCGCAACCCCCCTGTGTGCGCGTCCTGAAGTCAACCTTGTGTGCTCCCTGTGCCGTTCGGAAGAGTAGACGCTCGTCAACCAGCCTTCCGGCCCGTCGAGTCCCCACAACTCGCGGGCCGTCCCCCCACAGGAGGACGTGAGTTGAAGCACCGACGCATAACCCGGCGACGGGCCGCCCTGGCCGGGGCGGGCATCGCCGCACTGGTCGCCGCGGGTGTCACCTTGCAGAATGCGAACGCCAGCGAGCCTGCGAAGTCCGCTCCGCAGGCGCGGGTTCTGTCCGCTCCGGCGGCTGGAAACCTCGCCTCGACGCTGTTGAAGAACCTCGGCTCCGGCGCCGCCGGCAGCTACTACGACGCCCGGGCCAGGAGCCTCGTCGTCAATGTGCTCGACCAGGGTGCCGCGAAGGCCGTCGAGGCGGCCGGGGCCAAGGCGAGACTCGTCGCCAACTCGCTGGCCGCACTCGACGGCGCGCGGACGACGCTGAAGAAGGACGCGACCATCCCGGGGACGTCGTGGGCGATCGACCCGGTCAGCAACAAGGTCGTCGTCACCGCCGACAGGACGGTGTCCGGCGCGCAGTGGGCCAAGCTGAGCAAGGTGGTCGGCGGACTCGGCGGCAAGGCCGAGCTGAAGCGGTCGAAGGGGGAGTTCAAGCCCTTCATCGCGGGTGGCGACGCGATCAGCGGGTCGGGCGGGCGGTGCTCGCTGGGCTTCAACGTGGTCAAGGACGGACAGCCGTACTTCCTGACCGCCGGACACTGCACCGCGGAGATCTCCAGCTGGTCGGACTCCGGTGGCAAGGAGATCGGGCAGAACGCGGAGTCCCGCTTCCCGGGGACCGACTTCGGCCTCGTGAAGTACACCTCGCAGACGGACCACCCCAGCGAGGTCGACCTGTACAACGGGTCCACGCAGAAGATCACCGGGGCCGCCGAGGCGACGGTCGGGATGAAGGTGACCCGCAGCGGGTCGACGACCCATGTGCACGACGGCACGGTCACCGGGCTGAACGCCACGGTGAACTACCAGGAGGGCACCGTCAGCGGCCTCATCCAGACCAATGTGTGCGCCGAACCCGGTGACAGCGGTGGCTCGCTGTTCTCGGGGAGCAACGCCATCGGGCTGACCTCCGGGGGCAGCGGTGACTGCACCTCCGGCGGGGAGACGTTCTTCCAGCCGGTCACCGCGGCGCTGTCCGCCACGGGGGCGGAGATCGGCTGACGCGTTCGACTGCACTGCGTTCCGTGGAGCCCCGTCCCCGGTGTGGGGGCGGGGCTGCCGCGTATCTGCTGCGGTGGGCGTTTGTGCAGGTGAGGGGCACCCTCAGTGATGTCGTACACATGTTCGGGAATGGGGGTATGGTGGGGGTGGAAGTAGGGAACTGATGTTCGAGAGCTGTTCGGGGCTCGCGAGTGCGGGAGGTGCGTGTGCCGGGCTTCGCGCATCTGCACACCGTCTCCGGGTTCTCCCTGAGATATGGGGCGTCCCATCCGGAGCGGCTGGCCGAGCGCGCCTCGGAGCGGGGGATGGACGCCCTCGCTCTCACCGACCGGAACACCGTCGCCGGTGCGGTGCGCTTCGCCAAGGCCTGTGCCGGGGTGGGGGTGCGTCCGGTCTTCGGAGTGGATCTGGCGGTGGCCGAGGCCGAGGCCGTACGGCATGCGCGGCGGAAGGCGCCGGTGCGGGGCGGGGCCTTCGTGGACGAGTCGGCTCCTCGGGTGGTCTTTCTTGCCCGGGACGGGGCGCGGGGGTGGGCCGACCTGTGCCGGATCGTCACGGCGGCGCACGCGGGAGAGGGGGTTCCCCTGCTGCCCCGGGCGGACAATCACGGCGACGGTCTGACCGTGCTGCTCGGCCCGGGGTCGGACGTGGGGCGGGCCCTCGCCGCGGGGCGTCCCGACCGGGCCGCGAAGCTTCTCGGGGCGTGGCGTGAGGTCTACGGTGACGCGCTGCGGCTGGAGGCCGTGTGGCACGGGCGGACGGGTACGGGGCCCGGGTCCCTGCGGCTGGCCGCCCGTACCGTCGGGTTCGCCGCCGAGCAGGGGGTGCGGCCGGTGCTCGGCAACGCCGTCCGGTATGCCGATCCCGGGGCGGGGCCCGTCGCCGATGTGCTGGATGCCGCCCGCCGGCTGATCCCGGTCGACCCGCGCGGGGAGCTGGACTCCGGGGAGGCGTGGCTGAAGGACGCGCGGGCGATGGCGGGGGTCGCCGAGCGGGTGGTGGAGGCTGCCGGGTACCGGCGGGACACCGCCCTGCGGCTGATGGAGCAGACCCTGGCCACGGCCGAGGAGTGCCGGGTCGACCCCGAGGGGGACCTCGGTATCGGGACCGTGCACTTTCCCGAGGCGCATCTGGTGGGCGCCGGACGGCGTACCGCCCAGCGGGCCCTCGCCTCGCGGGCGGTGGCGGGAATGGTGCGGCTCGGGTACGGCGGGAAGCGTGCGTACTGGGAGCGGATGCACCACGAGCTGGACATCATCGCCCATCATGGCTTTGCCTCCTACTTCCTCACGGTCGCCCAAGTGGTCGATGACGTGCGGAAGATGGGGATCCGGGTGGCCGCTCGCGGTTCCGGTGCGGGCTCCCTCGTCAATCATCTGCTGGGTATCGCGCACGCCGATCCGGTCGAGCACGGCTTGCTGATGGAGCGCTTCCTGTCCAAGGAGCGTGTCGTGCTGCCGGACATCGACATCGATGTGGAGTCCGCGCGCCGGCTGGAGGTCTACCGGGCGATCATCGACCGGTTCGGCACCGAGCGGGTCGCGACCGTGTCCATGCCGGAGACCTACCGGGTGCGGCACGCCATCAGGGATGTGGGCGCCGCCTTGTCCATGGACCCGGCCGAGATCGACCGGATGGCCAAGTCCTTTCCGCACATCCGGGCCCGGGACGCGCGGGCCGCGCTGGCGGAGCTGCCCGAGCTGAAGCAGCTCGCGGGAGAGCTCGATCGGGCAGGGGCGCGGTACGGCAGGCTGTGGGAGCTGGTCGAGGCGCTCGACGCCCTGCCGCGCGGAGTCGCCATGCATCCGTGCGGGGTGCTGCTGTCCGACGCCTCGCTCCTCGCCCGTACGCCGGTGGTGCCGACCAGCGGTGAGGGGCTGCCGATGTCGCAGTTCGACAAGGAGGACGTGGAGGACCTCGGGCTGCTCAAGCTCGATGTGCTGGGTGTGCGGATGCAGTCGGCCATGGCGCACGCGGTCGCCGAGGTGGAGCGGGTGACCGGGGAGCGGGTCGATCTGGACGCGTTGCCGGAGGGGGATCCGGAGACGTATCGGCTGATCCGGTCTACCGAGACGCTGGGGTGCTTCCAGATCGAGTCGCCGGGACAGCGGGACCTGGTGGGACGGCTGCAGCCGAGTACGTTCCACGATCTGGTCGTCGACATCTCGCTGTTCCGGCCCGGGCCCGTCGCCGCCGACATGGTGCGGCCGTTCATCGAGGCGCGGCACGGCCGGGCGCCGGTGCGTTACCCGCACCCGGACCTGGAGGAGCCGCTGAAGGGGACGTACGGGGTCGTCGTCTTCCACGAGCAGGTCATCGACATCGTCGCCGTCATGACCGGCTGCGGGCGGGGCGAGGCCGACCGGGTGCGGCGCGGCTTGTCCGACCCGGAGTCGCAGGGGCGGATCAAGGTGTGGTTCGCGCAGGCCGCGGCGGCTCGGGGGTACAGCGCGGAAACGATTCGGCGGACCTGGGAGATCGTGGAGGCGTTCGGGTCCTACGGGTTCTGCAAGGCGCATGCGGTCGCGTTCGCCGTGCCGACGTACCAGTCGGCCTGGCTGAAGGCCCATCACCCGGCCGCTTTCTACGCCGGGCTGCTCACGCACGACCCCGGGATGTATCCCAAGCGGCTGCTGCTGGCCGATGCGCGGCGGCGCGGGGTGCCGATCCTGCCGTTGGACGTGAACGTGTCCGGCGCCGCTCATCGGATCGAACTGGTGTCCGAGTCCGGGGTGTGGGGACTGCGGCTCGCCCTCTCCGATGTGCACGGCATCAGCGAGGCCGAGGCCGGGCGGATCGCGGACGGGCAGCCGTACTCCTCGCTGGTGGATTTCTGGGAGCGGGCACGGCCGAGCCGTCCGCTGGCCCACAGGCTCGCCCAGGTGGGGGCGTTGGATGCCTTCGGCGCCAATCGGCGGGACCTGCAGCTGCATCTGACCGAGCTGCACCGGGGCGCCCGGGGCGGTGGCGGCGGACAGCTTCCCCTGGCGGGCGGACGCAGGACCGCCTCGGCCGGACTGCCGGACCTGACGTCGGCGGAGAAGCTCAGCGCCGAGCTGGGTGTGCTGTCCATGGACGCCTCGCGCAATCTGATGGACGACTACCGCACGTTCCTGGACGAGCTGGGCGTGGTCTCCGCGCGCCGGCTGCGCGAGCTGCGGCACGGCGAGACGGTGCTGGTCGCGGGCGCCAAGGCGGCCACCCAGACCCCGCCGATCCGCTCCGGCAAGCGGGTCATCTTCTCCACGCTGGACGACGGTACGGGCCTGGTCGACCTGGCGTTCTTCGACGACTCGCACGACGCCTGCGCGCACACCGTCTTCCACTCGTGGCTGCTGCTGGTGCGCGGCGTGGTGCAGCGGCGTGGCCCGCGCAGCCTGAGCGTGGTGGGTTCCGCCGCCTGGAACCTCGCCGAGCTGGTGGAACTGCGTGCCGAAGGCGGTCTGGACGAGGTGGCGGCGCGGCTCGCGGAGCCGGTGGCCGAGGCCGCGGGCGGTGATCCGGCCGGTGGGCGGCGGATCCACCTGCCGACCGGATACGAGATGCATCCGTGGGCCGATCTGCGGCCCGCGGGCCAGGAGGCCGCACAAGGGCCTTCGGCGATACGGAAGTTGTGGCACCAGAGTCCGGGGAGTGCGGGATGACCATTCTCTGCGTACGTTTCCAGCTGCCGCCGATGTACGAGGCGGCCCTGCCGGGACTGCTCGGGTTGCTGGAGGACTTCACCCCGGTCGTCGAGGCGCTGCCCCCGGACGGGGCGCTGGCCGATCTGCGCGGGGCCGAGCGGTACTTCGGACGCAGCGCGGTGGAGCTGGCCTCGGTGATCCGGGTGCGCGCCCTCGCGCGGTACGGCGTCGACTGCGCGATCGGCGCCGGTCCGGGCCCGATGCTGGCCCGCGTGGCGCTGCAGGGCGCCCGGCCGGGGGTGACGTGTGCCGTGCCCGAGGACCCGGACGGCGCCGCCGCCTTCCTCGCCGGGCGACCGGTGTCCGCGCTGCCCGGCGTCGGCACGGCGACCGCCCGCACCCTGGCCGAGTACGGCCTGGACACCCTGGGCCTGGTCGCCGCCGCGCCGCTGTCCACGCTCCAGCGGCTGATCGGCGCGAAGGCCGGCCGTGAGCTGCGCGAGAAGGCGAGCGGCATCGACCGGGGCCGGGTCGTCCCGAACGCCGCCTCGCGCTCTGTGACCACCGAACGGCCCTTCGACACCGACGAGCTGGATCCCGGCCGGCACCGCAGGGCGCTGCTGTCCGCTGCCGAGGAACTGGGCGCCCGGCTGCGCGCGGTGCAGCAGGTCTGCCGCACCCTGACCCTCACCGTGCGCTACGCCGACCGGTCCTCGACCATCCGCAGCCGCACCCTGAAGGAGCCGACCGCGCACTCGGCGGCCCTGGCGAAGACGGCCTACGGCATGTACGAGGCACTCGGCCTGCAGCGCGCCCGGGTCCGCGCGCTCGCCCTGCGCGCCGAGGGCCTGGCCCCCGCCGACCAGGCCTCCCACCAGCTCACCTTCGACCCTGTGGACGAGAAGGTCCGCCGTATCGAGGAGGTCGCGGACCGCGCGCGGGCCAAGTTCGGGCCCCGGGCGGTGATGCCGGGGGCGCTGGGGCGCGGCGGCGGCTCCACGTCGGTCAGTTGGCCCAGGGCGGCGTGATGCGGCTGCCGTCGGCCATCTCGGCCTCCAGGCCGATGGAGGTGGTGACCCAGGAGAGCGCGGTGTGATCGGTCGGATTCTCCAAGGCGAAGGTCGTGCCCGGGTTGACGATCACCGTGTCGCCCGCGCCGATGCGGTCGGTGCGGCCGTCGAGGGTGATCAGCAGTTCGCCCACGAGCAGATGGAAGATCTCCTCACGGCTGACGGTGTGGGCGGGCCCCTTGGTGCCGGCCGGGATCTCCCCGCGCCAGGCGCACAGCTCCTTGCTGCCGGTGAGCGGGGTGGCGTACGAGACGAAGCGGGCGCCGTGGATCTCATGGGTGGTGGCCTCGGACGAGCGGACGACGGGCATGGCGGTGAACTCCGTTCCAGTGGTCAAGTGACTTGACTATATGGTCAAGCTGCTTGACCAAACTGTCAAGGGTGTTTCAATGCCTCCGTGCAGAACTCCCAAGCCATGGCCCTGTCCGCCGCCCTGCTCGCCGTCGCCGGCGACCTCACCCAACGCATTCACGACGGGGTGGTGGCGCGCGGGTTCACCGATCTGCGGCCGGCGCACGGCTTCGCCTTTGCGCGGCTCGCCCCGGCCGGAGCCACCGTGACCGACCTCGCGGCGCACCTCGGGGTGACCAAGCAGGCCGCGAGTCAGCTGGTGGACGAGATCGTGCGCAAGGGGTACGCCGAGCGGCGCCCGCATCCGCAGGACGCGCGGGCCCGGCTGGTCGTGCTGACCGAGCGCGGCTGGGCCTGCACCCGGGCGGCGGAGGAGGCGGCGGCCGAGGTCGTGGAGGGATGGGCCGAACTGCTCGGCGAGGGTGAAGTGCGCGCGCTGGGGGAGCGCTTGGCGCGGATCGCTCCGTATGGTCCGATCAAGCCGGCCTGGTGACGGTCTGTCAGGGTCCGTCGACCCTCTGGTTATCACTGGAAGTTTTTACTGACGCGTAACTTCACACCGGTGCTACTCGCCCGTAACTTGACGAGTGAACAGCATCCTCGTGATCCGGATCACAGGGTAAGGCCCCCACCTCCCTTGAGCCGCAAGGAGATCACACGATGCTGCCCTGGAAGCGCGTGCTCAGACCCCTCGCCGCACTGCTCCTCACCACCGCCGTCGCCGCCGTTCCGGCCGCCACCGCACACGCCGCCGACGCCGCTCCCAGCAGGGGCTGGAACGACTTCTCCTGCAAGCCCTCCACCGCCCATCCCCGTCCGGTCGTCCTGGTGCACGGCACTCTGGGCAACTCGGTCGACAACTGGCTGTCCCTCGCCCCGTATCTGAAGGACCGCGGATACTGCGTCTTCTCCCTCGACTACGGCCAACTGACCGGCGTCCCTCTCTTTCACGGCCTCGGCCCCATCGACAAGTCGGCAGAGCAGCTGTCCGCCTTCGTCGACAAGGTGCTCGCCGCGACCGGCGCCGCCAAGGCCGACCTCGTCGGCCACTCCCAGGGCGGCATGATGCCCCGCTACTACCTGAAGTTCCTCGGCGGAG
The DNA here is from genome assembly GCF_055572255.1 of Streptomyces sp. NPDC030799. Lineage (NCBI taxonomy): Bacteria > Bacillati > Actinomycetota > Actinomycetes > Kitasatosporales > Streptomycetaceae > Streptomyces > Streptomyces sp. NPDC030799. The sequence continues at coordinate 100,673 of NZ_JBVIDS010000021.1, read as the reverse complement.
CCGGCAAGGTGAACGCCCTCGTCGGGCTGGCCCCGGACAACCACGGCGCCACCCTGAGCGGCCTCACCAACCTGCTGCCGTACTTCCCCGGCGCCGGGGACCTGATCAAGGCCACCACCCCCGGGCTCGCCGACCAGATCCCCGGCTCCGACTTCCTCGCCGAGCTCAACACGGGCGGCGACACCGTCCCCGGAGTGCACTACACGGTCATCGCCACCAAGTACGACGAGGTGGCCACCCCTTGGCGGAGCCAGTACCTGAGCGGCTCGGACGTCCACAACGTCCTGCTCCAGGACCTGTGCCCGCTCGACCTCTCCGAGCACGTCGCCATCGGCCTGTTCGACCGCATCGCCTTCCACGAGGTGGCCAACGCGCTCGACCCGGCCCGGGCCACCGCCACCACCTGCGCGTCGGCCTTCAGCTGACGTGGCGCCGGGGCCTGTCCGGCCTGAGCCGCCGGACAGGCCCCGGAACTTCACCGGCGGTGGGTGCCACCCGCCGCGCGCCGCCGCACCGACAGGAACAGTGCCGCCGAACCGAGCGCCAGCGCCGCCGCGCCGCCGACCGCGACGTACGAGGTGCCGGAGGAGGCACCGGTCTGTGCGAGGTGGTCCGAAGCACCGGCTGCCTTCGGCGCATCGGACCCCGTGGTGGGCTGCCGGGCGGGGATGGCCGTGGCATCGCCGCCGTGACCGTGGTGCCGCATCGCCGACCTGTCGGCACCGTCCGCGATCTGCCGGTCGGAGGGCACGGAGGCGGCCGGAGCGGGAGCGGTGCCCGTGTGCCCCGTGCGGCCGCCGCCGAAGTCCACGTCCGAGCAGGAGTAGAACGCCTCCGGACTGTCCGAGCGCTGCCAGATTGCATACAGCAGCTGCCGGCCGGACCGCTCGGGAAGCGTGCCGGAGAACGTGTAGAAACCGCCCGAGGCGACCGGGTCGGTGACGGTGGCCACCGGGTGCCGCAGATCCAGTTCGGACCAGGCCAGCGGCTTCGCGGGGTCGTAACCCGGCTTGGTCGGATACACCGTGAACGTGCCCTTGTGCGGGGCGGTCACCCGGTACTTGAAGGTGTACGACCCGCTGTGCACGCGGGTGGCGGGCCAGTCGGCGCGGGCCAGGTCGAGGCCCTTGAACTCCGCGTGGTTCGCGCTGCACAGCTTGCCGTCCGGGATCAGCTTCTGATGCCGCCCCGCGGCGTCGCCGATCCGGATGCCGTTCCAGTCGTACAGCGCCTGCGTGCCGCCGGCCGCCACCGCCGCCCTGCACGCGGCCGACTCCGGACTCTCCGGCCCCTCCGCGTAGCACTGCGAGACACGGCTGACCGGGCCGCCCATCGAACCGTGCGCGGACGCGGGGGCGGCGCCGAGCGCGGTCAGGGCGAGCGGCGGCACGCCGAGCACGGCGACGACGGCGGCCGCGCGGCGGGCACGAGCGGGCATGCGGAACTCCTCCGGAAACGGTCCTGCGATGGGGCTGGAATCCCGTGGGGGCGATCCGAAACTAGCGCCGACAAACCGTGAAATCGCCTGTTGGAGGCGGGTGGAGGGGATCCTTATGGTGCCGTTAAGGCCGGACTAACCGAGGGCTCAGGAAGAGAAGTAAGAACCCTGTGGCTCACCTGCACCGAGTGGCGCGACTGTCCGTGTCGGTTCGGGTTCGTTCGCCGTCGGACGCCTCGGTTGGAGTTCGATCCGAGCTCGCTTCAGCTACCGCGGTCGACAGGTGCGACGGCCGGACAAGGGTGCTGGTGTGCGCCCCCGTCCGGCGTCGTTGATGTCAGCCGTGGATGTCAGAAGCTTGCGGGTGCGCGGCGTCGCTACGGCGCGGATGTCGGTGTCGGTTTCCGGCGCCTGGCGAGGCGGCGCCAGGCCACCCAGAGATTGATCACAAACAGGACCGCTCCCGCGATGGGCCAGCCCATGGATCCACCGTTGCGGTGGGTCTCGATGCCTACCGCCAGCAGCATGACGCCGATCACCGGGCCCATCAGGTCCATGAAGGCGTCCAGGCGACTTGCGATCTTCGAAGAGTTGGCCACGGCTTGATCGTGACAGTCAACGCGGTGCTTGCAAAGGAGCAAGGTCAGGACCGCACGGAGCTGCCACTGCCTGTCTGAGTCGAGGCCGACCCCGGTTTACCGCCATCAGCTTGGGAAACTGCGATCATGTGCCGTGGGATCGCGCGCTGACCAGGGCGAACGCTATTACGGTGGTGGCGTTGGGCGTTGCTGCTTTCCCCGCGATTCCCCGCTGTTCCCCGCTCGATCCGGTGCGGTCTGTGGTGCGCTTTGCGAGAGTCAGCGGTGACCCATGGGGAACCCGGATCCCAGGGGTCCTAGGCGATTTTTCCGGTGACAGGAGGCAGCAATGAGGGGCCCGGATGGTCCGCGGGAAGCGGTTGCTACTGCCCTCGACGCCCTCGGTACCGGTGCTTACCTGACGGACGAGCAGGGCTTCATCGTCGCTGTCAACGCGCGTGGTGAAGAACTCCTGGCCCGCCCCGCCTCGGATCTGGTCGGCCAGGACGCCCATGACCTGCTGCACCGCACCAGCTGCGGGGAGCCTGTGCCGAGGGGCCAGTGCCGGATGCGGGAGAGCGTCCTCGGCGGGCGGACGGAGCAGGGTGAGGAGGAGTGGCTCGAGCGCGGAGACGGCACGCTGTTGCCAGTGGCATGGCTGGCCACACCCTGTGACATCGGTATCCGTCCGTCGGCCACGCTCTTCCTCTTCCACTCCACCGGCCGCTCCGGGCGTCCCACCCAGCGGCCACCGGCTGGCGGACGGCTCTCCGAACTGGAACGGCTCGCTCTGCTCGCCGAGACGACCACCCTGCTCACCTCCACCCTGGACATCCACGAGGCGCTGCGCCGCCTGATCAACCTCGTAGTGCCTCGCATCGCCGACTGGGCCGTCATCGACCTGATCAGCGAGCGGGACGAAGTGTCGCGCTTTGCCGTCGCCCACGCCGAAGGCGGCACCGTGGTGTTCCGGGAGGACCTCCAGGGCCCCATGCCGCCCGTGCCCCAGGAGTCCCCGATGCCCCTGTCCCGGGCCCTGCGCGGTGTCACGTCCTCCTTCGCTGGCCCCGAGATCTACCAGGGACCACCCGATTCCGGCATCGCGGTGGAGCAGCGGCGCCTGTTCGAGGCGACCGGCATGCACTCGGCGATCGTGGTCCCCCTCCGCAGCCTGCACGACGTACTGGGCGCCCTCACCCTCGGCCGTGCCGACCAGCCCGAGCGGTTCACCGCGAGAGAGGCCGCCCTGCTGGAAGACATCGCCCGACGCGCCAGCCTCGGCCTGGAGAACGCCCGCCTCTACCAGCGCCAGCGCAAGGTCGCCGAAACCATGCAGCGCCATCTGCTGCCGAAGCTCCCGCGGACGCCCGGCCGCAGCATGACCGCGCGCTACCTGCCCGCGCCGGACGCCTCAGAGGTCGGCGGCGACTGGTACGACGCGTTCACCCTGCCGGACGGCGCCACCGCCCTCGCCATCGGCGACGTCGTCGGCCACGACCTAGACGCCGCGGCCGGCATGGCCCAGCTGCGCAACATGCTCCGCGCGTACGCGGTGTCCCAGCAGAAGCCACCGAGCAAGATCGTGGAATGGCTCGACCGGGCGACCCTGGACATCGCGGAGGTCTCCATGGCCACGCTGGTCTTTGCCCGCATGAGTGAGAACGACGCCGGCCAGTGCGAGCTGTCCTGGACCAACGCGGGCCACCCCCCGCCGCTGCTGGTCACCCGTGAGGGCATAGCCCGCTATCTGACCGACGGCCACGGGATCCTGCTGGGCGTTACACCGGATCAGGTCCGCCCCGACGCGACAACGGAACTGCTCCCCGGGGCAACCCTGCTCCTCTACACCGACGGCTTGATCGAGTCCCCGAGCCACACCCTGGACGAGGGCCTCAACCGTCTGCGCCGCCACGCCGCGTCCTTGGCCCACCGCCCCCTGGAATCCTTCACCAACGAGCTGTTGGCACGGGCACGCCCACCGGACAACGACGACGACGTGGCCCTGCTGGCCGTCCGACACGGGCCGGACTCGTCGTATTGAAGCTCTCGAGGCTGCGATACGGCACCGGCAAGTCACTTCTTCTTGCCCTGGGTCTTGCCGGGGTTCTTGGTGACCTGGGTTTTTGCTGGTCAGGGGTGAGCTGTGACTCGAGGTCCCACGGCTCGCTTTGCTCGATCCAGCACACTCGCGCGTTGTCCGCCATCCACTGGCTCAGGGTGGCTTCGCCGGCCTTGCCGAAGGTCATCCGCTTGCCGCTGCCCACGCGGCGCAGTTCAAGTCCGAGCAGGCAGCCGAGGGTGAGCCGTAGGGTCGAGCCGGCCGCGTTGCCCCGGTAGTGGTAGCGCACCCGCTTGCGCAGCTTCTGCGTGCTGGTCCGGTTCGCCATGTACCGCGGTGCTATCCCGACGTAGAGCAGGCGCCCAGCGTCCAGGTCCTGGTGGGGCGGCTTGGCGTGCCATGAGTGATCGCCGCAGGCTACTGGGCGACGCTGACAGAAGGCCCCGGCGTGCACAGCTATGTGACATCAGCTTGGGAAGCTAAGGTGATGGTGGCTCGCTATGGGTGCTGACCTGCGACGGAAGCATGTGGCCGCCTGGTGGGCGGATCCGTTGATTTCCCAGTGTTGCCCGTGGTTCCCCGCAGCGTCTGGCACGGGTCTGAAACGGGGGCCATCGACACTCGGTGGACATAACCAGCCCCAGCAGGCAACTGGCGCATGGGCCGTGGCCCCTGAAGGTCGGCGGGCGCGGGCGGACCGGCTCGGCGGCCCTGACTGCAACCTCCGGGGTTGTAAGGCACACTACGGCGCGGGCTATCCGGCGACATCGTCAAGAGAGATCGAGCTGCAAGGGGTCGACTACTGGCGGCTCTTTGCTACAGCCTCCGCCAACCGCTGGGCCGAACCCGTTTGAACGGTGGTGTCCGTCGCTGAATGAGCCGGAAACTGAGACGGACGGGCCCGGGCTGACCAGGCCGTCCGGCTCACTAGCCGCAGGCGCATCCGGCCGCTGCCGGGCTCTCCTCGGTGGCCTGGCTGGTGCAGCAGCCGTCGCCGGTGGCGTTGGGGTCGGCGCTCTTGCCGAGGGTGTCGGCGTCGGCCTTCACGACGTAGACCTCCCAGGGCTCCTTGCCGGGGCCGTGGACCCAGACCTTGTCCTGGAGGGCGTAGCAGCAGGAGGTGTCGTTCTCCTCGAAGGTGGCCAGGCCGGCGTCCTTGAGCCGGGTGGTGGCGGCGTTGACCTGGTCGGTGGACTCGACCTCGACGCCGAGGTGGTCCAGGCGGGTTTCCTCGCCGGGCTCGCCCTCGATGAGTACGAGCTTGAGCGGGGGCTCGGTGATGGCGAAGTTGGCGTAGCCCTCGCGCCGCTTGGCGGGTTCGGTGCCGAACAGCTTCGAGTAGAAGGTGATCGACGCTTCCAGGTCACTGACGCGCAGGGCGAGCTGGGCACGGGACATGGCAGGACTCCCATCGGCTTGCATTGATCTCTGTCGATGCAAGCTTGCGGCATGGATCGAAGGATGTCAATATAGAGGCATGTCGAAGCAAGAGCTTGCGGTGCTCGGTCAGAGCGAGGAGAACAGCGCGTGCTGTCCCGGGCTGGTGGCCGCACCGTTGGACGAGGGTCAGGCGGCGGATCTGGCGAAGCTGTTCAAGGCGCTGGGCGACCCGGTTCGGCTGCGCCTGCTGTCGTTGATCGCCTCGCGGTCGGGCGGTGAGGTCTGTGTCTGTGACCTGACCCCGGCCTTCGACCTGTCGCAGCCGACGATCTCGCATCACCTCAAGCTGCTGCGGCAGGCCGGTCTGATCGACTGTGAGCGGCGTGGCACCTGGGTCTACTACTGGGTGTTGCCCGCCACCCTCGACCGGCTCGCCGCCTTCCTGAAGACGTCGCAGACGGCCGGGGCGACCGCGTGACCGCCCCGCTGGGCCGCCGGGCCCTTGCCGAAGCTGTTGGGTCGGCCGCCCTGGTCGCGGTGGTCGTCGGCTCAGGAATCCAGGCCACCGAGCTGTCCCATGACGTCGGCGTGCAACTGCTGGCTAACTCGCTGGCCACCGTCTTCGGCCTGGGCGTGCTCATAGCCTTGCTCGGGCCGGTTTCCGGTGCGCACTTCAATCCGGTCGTCACCCTCGCGGCATGGTTCACCGGCCGCCGCAGCGAGGACGGGCTGACCGCGCGGGACGTCGCTGCCTATCTCCCGGCCCAGATCGCGGGAGCCGTCGCCGGTGCCGTCCTGGCCGACGCCATGTTCGGCAAGCCGCTCGTGCAGTGGTCCAGCCACGACCGTTCCGCCGGTCACCTGTGGCTGGGGGAGGTGGTCGCCACCGCCGGACTCATCCTGCTGATCTTCGGACTGACCCGCACGCAGCGAGCCCACTTCGGCCCCGTGGCCGTGGCGTCCTACATCGGCGCCGCCTACTGGTTCACGTCCTCCACCTCGTTCGCCAACCCGGCTGTGACCATCGGCCGCGCCTTCACCGACACCTTCGCCGGCATCGCCCCCGCCTCGCTCGGCCCCTTCATCGCCGCCCAGCTGGCCGGCGCCGCGTTCGGCCTCGGGCTGGTCTTCGCGGTCTTCGGCCGCCCGGCGCCCACACCCGGCACCGCACCGCTTCAGGGCGAACCCGAAATCGCCGCACCGGCACTGTGACCAGCCCGCTTCTGAGAAAGACATCCGCCATGAACACCCCTGCTGAGCGTCCTTCCGTGCTGTTCGTCTGCGTTCACAACGCCGGGCGCTCCCAGATGGCCGCAGCGTTCCTCACTCACCTTGGCGGCGACCGCGTCCAGGTGCGCTCCGCAGGATCCGCCCCTGCCGACACGGTCAACCCGGCTGTCGTCGAAGCGATGGCGGAGGCGGGCATCGACATCTCGGCCGAGGTGCCCAAGGTCCTCACCGTCGAAGCCGTCCAGGCCTCCGACGTGGTCATCACGATGGGCTGCGGCGACACCTGCCCGGTCTTTCCCGGCAAGCGTTACCTCGACTGGGAGCTCCCGGACCCGGCCGGCCAGGGCGTCGACGCCGTGCGCCCCATCCGCGACGAGATCGAGAAGCGAATTCGTGGGCTGCTTGACGAGATCGCCCGGTGAGCCAGGCACGACTACCGGGGGTGGTTGAGTTCTCAGGGCGAGTCGGACGCCGGGGCGCTGTCCACTCCCTGAAGATGGCGGACTACCGCCGACCACCTCTTGTAGGACTCACTTTCCGGGCTTGACTTGACATCACTGTTAGGTGAGCCTTACCTAAACCCCGCCTGTGATTGTCCTAGGAGTCGTCTGTGTCCGTGCTGCCCTCGGAGTCTCTCGCTTCCCTCAAGGCGGCACCCACCCGACGGTTGGGGCTGTACGACACATGGTGGACGGTCGGAGCGGCCGCGCTCGCCGCCTGTCTTGGCCTCTCGGCCTGTGCATGGATATCCCTGCACCTCCGAGTGGACGCCGCTCTCCACACCGTGGCGCTCTTTGCCCACCTGGCCTCGCTCGTGCTCGGCTTCGGGGCTGTCCTGGTGGCCGACTACTACGCGCTCCTGTATCTGACGGGCCGGTGCACTCTGCGCGATGCCCTGAACAGCACGACCCACCTCCACGTCCCCGTCTGGACCGGCCTCGTCGGTCTCGTGGCCAGCGGCGTGATGCTCCACCCCGACCTCGGCTTCGCGTCGACCCGCATCAAGTTGGGGCTGGTGCTCGCCCTCACCCTCAACGGCCTCCAGGCCGGGCTCCTGAACAGACGCATGCTGCAACAGGGCGGTGCCGCGCTCGGCCCGCGCCTCCTCGCCTGGGGGACCGCGACGGCTCTGGTGTCTCAGGCCTGCTGGTGGGGCGCCGTGGTCATCGGATTCCGCAACAGTCAGCACTGAGGTCGGTCAGTCTGTTGACCTGCCGTCGAGGCACTACTCGGACTGCGCTCGGGTAGGTAGCCTGCGTCCATGATCCACAAGGACCCGCAGCACGTCCGGCCCGCCGTCGCCGACGATGTGCCGGCCGTCAAGGCGGTGACGGACGCGGCCTATCACCACTACATCGAGCGCATCGGTGTGGTGCCGCAGCCCATGGAGGCGGACCACGCGGCGAACGTGGCCGGCGGCAAGGTGTTCGTCACCGGGGAGCCCGTGGTCGGGCTGGTGGTGGTCGAGGCGTTCGCCGGCCATCTCTTCCTGGACAGCATCGCCGTCCACCCCGACGCCCACGGCACGGGCGTCGGGCGGCGGCTGCTGCACTTCGTCGACGCACACGCGCGTGAGCTGGGGCTCGATGAGATCAGGCTCTACACGAACGCGTTGATGTGGGAGAACCAGAAGATCTATCCGAAGTACGGATACGACGTCGTGGAACGCCGCGTGGACGGGCCCTACGACCGGATCCACTACCGCAAGCGGCTGGACTGACGGCTCCGGCGGGGTCAGCCGTCGGGCCACCAGATGCGGGCGATGTCCTTGCGCACCTCGGGACGCCCCGCGGGGCGCTCCTCCGCCTCTTCGCGGATCCGGCGGCTGTCCGTCTTCTTCGGGGGCTTGTGCACGGTTGCGCGGCGCATGGCTGCCTCCTTGCGTGCCTACCGGGTTTCGCGTTGTCACGCAGGTAGACGCTTTCGGGGAGCGTTCCTCATCGGAGCCGGGTTGTCAGTGGCGGGTGTCACTCCCGGCGCATGACGAATGAGACGAGGCGCACCTGTCGCTTCTCGCGGCCGAACGGGGACACCCTGTGAGGGGCGTCCCCGTGCTGCACCCGGCCGGTGTCGCCGAGGGAGTCAGGACAGCAGTTCCGCGAAGCCGCCGGTGCGGGCCAGCGTCTCCAGTTCCCCGAGGGCGGCCACGGCGGCCGACGCGGCTTCCGGGTCCCTCTGCGCGAGCCCGCTCTCGGCGAACTCGTCCTCGTCCAGGCGCCGTACGTCCGTGCCGTCGGCGGAGCGCCACAGGTCCAGGTCGAGATCCTCCACGACCAGGTCACCGCCGTCGCGGATCGCCGGACGCGTGATGTCGCAATACCAGCCCTTCAGGGCGCCGTCGGCGGCGCGGACCTCCTTCACCGAGTACCAGCGGTCGCGCCAGTAGTACTCGGTGAAGAGGTCGCCCGGCTCGAAGCGGACGAAGCCGAAGTCGCGGATCCCGGAGCCCGCCCAGGGCGCGCGTACCGCGATCCGGGTGCCGTCGTCCTGGAGCAGCTCGGCCGGATAACGGATCTTCGTCCGGCCGGCCTTGACCAGGACCACCTCCAACCCAGCCGCTGTGTCAGTCGAGTTCACGGACATGGCGCACCTCCGTCGCGCAGATTTCATAGCCGAGCCACTTGTTGATCGCGATCATCGGTGCGTTCCCGGCGTCGTTGCCCGTGAACGCCTCGGTGACGCCGGCCGCACGGGCCCGGTACAGGGAGTGGATCTTGGCGAGCTTGGCCAGTCCGCGTCCCCGGTGGGCGCGAGCTGTGCCGGTCATCGCCGTGGTGTACCTTGTGCCGCCGTCGGTGTAGGCCACGCTGAAGGCGACAGGACGGCCCGCGACACACGCGGCCACCGTCAGGTCGCGGTCCAGCAGCGGATGCTTCCAGTGCTGCTCGATCCAGGCCTCGTAGTCGCGGAACGCGCAGTCGACGTCACCCGGTTCGTCCAGCAGGGTCTCCGCGTCCAGCTCGAACAGCGGGCGTGGGTCGTCCGCGAAGTCCGCGGCCGTACGCAGCTCGACGCCCGGCGGGGTCTTTGGGAGGGGCGGGAGGGCGGAGCCCGCCAGATCGAGGCGCAGGAAGTGCGCGGACCGGCTGCTGCGATAGCCGTGCCGTTCGGCGAAGGCGCGGTTGGCCGGTTCGTCCAGGACCCAGCTGAGCAGCCGGGTCGCGCCCTGGGCGGTGAGGTACTGCTCGGCCGCCCGCAGCAGGAGCCGGCCGGCGCCGCGACCGGTCCGGTCGGGTCGGACGTAGATGTTCAGCAGGCCCTGGCCCGGCTCGGTGCTGTCGTGGGCCAGGTGCACCTGAGCCGTGCCGATGATCTCGCCGTCCTCCTCCGCGATCAGCGGACGGTAGCGGGCCTCGTGCGGCATGTGCAGGGCGTCGTGGCGGATCGAGTCCGAGGTGAACAGGATGTACGGAAGGGCGAGCCGGCGGACGCGGGCGAAGCCCTCGGTATCGGCCGGTACATCGGGGCGCAGGTCGCGCACGATCACTGCCATGGGCAGGCACGATAGGCGGAGGCGGACCGGGGACGCCTCTCATTTTCCGGCGCGTACGGGACAATCACCGTGTGAGCCTGAAGATCCGCATCGATGACAGCGCGCCCCCGTACGAGCAGGTGCGCGCGCAGATTTCCGAGCAGGCACGGTCAGGGGCGCTGCCGGTGGGGTACCGGCTGCCGACCGTGCGCGGGCTGGCCGAGTCCCTGGGCCTCGCCGTGAACACCGTGGCCAAGGCCTATCGGGCGCTGGAGAACGACGGGGTGATCGAGACGCGGGGGCGCAACGGCACCTTTGTGGCTGCCGCCGGCTCGGCCGCGGAACGTGAGGCCTCCCTGGCTGCTCAGGCGTACGTGGAACGTGTGCGGAGGCTGGGGCTGGGGGAGCCGGAGGCGTTGGCCGCCGTGCGGGATGCCCTGCGCGCGGCTTACGGGGAGGGCTGAGGAGGGCGTGGCGCGCTACCGGCGTGACATCGGCTCCGGCGTTCTGGTCACCGTCAGCCCCGCCCGTCCCGCCGCCTTTCCGAACACCACCGCATCCAGCACCGCGGCCCCACCCGGATCGTTGTTGAAGTACGCGTACACGTCCTCCCCCTCCGACCACGTCGTCGCGATGCGGTCCACCCAGGTTTCCAGGGAGCGGCGGCCGTAGCGGGGCCAGGGCCGGGCCCGGCCCTGGTGGAAGCGGACGTAGCCCCAGTCGGTGGTGCGCCACAGCGGGGTGACCGGGCGGGCCAGGACGTCCGCCCAGCACAGGGCCGCGCCCCGGGCCGACAGCACCTCGCGCACCTCCGGTGTCCACCAGGAGTCGTGACGGGGTTCCACCGCGACCCTCGTACCGGGCGGGAAGCAGGCCAGGCAGGTGTCCAGGAGGGAAGGGTCCACGCGCAGGGTGGGCGGCAGCTGGAGGAGGACCGGGCCCAGCCGGTCGCCGAGGCCCGCCGCGTGGCTCATCAGGCGGTGGACCGGTTCCTCGGGCTCCTTCAGGCGCTTGATGTGCGTGAGGTAGCGGCTGGCCTTGACCGCCACCACGAAGTCCGCGGGGACGCGGTCGCGCCAGGCGGTGAAGGTGTCGTACGACGGCAGTCGGTAGAACGCGTTGTTGATCTCCACCGTGGCGAACAGCCGCGTGTACTCCTCCAGCCACAGCCGCGCGGGGACCCCGGCCGGATAGACGAGGTCCCGCCAGTCCTTGTACTGCCACCCGGAGGTGCCGACGAACAAGGTCACAGCACCATCAAAGCACTACAGGTACAGGCCCGCGTCCGCGCCGTCCCGCGCCCCCGGCACCGAGGTCGGGGAGGAGCCCCGGCGCAGCGCGTACAGCTCGGCGAGCGTCGCCCCCTCCCGGCCGACGCCCTCATCGGTGCCCAGCCAGTTCACCGCCTCCCGGCGGGTCAGCCGGCCCACCTCGATACGGGCCAGGCAGCGGCCCGGGCGGACCACGGCCGGGTGCAGGCGCTCCAGGTCCTCGTTGGTGGTGACGCCGACCAGGACGTTGCGGCCCTGGCCGAGCAGGCCGTCGGTGAGGTTCAGCAGCCGCGACAGGGCCTGGCCGGCCGTGTGCTTGGCCTCACCGCGGATCAGCTCGTCGCAGTCCTCCAGGAGGAGCAGGCGCCAGCGGCCCTTGCCCGCCGAGTCCTCCTCGCCGATCGCGATGTCCATCAGATAGCCGACGTCCGAGAAGAGCCGCTCCGGGTCCAGGACACAGTCCACCTGGCACCAGTCGCGCCAGGAGCGGGCCAGCGTGCGCAGGGCGGAGGTCTTGCCGGTGCCGGGCGGGCCGTGCAGCAGCAGCAGCCGGCCCGCGATGTCCTCCGGGGTCGTCTTCATCAGGCGGTCCATCGCGTCCGCCACCGGCGCCGTGTAGTTGGGCCGCACCTCGTCCCAGGTGCCCGCCGAGATCTGCCGGGTGGTGCGGTGCGGGCCGCGCCTGGGGGAGACGTACCAGAAGCCCATCGTCACGTTCTCGGGCTGGGGTTCCGGCTCGTCGGCGGCGCCGTCCGTGGCCTGGTCGAGGATCCTCTTGGCCAGTTCGGCGCTGGTCGCGGTGACCGTGACGTCCGCGCCGCGGTTCCAGCGGGAGACCAGCAGGGTCCAGCCCTCGCCCTCGGCGAGGGTGGCGCTGCGGTCGTCGTCGCGGGCGACCCGCAGCACTCGGGCGCCGTCCGGCAGCAGCGTCGCGCCGGAGCGGACGCGGTCGATGTTCGCCGCGTGCGAGTACGGCTGCTCGCCCGTCGCGAAGCGGCCGAGGAACAGCGCGTCGACGACGTCGGACGGCGAGTCGGAGTCGTCGACGTGGAGCCGGATCGGCAGAGCGTCGTGTGGGTTCGCAGACATGGGGCCATGATCCGGCACGAATGTGCTGTGCGCACGGCATTTCGCGTCGGCGGAAGCGTTGTTCGCCGGCTGCCGGCCGTCCTGGGAGAGATTTCACGCTCTTTCCAAGACCTGCCCGCGCCCTCGGTTCCGCCGTTACTGTTGTCCCCGATGGCACGTCATGGGTGGGAATCGGATACTCGGCGGTGGCGGCTCACCGCCCTGCTCGGTGTGGGCGCGGCCGTACTGGCCCTGGCGGTGACCCTGTTCGGCACGCTGTCCGGCGGGGCCAGTACGGCGGGCACCACACGCGACGGCGACAAGGTGCACGGCACCCCCGCCACGACCGCAGCGAAACCCGAGCCGTATGTCGGCTGGGGCTTCACCCACACCCAGTACAGCGCCGACGAGGGTGCCACGGCCGCCACCGCGCGCGTGCGGCAACTGCTCGGACAGAACGGCGGACTGGCGCAGAACCAGCACATCATGGGCTGGGGCGCCGACAACCCCGAACCGGTCGAGGGGCACTACGACTTCGGCGCGCTGGACCGCCGTATCGACTTCATGCGGGCCTCCGGCGGCACCCCGGTGATCACCCTGTGCTGCTCCCCGGACTGGATGAAGGGCGGCAAGGCCGGGGTCGACAGGACGGACTGGAGCCAGGCCGCCCTGGAGACCGCCCCCACCCCCGACCACTACCAGGACTTCGCCGACCTCGCCGCCACCGTCGCCCGGCGCTATCCGGACGTGAAGCACTTCATCGTCTGGAACGAGTTCAAGGGATTCTGGAACGACGCCGGGTCCCGCTGGGACTACGAGGGATACACCAGGATGTACAACCTGGTGTACAAGGCGCTGAAGAAGGTCGACAAGGACATCATGGTCGGCGGGCCCTACCTGGTGATGGACAGCGTCGGCCCCCGCGACAAGGACGCCTCCACCGCGCTGAAGGGGCCCTGGGGCGCCATGGACCAGCGGGTGCTCGACGCCTTCTCGTACTGGAACGAACACAAGGCGGGCGCCGACTTCACCGTGGTCGACGGCTCCAGCTACACCCGCGACGACGAGCTCAGGCCCGACGAGTTCGCGGCCACCGACAAGCTCACGGCGGTCGGCGCGTGGGTGCGGCGGCAGACCCGCGACCTGCCGCTGTGGTGGGCCGAGTACTACGTGGAGCCCGGCGACGGCAACGACGACCGCAAGGGCTGGTCCGAGCCGCACAGGGTCGCCGTCCAGGCCACCGGGATGATCGCCATGGTCAAGGGCGGCGCCGGCTCCGGCTTCTACTGGAACCCGGAGGACAGGACGGGCACCGGCTGCGCGGGCTGTCTGTGGACCCCCACCGACGGCGCCGGCGGGGGCAGGGCCCTGCCCATGTACGGCCTGGTGTCCCGGTTCGCCAAGGCGTTCCCGCCGGGGACGCGGTACGAGAACGTGCCCGTGGCCGCGGACGACGTGCCCAACGTCCGTGTCCTGGCCAGCGCCAGGACCGTCCTCGTGGTCAACACCCGCAACCGGACGATCAGCGCGCAGGTGGACGGCAAGCGGTTCGACATGGGCCCGTACGACGTGAAGTGGCTCGACCGCTGAACGGCCGAGCCGTCCTCACTTCATGGTCAGGAACCGCTGCACCAGCGAGGCCAGCACCACCGCCAGCAGCGGCAGCGCGAACCAGAACGTGCCCTGCAGCAGCCGCAGCTGACGTACGCCCGGCCGGACCGCGACCCGTACGACCTCCCGCGCGGCCAGCAGCAGGATCAGGACGACGGCGGACAGCGCGCCGACCACCGACCACGGGGTCCACGTCACCTGCGGCCCGATCGGGCCGGGGTGCGGCTTCGGCACCGCGCCCGTCGGCTGCCTGCGCAGCGCGAACACCGTGACGTCGTCGTTGACCAGGACCTTCGTCAGCTCCTGCCGGTCGTCCAGATTCTCGATCAACCGGGACTCCCAGGTCGCGGAGTAGCCCGCGTCCAGCTGCAGATAGGTCACCTGACTGCGGTTGATCATCAGATACGAGTTCGGTCCGGCCCCCTTGAGCGCCTTGACCAGGCCCGACACCAGCACCGGGTCGGTCGGGGCGAGCGTCGGCACATAGTTCACCCGCTCCATGTCCCGCGCGCCCCACGGCATCGCCGGAGTCACGTCGTTGACCGTGTCCTGGGTCAGCCACAGCAGCCGTACGGTCGGCTTGTCATGGGCGTACACCCAGTTCATGGCCGCCACCTCGCCGGGCCGGACGCGCTCGAACGGCTCGTTGCCCCAGCGGGCCACCAGGAAGCCGCCCATCAGCAGCAGCCCGGCCAGCAGCGCGGCCGGCGGGGCGAGGCTGATCCGGTCCTTCTCGCGCTCCTTCGCGGTGGCGCCGGTGCGCGGGAAGAGAGCGAGGGCGCCGAGCAGCGCCGCGCCCGGTACCGCGAACATGAAGACGCGCAGCGCCATCTCTCCGCCGTACGACTGCATGCCGAAGCCGAGGAACGGCACGAAGGTCAGCACCAGCAGGGAGCGTTCGCGGTAGCGGTGGAAACGGCGGCGCCACCAGCCCCAGCAGGCGAACGCCATCACCGATCCGGCCAGCAGGACCCGCGTGTACAGCACCAGCTTGTGGGTCGAACTGCCGCCCTGGATCCGGCCGGAGACGGAGGTCGAGACATTGCTGCCCACCCCGCCGACGCCGCCGAACAGGTCGTTGAAGTGCCCCGACCAGTACGGCTCGGCCATGAAGCCGACCCAGACCGCGACCAGCACCGCGAACAGCAGCGGCAGGCCGCGCAGTTCGGACCGGCCGAGCAGGACGAGGGCCGCGAGCACACCGAGCATGACGAACGGGGTCAGCTGGTGCGCGGGGACGCTCGCCGCGTACAGACCGATGAGCACCAGGAGCAGGACCGCCCGCCCGCGCCGGTCCACCGGCTCCACCTCCGCCTCGCCCGGGCGGAACCTCGTCCAGATCACGCGCGGCGGGCGGAACCAGACCAGCAGGATCGCCACGAACATCAGGTACAGCAGGTAGGTGAAGCCCTGCGGCGAGAAGTAGTCCTGGCCGACCCAGCCGCACAGCACGAACAGCCAGATGCCGGTCCACTTCGCCCGCCAGCTCGCCCGCAGCGACCGGGTCAGCAGGAACATCGGGGCCAGATAGGCGAGCTGGATCGCGGTCGGCCACCAGCGGATGACCTCGGTGAAGTCGGTGACCCCGCAGACCCGGCCGACGAACGCGGCCACCGCGAAGAAGCCCGGCCAGCTCCAGCGGGCGTCCAGGTCCGGTACGGCGGACCCGGTGCGGTCGATGTAGTCGATGAACCCCAGGTGCTGCCAGGCCGTCGGGAACCGCGGCTCGGCCTCGATCACGGCGGGCAGCGCGTGCAGCGACACCACGGTCGCCACCAGCGTGACCAGCAGCAGCGCCCGGTGCTCGCGGCGCAGCCAGAGCAGCGCGGCGAAGACGGTGATCAGCAGGGCCGCTCCGACGAGGGTCGGCGGCGGCAGCACCGAGATCAGCCCGAGGCCGCCCATCCGGTCCAGATCGGCCTCGCCGAGCCGCAGCGCGGGCACCCAGTACAGCAGCAGCGCGGCGATCAGCAGACAGCCGAGGACGACACCGGAGCGGGTGGGCAGCAGCCGCCGCAGCAGCGGGACCGGTACCGGGGGCTCTTCGGGCACGGGTTCCTCGGCGACGGTCTCGTCCGGTACGGCGGTGTCGGAGGCGGACCGGACGGGCTTGTCGAAGGAGGCTTCCCGTTCCTCCTGCGTGAACGGCGCGTCCACCTCCGCCGCCTCCGCCTCCCGCAGCAGTTCGGCCTCGGCCGGGCCCAGCGACGCCTCGCTGCCGGGCTGTCTCTCCTCCACCGGAAGCCCCACCGGAAGCCCCACCGGAAGCCCCACCGGAGGCCCGAGCGGAGGCCCCGCCGCGGGCACCGGTGTACCCGCGGGCGGTGTGCCGGGCCCCGGGCGGACGTCCGGCCGGCGTTCCACATGGTCGAAGTCGACGTGGATGCCGAAGGCGAGGGTGTCGGAGTCCAGCGCCCAGGCCGGGGACTGCCGGCGAGCCGGCGAGGAGGCCGGGACATCGGGGGTGCCCAGGTCGGCGAGATCCCCGTCGGGCGCCACCGTGTCGGGCACGGCGGCGGGCGCGGTCCGGATCGTCCTCCAGAGCTTCGGCGCGGCGATCGCCGCGATCACCGCGAGGCTGGCGGCTTCGGCGACGCCCGCGCCGGTCAGCCCCATCCGGGGCAGGAGCAGCAGGGTCAGGCCCAGCACCAGTACGCACAACAGGCCCTGCAGCCAGGCGAGTCCGGCGGTACGGCTGCGCGCGCGCAGCACCGCGAAGTACGTCTCGATGACGACCCGCAGCACCGAGCCGACCGCGAGCCAGCGCAGCAGCGGGGTCGCCGCGCCCGCGTAGCCCTCGCCGAACACGCCGAGGATCCAGGGCGCCCCGATGATCCACAGGGCCGCGATCGGCAGCATGATCCGGGCCATCCGCTTCAGCGCGGCACGCGTGTTGGAGGCCAGCCGCCCCGGGTCGTGCGAGCCCTCGACGGTGAGGGACGCGCCCATGTTGATGGCGAGCAGGTCCGTCGTACCGCCGATGGTGGTGGCGATGTAGAAGTAGGCGTTCTCCGCGGAGCTGACCTGCGCTGCGACGATCACCGGCACCAGGTAGACCACGGCGAGCGAGAACAGCGAGCCGGTGTAGTCCCCGGCCAGGAACCGTCCGACCTGCTTGAACGTCGGCGGCTCGGTGCGGCCCTCGGTCGCCTTGACGTGCCGGGGCACCAGCCGCCGGAACACCAGCCAGCCCAGCGGCACCACCGAAGTGGCGATCGCGGCCACCCAGGAGACGAAGACACCGGTGGTCGGAAGGGCGACGGCGAACGCGACGAGCAGGGCCAGCTTCACCGCCGAGAACACCGTGTTGCCCACCGGCACCCAGGTCGCGCTGCGCAGCCCGGTCAGCACGCCGTCCTGCAGGGTGAGCACGTTCCAGGCGGCGACCGCCACGAGGAAACCCAGGCCCTTGACGGAACCGTGCAGGAATCCGTACGACGGTCCCCAGGCGTCCAGGGTCAGCAGGAACACCCCGGCGGCGACCGCCACCAGCAGGGAACTGCCGGCGTAGGTGAGGGAGATGAGCCGTCCGGTGCGTCTGCCGGCCACGGGGATGAAGCGGGCCAGGGCGCCGGTCAGGGTGACCGCGGTCAGTCCGGCGAGGAACTTCATCGCGGCGATGGCGGCCGAGCCCTGTCCGACCGCGTCCTCGGAGTAGTAGCGGGCCGCGGCCAGCCAGAAGCCGAGGCCGAGGACGGCGGAGATGCCGGTGTTGAGCATCAGCGCGTAGGCGTTGCGGAACAGCGGGCTGCCGCCGGCGGACCGGCCCGTCCCGGGCAGCCGCAGACGGCGCCCGGACTTCCCGGACGTCTCTGCGGCGGTCGTCGCGGCCTCGGTCGTGGTGGTCGTGTCAGACACGGGAACGGATGGCCTTCCGGCGGACCTGGCGGGCTCTGCGGACGAGGGCGTACCCCTTGGTGAGGGCGCGGTCCCCGGCGAAGGTGCGGGTGACGGCACGGCCGTGCAGCAGCCGCTCGAACTCCTCCACGCCGGTGCCGCGCCGGACGGTGACGCGCTGGAGCGCGTACGGCCCCTGGCGGCGGCGGGCGAGGGCGTTGCCCACGGCGAGCGCCTGGGCGTACCCGCCCGCGCGCACGGCCTCGCGGACCCTGCGGTCGGAGTAACCGTAGGGGTAGGCGAAGGACACCGGCCGGATGCCGAGTTCGTCCGTGACGATCTCGGTGCAGCGGTCCAGTTCCGTGCGCAGCGTTTCCGCGTCGAGCTGGTCGAGTTGCGGGTGGGTGTGGCTGTGCCCGCCGATCTCGACGCCGGCGTCCGCGAGTTCACGCACCTGCGGCCAGTCGAGCATGGTGTCCAGGCCGCCTCCGGTGTCGTGGGCGCCCCTGATCCAGCCGGTGGACACGAACAGCGTGGCCGGGAAGCCGTGCTTGGCGAGGACGGGCAGCGCGTGCCGGTGCACGCCCTCGTAGCCGTCGTCGAAGGTGATCAGCACCGGCCGCGCGGGCAGCGGGCGGCCGGAGCGCCAGCGGGCCGCGAGGTGGGCGGTGGTGACCGGGGTCAGGCCCAGGTCGCCGATGAGCGCCATCTGCTCGGCGAACGCCTCGGGCGCGACCGACAGGGCGCGGGTGGCGTCGTTGGGGGCGACGGAGACGGAGTGGTACATGAGGATCGGCACAGGCGTGTCACTCATCGGTGCCTCCCGAGGCCGGCGCCGCCGGGATCGGTACCACCGAGAACCTCGTGTCGCCCCGCCGTGCCCGCAGGGTGCCCACCGCATAGCCGCCGGCGGCGCTCAGCACGCCCGCGACGATCGCGCCCGCGCGTCCGGCGCCGCCGGGCCGGGCCAGCAGGGCGTCCCGCAGGCCACGGGCGACCCCGGCGGGCAGTACCCGGGTGGTGTACCGGCGTTCGGACTCCAGGCCCTTGTCCGCGCCCACGCTCTTCGCCACCAGCGCCTTCGACAGTCCCTCGGCATAGGTGCGGGTGCGGAAGTAGGCGAAGTGCTCGCGGGGTGCGGGCACCCGGTGGTGGATCACCGCCCGGTCGTCGATGAGCAGGACGGCGTCGGGGCGGGCGCGGGTGAGGCGGATGCACAGCTCCGTCTCCTCGCAGCCCAGCGGACGGCGGTCGCCGTCGCGGCCGATGCCGGTGGCGAAACCGCCCGCCGCCTCGAACGCCGTGCGCCGGAAGGAAGCGTTTCCGCCCAGGACGTTGCGGACCTGGACCCGGCCCGGTGGCAGCCCCTGGTAGGTGCAGCCGACCACCCAGTCGAACTCCCGCGGGAACCAGGCCGGCCGCCGGCCCGACGCCCAGATGGGCTCCGTACGACCGCCGACCGCCATCACGCGCGGGTCGGCGTACCCCTCGGCGAAGCGGCGCAGCCAGTCCCGTTCGGCCACGGCGTCGTCGTCGAGGAAGGCGATGACCTCGCCGTGGGAGGCGGCGATGCCGGTGTTGCGGCCGGCGGACAGGCCGCGCGGGCCCGCGTTGGGCAGGACCCGGACGCCCTCGGTGTCCTTGTACTCGCGCTCCAGCCGGTCCTTGAGGGCCGGGTTGTGGTCCACGACCAGGAGCGTCTCCAGCGCCGGGTACGACTGCGCGCGCACCGAGGAGACCGCCGCGAGGATGTCCTCCCAGCGGTCCTCGGTGTACACACAGATCACGACGGAGATGCCGGGATCTCTCACGACACCTCTCCCCCGACCGTGTCGAGCAGCGGCGAGTGGCGTTCCTGGCGGCGCAGCTCGCGCCGGTTGGAGCGCTCCTTGAGGATGACCTTCAGCACCCGGAAACCGTCGCGCACGGCCCGCAGGTTGCTGGTGCCGTGGATGCGGAGGTATTCGTGGCTCGGGATCTCCTGGACCTTCAGGCCGGCCTTGACCACTCTGATGTTCATCAGCGTCTCGACCTCGAAGCCGGTGCAGTCGAGGTCGATCTTGTCGAGGCAGTGCCGCCAGAACGCGTTGTAGCCGTAGCACAGGTCGGTGTAGCGGGCGCCGAACTTGCGGTTGACGACGGTGCACAGTGCCCAGTTGCCGAGTTTGCGGATGAAGGTCATGTCGTCGGTGCCGCCGCCGTTGGCGAACCGCGAGCCCTTGGCGAAGTCGGCGCCGGAGACCAGTGCGGAGACGTAACTGACGATCTCGCCGCCGTCTGCGGAGCCGTCCGCGTCGACCATCACGATGATGTCGCCGCTGCACGCCTCGAACCCGGTGATCAGCGCATCCCCCTTGCCCTTGCCGCGCTGTCCGACGACCTTGACGTCCGGCCACAGGGAACGGGCCACGTCGACGGTGTCGTCCGTGGAATTGCCGTCCACGAGAACGACTTCGTGTATCCAGTCCGGGAGCGTCTTGAAGACGTAGGGGAGATTCTCCGCCTCGTTCATGGCGGGGATCACCACGCTCACCGGCGGGGTTATCGCCAGGTGAGAGGAGATGGGCCGGTAGTGGGCCGCGATGAAAGGATCTTGGCCCGAACTCGGCGGGCGCAGGACGGAACTCATGAGTCTTTTCCCTCTCGTCCGGTGGACCGCCCGCCCCTGGGCGGCCCGGCTCTGTGTCCGGTTCGAAAGGGGGGTTCTCATCTTCGGCACGGGAAATCGATCTGAGAATTGATCTCCGTGCACGCCGATGAGCTGGCAAAGCTGGCCGGTCCGCCGGAGAAGAAAGGCAGCCGGTCGCGCGGCACGGCTCGGTCACAGTTGCGGTCACCGAGCACGGCACCCCCCTACCGCGCCCCGCGCCGGTGACGCCGCGGCCCTGAGCCCTCCCCTGGAGCCGTGTGCCGACGTGCCGGTGCGGGTGAGATGTACGACGGTATTGACGATTGAACCCGAAAGGCAAGCCCTGAAGGGCTCCCTCCCGATTTTGTTGGTTTGGCCGTTACACAACCTTGGCCGGTGTTGCTCGGACTTGTGTGCGTTTTCCGGAAATTCGTTCCCGCAGCAGGACCGCGAGCAGCAGGAGCCCGCTCAGTGCGGTCGCGGCGAGCACCCCGCCGCGGACCGACCAGCGGTGAACCGCGAGCATGCCTTGGGCGACCAGCATGGTGACGACGACCGAGCCCGCAAGCGCGCAGAGCACCCGGCCGAACGGATCCAGCCCGCGCAGCGCCGCGGCGAGCGCCATGGCGGGCGCCGCGAGCAGGAAGAACAGGGCGCACGGGCCGCGCAGTACGGATGTGGCGTCGACGAGCGCGAGCAGCGCGCCGACCCCACCGATGGCGGTCGTGGCCCCCGCGAGCAGCGGTGACAGGGCCCTCCCCGGCCCGGTCCGCGCCGCCCCGGAGTCCTCGGGGTCGCCGTCTGGTGAAGGTGACTTGATGCCTAAGGTCTGCATTGGCGACTTTGCCCCCCGACGCGCCGGATGCCGGGCTTCACTGTGGCGCGCGCCGAGGGGGGTAGTCAAGAAGGCGATTGTCGAACCGTCACACAGTCATGACATGGGCATGGTATGGACAGGCAATAGATGAGCCGTGAATGTTTCTGGTTGATCCTGTTGAGGCCCGAATAGTCTTGGCATGGACACTTCCCGTCAACACGCGTAGTTGCTACGACAGTTGTGGCAGAGATCCTGCTAAAGGGAGGTTCCATGAGACGTTCCCGACTTACCGGATTGGTTATCTCACTCCTCCTCGCCGCCGGCCTCGGTCTCACCGGGGCCGCCTCGGCGCAGGCGTCCTCGACGGCCGTGTCCGGCGGCTATGTGGCCCTCGGCGACTCCTACGCCTCCGGAGTCGGCGCCGGCAGCTACATCAGCTCCAGCGGCGGCTGCGACCGCAGCACCAAGGCGTACCCCTACCTGTGGAACGCCGCCCACAGCCCGTCCTCGTTCGCCTTCAACGCCTGCTCGGGCGCCAAGACGGACGACGTACTCGCGAACCAGCTCGGCTCGCTGAACTCCGCCACCTCACTGGTCTCCCTCACCATCGGCGGCAACGACGCCGGGTTCTCCGACGTCATGACGACCTGTGTGATCCAGTCCGACAGCGCCTGCCTCGACCGGATCAACACCGCCAAGGCGTACGTCGACTCCACGCTCCCCGGCAAGCTGGACACCGTCTACAACGCGATCAGCGCCAAGGCCCCGAACGCCCGGGTGGTCGTGCTCGGTTACCCCCGCTTCTACCTGCTCGGCCAGACCTGCCTCGGGCTCTCCGACACCAAGCGGTCCGCGATCAACGGCGCGGCCGACTACCTCGACGCCGCCGTCCAGAAGCGAGCCCAGGCCCACGGCTTCGTCTTCGGCGACGTCCGTACCGCGTTCTCCAGCCACGAGATCTGCTCCGGCGACTCCTGGCTGCACAGCGTCAACTGGCTCGACATCGGCGAGTCGTACCACCCCACCGCGGCCGGCCAGTCCGGCGGCTATCTGCCGGTGCTCACGAACAACGCGTGACCGAAAGGGCTCACCCCTCAGGGTGAACTTTCCGGTGAGCCCGACGCCGAAGCGGAGGCCCCGCCCGACGGGGTCTCCGTCGCCGTAGCCGTCGTACAGGTCACCGAGAACGGGACGGCGTTCGACGTGGTCTGCACGGGAGCGCGCACCTTCACACCGACCTGGTCCGCGGTCGTGCCCGCGCCGGAGTACACCGTCAGGGTCACCCGCACCTGCCGGCTCTTCCCGCCGCCGTCCGCGAACGACAGCGTCCGCCACCCGGGATCCGACACCGACCCGCGCGTCGTCACCCACCGGTACTCCACCTGCGCGGGCACCCGTCCCACCGTGAACGTCGCCGTGAACGAGGGCGTCTGCCCGGCCGGCGGCGGACAGCTCCCGGAGTACGCCGTGTGCGCGCCGGTCACGGTGACGCGCACGGACTGCGCCGGCGGGGTGCTCGACGACGTGCTGCCGCTCGGGGCCGGCGACGCCCTGGTGTGCGAGTCGGTGCTGCTGTGTGCGGTCGGCGCGTGCGCGCTGCTGCTCGCCCGCGCGCCGCTCTCCTTCCCGTGACCGTCGCCGTTGTCGCGGTTCAGCAGTGCGTACGTCAGTCCCGCCAGCGCGAGCACGACCGCGAGGACCCCCGCCACCAGCACCGGACCGGTCCGCCGGGAGCGGACCGGCTCCCCGGACGTCGTGCTGGCCGGCAGGGGCGTCGGCGGAGCGGGGGAGGGCTCGGCGGACGGCTCCTCGTACCGGTCCGCGGCCGTCGGCGCGGTGAACGGCGGCACCGGCATCGGGGCCCTCCAGGGCGTTCCTCCCCCGGAGGGGGCACCCCCAGCCGCGACGAGCCGCAGCTCGTCCTCCGCTCGCTCGGCGGCCGTGCGCTCGGCGGGGTCCTTGCGCAGCAGCCCCTCGATGACTGCGGCGAGCGGCCCGGCCCTGCGCGGCTGCGGCAAGTCGTCCTCCACCACGGCACGCAGGGTGCTCAGCGGGGTGTCGTACCGGAACGGCGAGACACCCTCCACGGCCGCGTACAGCAGCACTCCCAGCGACCACAGATCCGACTCCGGTCCCGGCGTGCGCCCCAGGGCCCGCTCGGGGGCGAGGAATTCGGGCGAGCCGATCACCTCGCCGGTCATGGTCAGCGCGGAGCTGCCCTCGACCGACGCGATCCCGAAGTCGGTCAGCACCACCCGGCCGTCGTTGGCGAGCAGCACGTTGGCCGGTTTCACGTCCCGGTGCAGCACCCCGGCGGCGTGCGCGGCGCGCAGCGCGGCCAGTACCTCCGCGCCGATGTGCGCGGCCCGCTGCGGCGACAGCGGGCCCTCAGCCTCCAGCTGGTCGGCGAGCGACAGCCCGCGCACCAGCTCCATCACGATCCACGGCCGGCCGGCCTCCAGCGCCACGTCGTACACCGTGACCACATTGCGGTGGGCGACCCGTGCCGCCGCCCATGCCTCGCGCTCCAGGCGTGCGTACATCCGCTCCACGTCGGAGGCCGGCAGCCCGGCCGGGGCCCGCACCTCCTTGACGGCCACCTCGCGGTGCAGCACCTCGTCCCGGGCGCGCCACACCGTGCCCATGCCGCCCTCGCCCAGCGGGGACAGCAGACGGTAGCGGCCCGCGATCACACGGTCGCGGCCCGGCTCTTCGGACACGGGCGCCCCCCAAGTCGCGTGATGTGTCACCAAAGTAGCTCAGCCGAGTGCGGATGCGGCCCCCCTCACCACCAATCCCGCGCCCAGGGCCAGGACGACCAGCGCGGACGCGAGCGGCACGGACCGGCGCACCAGGGTGGCCAGCGGATGGGCGGTCCAGCGCGGGCGCCGCTCCAGCACCCGGGTCATCCCCGAGCCCAGCCGGACCACGGCGAACCCGGCGGCCGTGAGTGTCAGCGCGAGCCCGGCACCGTAGGCCACCACGAGCAGCAGCCCGAACCAGGCCTTCCCGAGCGCGGCGGCGCCGACGAGGACGACCACGGCGGACGGACTGGGCACCAGCCCACCGGCGAAGCCGAGCAGGATCGTGCCCCGGAGGGTGGGGGCGGTGGGGTGGGAGTGGGTATGGCCACCGTGCGTGTGGGTGTGCACCCCGTGGGCGTGTTCCCCATGGGTGTGCTCACCATGGTGAGAGTGGTGATGGTGGTGGTCGGAACCGTGGTGTGCGTGCACATGCCCATGGTCGGAACCGTGGTGTGCGTGCGCATGCGCGGGGGCCCGGTTGCGCCACGCCCGCCGTACGAGGTTGGCGCCGGCCGCCAGTACCAGGGCGCCGCTCGCCAGACCCAGCCAGGCGATCACCGAGGGGGTGGCGGCCGAGCCGGCCGTGACGAGCAGGCCCAGGGCGACCACGCCGAGGGTGTGGGTCACCGTGACCGAGGCGGCCAGCGGCAGCACGTCACGCGGGCGGGCCCGGCCACCGCGCGCCGCCGCCGTCGCGGCCATCAGGGTCTTTCCGTGGCCGGGCGCGAGCGCGTGCATCGCGCCGAGGACGACCGCGACGAGCAGCGCGAGCGCGGCGAAACCGACGGTGAGGTCGTGCCGGGCCACGAGGTCGTCCAGCGCGCGGGTCCAGCGGTCGGCACCCCGTGGCAGGACGGCGGCGCCCGGCGCCTGCTGCCGCTCCTCGGCGAGCGCCGGGCCGCCGGGGCGCAGCCGCACGGAGGCGGCGGTGGTGTCGGCCGGGGAGGACAGCAGGTCCTTCGGATACGTGGTCAGTTCGTGTGAGACAGATGTCTTCGGAACGTCCGTCGCGGTGAGCGTCATGCGGTCGCCGCGCGCGGTGATCTCCCGCCAGCCGGGGCCGGACCAGTTCGTCGCGCTGCGGAAGCCGAGGGCGACCGAACCGGTCCGGGGAAGCGACGCGGTCCAACGGCACTCGACCCGCAGCGTGTTCAGACCGGCCTGCCCGGGGCGCAGGCCGGCCCTGCTCTCCCGCACCGTGAGGGGGACCCGGTGCCCGCCCGCCGTCACCTCGCTGCCCCGAGCGGCCTGCGCGCAGCGCTGCCGGGCCCACTGCGTCATGCCCAGCCGCTCGATGTCCGGCTTGGCCTGCGTCGCCGGGATCTCGGCGAGATCCTCCACATGGTCCACGCGCAGCTGCCCGGGGGCGGCAACCAGACCGTCGTAGCGGTTGACGGTGAAGTTCCCGAGCGGGTGTGCGCTCGCCGGGGCGGCCGGCAGCAGCGCGAGTGCGCTCATGGCGAGGAGCAGGAAGGGGAGGCGCAACATCGGGGGACGCAGCTTCACTTCGCGGCCTCCAGCGCCTTGCGGGCCTCGGCCGCGCCGAGCGGGGAGAAACCGGGATTCAGGCGCAGGGCCGAGGTGAGGGAGGCGCGGCCGGCCGTGCGGTGTCCCGTGGCCAGTTCGATCATGCCGCGGTGGTACAGGAAGGCGGCGTTGCGATACCCGGTGGCGGTGGCCCGGCGCGCGTACGGCAGGGCCTCGGCGTCGTGGCCGTTCACATGCAGCGCCCAGGCCAGGGCGTCCGCGGTGTGCACGGTGTGCCGGCGGGCCCACTCGGCGCGGGCCGCGCGCAGGGCGGCCGTCTTGTCGCCGTGGTCGGCGGCGGCCAGCGCGGTGTCGAGATCGGCGTTGACGCCGTTGGCGCGGGCCAGCGCGATCCAGGCGTCCACCAGGGCGTACTGCCGCCGCGCCCGGGCCCGGTCACCGGCGGCACCCCGCGCCTCGTACAGCTCGCCCAGTACGACGAGCGGTCCCGGCAGGGGATAGCGGGACACCACCGTCTCCATCCCCTTGATCGCCGCCGCACGGTCGCCGTCGGCCGCCTGCGCCCTTGCCCGGCCCTCCAGCGCGGGGAGATAGGTGTCATCGGCGGCGAGGGCACGGGCGTAGCAGGTGAGCGCGGTCTTGTAGTCGCCCTGGTTCCAGGCGAGCTGGCCGAGCTGGGCGGCCACGTACGCGACGTCGCCCGCCGACGTCGCTCCGGCCAGTGCCTGCCGGAGGACGCGGCGTGCCGTCGTCACATCGCCGCGCAGCTCGTGCACATACGCGTACCGCGTGAAGACCGGCACGCCCGGCTTGCGGGCGTCGGCCGTCCCGGCCGCCTTCGAGGCCTCGGCGTACCGACCGAGTTCGACCAGGGCGTCGATACGGGAGGACAGCGCGCGTTCGCTGTACGGGTTCTGCCGCAGCGCCTCCTCCGCATAGGCCAGGGCGTGCTTGAAGTCGTGCCGGGCGGCGGCGAGGGCCGCACGGCCGGCCAGCGCCTGGTCGTTGTCCGGCGCGAGTGCGAGGGAGCGCTGCAGCGCCCGCTCCGCCTGCGGGTACCGGGAGGGGTCGCCCTTGGTCCGCGCCTGCTCGACGTAGGCCAGGCCCAGGGTGGCCCAACTGCTGGAGTCCTTGGGCTGGGTGCGCAGATGACTTTGCAGCGCGGAGATGCTCGCGTCGAGGTCACCGCCGCCCAGGACACCGGGGTCCACAGCCGTGGAGGCGGCCGGCACGGTGGTGGGCGTCCCGTCCGCCCCCACGGCGATCGCCCCGCCGGTCAGCGCGATCGCCAACAGGGCGGCACAGCCGACGAGTTGCACGCCGCGCCAGCGCCGCCCGGCGGCCGCGAACCGCCGGAGGGCGACCACACGCCCGTCGGCGCCGGGGGCCGAGGACTCCTCGGAGCCGGGCCTGCCTCCTTCGGTGCCCGTCCCGGAGGCGGCGGAGGCTGCGGCGGGACGTGGCGCTGTCTTGCCCACCTCCGTGTTCACCTGCCGCTCGCCGGCCTCGTCGTCGTTCGTACGCGGAGACATGCCCTCTCCTCGGTCGCCTGCTGCTGGTCGGAACGGGAAGGCGCGGCCCGCGCTGGGGGGAGGGGGATACGGGCCGCGCCGGTCGGGGTGGGTGGGGTCAGTAGGGGCGCCGGATGCGCCGGCGCCACCACCCCACGGCGGTGCCGATCAGCAGGATTCCGGCCGCACCCGAGGCCGCCGAAGCGGCGATCAGCACCGTGTTGCCGGAACCGGAGCCGCCGGAGGACCCGGCGGGCTGGAGGGCGTCGCCCAGCTGGCTGCGCACGTCCGTGCCCGCGGTCGTCCCCTTGGCCAGCGGGCCGCGCGAACCGGAGGTGGGCTCGGCGACGTACGGGAAGTACTTCTCGAAGCCCTTGTCGTTCTTGTCCACCGCGTCACCCAAGTCGTTCTTCGAACCGACCAGTTCACCCTCGACGACCTGCAACGCCTCGTCGATCACGTCGTCGGTGAGCCGCCGCCCGTTCGGGAAGCCCGCGTTGTCGCCGTCCAGGACACCCAGCCGCTTGGGATGCATGCTCGGCTTGATGGAGGTGTTCAGACGCAGCTCCTCCGCAGGGCGTACCTTGGGGGGCTGGTTGAGGCCCTTCACGCCCTTCAGGAACACATCGACCAGGTCGTTGCGGGGCTCGGCCGGCGCCTTGATCTTGTAGATCGACTCGATCAGCTTCGGCAGCTCCGGGTTGGTGACGTTCTTCAGGAACTGGGCGTCGTACGCGGGCTCGGAGGCGTTGAACCTGTCCTTGTCCTTCTGCGGGTTGACCACCTCGTTGACCAGCGGGTTGCCGAGGCGCGAGACCTGGGTGTAGTAGCCCTGCGCGTTGCGGCGCTGGGTGGTGGACCAGATTCCGACGACCGGCTGCCCGGCGGACTCCCGGATCAGGTCGTTCGGCACCTGCAGGGCGATGGTGTTGACGTTGTAGCCCTTCAGGGTGTCCCGGCCGACCTCGCTGAGGTTGCCGCCGTACAGCAGGTCGAAGACGCGCAGATCCGCGAAGAACGGGTCGTCCGCCTGCCCGGCGAAGGTCGTGGTGCCGCCCGCCGCCTTGTAGATGGCCTGGTCGCGCAGCTTGCCGTAGTACGGCATGGAGGCCTTGCCGACGTTCGACGGCGCCACCGGCACATCGTCCGCGACCTTCGTCTTCGACACCGCGTGCCCGTGCTTGAGCCGGAGCAGCTCGATGTCGTACGTCTGCGTGATGTTGAGGTCGGGATCCGCCAGGTTGGTGACCGGCCCCGTGTTGTACAGGAACGTGTTCTTGTTCTTCGTGTGGGTCGTGAAGGTGTAGCGGAACACCAGGTCGTCCTGCGCGTCACCGTTGTTGTCGACGTGCAGGTCGTACTGGGCGTCGTCGGCGAACGTGTAGAAGTTCGGGCCGCCCGCCGGCTCCTCGAACGGGATCCAGTTGGCCACGATCGTCGTGGTGTCGGGCTTGTCCGGGCTGACGAACGCGTACAGGTCGGTGTTGTCGTACTGCGGGGTCCCCGAGATCAGCGGGGCCTCCCGGTGCGAGGAGGCGGAGGCCGCCCCGGGTGCCAGCGCGGCGGCGCCGGCGGCGGTGAGCCCTCCGGCGGCCAACGCACCGCAGATGAGCGTGACCAGCCCGGTGCGTCCCGTGCCGCTCCTGGAGAAGAGAGGTGTCATGCCGTCCGTCCTCAGTGCCGACTTGCCTTTGACGGAGGGGTATACGGAGCCGGAGCGCGGATCGGATGGGTCGGCCGGAGAAAATTTTTTGGGTCCTTCCCGACCCGCGTTTTCCGCCCGGCGATCCGTATCACCCGCCGGAGGTGTGCGTTCGTGCGGATGCGTGGAGTGCGCGGAAGGGCCGGCTGCGGCCACGGAGAGGGGACCCGCATGCAGGCCGACGAGTTGCTGGTGCTCGTCGCGGGCGGCGACCAGCGGGCGTTCGAGGACCTGTACGCACTGGTGTCCGGGCCGGTGTACGGACTCGTACGACGGGTGGTGCGCGACCCCGCCCAGTCCGAGGAGGTCGCCCAGGAGGTACTGCTGGAGACGTGGCGCTCGGCCGCCCGGTACGACCCCGGCCGGGGCAGCGCGCTGTCCTGGATCCTCACCCTCGCCCACCGCCGCGCCGTCGACCGGGTGCGCAGCGCCCGCGCGGCCGGCGAACGCGAGCAGCGGGAGGCCCTGCGCGCCGGGGAGCCGGCCTTCGACCAGGTCGCCGAGGAGGTCGAGGCCGGCATGGAGCGGGAGTGGGTGCGCCGTTGCCTGCGCCGGCTCACGGACCTGCAACGCCAGTCCGTGACCCTCGCCTACTACGACGGCTACACCTACCGTGAGGTGGCCGAGCGGCTCTCGCTGCCGCTCGGCACGGTCAAGACACGGATGCGCGACGGGCTCACCCGGCTCCGCCAGTGCCTGGGAGGCGCCGCATGAGCATCCTCGGCCGACTGCTGCGCCGCGAGGACCTGCACTCCCTCGCCGCGCCCTACGCGCTCGACGCCCTCGACGCGGGCGAGCGGCGCAGATTCGCGAAACACCTGCAGAGCTGCGACCGCTGTGCCGCCGAGGTGCGGGACCTCGCGGAGGACGCCGTACGGCTCGCCTGGTCCACAGCGGCTCCCGCGCCCGCCGGACTGCGCGAGCGGGTGCTGGCCGCCGTGCGCACCACCCCCCAGGAACAGGCCCAGGCGCCGGCCCGGGAGCGCACGCCCCAGCTGCCGCCGCACGTCTGGGGCACCCAGCCCCCGCCGGGGCGCACCCGTACGCCCCGCAGGCGCCCCCTGTTCGTGCCGCTCGCCACGGCGACCGCGGCGGCGGCCCTCGTCGTCGCCTCCCTCTTCGCGGTCCAGGCGCACCGCAGCCAGGACCGGCTGGACGCGGAGCGGTCCCGGGCGCGTGAGATCGCCCACGTTCTGGCCGCACCCGACGCCCGGGCCACCACCAGCGAGGACGCTCAGGGCCGCGGTATCGGAGTGATCGCTTCCGCATCGGAGCGGGAAGCCGTCGTCACCCTCAGCGGATACGGCGCCCCGTCCGGCGGCCGCGTCCACCAGCTCTGGCTCGTGCGCCCCGGCGCAGGACCGCGCTCCCTGGGGCTCTTCGCGGGCGACACGCCCTTGGTCGCCAAGGGTCTCGACACGTCCTCGACGTCACTCGCTGTAACCGTCGAACCTGACGGTGGCTCAGCGCAACCCACGAGTCAGCCCCTTGTCCAACTCACCCTGAAATCGGTCGGATTCGGAGAGTAGTCAGCGAGGGATGGTCAACCGCCTTGCAGGGAAGGTGAATCCTGTGGCCGAGATACACGCGTGCCCCGCTGGGGCGATAGGGTTACCCTGCCCGGGCCGGGTGGACTCGTACGGGTGGGGAGTGACATGGAACAGATAACAGTGCGCAGCAGGGCCAGGGTCCCTGCGATCACCTGCGGGAGCAGCGCGACCAGTTCGCGCCTCGACCGCCATCTGTCGGTACTGGCGGGTCCCGCCATACCGCAGAGGGAGACGGTCGAGGCGACTTCGCTGATGCGCGAGCTGACGGCGCGTGACACGCCGCACCAGCGCAGCGACCGGGGCAAGCGGGTCAGCCGTGTCTCCCTGTTCGCGCCACTGCGCCGGCTGCGTCGCTCGCTGTTCGGCGGACACTGAGCGGCCCCGAGCCGCCCCCTTGAGTCCGCTCGCGGGATGTCGGCGCTCAGGCCGCCACACCGTCCCGGCGCATCGCTGCGATCTCGTCGTCCGTCATCCCCACGGCATGCAGCAGCGCCTCGGTGTGCTGCCCGAGCGCGGGCACCTCACCCATCCGTGCCTCGTCCCCGCCCGGCAGTGTGATGGGAGGCAGCAGCGCCTTCAACGGCCCGACCGGCGATCCCACCTCACGCCACCGCTCCCGGGCCGCCAGCTGCGGATGCTGCGCCAGCTCGTGCACATCCCTGAGCCGGGCACAGGCGATGCCCGCCTGCTCCAGCCGCGCCAGCGCCTCGTCGGCGTCCAGTGTGCTGAGCACCCGCGCCACCAGGTCGTCCGTCTTCTCCCGGTTCGCGGCCCGTGCCGCGTTCGTTGCGTACGCCGGATCCGTTCCTAGTTCCGGGCGTCGTATGACCTGTTCGGCCAGCCGCCGCCACTCGCGGTCGTTCTGCACCGACAGCAGCACCCGTCCGCCGTCCGCCGTCGGATAGGCGTCGTACGGCGCGATGACGGCGTGCGCGAGGCCGGTGCGCGCCGGGGGCTCACCCCCATGCATCGCATGGTGCAGCGGATGCCCCATCCACTCGGCGAGCGCCTCCAGCATCGACACCTCCACCGGCCCGCCCCGCCCGGTCGTCCCCCGCCGTACCAGAGCCGCCAGGACGCCCGAGAACGCGTACATCCCGGCCGCGATGTCCGCCGCCGGGATCCCCGCCTTCACCGGCTGTTCCGGAGTCCCGGTCACCGACACGAGCCCCGCCTCGCACTGCACGAGCATGTCGTACGCCCTCTTGTCCGCGTACGGACCGAGGGAGCCGTACCCGGAGATGTCCACGGCGATCAGCCGTGGATGCGCCGCGCACAGCGTGGGCGCGTCCAGGCCGAGGCGGGCTGCGGCCCCGTGGGCGAGGTTCTGCACGAACACGTCCGCGTCCGCGATCAGCCGCCGTACGGCGTCCAGGCCGCGCGGGTCCTTCAGGTCCAGCGCCAGGGACTCCTTGCCGCGGTTGCACCACACGAAGTGCGAGGCGAGACCGCGGGCCGCCGTGTCGTAACCACGCGCGAAGTCGCCGCCGTCGACCCGCTCCACCTTGATGACCCGGGCGCCCAGGTCGGCGAGCTGCCGGGTCGCGAAGGGCGCGGACACGGCCTGTTCGACGGCGACGACGGTGATGCCCGCAAGGGGCAGGGGCTGCTGGGGCGCGGGCTGGCCCGTGGGCTGTTCCATGGCCGGATCATGGCCTGTGACCGGCGGTTTTGTCAGCAGCCCGACAGCCCTCAGTGCTTCTTCAGCGCTCCCCGTGTGTGTACTGGCGCACCGCGAGCGGCAGGAACACCGCCGTCAGGGCGAGGCTCCAGGCGAGCGACCCGGCGACCGGGTGGGCCACCGGCCAGGCGGAGTCCGGTGGCACGGGTGCGTTGCCGAAGAGGTCCCGCAGGGCGGTCGTCACCGCGCTGATCGGGTTCCACTCGGCGAGCGTGCGCAGCCAGCCCGGCAGGTTGCCGGTCGGGATGTAGGCGTTGGACAGCAGGGGCAGCACGAAGGAGGAGGCGCCGAGCTGCCCGGCGGCGTCCTCGCTGCGGGTGAGCAGCCCGAGGAAGATCCCGGCGCAGGTGCACGCGAACCGGAAGAGCAGCAGCAGCCCCACCGCACCGGCCGCGTCGATCGCCGATCCCTCGATCCGCCATCCCACCGCGAGCCCGACCAGCAGCAGCGGCACGGTCCCCACAAGGGTGACGACGAGGTCGGCGACCGCCTGTCCGAGCGGTACGGCGGCCCGGCTCACCGGCATCGTGCGGAACCGGTCCATCACGCCCCGGTGGGTGTCCTGTGCGGCCTGGAACATGCCGGTCATCAGCCCGCCGGCCGCGGTAGCCACCAGCAGCCCCGGCACCAGGAAGGACCGGTACTCGCGGCCGGGCATCGCCAGCGCGCTGCCGAACACATAGCCGAAGAACAGCAGCATGTTGACGGGCATCATCTGGGTCAGGACCGCCAGGCCCGGATTGTTGCGGACCCGGCGCAGCTGTCGTCCCGTCATCGCCAGGCCGTCGTACGCCAACGTGCTCATGCGGCAAGCTCCTTGCTGTCGTCGGACTCGTCGCCGGACGCCCCGGTGAGCCTCAGGAACACGTCGTCGAGGGTGGGCGGGCGCAGACTCGCGTCCAGCAACGGCACGCCCGCCGCGTCGAGTTCGCGTACCAGGCGCGGCAGGGTGAGCGTCGCGTCGGTGGTGACGGCACCGACGGCGTTGCGCTCGTGATCGAACACCGGTGCGGTGCCGGTCAGTCGATCGAGCACACCCGCGGCCTGCGCCAGCGCACTGCTGTCGGCCACCACGGCCTCCGCATACGACCCGACGAGCGCCTTGAGCTCGGCGGGCGAGCCGGTGTGCGCGACGCGTCCGCGGTCCACCAGGGCGATGTCGTCGGCGAGTTGGTCCGCCTCCTCCAGGTACTGGGTGGTCAGCAGCACGGTCGTACCGTCCGCCTTCAGCTCGCGCACCGCCTGCCAGATGCGGGCGCGGCTGGCGGGGTCGAGTCCGGTGGTCGGCTCGTCCAGGAAGAGCACGCCGGGGTGGCGGATGAGACTGGCCGCGAGGTCCAGCCGGCGCCGCATGCCGCCGGAGTAGGTCGAGGCCTTGCGGCCGGCGGCCTCGGTCAGGCCGAAGCGCTCCAGCAGCTCGTCGGTCCGGGTGGCCGGCCCGCGCACCCGGTGCAGCCTGGCGAACAGCCGCAGGTTCTCCCGGCCGGTGAGGTCGCCGTCGACCGAGGCGTACTGCCCCGTGACGGCGATCCGGCGACGTACGGCCGCCGCCTCGCGGACGAGATCGTGTCCGGCGACCCGCGCCGAACCGGCGTCCGGCCGCAGCAGCGTGGTCAGCAGCCGTACGGCCGTCGTCTTGCCGGCCCCGTTGGGCCCGAGCAGCCCGCACACGGTCCCTTCGGCGACGGCCAGATCCAGGCCCCGCAGGGCGTGCACCTCACCGAAGCGCTTCTCCAGTCCCTCACTAAGTACAGCGTACGTAGTTGTCATGCCGCGACCATACCGCACTACGTACGCTGTACGTAACTAGGATGGTGTCCGAGGTGATGATCGATGGCAGTCCGAGGGGCCGTCCCCGAAGTGATCTGGGCGCGCCCCGAGCGCACCGGCCGGGGTCCGAAGCCGGCGTACACCCGCGACGACATCGCGGCGGCCGCCGTCCGGATCGCCGACGAGCGGGGGCTCGACGCGGTGTCGATGCGGCATGTCGCGGCCGAGCTGGGCTGCGGCACCATGTCGCTGTACAACTACGTCCCCCGCAAGGAGGACCTGTACGAGCTGATGGTGGACGCGGCCAGCGCGGAGCACGTCCGGTGGGAGCCGAGCGGGGACTGGCGGGCGGATCTGCTCCGGATGGCCCGTGAGACGCGCGCGCTGATGCACCGGCACCCCTGGCTGCCGCGGCTGATGTCCCCGGTGTACGGCTTCAGCCCGCATGCGCTGCGCTATCTGGAGCACTGCCTGGCCTGCCTGGATCCGCTGGAGGCGTCGTACGGGACGAAGCTGGAGCTGATCGCGATGCTGAACGGGGTGGTGACCACCTACGTCCGCAACGAGCTCGACACCGCGGAGCGGGTACGCGCCCTGCCGTGGTCCGAGGAGCAGGAGCACGCGGTACGGATCGCCTACCTGGGCAGTCAGATCGCCTCAGGCGCATATCCCAGGATGGCGGCGGCTTTCGCGGAGGATCCGGGGCCGATCGATCTGGAGGCGGTGTTCGAGCGGGCGTTGCAGCGGGTGCTGGACGCGTTCTCGCCGCGCTAGCCGGGGCGGTCCGGCGGGTGCGGACCCGGGGGCGCGCGGCTGCAGGTCGCTGCGCGTCGCCGTCAGATCAGGGCGAACTGGCCCTCCGGGCCCTCCTCGTGGTGGCCCAGGACCGAGGCGGGGCGGCGGGCGGAGGCCGGTACCGGCAGGACGCCCGCCTCGCGCAGCTCGCTCCCGGTGACCGCTGACGTCACCTTCAAGCCGGCCCGCTGCGGGCGGACTTCCGCCAGCAGGGCAAGGACCGTGATCAGTTCGAGGAGTTCCGACGTCCAGGGCTGCGGCCAGGTCGCCGGACGGATCGCGGTGAGGGTGCCGGGATCGGCCGGGGCGGTGCGGGCCGTGAACCAGGACTCCAGGACCCGGACTCCGGCCACCTCGTAGGCCCAGGCCTGCGGCGGGACGGGGGAGATGCGGCCCTCGTCCAGGTGGAGGGTTTCTTCCTCCTCGTCGTAGTGCAGGGTGAGCGGCCGGGCCGGCAGCGGTGCGCGGACGTAGGGGCGGCGGCCCCCCGGCAGCTTGGGACGTTCGCCGTCGCGGCGCATCAGCCACAGCATGCGGTGCCCCAGCTCGACGCCGGCCCGCCACAGACCGGTGTCATGGGTGAGCGGCACGGTGAGGTCCGGACGGATCGTCGCCAGGATCCACGCCAGCACGTCCGGCGCCGTGGGACGGTCGGACAGACGGGAGGAGAGGTGGTCCAGCAGGCCCGGGGCGAGGTTCGGTTCGGCGGCGCCGGGGCGGCGCCAGAGGGGGCGGACGCGGCCGGGGCGGAGAGCGGGCAGCAGCGAGGTGGCCAGCAGCGGTGTGTCCGCGTCGCCCGTCTCCACCGTGAAGACCTGGTGTCCGTCCGCCACCCGCCACAGTTCCGGGCGGGCCGTGTCGATCAGCCGGTGGTCCGGGATCAGCCACTGCTCGTCGAAGGCCGCCGCCAGGACGCGGACCGGCTCAGCGCAGGGACCCTCGGCGCGGGCCAGCCGCTCGGTGCCGGTGGACTGGCCGGGCAGTTGACCCACCGCCGAGTCGAGGGTCCGGGAGCGGGTCGGCCCGAACAGGGTCCGCCGGTGCGGGCCCTCGGCCTTCAGCAGGGCGTCCCAGCGGGCCTTCAGCGAGCCGGCATCCGGTGCCGTCGGCCAGGCGCGGCCCGGCCGCAGCGGTGCGACGGACCACGGCATGAGGTCCGCCAGCAGCGGAGCGTCGTCGTGCGTCACGCAGGGCATCGTACGACCTGACGCAGAAGAGGTGTCAGGTCGCGTCCAGGGTGACGGTGAACGCGAACCGGTCCCCCCGGTAGTGGATGACCGCCACGTCCAGCACCCTGCCCTCGGCGTCGTACGTCACGCCGGTGTAGTGCAGGATCGGGCTGAGCAGCGGGACCTGGAGCAGCCGTGCCGTCTCCGGATCCGCGAGCCGTGCCTCCACCGTGTCAGTGATGCGGCTGATGTCGGCCCCGACCACATCCCGCAGCACCTTGGTCATCGGCCAGCGGATCAGATCGTCCAGGTCGATGGCCGTGGCGAGTTCGGGGCGGATGTGGTTGACGGCGTGGTTGGTCGGCTCGCCCGTCTTCTCGTCGCAGCGCAGGCGGTGGTACGCCGCCACCTCCGCGAGGTCGGGGAAGTACTCGGCGAGACCGGGCGGCACGGGCACCGGGCCGTGGTCCAGCAGCTCCGTCGTCATGCCGGACTGCTGGGCCACGATCGCGTCCACCGAGCCGAGCAGGCGGACCGGTGCGCCCCGCCGGGCGTCCGGCTCGATGAACGTGCCGCGCCGCCGGTGCCGGCTGATCAGCCCCTCGTCCTCCAGCTCCTTCAGCGCCTGCCGCATGGTCAGCACGCTCACGCCGTAGTGCTCCGCCAGCTGCTCCTCCGTGGGCAGCCGCAGCGGGTCCTCGGGGGAGCGGCCGAGTATCGAGGCGCGCAGCGACTGCGAGACCTGGTACCACAGCGGCAGCTTGCGGTTCAGGACGATCGAATCCGGGGCGAAGGAGGTCACGCGGCTATCCGTACCTGTCGATGAGCGTGCGACGCAACACAGGTGGCGTCACGCGCGGAAATGGCGCTCCAGCCCCTGCCACACGTCGTCGTAGCGCTGCTGGAGGTGGTCGGCGTCGGCCGCGTGCGGGGTGAGGGTCACCGGCCAGCGGGTCTCGAACATGAACGCCAGCCCGTCGTCGACCTTCTGCGGCTTCAGCTCGGCCGCGCTCGCCCGGTCGAACGTCTCCCGGTCCGGTCCGTGCGCCGACATCATGTTGTGCAGTGAGCCACCGCCGGGCACGAACCCTTCCGCCTTCGCGTCGTAGGCGCCCTCGATCAGGCCCATGTACTCGCTCATCACGTTCCGGTGGAAGTACGGCGGCCGGAAGGTGTCCTCGCCCACCAGCCAGCGCGGCGCGAACACGACGAAGTCGACGCCCGCCAGGCCGGGGGTGTCCGACGGAGAGGTCAGGACCGTGAAGATGGACGGGTCGGGATGGTCGTAGGAGATGGTGCCGATCACATTGAAACGGCGAAGGTCATAGACGTACGGCACATGGTTGCCGTGCCAGGCGACCACGTCGAGCGGGGAGTGGTCGTAGGTGGCCGTCCAGAGGTTGCCGCAGTACTTGTTCACGACCTCCACCGGGCCGGTCATGTCCTCGTACGCGGCCACCGGCGCCCGGAAGTCCCGGGCGTTGGCGAGGCCGTTGGCACCGATCGGGCCGAGGTCGGGGAGCTGGAACGGCGCTCCGTAGTTCTCGCACACATAGCCGCGCGCCGTCGGGCTCTGCCCGCCGTCCGATGCAGTGTCCAGCAGCTCCACACGGAAGCGCACCCCACGCGGGATCAGCGCCACATGTGCGGGCTCCACATGGAGCCGGCCGAACTCGGTGTGCAGCAGCAGCCCGCCGCGCTCCGGCACGATCAGCAGCTCGCCGTCGGCGTCGGAGAAGACCCGCTCCATCGACGCGTTGGCGTGGTACAGGTGCACGGCCATCCCGGTGCGCTGGGTCGCGTCGCCGTTGCCGCCGAGCGTCCACAGGCCGGCCAGGAAGTCGGTGCCCGCGGGCGGCTCGGGCAGCGGGTTCCAGCGCAGCCGGTTGGGGTCGGGCACGGTCTCGGTGAAGGGGGCCGTGCGGATCGCGCCGTTGTCGGTGCGGGTGAACGCCGGGTGCGCGGCCGAGGGGCGGATGCGGTACAGCCAGGAGCGGCGGTTGTGCGCCCGCGGCTCGGTGAACGCCGTACCGCTCAGCTGCTCCGCGTACAGCCCGAGCGGTGCCCGCTGAGGCGAATTGCGGCCCTCGGGCAGGGCGCCCGGCACCGCCTCCGAGGCGTGTTCATTGCCGAACCCGGTCAGATACGACAGCCCCTCGGCGGTCTTCCGTGCGTCCCCGCTCATGATCGCTCCCTTGCGCTCCCTGATTCCTATGCAACACCGTAGGAATGAGCGCAGGCGGGCGCAAGGGGGCAGGGGTACTACGTCCGAGGGACTCCACGGAGTGGCCGGAACCCGACTTGAGGCGGATTCGGGGCACCGGGGCGTTGTTCTACCCTCCTGGGCATGCTCATGACGTCATGGATCCGCAGAACGCTCGCCGTGCTCGCGGCGTGCGTCCTGCTGCCGCTCGGCGCGGCGGGCTGCACGAGCGGTCACTCCCGGGCCGGCACCATCTCGCCCTCGCCCGTCGGCAAGGTCCTGGACGCCACCGACGGCACCGGCCGGCACCTGCGCGAGGTCGACCCGAAGAACGCGCCCCAGGTCGGTGTCGAAGTGACCCCGCACACGGGCGGCGGCTGGGACGTCCGGCTGACCTTCCACCGGTTCCGCTGCTCCGCGCCCGGTACCCGGCCGGCGGCGGTCACCGGACGCGGGCTCGCCCACCTTTTCGTCGACGGCCGCCGGGTCACCCGGCTGCGCTTCCCCCGGTTCCGTCTCCCCGACCGCCTCGTCCCGCACGGCACCCACCACGTCACCGCGCGCCTGTACGCCGACGACGGCACCGTGTGGGCCGTACACGGCGAACCGGTGCAGAGCACCGCCGACATAACGGTCTCGCAGGCGGCGCCGGTGTCGTCCGGTACGACGACCCCGGCCACCGGGAAATGAGTGCACCGGCCAACCGTGTCCGTACGGGAGGGTGAGGTTCACCCGACCGCGGCGGAGAGGCATCATGAAGTCCGTGCCCCATGCGACATCGCTCCGCCGCGCGCCGGTCCAGCGGCGCAGTGCCGAACGGCTGACCAGGATCCTCGACGCCTGCGCCGAACTCCTCGACGAGGTCGGCTACGACGCCCTGAGCACCCGCGCGGTCGCCCTGCGCGCCGGTGTGCCCATCGGCTCCGTCTACCGGTTCTTCGGCAACAAGCGGCAGATGGCCGACGCCCTCGCCCAGCGCAACCTGGAGTGGTACACCGAGCGCGTCACCGAGCGGCTGAAGAAGGCGCACAAGGGCGACTGGCGGGCCGCGATGGACGCGGTCCTCGACGAGTACCTGGCCATGAAGCGCACCGCGCCCGGCTTCTCCCTGGTCGACTTCGGCAACCAGATACCGGTCGGCGTCCGCCAGGCCGAGCCCAACACCCGCGTCGCCGACCGGCTCACCAAGCTGCTCTCCGGCCATCTGGACCGCACCCCCGACGCCGAGCTGCGCCGGGTCTTCCTGGTCGCCGTGGAGAGCGCGGACACCCTCGTCCAGCTGGCCTTCCGGACCGACCCGGACGGGGACGAGGCGATCATCACGGAGACACGGGAGCTGCTGCGGGCGTACCTGGCGCGCGTGCTCGACTGACCTCCGCCCGAAATCCCCGGACGGGAAGACCTCCCCTCCATGCATACCGGTCGGTATGCTCACCCCGAGCCGTCCGCGCCCACCGGCACCGCCGCCGACCCCCCGGGAGGACCCGTGTCCCGCACCGCCCTGCGCATATGCCCCCTGTGCGAGGCCACCTGCGGCCTGACCCTCAGCATCGAAGGCACCCGCGTCACCGGCGCCCGGGGCGACCGCGAGGACGTCTTCAGCAAGGGGTTCATCTGCCCCAAGGGCGCCTCCTTCGCGGCCGTCGACTCCGACCCCGACCGGTTGCGCACGCCGCTCGTCCGCCGGGACGGCGAACTGCGCGAGGCCACCTGGCAGGAGGCCTTCGACGCGGTCGCCGCCGGTCTGCGCCCGGTCGTGGAGGCGTGCGGCCCGGACTCCGTCGGCGTGGTCCTCGGCAACCCCAACGTGCACACCATGGCCGGTGCCCTCTACCCACCGGTCCTCCTCGCCGGTCTGCGCACCCGCAGCCTGTTCACCGCCTCCACGGTCGACCAGATGCCCAAACACGTCTCCAGCGGGCTCCTCTTCGGCGACGCCAACGCCATCCCCGTACCCGACCTGGACCACACCGACCACCTGCTCCTCATCGGCGCCAACCCCCTGGAGTCCAACGGCAGCCTGTGCACCGCCCCGGACTTCCCCGGCAAGCTGAAGGCGCTCAAGGCCCGCGGCGGTCACCTGACCGTGGTGGACCCGCGCCGCACCCGTACCGCGAAGCTCGCCGACCGGCACCTGGCGATCCGCCCCGGCACCGATGCCCTGCTGCTCGCGGCGATGGCGACCGTGCTGTTCGAGGAGGGGCTGGCCGACCTGGAAGACCTGGGCGCGCATGTCGTCGGCGTCGAGGAACTGCGCGCCGCCCTGCGGGACTTCACCCCCGAAGCCGTCGCCGGGGCCTGTGACCTGGACGCGGACGTCATCCGCACCCTCGCCCGCGAACTGGCCGCCGCCCCCACCGCCGCCGTCTACGCCCGCATCGGCAGCTGCACCGTCCCGCACGGCACCCTGGCCAGCTGGCTGGTGGACGTCCTCAACATCCTCACCGGCAATCTGGACCGCCCCGGCGGCGCCCTCTTCCCGCAGGCCGCCACCGACAGGACGCCCCGGCCGGCGGGTCCGGGCCGCGGCTTCACGCTCGGCCGCTGGCGCTCCCGGGTGCGTCAACTGCCCGAGGTCAAGGGGGAGTTGCCGCTCTCCGCGCTCGCCGAGGAGATCGACACCGCCACCGACGAGGGCGAGCGGGTCCGCGCGCTGATCGTGGTGGCCGCCAACCCGGTGCTGTCCGCACCCGACGGCGACCGCCTCGACAAGGCGCTTCAGTCCCTGGACTTCATGGTCAGCGTCGACCCCTACCTGAACGAGACCTCGCGCCACGCCCACGTCGTACTGCCCCCGCCCCCGCCCTCCCAGAGCCCGCACCACGACTTCGCCTTCAACACCCTCGCCGTACGCAACCAGGTCCGCTACACACGCCCCGCCGTCCCGCTGGAGCCCGGCCGCATGGCCGAGTCCGAGATCCTCGCCCGGCTGATCCTGGCCGCCACCGGCATGCACGGTGCCGACCCGTCCGTCGTCGACGCCATGGTCATCGACCAGACCCTCGGCAAGGCCGTGTCGGAGCAGCACTCACCGGTCCACGGCCGCGACCCGAAGGAACTCGCCGGTCAGCTCACCGGGGAGACCGGCCCCGAGCGGCGGCTCGACCTGATGCTCCGCCTCGGCCCGTACGGCGACGGCTTCGGCGCCCGGGCCGACGGGCTCACCCTGGCGAGGCTCCTCGCGCACCCGCACGGCATCGATCTCGGCCCGCTGCGCCCGCGCCTGCCCCAGCCGCTGAAGACCCGCAGCGGCAAGGTCGAGCTGCTGCCCGACCCGATCGCCGCCGACCTGCCCCGGCTGCGTGCGGCCCTGCGGGAGCGCCCCGAGGGGCTGGTCCTCGTCGGCCGCCGGCACCTCCGCTCCAACAACAGCTGGATGCACAACGTGCCCGCCCTCACCGGCGGCTCCAACCGCTGCACCCTGCACATCCACCCGCAGGACGCGGCCCGGCTCGGCGTCCGGGACGGGGCGGACGTCCGCGTCAAGGGCGCCGGAGGAGAGGTGCTGGCCCCGGCCGAGGTCACCGACGCCGTACGGCCCGGGGTGGTGAGCCTGCCGCACGGCTGGGGTCACGACCGCGCCGGAACCCGGCTGAGCCACGCCGTGAAGGCCCCTGGCGTCAACGTCAACCAGCTCCTCGACGGCAGCCTCCTCGACCCGCTCTCGGGCAACGCTGTCCTGAACGGCATCCCCGTCCATCTCACCGCAAGCCTGTGACCTGCATTTGATCGCGACCTTCCTGGTCCTGATCATGCTGAAGAAGATGTCGCCGATCGCGGCGCTCGTGCTCGTCCCCGCGTGGTCCTCCTCGGCATCGTCCGACGCGGCAGGCGATCGTGGCGCCCGCACGGAGGCCGAGCAGGGCGCCGACGACCGAGGGGGCGGTGCCCCGATGCCCGGTGTTGCGCCGCACGAGCGATATCTGACGGCGCGCCGGGCGTCGATGCCCGGGCGGGCGTCGCGTATGACGGAGAGTTCAGACGAAAGAGCGATTTGTATGAAAATCGTCTGAACTCGCGGAGGATTGCGCATGCCCAGCCTGACACTCCCACGTGCCGTCGGCTCCCGCGCGGGCGCCACAATCGTCCTCACCGCCCTCGCCGTGGCGGGCGCGTCATGGGTAACGGCGCCGAACGCGGTGGCCCAGGGGGCGAACGGCGACATCAGGGTGCACCGCGAGGGCGTGCCCTACGGTGTCTCGAAGGACGACCCGGTGGTCTGCAGGTTCTACCTCGACGCCGTCAACT
Source organism: Streptomyces sp. NPDC030799 (assembly GCF_055572255.1). Taxonomy (NCBI): domain Bacteria; kingdom Bacillati; phylum Actinomycetota; class Actinomycetes; order Kitasatosporales; family Streptomycetaceae; genus Streptomyces; species Streptomyces sp. NPDC030799. The sequence continues at coordinate 58,362 of NZ_JBVIDS010000021.1, read as the reverse complement.
TCGACATCCTGCCCAACATCGCCTACATCATCCAGGCCCAGCCCCCGCTGCCCTCGGCGTCCACCGTCACCGGCATCATCCAGCTAGCCGAGGGTGCCGGGCACACCGACCCGATCAGCCTGACCGACGGGCAGTACAGGCTCACCTGGGTCGCGGCGGGCGCCGTCAAGGAGAAGCTCTTCCGCGTCAACTGCCACGACGACCACAACGACCCGGCGCACGGTCCCAACGGGCAGATCGAGGACCACCAGGACCATCAGGACCACCAGGATCACCAGGACCACCAGCAGGACGGTCCCGGCTGGGGCCAGGGGGGCGACCACGACCCGCCGAAGGGCGGTGTGCACGCGGGCGGTGGCGGTCTCATCGACACGGCCGCGGGATACTCGCCGCTGGCCGCCGCGGCGGCCGTGGGCCTGGTCGCGGTCAGCGGTGTCGCGTATGTCCGGCTGATCCGCCGGCGGCCCCATGGTGCCGCGTAGGCGCAGACGCAGGCCCTGGTATCGGACCCGTGCCTACCGCCTCGCCAGGACGGCCCTGCTGGTGACCGTCCTCGTGGCGGCGGGGAACCGGTGGTGGGGCGGGCATCCCGGGGCCGGCCGGGCGGACGACCCGGACGCGGTGGCGGCCGCCGGCGCAGGGGGCGCGAGCGGGGAGGAATCCTGCAAGCCCCCCTCCGGGCCCCCGCCCCGACCACTGCCCCGGTCCCGGCCGACGTCCTTCCGCATCCCCTTCCTGGGCGTCGACGCCCCGATCACGGGCCTCGGGCTCGACAGCGAACGGCAGTTGGAGACTCCGCCGGTGGACAGGCCCAAGCTGGTCGGCTGGTACGAGGGCGGCCCCACGCCGGGTGAGTCCGGCACCGCCATCGCCGTCGGCCACCGGGACACCATGACCGGCCCGGCCGTCTTCGCCACGCTCGCCCAGGTCAAACCCTGCAAGCTCATCGAGGTCAAGCGCGCCGACGGCCGCACCGCCGTCTACACCGTGGACCGGATGAAGGTCTTCGACAAGGCGGGCTTCCCGGACAAGGAGGTCTACGGCCCGGTCGGGCGACCGGAGCTGCGCGTGCTGACCTGCGGCGGCCTCTACAGCCGGCGGACCGGCTACACCAGCAACGTGGTGGTCTTCGCCCACCTGAGCGCGACCAAGTGACGCGCCTGGCCGTGATCGGGTGACCCGGCAGGCCGCCGACCCGGTGCGTGAGCGCCGGCCGCCCCGGCGATGATGTCCTGGTACGTCTGGCGCCGAAAAACTAACGCCGCTAGTTTGTGTGCCGGACGACGCACACCCGCCGGGGAGGAAGCAGCATGAAGGCACACGACGGCCTGTACATCGACGGCGCCTGGCGCCCCGCCGAGAGCACCGATGTCATCGAGGTCGTGAACCCGGCCGACGAGCAGGTCGTCGCCCGGGTCCCGGCGGGCGGTGCGCTGGACGTGGACACGGCCGTCCGTGCGGCCCGCGCCGCCCTTCCCGCCTGGGCGGCCACGCCCCCGGCCGAGCGCGCCGCACGCCTGACCGCCCTCCGGGACGTCCTCGTGGCCCGCAAGGACGAGATCGCCGAGACCGTCACCGAAGAGCTGGGCTCCCCGCCGCAGTTCTCCCAGGCCGTGCACGCGGCCGTGCCGATCGCGGTGGCCGGCTCCTACGCCGAGCTGGCCGCCGCCCACTCCTTCGAGGAGAAGGTCGGCAACTCCACCGTCCTGCACGAGCCGATCGGCGTGGTCGGCGCGATCACCCCCTGGAACTATCCCCTCCACCAGATCGTCGCCAAGGTGGCCCCGGCGCTCGCCGCCGGCTGCACGGTCGTCCTCAAGCCCGCCGAGGACACCCCTCTCACCGCCCAGCTGTTCGCCGAGGCCGTCGATGAGGCGGGCGTGCCGGCCGGCGTGTTCAACCTGGTCACCGGCCTCGGCCCGGTCGCCGGCCAGGCCCTCGCCGAGCACCCGGGCGTGGACCTGGTGTCCTTCACCGGCTCCACGGCGGTCGGCAGACAGATCGGCGCGGTGGCGGGCGCGGCCGTCAAGAAGGTGGCCCTCGAACTCGGCGGCAAGTCCGCCAACGTCATCCTGCCGAGCGCCGACCTCGCCAAGGCGGTGAACGTCGGGGTCGCCAACGTGATGTCCAACTCGGGCCAGACGTGCAGCGCCTGGACCCGCATGCTGGTCCACCGCGACCAGTACGACGAGGCCGTCGAGCTGGCCGCGACGGCCGCCGCCAAGTACGCCGACCGGATCGGCCCCGTGGTCAGCGCCAGGCAGCGGGCGCGGGTGCGCGGCTACATCGACAAGGGCATCGCCGAGGGCGCCCGCCTGGTCGCAGGCGGCCCCGCATCCCCGCGCGAGACCGGCTACTTCATCGCTCCGACCGTCTTCGCGGACGTGACGCCCGAGATGACGATCGCCCAGGAGGAGATCTTCGGCCCGGTCCTGTCCGTCCTGCGCTACGAGGACGAGGAGGACGCCCTGCGCATCGCCAACGGCACGGTGTACGGCCTCGCGGGTGCCGTCTGGGCCGGTGACGAGGCCGAGGCGGTGGCCTTCGCCCGCCGTATGGACACCGGTCAGGTCGACATCAACGGCGGCCGGTTCAACCCCCTCGCCCCCTTCGGCGGCTACAAGCAGTCCGGGGTCGGCCGGGAACTCGGCGCGCACGGACTCGCCGAGTACCTGCAGACCAAGTCCCTCCAGTTCTAAGGAAGTACGCGAGTCATGGCCGTACGAGCCGCCGTCCTGCCCGCCGTCGGAGCCGCGCTGGAGATCACCGGCATCGACCTGCCCGACCCGGGCCCCGGACAGGTCCGGGTCCGCCTCGCCGCCGCCGGCGTCTGCCACTCCGACCTGTCCCTGTCCAACGGCACCATGCGGGTGCCGGTCCCGGCCGTCCTCGGCCATGAGGGCGCCGGCACGGTCGTGGCCGTCGGCGAGGGCGTCGCACACATCGCCGAAGGCGACCCTGTCGTCCTGAACTGGGCACCCTCCTGCGGGAGTTGCCACGCCTGTACGCTCGGCGAGGTCTGGCTGTGCGCGAAGGCCCTCAACGGCGCCGCCGAGGTCTACGCCCGTACCACCGACGGCACCGACCTGCACCCCGGCCTCAACGTGGCCGCGTTCGCCGAGGAGACGGTCGTCTCCGCGTCCTGCGTGCTGCCCCTGCCGGCGGGGGTGCCGCTGGTGGACGCCGCCCTCCTCGGCTGCGCCGTCCTCACCGGCTACGGCGCCGTCCACCACTCGGCGCAGGTCCGCCAGGGCGAGACGGTGGCCGTCTTCGGCGTGGGCGGAGTCGGCCTCGCCACCCTCCAGTCGGCCCGCATAGCGGGCGCCTCCCGGATCATCGCGGTCGACGTCTCCCCGGAGAAGGAGGGGCTGGCCCGGGCTGCGGGAGCGACGGACTACGTGCTCGCCACCGAGAACACCCCTCGGGAGATCCGCGCCCTCACCGGCAAGCAGGGCGTGGACGTCTCGGTGGAGTGCGTGGGCCGCGCGGTGTCGATCCGCGCGGCCTGGGACTCCACCCGCCGGGGCGGCCGTACGACGGTCGTGGGCATCGGCGGCAAGGACCAGGAGGTCACCTTCAACGCCCTGGAGATCTTCCACTGGGGCCGCACCCTGTCCGGCTGTGTCTACGGCAACACCGACCCCGCCCGCGACCTGCCCGTGCTCGCCGAGCACGTACGGGAGGGCCGCCTGGACCTCTCCGCGCTCGTCACCGAGCGGATCGCCCTGGAGGGCATCCCGGCCGCCTTCGAGAACATGCTCGCGGGCAAGGGCGGCCGGGCGCTGGTGGTGTTCTGACGCTCAGGTGACGGTGCCTCGGCCGAACCCGGGACCGGGGCACCGCCACGCCGGATCTCACCGCAACGAATCCGGCGAAATACCCAGCAGCAGCGCGAACTCCCGCTCCCCGGACGGAGTCACCTTCACCGCCCGCGCGGAGCCGACCCGCACACACCACCCCGCATCCAGCGCATGCCGGCACAGCGCGGCCCCCGCCGCCCCCGCGAGATGGGGCCGCCGCTCGGTCCAGTCCAGGCAGGCACGGGCCAGCGGGCGCCGGCTCGGAACCTCCAGGGGAATCCCCGCCGCCCGGAACCACTCCACCCCCGCGTCCGTGAGCGCGAACCCGGTGTCCTGCCGCAGCAGCCCCCGGTGGGTCAATGCATCCGTGACCGCGATCCCGAGCCGCCCCGCAAGATGGTCGTAACAGGTGCGTCCCCGCGCCATCGCAGCCCCGGCGCTCGACTCCCGCAGCGAACGCGGCCGTACGGCCGCCGGAGGCATGTGCGCGGCGAGATCCTCGACGAGCCCCGCCACACGCGCGTCGGCCAGCCGTACATACCGGTGCCGCCCCTGCCGCTCCTCCGCGAGCAGGCCGCCGGCCACCAGCTTGCCCAGATGCTCGCTGAGCGTCGACGCGGCGACCCCCGCATGCCGGGCCAGCTCACCGGCGGTCCACGCCCGCCCGTCGAGCAGCGCCAGCAGACACGCGGCCCGGGTCTCGTCGGCGACCAGCGCCGCCAGCGAGGCGAGCCCGGCCGCCCGGGGGTCCCTGGTGGTCATGCGGCCAGCATGCGGCACCGGCGCTTCGGTGCCCACCGAAGTGTTCTCACACGCTCTGCCGTACCTGCTCGTACTGCTGCGCCAGCCCGTCCAGCAGCGCCGTCAGTCCCGTCTCGAAGGCCCGCTCGTCGATCTTCTCCTGCTGCTCGGCGAGCAGATGGGCCTGGCCCAGGTGGGGATAGTCGGCGGGGTCGTACGCGCTCGCGTCGTCCACGAAGCCTCCGGCGAAGGAGCCGAGCGCGGAGCCCATGATGAAGTACCGCATCAGCGCGCCGATGGAGGTCGCCTGGGCCGGGGGCCAGCCCGCGCCGACCATCGCTCCGTACACGGCGTCGGCCAGGCGCAGTGCGGCCGGCCGCCGCCCGGGGCCCCTGGCCAGCACCGGGACGATGTTCGGGTGGTCGCGCAGGGCGGCGCGGTAGGAGACGGCCCAGTCGTGCAGCGCGGTCCGCCACTCGCGGCCGTCCTCGAACATCGACAGGTCCACCAGGCCGCTCACCGAGTCGGCGACCGCCTCCAGGATCTCGTCCTTGGTGCGGAAGTGGTTGTAGAGCGAGGGCCCGCTCACCCCGAGCTCGGCGGCGAGCCGACGGGTGGAGACGGCCGCCAGTCCCTCCCGGTCCACGAGTTCCCGGGCCGTCTCGACGATCCGGTCGGTGCTGAGGAGGGGCTTGCGCGGTCGGGCCATGGCGCACATAGTAGGGCGGGAACAGGAAACTAGCAGTGCTAATTTAAATGTACGGTTTTCAAGATCCTGGATGGATCCCGATCTGTGTGGGGTGATCGCGTGGTGAACCTGGAGCTGAGCGAGGAGCAGGCCGCCGTACGGCAGCTCGCCCGCGACTTCGTGGAGCGCGAGATCGCCCCCCACGTGATCGCCTGGGACCGCGCCGAGGAGGTCGACCGGGGCATCGTGAAGAAGCTCGGCGAGGTCGGTTTCCTCGGACTGACCATCGCCGAGGAGTACGGCGGCTCCGGCGGTGACCACCTCGCGTACTGCCTGGTGACGGAGGAGCTGGGCCGCGGGGACTCCTCCGTCCGCGGCATCGTCTCCGTCTCCCTCGGTCTCGTCGCCAAGACCATCGCCGCCTGGGGCGACGAGGAGCAGAAGCGGCGCTGGCTGCCGGGGCTGACCGCGGGGGAGTACGTCGGCTGCTTCGGCCTCACCGAACCCGGCACCGGCTCCGACGCGGGCAACCTCACCACCCGTGCCGTACGCGACGGGGACGACTACGTCATCAACGGCACCAAGATGTTCATCACCAACGGCACATGGGCGGACGTCGTCCTGCTCTTCGCGCGCTCCACCGACGCCCCCGGCCACAAGGGGGTGTCCGCCTTCCTCGTGCCCACCGACACCCCGGGCCTGACCCGCCGCCCCATCCACGGCAAGCTCGGCCTGCGCGGTCAGGCCACCGCTGAACTGGTCCTTCAGAACGTGCGCGTGCCCGCCTCCGCGATGCTCGGCGAGGCGGGCAAGGGCTTCTCGGTGGCCATGTCCGCGCTGGCCAAGGGGCGGATGTCGGTGGCCGCGGGCTGCGTCGGCATCGCCCGGGCCGCACTGGACGCGGCCGTGCGGTACGCCGGTGAGCGCGAGCAGTTCGGCAAGCCCATCGCCCGTCATCAGCTGGTGCAGGAGCTGATCAGTGACATCGCCGTCGACGTGGACGCCGCCCGGCTGCTCACCTGGCGGGTCGCCGACCTGATCGACCGCGGGCAGCCGTTCGCCGTCGAGTCCTCCAAGGCCAAGCTCTTCGCCTCCGAGGCCGCCGTCCGCGCCGCCAACAACGCCCTGCAGGTCTTCGGCGGCTACGGCTACATCGACGAGTACCCGGCCGGCAAACTCTTGCGCGACGCTCGCGTGATGACCCTCTACGAGGGCACCAGTCAGATCCAGAAGCTGCTGATCGGACGTTCCCTCACCGGCGTTTCGGCGTTCTGAGCACTCCTCCGGGCGGCTGCACTAAGCGCTCGCTCACTGTCGGCGGTATGGTGGTGCCCCTGTCATCGAGAGGGGCGAGCGAGCGATGAGTACGGCGGAGGAGACGACCGGCGGCGAAGTGGAGCCGTGGGAAGAGGTCACCCCAGATGCGGCCCGGCGGCTGCTCGTCGCCGCCGTGGAGGCCTTCGCCGAGCGCGGCTACCACGCGACGACGACCCGCGACATCGCGGGCCGCGCCGGCATGAGCCCGGCCGCGCTCTACATCCACTACAAGACCAAGGAAGAGCTGCTCCACCGGATCAGCCGGATCGGTCACGACAAGGCCCTCGACATCCTGCGCACGGCTTCGCAGCGGGAGGGCACCGCGGCCGAGCGGCTGGCCGACGCGGTCAGCTCCTTCGTCCGCTGGCACGCGGGCCGGCGCACCACCGCGCGGGTCGTGCAGTACGAACTCGACGCCCTCGGCCCCGAGGCGCGCGCCGAGATCGTCGCCCTGCGCCGCCAGGTCGACGCCCAGGTGCGCGGGATCATCGAGGACGGCGTGGCCTCGGGCGAGTTCGACGTGCCGGACGTGCACGGCACCACCCTCGCCGTGCTGTCGCTGTGCATCGACGTGGCCCGCTGGTTCACCGTGAACGGCCCCCGCACCCCGGAGGAGGTCGGCGCGCTCTACGCCGACCTCGTGCTCCGGATGGTCGGGGTGAAGTAGCGGTCCCCGGGCTCAGAGGTAGTACCGGGCCACCGACTCCGCGACGCACACCGGCTTGTCGCCGCCCTCGCGCTCCACGGTGAAGGCGACGGTCACCTGGACGCCGCCGGTGACGTCCTCGACGCCGCTGATCTTCGCGGTGGCGCGCAGCCGGGAGCCGACGGGCACGGGGGAGGGGAAGCGGACCTTGTTCGTGCCGTAGTTCACGCCCATCTTCACGCCCTCGACCCGGATCAGCTGCGGGCCGAAGAGCGGAAGCAGCGAGAGGGTCAGGTAACCGTGCGCGATGGTCGTCCTGAACGGCCCCGCGGCGGCCCTTTCCGGATCCACGTGGATCCACTGGTGGTCGCCGGTGGCCTCGGCGAACAGGTCGATGCGCTTCTGGTCGACCTCAAGCCAGTCGGTGTACCCCAGCTGCTCGCCGACGGCCGCCCGCAGCTCGTCGGGGGAGGTGAAAGTCCTCGGTTCTGCCATCTTCCCGGCCTCTCGCTCGCGTCTCGCTCGCGTCTCACTCGCGTCTCACTCGCGTGTCTAAGCGACTGCTTAGCATGGTCGGGCGAGAGGCGCCTGTCAACGGACCGCGACATGGACCGGGCCGCTAGGCTCTGAGGAGTGCCGCAGATTCCCGAGAATGTCCATGAACTGACCGTAGGCCAGTTGTCCGCGCGCAGCGGTGCCGCCGTCTCCGCGTTGCACTTCTACGAGTCCAAGGGCCTGATCAGCAGCCGCCGCACGTCCGGCAACCAGCGCCGCTACAGCCGGGACACCCTGCGCCGGGTCGCGTTCGTCCGTGCGGCCCAGCGGGTCGGCATCCCGCTGGCCACGATCCGGGACGCCCTGGCGGAGCTTCCCGAGGAACGGACGCCGACCCGGGAGGACTGGACGCGGTTGTCGGAGAAGTGGCGCTCGGAGCTCGACGAACGCATCAAGCAGCTGAACCGTCTGCGCGACCACCTGACCGACTGCATCGGCTGCGGGTGCCTGTCCCTGGAGAACTGCGTCCTGTCCAACCCGGACGACGTGTTCGGCGAACGCCTCACCGGGTCCCGGCTGCTGGCCGAGGGGCGCTGACCACGCGCCCCTCACGGGGCGCTCCCGCGGACGGCGCCTCACTCGAACTCGGTCCCGCCCTTCCGCGTCAGGTACGCAGGGCTCACCGCCTTGGCGATCGCCCGGCCCCCGGTGACCTCGCTGTAGCGCTCGACCGCGGGACGTATCACCACCCCCTCCCGCAGATGCAGCCCCCGCCCGGACACCGTCTCCCGGCCGCTCGCGAACTCCAGGACCCGGTCGATGTCGTACGGCCCCGTGTACAGCCGGGGCACCACCGGCAGCTCGCCCTCCAGCAACGCTGCCGCGTCCAGCCACCGCACGGCGCCGTCCAGCTCCGCCGAGACGTCGAACACCGCGTACCCCAGCGTGTCCCGCCGTCCGTCCGCGCCGTACGACAGGTCCTGCACCCCCGCGCCGTACACCTCGCCGAAGATCCCGACCCGTCGCGCGCCCAGCCGCTCGCACAGCCGCGCCGCGACCTCGGCGACGCCGTGCCCGCGCACCGCCCGCCAGTACAGGTTCCGCGGATCCTCCTTCAGGGCGAGGGACTTGGCGCCGAAGCCCTTGGAGGACACGTACACCCGTCCCTCGCCGGCGACATACGTCAGCAGGCACGCCGAACCGTGCAGTTTCTCCGTCAGGACGACCGGCTCGCCCGGCGTGAAGACGTCCGGGTAGCGCTGGACGTTCTCGATGTCGACCCAGGGCAGCAGGTCCGGTGCCGACTCCACCTCGCCGTTCATGGTCGGCGGGATCGGCGGCACCCACTTGGTGACACCCAGCCGCTCGGCGAAGTCCGTCCCCTCGGCCGCCGCCCGCGCCAGGTCGATGTCCGCCAGCGCCCTCGGCCGGCACACGATGCCCTGCGACAGCTCGCCGCGCAGCCGAACCGCCTTGACCCGGTTGGCCTCGCCGCCCGCCAGCCGCCCGGTCAGGCCCAGCTCCTCGATCAGCCCGGGCGGGAGCACGGACTGCTCGGGGATGTACACGGCGGCCTCACCGGTGCGGTACGCGCCCTTGGCGACGACGGCCCGGTACAGGCCCACCTGGGCCAGTTCGAGCGCATCGGCGTTCGGGTGCTCGTGGACGGTCAGCACTTCGGCGGTGACCCGCAGGGTGGACATGGGACTCCCCGTGTTCATCGGTTCGGTTTCCTCGCCTCCACTGTCCACACGGGAATCGGCTGGAGCGAGCGGATTCGGGGCTGGTAGCGTCGGCCCCTTCCTACGGCGAACGCTGGAACGACCCGTACTGGACCAGCCCCTGGGCGACCAGTTGGGCATTGGACGCCGCGCGCCCGCCGTCCGGCAGGAACAGGGTGTCCTCCAGCCCGATCCGGGTGGCGAGGCCCAGCCGTCCGGCCAGCCGCAGCACCGGCCAGGTGCCGCCCTCCTCGCCGTGCAGGAGCACCGGCCGGCCGTGGGCGGTGCCCAGCTCGGCCAGCAGGGCCCGCGCCGATGCCCCGGCGGTCGCCGGGTCCGGGTCGGTCACCTCGGCCAGTACCCGCAGCACGCGCGGCCCGAGCGGCGAGGCGGCGAACCTGGCCGCAGCGTCCGTGCCGGACCGGATGCCCGCCTCCACGCCCACGCCCAGCGCGAGCAGCTGCCCGGCGACCGCTTCGGCGCCCGGCTCATGCCAGTTGACCGAGGCGAAGTCGGGCAGCACGGACCAGCTGCGCACCCGGGCGAGCCGTGCCATCGGGTCGGGCTCGGCCCAGGCGCCGGTCGTCACCCCGACCGGCACCGACACCCGCGACCGGATCGCCGCCAGGGTGGGCGCGAGGACGCGCGGGGAGAGGCTGTCGTGCCCGCACGGTGTCTTCGGGTGGACATGGACGGAGGTGGCTCCGGCCGCCACGGCGCGAGCCGCGGACTCGGCCAGGTCCTGCGGTGACATCGGCACGCTCACACCGTCCGCCGCGGAACGGCTTCCGTTCAGACACACCTGCACCATGCCTCGATGGTGCCGGGCCACACGGACAACGGCCCCGCCGCCGCACAACAGGGGGCGCGGCATCCCCTACGCACCCCCCGGAACACCCCCCGTTGAGAACACCACTCAGGCCGACATCAGCAGCCGCTCCCGCCGTGCGAACTCCAGTGCCTGCGGGGTGAGCACCGGGCGCGGCACGAGGATGCCGCAGTCCGTGCAGACCGGGCCGGACGACGGCTCGTGGTCCAGGCCGTACCGCCAGACCAGGCGGTCACCGCCGCACACCGGGCAGCCCGTGCCCGGTTCCCGCTCCAGGGCGGCTATCAGCCTGCGCAGTACCTCCGCCAGCGGCTCGACGGGGTGGATCCGCGGGTCGTCGCACCAGGCGACCCCGAAGCCGCCCCAGGTCAGCCGGTGCCAGTCGTCCACGCTGCCCGGCCTGCGCAGCCCGTCGTGCTTCTCCTTCCTGCGCCGCTCGGTGAATTCCGTCTCGTAGGCGAGCCAGACGGACCGTGCCTCCTCCAGTTCCTCCAGTGCGGCCACGAGCCGCGCCGGGTCGGGGGAGCGGTCCTCGGGGCCGAAGCCCGCCCGGGAACACAGATGGTCCCAGGTCGCCCGATGCCCGTAAGGGGCGAACTTCTCAAGGCACTTGCGCAGCGAGTACCGCCGCAGTGCCAGATCGCAGTCCGGATCGCGTACCTGTCTCGCCAGACTCCGGAAACCGGCCATCGCCCTGCACCTCCGTCACACCTGCACCTGTACTTCGGTCACTTCGGCGTCGTCGCACGGACGTCGCCGAATAGACGTATCGACAGGCGATTCGGCTCCATCTCTTCTCGTGATCCTGCTTGTGCACTCCGGAAAGTGACGCATGTTCATCTTTAAAGCTGGGGATACCGGCGGTAACCTTCGGCCACCCCTGTCGCTAGGAGCTGCCATGCCACGGCGAACCCCACGTACCGCCCTCGTCAGACTGAGAACGTCCCGCCGCTTCACCGGGTTCCTGAAGTCCGCGTCGATATGCGTCCTCGTCGCGGGACTTCTCTCCCCCCTCACCCAGACGCCGGCCGCCGCCGCCTCGAACGACTACTGCGGCGGGCGGTGCTCGGACATCCTGCCGCCCGGTGAGAACGGCAACGCGACGCTCGCGCAGATCCTGCTCAACCAGGCCTTCGGCACCCAGCCCCCGCACGCCGAGGACCAACTCGGGCCGTACGCAAACCTCGCGACCGGCTACAAGGGCCTCACGGACGCCACGATCAACAACTTCTTCAACGACTCCTCCTTCGGCGTCCCGTCCGACCAGACCGCCTCCACCGAGAAGCCGGGCGGACGCAGCGATGTGACGATCGTCCGGGACAAGAAGACCGGTGTGCCGCACATCACCGGCACCACCCGGTACGGCACCGAGTACGGTGCGGGCTACGCGGCGGCCGAGGACCGGCTGTGGCTGATGGACGTCTTCCGGCACGTCGGCCGCGGCCGGCTGACCTCCTTCGCCGGCGGCGCGGCCGCCAACCAGGGCCTGGAGCAGGAGTTCTACCGCAACGCGCCCTACACCGAGACCGACCTGCAGGCGCAGATCGACACCGCCGTGGCCAGGAACGGCGCCCGCGGGCAGCAGGCCCTCGCCGACGTCAAGGCCTACCTCGACGGCATCAACGCCTACATCGACGCCTCCGACAGCGGACGTTACTTCCCCGGCGAGTACGACCTGACCGGCCACAAGGACCCGATCACCAACGCCGGCACCATCGAGCACTTCAAGGTCACCGACCTCGTGGCACTGGCCTCCGTGATCGGCTCGCTGTTCGGCTCCGGGGGAGGCGGCGAGGTCAACAACGCCCTCTCGCTGATCGCCGCCCAGTCCAAGTACGGCATCGAGGAGGGCACCAAGGTCTGGGAGTCCTTCCGCGAGCGCAACGACCCCGAGGCGGTCCTGACCGTCCACAACGGCGAGAGCTTCCCGTACGGCGGCAAGCCCGCCGACGCCAAGGGCGAGGCCCTGCCCGACCCCGGTTCGGTCACCCAGGAACCGCTGGTCCACGACCGCACGGGCAGCGCCGCCACCACGGCCGCCAGGAGCACCTCGGCCGGCGCCGCGAAGGCCGCGCTCAGCTCGGCCAAGCGGGGAATGTCCAACGCCCTCGTGGTCAGCGGCAAGTACACCGCGAGCGGCCACCCGGTCGCCGTCTTCGGACCGCAGACCGGCTACTTCGCCCCTCAGCTGCTCATGCTGCAGGAGATCCAGGGCCCGGGCATCAGCGCCCGCGGCGCCTCCTTCGCGGGCCTGAGCATGTACGTCGAGCTCGGCCGCGGCCAGGACTACTCCTGGAGTGCGACCACGTCCGGCCAGGACATCATCGACACCTACGCCGTCGAACTGTGCCAGGACGACCACCACTACCTGTACCACGGCACCTGTACGGCCATGGACCAGGTCGAGCAGAAGAACTCCTGGTCACCGACCACGGCCGACAGTACGCCGGCGGGGTCGTACACGATGCGGGTCTGGCGGACGAAGTACGGCCCCGTGGAGTACCGCGCGACCGTCGGCGGCAAGAAGGTCGCCTACACCTCGCTGCGCTCCTCCTACCTGCACGAGGCCGACTCGATCATCGGCTTCCAGATGCTGAACGACCCCGACTACGTCAAGGGCCCGAAGGACTTCCAGAGCGCGGCCCAGCACATCAACTACACCTTCAACTGGTTCTACGCCGACTCCCAGCACACCGCCTACTACAACAGCGGCGACAACCCCGTCCGGGCCGACGGAGCCGACGCCGACCTCCCGGTCTGGGCGCAGCCGGCGTACGAGTGGCGGAACTGGGACCCGGCCACCAACACGGCCGACTACACCCCGGCCTCGGCCCATCCCAACTCCGTCGACCAGGACTACTACGTCTCCTGGAACAACAAGCAGGCCAAGGACTACACGGCAGCGGGCTGGGCCGACGGCTCCGTGCACCGCGGCAACCTGCTCGACGACCGGGTGAAGAAGCTGGTCGCGGCCGGCGGGGTGACCCGCACCGAACTGGTGCAGGCCATGGCGGACGCGGCCGTCGCCGACCTGCGCGCCGAGGACGTGCTGCCCAAGCTGCTCAAGGTGATCAATTCGTCGCCGGTGACCGACCCCACGGCCGCCGACGCGGTGAGCAAGCTCCAGGCATGGGTGACCGCGGGCGCCAAGCGCACGGAGAGCTCCGCCGGTTCGAAGGCCTACGCCGACGCCGACGCGATCCGCATCCTGGACGCCTGGTGGCCGCTGCTGGTCAAGGCGGAGTTCGAACCGGGCCTCGGCAGCGACCTGTACACCGCCTTCACGGGCAACGCGCCCATCGACGAGACCCCTTCCGCAGGCCACGGCCCGACCGGCTCGCACGCCGGAAGCGCCTTCCAGTACGGCTGGTGGAGCTATGTCGACAAGGACATCCGGGCCGTGCTCGGTGAGAACGTGCGGGGCGGGCTCGCCGAGAAGTACTGCGGCGGCGGCAGCCTCGGCGCCTGCCGGGACATCCTGATCAGCACCCTCAAGCAGGCGGCCGGGACGACTGCCGCCCAGGTCTACCCGGGCGACGACCAGTGCTCGGCCGGCGACCAGTGGTGCGCCGACTCCATCGTCCAGCGCACCCTGGGCGGGATCAAGCACGGCAGGATCAGCTGGCAGAACCGGCCGACGTTCCAGCAGGTGGTGGAGTACACCTCGCACCGGTGAACCGATCGACGGGGCGGGCGCGGTGACACGGGCGGCGGGTCAGGTGATACGGCCCGCCGCCAGCACCAGCCGGGCCAGTTCCGGGTGCACGATGTCGCTGTGCGCCCCGGTCGGCGGGCCCCCGCGCCGGACCACGGCCGCCGCGTCGACGTTCACGCACCCCGACGCCGGCAGCCCTCCGGCCAGGGCCGCCGCGAGATCCAGCCGGGCGGTCCCCGGCACCGCCTGCACCCCGTCATGGCCCATCGCGCCCCACCGCGGGCCCAGCACGGCCGCGATCTCGCTGCCCGCACACGAACGGTCGTCCCCGGCCAGCCGGGAGGCCAGCGGATAGAACGTGCCGAGGGCCGAGTCGAAGTGCGAGTAGCAGCACACCAGCGGGCCGTCGATCAGCCGCTGGCGGCCCTTGAGCGCGCCCGCCCTGCCCGGGTCCTGGGGCAGCCCGTCCGCGAACGCGTAGTGCGAGAAGGCGCCCTGGAGGAGGGTCACGGACTTCACCGCGCGCACCCCGTCGGGCAGCCCGCGCAGCGCGAACGACACCAGCCGCCCGCCGAAGCTGTGCCCGGCCAGATGGACCCGCACCCCGGGTGCCGCGTGCGCCAACTGTCCGAGCACCGGCCCGAGTCCGTGTTCGCCGACCGTTCCGGCACGCCGTTTCATCGTGTAGTACGTCGCCTGCCGCAGCAGTTCCTTGGCGCCCTCCCAGGGGTTCGGGACACTGAACCCGGCCGGTGCGCCGGGCGACTGGACCGCGGTGAGCGCGTCGGCGAACGCGTCGCAGGCGGTCGCCGGGTCCTCGGTGAACACGGCGGGCTCGCCCTCCTCGCCGGTGTCGGCCACCCCGGGCGGCTCCGCGTCCACCAGCAGCCGCACCAGCCGCCCGAACTCCGGCAACCCCCCGGCCCCGCTGGACGGTTCGTCCAGCATCCGGACCAGCTGGTCGATCACGGGCGCGCGGCCCGGGAAGGTCTCCAGCAGTGCGCGCCGGGTGTCCTTGTCCAGCGCCGGGCCCGGTGCAGTCTCCGCCGCCACGGCCGCCACCGGCTTCGGGAAGTCCGGGATCGGCTCGTCGCTGAACCGCATCGACGGCCAGATCACACCCACGTAGCCGAGGCGGGCCCGTGGGGCGAGCGCCGGGACCGGTGCGTAGAAACGGCGGTACAGCGCGGTCGCGCCCGAGCGGTCGTTGTTCCAGCCGTGCGCGAAGACGATCAGGTCACGGACGCCGTGCTCCGTGACCTGCGCCAGCAGCCGATCACGTTCGGGGCCCTCCACGTCCCCGTCCGCGTCGAAGGTCAGCTCCCAGTAGGGAGTCACGCTCATCCCAGGATCCGCCATGTCAGGCTCCCTCGTCCCCCCTGAAACGATGCGTCGCTGACGTATCGTCCTGCTCCGGGGCAGAGTTGGCCATACACCGCGCCTCACCTGTAGAGGAGATATTCCTGTCGGACCCGCCGGAACGCGGCCAGCTCCTCCTGCCAGGCACCGGCCACCTCGTCGGCGCCCGCCCCCGCGTCGATCATCGTGCGCACCCGCGCGGAGCCCGTGAGCTTGTCGATCCAGTTGTCCGGGCGCCACGCGAAGCCGGCCCAGACCTTCCTGACGGTCACCAGCAGCGCGACTCCGGTGCGCACGGGGTCGTAGGCGGCCCGGTCGTGGACATGGATCTGCACGCCGCCGACCGTCCTGCCCTGGAACTTGGAGAAGGTGGGCGTGAAGTACGCCTCCCTGAACCGCACCCCGGGCAGCCCGAGTGCGTTCGCGGCGGCGGCCCAGCGGCCGTCGATGCCCTCGGCGCCGAGCAGTTCGAAGGGCCTGGTCGTGCCCCGGCCCTCCGAGACGTTGGTGCCCTCGAACATGCAGGTGCCGGAGTAGACGAGAGCCGTGTCCGGGGTCGGCATGTTCGGGCTCGGCGGGACCCAGGGCAGTCCGGACGCGTCGTAGAACTGCGTCCGTTTCCAGCCCGTCATCAGTACGGTGTCCAGCGCGACCGGCTTGCTCAGGAACTGCCCGTTGAAAAGCCGTGCCAGCTCCGCGACGGTCATCCCGTGCGCCTGCGCGATCGGCTGCCGCCCGACGAAGGTGGCGAACTCCTTGTGCAGGACCGGGCCTTGGGCCTCGCGGCCGGTCACCGGGTTGGGCCGGTCGAGGACGACGAACCGCTTGCCCGCGAGCTGGGCGGCCTCCATGCAGTCGTAGAGCGTCCAGATGTAGGTGTAGAAGCGGGCGCCGACGTCCTGGATGTCGAAGACGATCGTGTCGACATTGGCGGTGGTGAAGATGTCGGCGAGGGGCTTGCCGCTCTTGAGGTAGGTGTCGTACACGGGCAGGCCCGTCGCCGGGTCGTTGTAGCGGCCCTCGGATCCGCCCGCCTGCGCGGTGCCGCGGAAGCCGTGCTCCGGGCCGAAGACCGCCGTCAGCCTGACGCGGGGGTCCTTGTGCATGACGTCGACGAGGTGGGCGGCGTCTCTGGTGACGCCGGTGGGATTGGTGACGATGCCGACGCGCCGGCCCTTCAGCAGGGAGTAACCGTCGGCCGCGATTCTTTCGAACCCGGTGTGCAGTTCTGCACGGTGTGCGGGGGTGGGTGGGAGGGCTGCCATGGTTGCCGATGCAAGCAGGTTCCGTCGGGACAGACGCATGGCTAGAGGTTGGTGCAATGACCCTTCCTTCACACATACCGACCGGTTAGTCTGAACCGGTAAGGAGCCGATGCGCGCCGCGCGAAGTCGTGTCGAAGGAGACCGATGGTGGAAGCCGTGCAGGATGCGGGAGTGGTCGTCACCGGGGCCGGCGGTGGGATCGGGGCCGCGCTGGCCCGGCGGTTCGCCGCCGAAGGGGCCCGGGTGGTCGTGAACGACCTGGATGGCGACAGGGCCAAGGCGGTGGCCGAGGAGATCGGCGGTATCGCCGTGCCGGGCGACGCCTCCGCGGTCGTCGGCGACGCCCGGGACGCGCTCGGCGGCACCGTCGACGTCTACTGCGCGAACGCCGGTGTGGCCTTCGAGGACAGCGGCACGGGCGGGCCGCTCGACGAGCGGTCCTGGGCGGTGTCCTGGGACGTGAACGTCATGGCACATGTCCGCGCGGCGCACGAGCTGCTGCCCGGATGGCTGGAGCGGGGCGCCGGGCGGTTCGTGTCCACCGTGTCGGCCGCCGGGCTCCTCACCATGATCGGCGCCCCCTCCTACAGCGTCACCAAGCACGGCGCCTACGCCTTCGCCGAGTGGCTGTCGCTGACGTACCGCCACCGGGGTCTGAAGGTGCACGCGATCTGTCCGCAGGGCGTGCGCACGGACATGCTGGCCGCCACCGGCAGCGCCGGGGACCTGGTGCTGCAGCCGACCGCGATCGAACCGGAGGCCGTCGCCGACGCCCTGTTCCGCGGCATCGAGGAGGACCGCTTCCTGATCCTGCCGCATCCCGAGGTGGCCGAGTACTACCAGGCGCGGGCCGCCGAACCGGATCGCTGGCTGAGCGGCATGAACCACCTCCAGCGCAGGTGGGAGGAGGCCCGGTGACCGCCTCCCGGTACGCGGACCGGCCCTGGCTGGCCCTGCTCGACGACGCCCAGCGCGGCCCGGTCGACCCGGCCGACTCGTTGGTGCACGCCCTGCGGGCGGCCGTGGCCGAGGCACCCGAGCGCACCTTCCTCGCCTACTTCGACGCCCGGCTGAGCTACCGCGAGGTGGACGAACTGAGCGACTCCGTCGCCGCCCACCTCGCCGCGCGCGGCCTGGAACGCGGCGACCGGGTGGCCGTGCTGCTGCAGAACTCCCCGCACTTCGTGCTCGCCGTCCTCGGCGCCTGGAAGGCCGGTGCGACCGTCGTCCCGGTCAACCCGATGTACAAGTCGGCCGAGATGGAGCACATCCTGCGGGACGGCGAGGTGACCGCGCTGGTCTGCTCGGACCGCGCCTGGGAGGCGTATCTGCGGCAGACAGCGGCCGGGTCACCGGTACGGATCGTGCTCACCGCGTGCGAGTTGGATTTCCAGACCCGTAACGACGCGCGCGTGCTCGGGTTCGAGCGGCTGCCCCAGGCACCGGACGCCGACGACCTCCTCGCCGTCGCCCGGCAGGGCGGCAAGGCACCCGAGGGCCGTGAGCCACGCCCGGACGGCATCGCACTGATCAGCTACACCTCCGGCACCAGCGGCACCCCCAAGGGCGCCACCAACGCGCACGGCAACATCATGCACAACGCCGAGCGGCAGCGGACCGGGCTCGCGCTGCCCGAGGCGCCCGTCTACTACGCGCTCGCGCCGCTGTTCCACATCACCGGCATGGTCTGCCAGTTCGCCGCCTGCCTGAACAGCGCCGGCACCCTGGTGCTCACCTACCGCTTCGAGCCCGGACTCGTCCTGGAGGCCTTCGCCGAGCACCGCCCGCACTACACGGTCGGTCCGTCCACCGCGTTCATGGCGCTGGCCGCCCACCCGGACGCCACCCGCGAGCACTTCGCCTCCTTCGTGAACATCTCCTCCGGCGGTGCGCCCGTGCCCCCGGCCCTGGTGGAGAAGTTCCGCGCCCGCTTCGGGCCGTACATCCGCGTCGGCTACGGGCTGACCGAGTGCTCCGGCCCCTGCGCCGCCGTGCCGCCCGGCCTGGAGGCCCCCGTGGACCCGGTCTCCGGGACGCTGTCGGTGGGCGTGCCCGGCGCCGACACGGTCGTCAGGATCGTGGACGAGCAGGGGCAGGAGGTGCCCTTCGGGGAGCAGGGCGAGATCGTCGTACGAGGGCCCCAGGTGGTCCCCGGCTACTGGCGGCGCCCGGACGCCACCGCCGAGTCCTTCCCGGCCGGCGAGCTGCGCACCGGCGACATCGGCTTCATGGACCCACAGGGCTGGCTGTACGTCGTCGACCGCAAGAAGGACATGATCAACGCGTCCGGCTTCAAGGTGTGGCCCCGCGAGGTCGAAGACGTGCTGTACACCCACCCGGCGGTGCGCGAGGCGGCCGTCGTCGGCGTTCCCGACGGCTATCGTGGCGAGACCGTCAAGGCCTATATCAGCCTGCGTCCGGGCGCCGAGGCGGCCCCGGACGAACTCGCGGTGTACTGCAAGGAGAGACTGGCCGCGTACAAATACCCGCGCCAGGTGGAGATCCTGCCCGACCTGCCCAAGACGGCGAGTGGGAAGATCCTCCGTCGGGAACTGCGTTCCCGCGCGCACGACAACAGCAACGCCGGTCAGTAGGCGACGAGGAAAGGCAGGTGGCGGCAGTGCCCAGGACGACGGACGGAGACGGGACGCCCGTTCCGCAGCGGCTGCTGGCCGCCGCCACCCGGCTCTTCGCCGAGCAGGGGTACGACCGTACTTCCGTGCAGGAGATCGTGGAGGCGGCCGGCGTCACCAAGGGGGCGCTGTACCACTACTTCGGCTCCAAGGACGACCTCCTGCACGAGGTGTACGCGCGGGTGCTGCGCGTCCAGCAGGAGCGGCTCGACCACTTCGCCGGCCTGGATGCGCCGGTGGAGGAGCGGCTCAGAGCCGCCGCGGCGGACGTGGTCGTCACGACGATCGACAACCTCGACGACGCGATGATCTTCTTCCGGTCCATGCACCACCTGAGCCCGGAGAAGAACAAGCAGGTCCGCGCGGAGCGCCGGCGCTACCACGAACGGTTCCGCGCGCTCATCGAGGAGGGACAGAAGGCGGGCGTCTTCTCCACGGCGACGCCGGCCGACCTGGTGGTGGACTACCACTTCGGCTCCGTCCACCACCTGTCCACCTGGTACCGCCCCGACGGCTCCCTCACCCCCCAGCAGGTCGCCGACCACCTCGCCGACCTGCTGCTGCGGGCACTGCGTCCCTGAAAGCCACCGTGTAAGGGGCGGTCGCCAAGGCGACCGCCCCTTACACGCGCTTCCTCACAGGTACTGCTTCAGCTCCCGCCGCGCCAGCGACCGCTGGTGGACCTCGTCCGGGCCGTCGGCGAGCATCAGCGTGCGGGCGCTCGCGTACAGCTCGGCCAGCGGGAAGTCCTGGCTCACACCGCCCGCGCCGTGCAGCTGGATGGCCCGGTCGAGGATGCCGACCACCGCGCGCGGAGTGGCGATCTTGATGGCCTGGATCTCGGTGTGGGCGCCCTTGTTGCCGACGGTGTCCATCAGCCAGGCCGTCTTCAGCACCAGCAGCCGCAGCTGCTCGACGGTGACGCGGGCGTCGGCGATCCAGTTCTGGACCACTCCCTGCTGGGCCAGCGCCTTGCCGAAGGCCGTGCGGGAGACAGCCCGGCGGCACATCAGCTCGATCGCCCGCTCGGCCATGCCGATCAGCCGCATGCAGTGGTGGATCCGGCCCGGGCCGAGCCGCGCCTGCGCGATGGCGAAGCCGCCGCCCTCCTCGCCGATGAGGTTCGACACCGGCACGCGCGCGTGGTCGAAGATCACCTCGGCGTGACCGCCGTGCGAGTGGTCCTCGTAGCCGAAGACCTGCATCGCGCGCTTGACGGTGACACCCGGCGTGTCGCGCGGCACCAGGACCATCGACTGCTGACGGCGGATGTCGGCACCGTCCGGGTCCGTCTTGCCCATCACGATGAAGATCTTGCAGTCCGGGTTCATCGCGCCGGAGATGTACCACTTGCGGCCGGTGATGACGTACTCGTCGCCGTCGCGCTCGATGAGCGTGGTGATGTTGGTGGCGTCCGAGGAGGCCACCTCCGGCTCGGTCATCGCGAACGCCGAGCGGATCTCACCGGCGAGCAGCGGCTCCAGCCACTGCTTCTGCTGCTGCTCGTTGCCGAACTGTGCCAGCACCTCCATGTTCCCGGTGTCGGGCGCCGCGCAGTTCGTCGCCGTGGGCGCCAGATGCGGGGAGCGGCCGGTGATCTCGGCGAGCGGCGCGTACTGGAGGTTCGTCAGCCCGGCACCGTGCTCGGCATCGGGGAGGAAGAGGTTCCACAGGCCCTGCCTGCGGGCCTCGGCCTTCAGCTCCCCGACCACGGCCGGGGTGTCCCACGGGGAGGCCAGCGCGGCCCGCTGCTCCTCCGCCACCGCCTCCGCCGGGTACACGTACTCGTCCATGAAGGCCAGGAGCCTGGCCCGGAGTTCCTCGGTGCGTGCGTCGAACGCGAAGTCCATGGCCGGTCAGCCTTCCTGAAGAGTGGTCAGTCCGTGGTCGATGAAGACGGGCACGAGAGCGCCGATCCGGTCGAAGCCGCGGCCGACCGTCTGGCCCAGCGTGTACCGGTAGTGGATGCCCTCCAGGATCACGGCGAGCTTGAACCAGGCGAACGCCGTGTACCAGGAGACGGCCGACACGTCCCGCCCGGAGCGCTCGGCGTACCGTTCGATCAGCTCCTGCGGGGACGGGTGCCCCGGGGCCTCGGCGGTCGTCGAGACGGGGGAGTCGGGCATGTCGAGCGGCCGGCTGTACATCACCAGCAGGCCCAGGTCGGTGAGCGGATCGCCGAGCGTCGACATCTCCCAGTCGAGGATCGCCTTGATCCGGTCGTCGTCCCCGATCAGGACGTTGTCGAGCCGGTAGTCGCCGTGCACGACGGCCGGTGCGGGAGAGACGGGCAGGGAGCGGCCGAGGGTCGCGTGCAGTTCGTCGATGCCGGCCAGCTCACGGTTGCGGGAGGCGTCCAGCTGCTTGCCCCAGCGGCGCAGCTGCCGGTCCAGGAAGCCCTCGGGCCGCCCGAAGTCCTCCAGGCCCACCTCGGCGGGATCCACCGCGTGCAGCTCGACCAGCGTGTCCACCAGGGACAGCACCGCGTTCCGGGTGCGCTCGGCGCCCAGCGGGGCGAGCTGCTCGGCGGTGCGGTACGGGGTGCCCTCGACGAAGTCCATGACGTAGAACGGCGCCCCGAGCACCTCCTCGTCCTCGCACAGCAGCACCGGGCGCGGGACCGGTACGGACGTCGGGTGCAGGGCGCTGATCACGCGGTGCTCGCGCTTCATGTCGTGCGCGGTGGCCAGGACATGGCCGAGCGGGGGCCGGCGGACGACCCACTTCGAGGTGCCGTCGGAGAGCGCGTAGGTGAGGTTCGACCGTCCGCCCTCGATCAGTCGGCCGGTCAGGGGGCCGGTCACCAGACCGGGGTGCTCGCGGTCGAGGAGGCCGCGCAGCCGGTCCAGGTCGAGTCCGGGCGGGTGGTCGGCGCTCATACATCACTCCTACGAACGGATGAACAGGACCCGACTCATGATGCCGACCGGTCGGTATGTCGTCCAGTGCGTCCGCTCAACAGGAGGTCAAACGTGACCGGAGCCACGATAAGGCCGACGGCTCCCCGGCGCGCTGCCCGGGGAGCCGTCGGCCCCTGCTGTGCGTCCGGTCAGTGGTCGTCCCAATGGCCGTCGTGCTCGGCGTGCCGGTGCCCGTCGTGCAGATAGTCGACATGGTCGCCGTGCGGCACCTGGGCGTGCCCGCACTCGTCGTAGTGCACGTGCTCGTGGCCCTCGTGGACGGTGTGCCCGTCCGGCTCGCACTCGTCCCAGTGGCCGTCGTGCTCGCGGTGCAGATGTCCGTCGTGCGCGTAGTCCAGATGGTCGCCGTGCGGCACGGCGTTGTGCCCGCAGCCCGGCCCGTGGCTGTGCGTGCCGTGTTCGGTGTGTTCCTGGTGAAGGATGGTCATGGTGCTCGCCTTCGGAGTGCGCGGCGTCAATTCGGGGGTACGGGGGGTGTGGCGACGGACAGGTTACGCGCGCGAACGGCGCATATCGGTGCATATCGGTTGCGTGGCGCACGAGTACCCCGGAGGGTCTAGGACATGAAGGGCATCAGCTACAGCCACTACGGCGGACCCGAGGTGCTGGAGTACGGCGAGGTGCGCGATCCGAAGGTCGGCCCCGACCAGGTGCTGGTCAAGGTCCGTGCGGCGGCCGTCAATCCGGTCGACTGGAAGTGCCGCGAGGGCCGTCTCGACGCACTCCTCGACGCCGTGTTCCCGGTGACCCCGGGCTGGGACGTCAGCGGGGTGGTCGTCCAGCCCGGCGCCGCGGTGACGGAGTTCGCCGTCGGCGACGAGGTCATCGGCTACTGCCGCGAGGACTTCCTCTCCCGCGGCACTTTCGCCGAGTACGTCGCCGCGCCCGTGCGCACACTGGCCCGCAAGCCGCGCAACCTGTCCTTCGAGGAGGCCGCTGGACTCCCGCTCGCCGGGCTCACCGCCTACCAGGTGCTCGTCAAGGCACTGGAGGTCAAACGCGGTGAGACCGTGCTGGTGCACGCGGCGGCCGGCGGGGTCGGCTCCCTCGCCGTCCAGCTCGCCGCCCACCTCGGCGCCCGCGTCATCGGTACGGCGAGCGAGCCGAACCACGAGTACGTGCGCGGCCTCGGCGGCGAGCCGGTGACCTACGGTCAGGGCCTGGCGGAACGGGTGCGCGGGCTGGTCCCCGAGGGCGTGGACGCGGCCTTCGACACGATCGGCGGCGACACCCTGAAGACCTCGGCCGACCTGCTCGCCCCGGGGGGCCGGCTGGCCTCGATCGCCGACCCGGAGGTGGTCGGCCACGGCGGCCGCTACTGCTTCGTGCGCCCCGACGCCGAGGACCTCACCGAACTGACCCGTCTGGCGGAGGCCGGGGCGGTCTCCGTGCACGTCCAGGAGGCCTTCCCGCTGGAACGCACGGCGGACGCGCACCGGTTGAGCCAGGAGGGCCGTACCCGGGGGAAGATCGTGGTCACGGTGGCCTGGGAGACCGAGGAAGGCGCGGCAGGCTAGGAGGTGTCGTTTGGATCAGGCCGGTCGTGCCAAGCGATGCCGGGATGATCCAAACGACACCCCCTAGGCCTGTACGACCCTAGGCCTGTACGACCCTAGGCCTGTACGACGAGTACGGCGGCGCAGGCCGCCAGTGCCACCGCGTACAGGGCCGCCGCCGTCGCGTGCCGGGGGGCGAGGGCGGGCGGACGGGTTCCGGCGGCCAGGGCGCGGATGCGCAGGTGGGCCACGCGGAGGAAGCCCAGCCACAGGGCGCAGCACACCGCGCACGCGACGACCCGGCCGGCCGAGGGTCCGCCGTGCAGCGCGCTCCGCACGGCGAGCACGGCGGCCACGGCGGCGGACAGGGTCGTACGCCGCCAGGCCAGCCGGGTCCGCTCCGGTTGCAGCCCCGGGTCGCGCCCGGCCGTGCTCACCCCTCCCATCCGACCAGCACCACCACGACCATCGCCACGGCCACCACCGCGACGACCAGGCTCAGCAGCGCCGGGAACCGGGAGGCGGGCAGATCCTCGCCGCGCCGGATCGCCCGCTCGCAGCGCACCCAGTGGTTCACCGCGCGCAGCGAGCACAGCACACCGGCCCCGAGCAGCGCGAGCGCGAGGCCGACCCGCCACCCCCAGCGCAGGTCCGGCAGGAACTGGTCCACCGCGAATCCGCCACCGATCAGTGCGAGCGCCGTGCGCAGCCAGGCCAGGAAGGTGCGCTCGTTGGCCAGCGAGAACCGGTAGTCGGGCGTGCCACCCTCGTCCCGCACCTGTTCCGGCGCGAACCACAGCCGGATGTTCCGTACGAATTCGCTCACGCGGCCGACCCTACCGGGCGGTCATCGGCCCGCCCGGAACGCCTTCAGCCTCTCGTACGCCGCCAGCCCGTCCGGCACCCACTCCCACGCGCCGAGCCGCCGCTCGACCTCCTCCTCGGGCAGGAAGCCGTGCCACTGGACCTCCTCCGCCTGGGGATGCACGGGCAGCTCGCAGCGCACCTCGTACACCGCCGACCACCAGCCGTTCCCGGCCCCGTCCTCGTACAGGAACTTGAAGAGGAAGGCCGGCTGCGGCAGCCCCTGCACGCCCAGCTCCTCCTCCGCCTCCCGCAGCGCCGCCTCGTCGTAGGACTCGCCCGCTCCGACGACCCCGCCGACGAACATGTCGTACAGACCCGGGAAGACCAGCTTGGTGGCCGTGCGCCGGTGCACGAAGAGCCGGCCGGCCGCGTCCCGGGCCTGGATGAACACACAGCGGTGGCGCAGGCCCTTCGCATACGCCTCACCGCGCGGGTACTGGCCGATGACCTGGTCGTTCTCGTCGACGATGTCGAGGATTTCGTCTGCGGGGTTCATGGCCCCATCCAAGCAGGGGCCGTTCAGCGCCGCTGGAGGTCCCGCGCCGACGGCTCCGCCTCCGCCGTGCCGCACGGCATCGCCGGGTGCAGCCCGAGCAGCATGATGCCCGTCACCACCGCCGCGAGCCCGGCCGCCTCCCAGGCCAGCGCCACCGTGTCGGTGCGCAGCCGGTCGCCGAGGAAACCGACGCCGCACAGGATCCCGGCGAGCGGCTCTGCTGCGGTCAGCGCGGGCAGCGACATGCGCAGCGGGGCCGTCTCGAACGCGCTCTGCACCAGGACCAGCCCGGTGACCCCGCACGCCAGCACGCCGTACGGCTGCCAGCCGGTGAACAGCTCGCCGAAGCCGCCCTCGGAGAAGCGGGTGCCGCTCACCCGGGTCAACGCGTCCTGGACGCCGTACAGCAGTCCGGCGGCGGTGGCCAGCAGCACCGGCCCCCAGCTCAGCCGCGAGCGCTTGCCGTACGTCGTGAGCACCAGGGCCGCGCCCACCATCGCGCCGATGATCAGCCAGTGCCGCAGCGGATCGGCGATCGCGCTGCCGCCGCGCGGCTCGCCCGCCATGATGAACGCGCTCACCCCGCCCGCGAGCAGCAGCAGCCCCGCCCAGCCCTGGCGGCCCAGGGGCTGCCTGGTCTGGTGCCGGGAGAGGGCCAGCGCGAACAGCAGGTTGGTCGCGAGCAGCGGTTCGACCAGGGAGATCTCGCCCTTGCCGAGGGCGATCGCGCCGAGCACCATGCCGGCCACCATCAGGCCGAGCCCGCCCAGCCAGCGCGGCACCCGCATCAGGTCGAGCAGCAGCCGGAAGGACAGGAAGTCGCTGAGCGGCGCCTTCTCGGCGGCGTTCTGCTGGAGCACGAATCCGAAGCCCAGACAGCAGGCCGCACTCACGGCGAGAAGGAGAACCAGAACGGACACGCTGCGTACCTCGATCATCCGGCCGGACCACGGGTGCGTAGTGGCCGACTGTAGCGCTCCCGGGACTCCATGCACCCGGAAGTACCCGGAACCGGGCGGTTGACTCGCCATGGTCCGTGGGCGGGCGGCCCCGCGCCATGGCGTACGCCACAGCAATCCGCCCCGCACTCCGCGGTGCAGCGGTCCACCTGCGTGAAGTTCTCCAAATTCCTTGTGATCAAGGGTAGTTGAAGGCAGCAATAGCCTGGTTCCGCTTGACGCAACCCTTGGCTGCGGGTTTGCTGTGCGTGATCGGTCGATGGCAGCCCGAGAAACAGGAAGTCCCGCGGTGCCCCCTCTCCCACCCCTGCTCGGCGCTCGCCGTACCCGCTCGGACCAGGCCGCCGACACCGCCCCGGACGGCTCCGGCGCCTTCGACGGCGCCCTCGCCGACGCCGAGCTGCACACCGCACGCGCCGCCTTGGCCCAGGGCAGACGCCAGGCCGCCCGCTCCCTGCTGCTGCACACCGGTGACGACTGGGACCGCCGCGGCCACCGCCTGACCGTGCTCGCCCAGGAGCCGTACGCCGTGGCCTGGGCCGGCGACTGGCTGCACACCGAGCCCGGTTCCGCCGACGCCGCCACGCTGTACGCCCTCGCACAGGTTCAGCGGGCGCTGCGCGGCAAGGAGGACCCCGACGGGGCCCGCGAGGCCTGCACCGACGCCGCCGCGCTGGCCCCCGCCGATCCCACCCCCTGGCTGGGGTTGCTCCAGTTGGCCCGTACCCTCGGCCCGGAGCACGAGGTGCTCGGTGCCTTCGCCGAGCTGCGCCGCCGCCACCCCGAACACCACCACGCCCACCATCTGCTCCTCGCCCGCCTGGCCGAACGGCCCTCCGGCGGCCGGGCGGCCGAGGACCACGAGGTGTACGAGCTCGCCGAGCTGGCCGCCGCACAGGCCCCGGCCGACTCCCCGCTCGCCGTCCTGCCGGTCGTCGCCCTCGCCGAGCGCTACCGGGTGCTCGTCGGCGCCGGCCCGGCCCCCGCCGACCCCGCCGCCTGCGGACACTGGTCGGGTCCGCGGGCCCGCCGGATCCTGCGCGCCGGCTTCGACTGGTGGCTGGAGTGGGAGCACGACGAACATCCCCGCCGTCACGTCGACCTCAACCACCTCGCCTTCGCGCTGTCCTGCGCCGGCCGCCCGGCCGAGGCGGCGGCCCTCTTCCAGCGCATCGGCCGGCACGCCACCCCGGCCCCCTGGTCCTTCGTGCACAGCGACCCTCTGGCGGCCTTCCGGGCGGCCCGCGCCCGCGCACTGGGGCATTGAGACGTACGGCCTGCCGAGCCGTACAGCCGTACAGCGGTATGCAAGAAGTGGTTACGGAAGTCTGACCACTGCCCACGTTCCCTGGCCCGGCAGGGCCCCGAGTGCTCGAATGAAAACGTGAACCCTGAACAATCCGAGGAACAGCACGGCAAACCCATCGGCCGGCGGGTCTTCCTCGGCACCCTCGGCCTGGGCGCGCTCGGTGTCGTCGCCGCGCCCGGGCTGCAGCGCGGCCTGGAGGGTTTCCTGGGCTCCGTCGCCGGCAAGGACCCCACGGGCCTGACCGGCCTGCTGCCCAACGGCGGCGGCTTCCGCTACTACTCCGTCGCCGCCTCCGTGCCCCACAAGAACGCCGCGGACTACCGGCTGAGGATCGGCGGACTGGTGGACCGCCCCCGCACCTACACCCTCGCCGACCTGCGCGCCCTGCCGCAGACCCGGCTGGTCAAGGACGTCCAGTGCGTCACCGGCTGGCGGGTGCCCGGCACGCCCTTCGAGGGCGTACGCCTCTCCCACCTCCTGGACGCGGCCGGAGTCGGCTCCACCGCGAAGGCGATCCGCTTCACCTGCTTCGACGGCACCTACTCCGAGAGCCTCACCCTCGCCCAGGCCCGCCGCCCCGACATCCTGGTCGCCCTGCGCATGCAGGACAAGGACATCTCCCACGACCACGGCGGCCCGGTCCGCCTCTACGTCGCCCCCATGTACTTCTACAAGTCGGCCAAGTGGCTCTCCGGCATCACCGTCACCGACCGGGTCGAACCCGGCTACTGGGAGAACCTCGGCTACGACGTCGACGCCTGGGTGGGCCGGTCGAACGGACGGACAGATGAGCCTACGAGCTGACACCCCGGCCCCGCCCGACGCCCGCATCCGCCGCTTCGGCCCGGTCCAGCGCTGGGTGCACCGTGCGACGGCCGCGCTGATGGGCGTCTGCGTGGTCACGGCGGCCGTCCTCTACATCCCGCAGCTGGCGGTCATGGTCGGCCGCCGTGAACTGGTCGTCCGCATCCACGAGTGCGCCGGGCTCGCCCTCCCCGGCCCGGTGCTGCTCGGCCTCGCCTCCCGCGCCTTCCGCGCCGACCTGCGCTTCCTCAACCGCTTCGGCCCGCACGACCGGGTCTGGCTGTGGGCGGCGCTGAGCCGGGACAAGCGCCGCTCCTCCCGTCCGGCAGGCAAGTTCAACGCAGGCCAGAAGATCTACGCCGCGTGGATCGCCGGTGCCACGCTGGTCATGCTCGGCACCGGCCTGATGATGTGGTTCACCCACCTCGCGCCCCTGATGTGGCGCACCTCGGCGACCTTCGTGCACGACTGGCTCGCCCTGACCATCGGCGTGGTCCTGGCCGGCCACATCGGCATGGCCCTCGGCGACCCGGAGGCGAGACGGGGCCTGCGGACGGGCACGGTGAGCAGGGAATGGGCGGAACGGGAACACCCCTTGTGGCGTGGGTGACTCCGCAGAACTCCGGCAACACCGTGCGGACCGCCCCGGGCCGGCACAAGGCCTAGATGATCAGTGACAGGAGCAGGACCAGCCCGCCGGCGACCACCGAGATGATCGTCTCCATGACCGACCAGGTCTTGATCGTCTGCCCGACACTCAGCCCGAAGTACTCCTTCACCAGCCAGAAACCGGCGTCGTTGACATGGCTGAAGAAGAGCGAGCCGGCACCGATCGCGAGGACCAGGAGGGCGGCGTGCGTGGTCGACATGTCGGCGGCGAGCGGTGCGACCAGGCCCGCCGCAGAGACCGTCGCCACCGTCGCAGAGCCCGTCGCCAGCCGGATCGCGACCGCGATCAGCCAGGCCAGCAGCAGCGCCGGGATCGACCAGTGTCTGGAGACGTCCAGGATCATCTGGCCCACGCCGGAGTCGATCAGCGTCTGCTTGAAGCCGCCGCCCGCGCCGACGATCAGCAGGATGCCGGCGATCGGCATCAGACCCTTCTCGACGGTCTGCTGGAGTCGCTCCTTGCCGAACCCGGCGGGCCGGCCCAGCGTGAAGAAACCGACGATGACGGCGGCGAGCAGCGCGATCAGCGGCGAGCCGATGACGTCGAAGACCCGCTGGGTCCTGTTCGCCGGGTCGTCGACGACGATGTCCACGAGCGCCTTGGCCAGCATCAGCCCCACCGGCAGCAGCACGGTGGCGAGCGTCGCGCCGAAGCCGGGGCGGCGCTCCAGCTCGTCCGAGGCGCGCTGCGGCAGCATCCGGTCGGGCGCCGGGACGTCCACCCAGCGGGCGGCGACCTTCGAGAACAGCGGACCGGCGATGATCACCGTCGGGACGGCGACCAGGATGCCGAGCGCCAGGGTCACGCCCAGGTTGGCCTTGACCGCGTCGATCGCGACCAGCGGGCCGGGGTGCGGCGGGATCAGGCCGTGCATCACGGACAGACCGGCGAGGGCCGGAACGCCGATGCGCATCAGGGAGTAGTGGCCACGCTTGGCGACCATCAGCACGACCGGGATCAGCAGCACGATGCCGACCTCGAAGAACAGCGGCAGACCGATCACGGAGGCGATCAGCACCATCGCCCACGGCATCGCACGGCCCCCGGCCCTGGCGAGGATCGTGTCGACTATCTGGTCGGCACCACCGGAGTCGGCGAGCAGCTTGCCCAGGATCGCCCCGAGCGCGATCAGGACACCCACGCCGGCGACAGTGGCGCCGAGCCCCGTGGTGAAGCTGGTGATGGCCTTGTCGAGCGGTGCTCCGGCGACCGCCCCGAGCACCAGTGACCCGATGGTCAGCGCCAGGAAGGCGTGGAGCTTGAACTTGGTGATGAGCAGGACGATCACGGCGATGCCCACCAGGACGGCGATGCCCAGCTGGGCGTGTCCGGCGGAGGTGATCGGCGGAGGTGCGTCCGCTGCCAGCATCTCGACGTTGAGTCTGGTCACGGGGGTTCCCTTGCGGTTACGGGGGACGGGGGTGGGGTGTTACTCGGATGCGAGGGGAAGCGCGTCCAGAGCCCGTACGGCGCGCTCGGTGATCTCCTGAGGACTGCCGCTGACGTCCACGGCGACGCCCGCCTCGTCCGGCTCCAGCGGCTGGAGCGTGGCGAACTGGGAGTCCAGCAGCGCGGTCGGCATGAAGTGCCCCCGGCGCTGCGTCATCCGGTCCTCGATCAGCTTCCGGTCGCCCGTGAGGTGCACGAACACGACTCCGGGAGCGGCGGCCCTGAGCCGGTCGCGGTACGACCGCTTCAGCGCCGAGCTGCTGACCACCCCGCCCAGTCCGGCCCGCCCGTGCGCCCAGTGGCCGATGGCGTCCAGCCACGGCCACCGGTCGGCGTCGTCGAGCGGGATACCGGCCGACATCTTGTCGATGCTGGCCTGCGGATGGAAGTCGTCGCCCTCGGCGTACGGGACGCCCAGCCGCGCGGCGAGCAGGGGACCGATCGTGGTCTTGCCCGTCCCCGCGACGCCCATCACGACGACGACCTGGGGGGTTCGCATTACTGCCTCGCTGTCTTCCTCGACATCCGACGCCACGGCGGCGTCGCCACACTGAAACCCATTAGGTACGACGAATTCAAGAGTGTGTGACGTATAAGTCTGACTTTTTAGCTCCGTGATCCACGCCGTACGCTGAGTGCATGACCACACCGGGCCGGGGGCTGCACGGCCATGTACTGGACACCCTCGGCCCCGCGATCACTGCGGGCGAGTACCCGCCGGGCAGCGTGCTGCGCACGGACGAACTCGCACACCACTTCGAGGTGTCACGCTCCGTGATGCGCGAGGCCGTCCGCGTACTGGAGTCCATGCACCTGGTCGAGTCCCGGCGCAGGGTCGGTGTGACCGTCCGTCCGAAGGCCGAGTGGAACGTCTACGACCCGCAGGTCATCCGCTGGCGCCTCGCCGGCGCAGACCGTCCGCACCAGCTGCGCTCGCTCACCGTGCTGCGCTCGGCCGTCGAACCGGTCGCGGCCGGCCTCGCCGCCCGGCACGCCACGGCGGAGCAGTGCGCCGAACTCACCGAGTGCGCGCTCGGCATGGTGGCCAACTCACGCGGCCACCGGCTGGAGCAGTACCTGGTCCACGACATCGCCTTCCACAGGGTCGTCCTCGCCGCCTCGGGCAACGAGATGTTCGCCCGGCTCGGCGACGTCGTCGCGGAGGTCCTGGCCGGACGCACCCACCACGAGGTCATGTTCGAGGACCCCGACCCGGCGGCCGTCACCCTGCACGTGCAGGTGGCCGAGGCGGTCCGCGCGGGCGACGCCACCCGCGCCGAACAGCTGACCAGGGAGATCACCGTGGGCGCCCTCCAGGAACTGGACATCCTCGCGCCCTAGTTCCCGCCCGCCTGGGAAAGCGCAGCCGGCAGCCTCAGTCCAGGAAGTCCCCGTCCACGTACACCCACGCCCCGTCGACCCGCTCGAACCGGCTCCGCTCGTGCAGCGAACCGCCCCGGTAGGACGCCCGGAAGGTCACCATGCCCGTGGTGTGGAAGGCCGACCCGTCGGTGGCGTCCAGGATCTCCAGGCCCGTCCACTTCATCCGGGGGTCCAGGTCCAGCCGCCCGGGCCGGGTCCGCGGATGCCAGGTACGCAGCAGATACCCCGCGTCTCCCTCGACGAACGCGCAGTACCGGGAGCGCATGAGCAACTCGGCGGTCGGCGCGGCCGCGGCCCCCGCATGGAAACGGCCACAGCAGGCGTCGTAGGGCTGGGGGAGTCCGCAGGGGCAGGTGCGCGAGGTCATGGGGCACATTCTGCCCGTACCAGGGAGGCGTCGGCGTGCGGCCGGGTGCACAGTGGAAGGGCAGCGCAGCCCAGGGAGGCGCATGATGACCCGACCCAGGACCAGCCATCCCCCGGCCATCAAGGAATGGCGGCTGAACCTGTACCTCTCCGAGCACGACCCGGACACCACCGCCCGGATCATCCTGGACACCGGCGACAACGTCCTGGAGAGCCACGCGGAGGCCCGCAGGAACCCGTACGACCCGGATGTGCCGGACATCGGCGACGAACTCGCCGCCGGCCGGGCGCTCATCGCCATGGGCCGGATGCTGCTGCGCGCCGCCGACGGGGACATCAAGGCGGTGGGAGCGGCCGATACGGAGGAGGACCTGTCACCCCTGTGGCTGGACCGGGAATGACACCCCTCACCGCCCCTTGCGCAGGAAGCGGCGCAGTCTCGTCAGCGGCCAGGCGTTGATCACGTCGTCCCGGGTGAGCCAGCCGCGCTGCGCGGTGCCCACCCCGTAGCGCAGCTGCGCCAGGTGCGGGATGGAGTGCGCGTCGGTGTTCACCGCGAACTTCACCCCGTGCTCCTTGGCGCGCAGGATGTCCTCGTCGCGCAGGTCGAGACGGTCCGGCTGCGCGTTGACCTCCAGCGCGGTGCCGGTGCGCGCGCATGCCGCGAACACCTCGTCCCAGTCGGCGTCGACGCCCGGCCGCTTGCCGATCAGCCGGGTCGTCGGGTGCCCGATGACGTTGACGTACGGGTTCTCGCAGGCCCGCACCAGCCGCCGGGTCATCGCCTTACGGTCCAGGTCGAAGTGCGAGTGCAGCGAGGCCACGCACAGGTCGAAGCCGGCCAGGAACTCCCTGGGCCAGTCCACCCCGCCGTCCGGGTCGATGTTGAGTTCCGTGCCGTGCAGCAGCCGCATCCGGTGGTGGGCGCCGTCCAGCTCCCGCAGCCGTTCCCGCTGGGCGAGGATCTTCTCGTCGGTCATGCGCTGCATGTACAGGTTGGGCGCATGGTCGGTCACGGCGCAGTACGCGTAACCGCGCTCGGCGGCGGCCGCCACCATCTCCTCCAGCGGGGCCAGGCTGTCCGTGAGGTCGGTGTGGGTGTGCAGGTCGCCGCGGATGTCCTTCTCGGTCACCACCTCGGGCAGCTCGCCGTGCACGGCCGCCTCGATCTCCCCGCGGTCCTCCCGCAGCGTCGGCACGATCCACGGCAGCCCGAGCCGGGCGTACACCTCCTCCTCGGTGCGCGAGGCCAGCGAGTCCCCGCTCTCCGCGTCGAACAGGCCGTACTCGGAGAGCTTCAGTCCCTGGTGCACGGCGAGGGTGCGGGTGCGGATGTTGTGCGCCTTGGAGCCGGTGAAGTACTGCATCGCGGCACCCCACGACTGCGGCGGCACCACCCGCAGATCCACCTGGAGCCCCTTGCCCGTGCGCACCGAGGTCTTCTTCGAGCCCCGTGCGACGACCTCCGCGGTGGCCGGCAGCTCGCACAGCGCCGCCATGAACGGCTCCGACCGCTCGGCCGCGACCAGGACGTCCAGATCACCGACGGTCTCCCGCATCCGGCGCAGCGAACCGGCGTAACCGCAGCGCCTGCAGCCGGTCACCCCGGACAGCTCGGCGACGATCTGCTCGGCGGTGTCCAGGGCCAGCGACAGCGGCACCCGGGAGCCCGCCCGCTGCAGCAGCTCGATGCCGTGCCGGATGTTCTCCTGCGTCTTCTCGCCGAAGCCCTTCAGATCGGCCAGCGCATCCGCCTCGATCGCCGCGGCCAGCTCGCTCACCGACGAGATGTGCAGGTCCTCATAGAGGCGCAGCGCCTTCTTGGGGCCCAGGGTGGGGATCGTGATCAGCTCCCGGACCCCGGCGGGGATCTTCGCCCGGCGCTCCTCGACCACCGCCATCTTCCCCGTGCGCAGATACTCGATCACCTTGTCGGCGATCGACCGGCCCACGTTCGGGATCTCCCTCAGCCCGCTCTCGTCCAGCTTCGCGACATCGGCCGGATACCCGCCGATGGCACGCGCCGCCTTCTCGTAGGCGCGCGCCTTGAAGGCGTCGCCTCCCGTGATCGCGATGAGGTCCGCGTACTCCTGAAGGAGCGCCTCGACCTCCTCATTGGGCCGGGCCACCCCTCAAGTCTAGGGAGTCGCCCGGAGCACCGGCAGCGGCGGCAGACAAGCCGCCCACACGTACAGGGACACCCAGGGCGGCGGTCAGGGCGTTTTCAGGAGGTCCCCGACGGTACGGCGGACCTTGGCGACCACGTCCTCGTCGCCCAGGCGCAGTGCCGTGTTGGCCGCGCAGAGGGCGGAATCGATCTGGAAGACCGCGAGGTCGATGTCGAGTTCCGCGATTTCGCGGGCGTCGACGGCGTTGCGCAGCTCCTTCTCGATGGTGCCGAGCCATTCCTGCTGATCGCGGAAGAGGGCGTCCCGGATCGCTCCCGGCTTGCTGTCGAAACGGGCGATGTTGGCGACTCGGAAGCAGCCGCCTTCGAACAGCGGGGCCGTGGCGTACTCGATCCAGTGCTCGACCAGGGAACGCAGCCGTTCGACTCCGGGGGCCGCCGCCCATGCCGGGCGGACGACCGCGTCGACGAACATGTCGCGCGCCTGGTCGATGGTCCCGAGCTGGAGCACTTCCTTGGACTTGAAGAGCGTCTGGATGCCCGCCTTGCTCATGCCCGTATCGGTCGCGAGACGGCCGAAACTCACGTCGTCCAGCCCGTCGAGAGAGGCGATGTCGACGGCGCGCCGCAGGACGATCTCACGCGCCCGCGCACCTCTGAGCAGGCGCTTGTCAGTGATCGACATCTTCTCCGTACGCGGGGCGAAGATGCGCTCCTCAGTGCCCATACGGTCGATCGTACCTCTTGTGGATCTCCTTCGGGCCTGTCCGCCACGTCCAGACGTACGAATACGCAGCGGGGGGGGGGGGGGGGGAGAGGGGGGGGGAGGGGGGGGGAAGGGGGGGGGGGGGGGGGGGGGGGGCACCACGACGAAAAAAAGAAAAAAAACAACACAAAAAAGCGGGCGT
>NZ_JBVIDS010000021.1:0-23447 GCF_055572255.1 Streptomyces sp. NPDC030799 | reverse complement strand
GTTTTCCCCCCCCTCAACAAGGAAGAAGACCCATAAGTGTCCCCCCCCCGCAGTGTTCGCCCCCCCGCTGCGTATCTCCAGTGTCCGAGGGGGGACTTGAACCCCCACGCCCGATAAAGGGCACTAGCACCTCAAGCTAGCGCGTCTGCCATTCCGCCACCCGGACAAGGTGTCTGTCGTGCGGGGGAGCCCTTTCGGCGGGGTTTCCCTCGCGGCGACGAAGGAAACATTACCAGGCTTTCCGGGGTGGCTGATCACCCCCGGCTCCCTGGCCGGTCGCGCGTGAACGGTGTGTGACGGGCCGGGACCGGTCTTGGGCCGTGGGCGGGGGAGAGGCAGGATGAGGAGGACCACCAGCAGCGACGGCGTGGGAGGAAGCACGTGAGCGAGACGGACACGGCCAGGGGCGTCACCGGTGAGGACGAGGTCGTGGACCTCTGCCGCGAGCTGATCCGGTTCGACACCAGCAACTACGGCGACCACTCCGGCCCCGGCGAGCGGCAGGCGGCCGAGTGGGTCGCCGAGAAGCTCGCCGAGGTCGGGCTCGAGCCGGAGATCTTCGAGTCGCACCCGGGTCGCGCCTCGACGGTGGCCCGTATCGAGGGGGAGGACCCGTCCCGGCCCGCGTTGCTGATCCACGGCCACCTGGACGTCGTACCGGCCAACGCCGACGACTGGACCCACCACCCCTTCTCCGGTGAGGTGGCCGACGGGTGCGTGTGGGGGCGCGGGGCCGTCGACATGAAGGACATGGACGCCATGACCCTGGCGGTCGTCCGGGACCGGCTCAGGAGCGGGCGGCGGCCCCCGCGGGACATCGTGGTCGCCTTCCTCGCCGACGAGGAGGCCGGCGGTACGTACGGTGCCCGCCATCTGGTCGACCGTCACCCCGGCCTGTTCGAGGGCGTCACCGAGGCGATCAGCGAGGTCGGCGGCTTCTCCTTCACGGTGAACGAGCAGCGCCGGCTCTACCTGATCCAGACGGCCGAGAAGGGCATGCACTGGATGAAGCTGACCGTGGCCGGCACCGCCGGGCACGGTTCCATGATCCACCGGGACAACGCCATCACCGAGCTGTCCGAGGCCGTGGCCCGCGTCGGCCGGCACAAGTTCCCGGTACGGGTCACCAAGACCACCCGGGCCTTCCTCGACGAACTGGGCGACGCGCTCGGCACCGAGCTGGACCCGGAGGACATGGAGTCCACCCTCGCCCGGCTCGGCGGCATCGCCAAGCTGATCGGCGCGACGCTGAGCAACACCGCCAACCCCACCCAGCTGAACGCCGGCTACAAGGTCAACGTCATCCCGGGTGAGGCCACCGCGCACATCGACGGACGGTTTCTGCCGGGCCACGAGGAGGAGTTCCTCGCCGACCTCGACCGGCTCCTCGGACCGAACATCCGCCGTGAGGACGTGCACGCCGACAAGGCGGTCGAGACCGGCTTCGACGGGGCGCTGGTGGAGGCCATGCAGTCCGCGCTGCTGGCCGAGGACCCGACGGCCAAGGCGATCCCCTACATGCTCTCCGGCGGCACCGACGCCAAGTCCTTCGACGACCTCGGCATCCGCGGCTTCGGCTTCGCCCCGCTGAAGCTGCCGCCGGAGCTGGACTTCGCCGGGATGTTCCACGGCGTGGACGAGCGGGTGCCGGTGGACGGGCTGCGTTTCGGGGTGCGCGTGCTGGACCGGTTCATCGACGCGTCGTGAGGTCCTGGGCCGAGGTAATCGGCCGCCCGTACGAGATCGACTGGAACGGGTGAATGCGACGATCGGTTCGTAGCTTCATTAGTTCCTCCTCGTTACAGGTGATGTGACTCCGCACCTTGGAGTCGCATTGCCAACAAGGAGGAATAATGATCAAGAAGGTCGTCGCTGCTGCGGCTGCCACCGGTGGGCTGGTTCTCGCGGGCGCGGGCCTCGCTGTTGCCGACGCCGGAGCGCAGGGTGCCGCCGTGAACTCCCCGGGTGTCGTTTCCGGCAACGTCGTTCAGGTCCCCGTGCACGTCCCGGTGAACGTCTGCGGCAACACGGTCAACGTGATCGGGCTCCTGAACCCCGCCTTCGGCAACACCTGCGTCAACAAGTGACGACGACCTCCTGAGGGGGGCGTCATTTTCGAGCCGTCGGCCCCGGCGCGCGCCATGCGCTCCGGGGCCGACCGGCCTCTTGCGCGGAGTCATGATCCGCGAGGGTCGCAATCGCGAGGCACAGCAGGATCGAAGGCAGGGGAAAATCAGAATGCGACAGGGCACCCGCAAGGGCCTGATGACGATGGCTGCGGCCACCGGTGTGATCGCCGCCGCGAGCGGCTATGCCCACGCCGCCGCGGGCGCGGCCGGCGCCGCCACCGGCTCGCCCGGCGTACTGTCCGGCAACACGGTGCAGGTGCCGGTGCACGCGCCGGTGAACGTCTGCGGCAACACCGTGAACGTCGTCGGGCTGCTCAACCCGGCCGCGGGCAACACATGCGCCAACCACGGCGGCGCTTCGGGCGGACACGGCGGCTCGCACGCGAGCGGCCACACCGGCGGCTCGCCCGGCGTGGGTTCCGGCAACACCGTGCAGGCGCCGATCGACGCCCCGGTGAACGTCTGCGGCAACAGCGTGAACGTCGTCGGGCTGCACAACCCGGCCGCGGGCAACACGTGCGTCAACGAGGGCGGCTCTTCCGGGGGACACGGCGGCTCGCACGCGGGCGGCCACACCGGCGGGTCGCCGGGCGTGGGTTCCGGCAACACGGTGCAGGTGCCGATCGACGCGCCGGTGAACGTCTGCGGCAACAGCGTGAACGTCATCGGAGCCGGCAACGCCGCCGAGGGCAACGACTGTGCCAACGGAGGCGGCGGCGACCACACCCAGCCGCCGGGCGGCGGCCACGGCAACCCGCCCGGACAGCCGGGCCAGCCGGGACATCCCGGTCACCCGGGGCACCCCGGTCACCCCGGTCAGCCGGGCCACCCCGGTCAGCCGGGCCACCCCGGTCAGCCGGGTCACCCGGGAAGCCCGACGACCCCGCCCGGCCAGGGCGGTCACACGCCCCAGGGATCCCACGGGTCCAGCCAGGTCACGCAGCACGGGGGCCGCTCCGGGCAGCCGCTGACCGACGCCCAGCTCGCGCACACCGGCAGCGAGCTGCCGCTGGACCTCGTGCTGCCGGTCGGCGCGGGCGCGCTGCTCGCCGGTGCGGTGCTCTACCGCAAGGCGCGGGCGACGGCGTAACCGGAAGCCCCGACCGGGGAGCGCAGTGAACGGAGCGGGCCCCGCCGTGTCAGACGGGGCCCGCTCCGGTTCAGGTCGCCGGCATCACCACGTGGCACGCACCTGGCGGATGATCCGCCGGCGCAACCGCACCCTGCGGCTGCCGTCGCGCAGCAGGCTCAGTCGGTCCAACTCCCAGTGTCCGTACTCGGCATGGTCCGTCAGCAGACGTGTCGCCTCCTTGCGGGAGACCCCGCGAGGCACGTACACGTCGACAAATTCGTATTCCGGCATCGCATCTATTGTGCGGGCTGGGGCTCGGTACGGATAGCGTCTGCACTATGTCTGATGCTGCGCAGCCCACCGCTGCCGAGGTACGCGCCGCCGCCGAGGCGGTCAAGACCGCGCTCGACCGTCATCTGGCCGCGGTCGAACGCAGGTCGGGAGACGACGACCCGGCCGTCCTGGAGGCGTTCAACCAGCTGGCCGCGGCCGCCGAGGTGTACGACGAGCTGCTCTACGACCGCTACGACGAGGTCACGCCCTTCGAGATCCCCGGCGCGGAGGAGCTGCCGCCGTACGCAGGCCCCGAGGAACCTCACGCGATCAGCGTGCTGATCCGCCGCGACTACGCCGTGGCGGAACCCCAGCGGCTGCTGGCGCAGGCCCAGCGGGTCGAGGCGGCGGAGTACTCGGCCGCCGGCGGTCTGCCCGAGGACGCCGCCGGTACGGTTCCGGGGGCGCTCGGCATCCTGTTCGGCGAGTTCGAACCGGACGAGATCGCGTCCCGGCACAAGGAGTTCGGCCTGGAGGAGGGCGACTCCACGCTCTGGGTCACGGCCACGGACGAGACGCCCGAGGCCGGGGAGTGGCTGGAGACGCCGTTCGAGCACATCGATCCGCAGCAGGTCGTGTGCCGTTTCGATGTCAGCGCCGTCTTCGACGAGGACGACGAGGACGACGAGGAGACGGACGAGGACGACGAGCTCGAGTTCGTCGAGGACCGGGACGAGGGTCTGGAGCCGCTGGACACCGAGAAGTGAGCGGAGCCGGCGGTGCCGTGAGCGCCTGGGGCCGGTACGGCACCTCCCCCACCGCCTGAGGGGCGTGGGGGATCCCCGACTCCGCCGTCGGGGCCGGGCCGTCGCGGCGGAGACGCGGAGACAGGGCGCTCAGCCCGTCGGCACCTGCGTGCGCAGCAGTGTCTGCAGGCGGGTGGTGCGGGGCTTGGCCGGGGTTTGCGCCACTGCCTTCGGCAGGGCCTGTTCCACGCCGTGGACCACGGACAGATGCCGCTCCGCCCGGCCGAACGCCGTGTACACCCAGGGTCTGCTGAGGGCCTGCGCCGCGTCGCCGGGCAGCACCACGACCGCCGCGGGCCAGCGGATGCCCACCGCCTGGTGCGCGGTCAGTGCCCAGCCGTGCCGTACGGCGGCCTCCACCCGCTCGCGGGGTACGACCACCGGGGCTCCCGCGCACGACAGGTGCAGCCCGTCCGCGTCGGCCTTCACCACCACGCCCGGCACCGTACGGCCCGGAGCGGGGCTGTAGGCGATCCGGTCGCCGGGGTCGAAGCCGCCGAAGCGGCCGGGTCCGGGGTTGAGGCGTTCCTTCAAAGCGGAGTTGAGGGCCCGGGTGCCCGCGGCGCCGCCGTGCCCCGGAGTGATCACCACGGTCTGCTCGGCCGGGACACCGATCGCCCGCGGCACCGAGTCCGCGACCAGCTGAACCGTCCGGTGCACGGCCTCCCCCGCGTCCCGCACCGGGACGATGACGATCTCCTTGCCCGGAGCGGCCACCTGGTTCAGCTCACCGATGCCGATACCGGAGACCAGCTCGCCGATCGGTCCGGGATCGGGGACGCGGGAGACGATCTGCGGGCAGACACGGGCGGCGAGCAGATCCGCGAAGATCCGCCCCGGACCGGCCGACCACAGCACCGCCGGGTCGCCGCTGAGCAGCAGCCGGGCCCCGTCGGGCAGCGACTCCACCAGCATCGCGGCGCTCTCCACGTCCAGTTGCGGGGCGTCCAGCACGATCAGCAGGTCCAGTTCCAGCGCGCCGTCCGCGTCCCGGCCCGGACCCTCGGCGCCGGACAGCAGACCGGCGACCGTGCCCACGCTCCGCTCCGCCGGGTCCGCGCCGGGCAGGGCGGCGGCGAGGCGCCGGCGGCCGTCGGGCGAGTGGCAGACGGCGAACGCCCGCAGGTCCGCGGCGCGGGCGGCTCCGAGCAGCGCGGCCGGTTCGGCGCGAGCCGCCTCTCCGCCGGTGTGCAGCACCAGGCCGTGCCCGGCGACCGCGCGGACCAGCTCGGCAGCGCCGCCCGAGACCGACTCGGCGGCCGTGCGCCAGGCCTGTTCGGTCTCCTTGGCCAAGGAGTTGACCAGCCGGGCCAGACCGTCGGCGAGGCTCTCCTCGGCCAGCGCGTACCGCTCCAGGCCGACGAGGACCCGCACCGGCCGTTCCTGCTCCTCCTCGGTCTCCTGGGGCGTCGGGGCGCCGGTCTCCTCCAGGGCGTCCTGGAACGCCAGGGCGTCGCCCTCCGCGAGCGTGCCCTGCACCGCCGCGTCCGGGTCCGGCACGCTCTGCCGGCCCAACGCCGCGGTGAGCGTGGGCAGGTCCAGCGCGGTGTGCCCGGCCAGGGCCGCCTGCTCCAGCAGCCACACCGTGACCGCACGGCCCCGCCGCTCGTCGTCCGGGCCGCAGGCGGCGCCGAGCAGGGCGCGTGCGAAGCCGTCGGCCTGGTCGGGCCGTACCCCGCTGATCCGCAGCAATTGCCAGGGATCCTCGCGGAGCACCGCGTCGGCGCCCTCACCGAGTGCCGCGGCCACCTGGGCGGCGAGAGCCTCGGGCGCGCCGCCCTCGGCCAGCACCCGGCGGACGCCCTCCACCGTGTGCGGTGCCGGAGCGGCGGGCGCGGCGGCCGGGGCGGGCGCGGGCTGCGGCCGGAGTACGGGCTCGGGGGCCGGGCGGCGCGGCGCCGGCGCGGGCTCGGCGAACACCGTGGCCGCCGGCTTCTCGCCGCTCTCCACGGCCCGCACCGCCGCGAGCAGGTCGGCAGCCTTGCCGCTGAGCTTCGTGCCGCTCTGGATCGGGGTCCTCTTCTCGGCCTTGCGCCGTTCGATCCGCTCCCGTTCGATCCGCTGCGCGGCCAACTCGGCCTCGGCCTCGGACAACTGTCCCGCGCCCTCGCCATCACCGTCGGCGCCGCTGCCGTCGCGTGAGCTGTCGGTTCCCTCCGCATCGCTCTCGTCGGTGACTTCGCCGTCCTCGGCGGCGCCGTCGCCGTCCGTGTCCGCCGCACCGCTCAGGCCGTCCGTGCCGTCCGCATCGGTCACGTGGTCCGCGCTCCCGGTCCCGCCGACGCCCTTGTGCTCCCCGCTGACCCCGCCGTCGGCGCCGCCGGCACCGTTTTCCCCGGGCGCCGCGGTGTCCCGGTCCGGGGTTCCGGGTGTGTCCGGCGTCCCCGGCCCGGCTTCCTCCGTGGTCTCCGGCTCCGTGCTCACAGCGTGCTCCAGTCGTGATCGGGATAGCGGTGCACGGGCGCCGACACATCGTCCAGCGCCCTGCAGATCTCGTCAGGAAGACTAAGGGCCTCCACTGACAATGCCGCCGTGAGCTGCTGCGCGGTACGCGCGCCGACGATCGGCGCGGCCACGCCGGGCCGGTCCCGGACCCAGGCGAGTGCCACCTGGAGCGGGGTGACGGCGAGCCCGTCGGCGGCGGTCGTCACCGCGTCCACGATGCGGGTCGCCGTGTCGTCCAGATACGGCTCCACGAAGGGGGCCAGGTGCTCGGAGGCACCGCGCGAGTCCGGGGGAGTGGTGTGCCGGTACTTGCCGGTGAGCACGCCACGGCCGAGCGGGGAGGAGGGCAGCAGACCCACGCCGAGGTCCAGTGCGGCGGGCAGCACCTCGCGCTCCACGCCCCGCTGCAGCAGCGAGTACTCCATCTGCGTGCTGGCCAGCCGGGTCCTTGTGCCGGGCGCCGCTAGCTGCCAGGTGGCCGCCTTCGCCAGCTGCCAGCCGCAGAAGTTGGAGACGCCGGCATAGCGGGCGCGACCGCTGCCGACCGCTATGTCGAGGGCCTGGAGCGTCTCCTCCAGCGGGGTGTCGGGGTCGTAGGCGTGGATGTTCCAGAGGTCGACGTAGTCCGTGCCCAGGCGGGCCAGGGACGCGTCGAGTGCGGCGAGCAGATGGCCGCGGGAGCCGTCGAAGCGGCGGTCGGGGTCGGGGACGCTGCCCGCCTTGGTGGAGATCACCAGGTCCCGGCGTGGCACCAGGCCGTCCATCAGCTGCCCGAGCAGATACTCCGCCTCTCCGTCGCCGTACACGTCCGCGGTGTCGACAAGGGTTCCGCCGGCTTCCCAGAACGCCTTCAGCATGTCCGCGGCGTCGTGCTCGTCGGTGTCCCGGCCCCAGGTGAGGGTGCCGAGTCCGATGCGGGACACGCGCAGGCCGGTACGGCCGAGATGCCTCTGCTCCATGAGCGCGAGATTACTGGCCAGAGGCGGTGCGGTGGGTTGCCTGTGGACAACCGGTCCGCCCAGGTTCTCCGTGCCGGAGCGCCCCGAGGGGGCGCGGGGAACTCCACCCCGCGCTAAGGTCACCCCGACAACGACGTTACTCGCGGGTAAGGGGAATCGGTCATGGAGCTCGGGATCAACCTCGGCTACTGGGGTGCCGGAATGGACGCGGACAATCTGGCCGTGGCCCAGGAGGCCGACCGGCTGGGCTTCTCCGTCTGCTGGGCCGCCGAGGCCTACGGCTCCGACGCCGCGACGGTGCTCTCCTGGGTCGCCGCCCAGACCGACCGCATCGACGTCGGCTCGGCCATCTTCCAGATCCCGGCCCGCCAGCCCGCGATGACCGCGATGACGGCCGCGACGCTCGACTCGCTGTCCGGCGGGCGCTTCCGGCTCGGGCTCGGGGTGTCCGGACCACAGGTCTCCGAGGGCTGGTACGGCGTCAAGTTCGACAAGCCGCTGGCCCGCACCCGCGAGTACGTGGAGATCGTCCGGCGGGCCATGACACGCGAGCGGCTGACGTACGAGGGCGAGCACTGGACGCTGCCGCTGCCCGGCGGCCCGGGCAAGCCGATCAAGCTGACCGTGCACCCGCAGCGTGAGTACATCCCGCTGTACATCGCCGCGATCGGCCCGAAGAACCTGGAGCAGACCGGCGAGATCGCCGACGGCGCCCTGCTGATCTTCCCGGCCGCCGACCACCTGGAGGAGACCACCCTCCAGTACCTGCGCGCGGGGCGCGAGAAGGCCGGCAAGACCCTCGACGGGTTCGACGTGTGCCCGACCCTGCCGATCGCCGTCGGCGACGACAAGGACGTGGCCCGCCTCGCGGACACCTTCCGCCCCTACACCGCGCTGTACGTCGGCGGCATGGGCAGCGCCAAGCAGAACTTCTACAACCAGCTCGCCCAGCGCATGGGGTACGAGAAGGAAGCCGCCGAGATCCAGCAGAAGTACCTGTCCGGCGACAAGCAGGGCGCCGCGGCCGCGATCCCGCAGGACCTCATCGACAAGACGACGCTGCTGGGTTCCGTGGACCGTATCGCCGACCGGATGAAGGCCTACGCCGCCGCGGGTGTCACCACGCTCAGCCTCTCCCCGGCCGGCTTCACGCTGGAGGAACGGATCGCCTCCCTGCGGGCC
Source organism: Streptomyces sp. NPDC030799 (assembly GCF_055572255.1). NCBI lineage: Bacteria > Bacillati > Actinomycetota > Actinomycetes > Kitasatosporales > Streptomycetaceae > Streptomyces > Streptomyces sp. NPDC030799. Next base: position 14,581 of record NZ_JBVIDS010000021.1, on the reverse strand, counting down.
GGCAGTGAGGCCCTGGAGCGCGCCGGTCTGGCCTAGGCCCTTTCCAGGGGGGCTTCAGCGGCCGTGGTGGGGGCTCGGGGGGTCTTCCCCGCCACGGCCGTCACCGGGAACAACGCGCCCGGCCCCGCGCGGTTACGACGCTCGTGTTCCTTCTTCCGGCCGAGTGGGGGGCCGACAGCTGTTGCGGCCCTCTTTCGTTCGCATTTGACTCATTTCATGCTTTCGGCCAAGAGTCTGTTCCAGGAGATCGTCGACAACGACGAGTCGTTCCGCCTCTTCTGTTCCATCGCCGCCGGCGGGGAGGCCCAGGGCGGCTGGGAGAACGGCCGGATCGCCGCGCTGGTACCGCAGAGCGAACGCGCGCTCGCCCCGAAGATCGCCCGGCACGGCGCCGACGAGGACAAGCACGGACGCATCTTCACCGCCCTGCTCAAGAAGCGCGGGCTCACCCCCGTCGCCGTACCGCCCGAGACCGACTACACGATGCTCCTGGAGCGGCACGGCATCGGCCTCGCCCACGACAGGCTCAGGCGGGACGAGCCGCTCACCGTGCGGGACATCATCGTCTACCTCGCCCACAGCCGGGTCACCGAGCAGCGCGCCGCCGACCAGATGGTGATGCTCCTCCGGGACTTCGCCGAGCACCCGGAGATCGGCAGGGCCGTACGCGTGATCTCCCACGACGAGGACAACCACCTCGCCTACACCCACGAGGAACTGCTGCGGTTCGCAGCCGCCGGGCACGCCCGGCTGATCCAGCGCGTCCTGCGCGCGTGCGCCCTCGCCGAGATCCGCGTCCACCGGGACGTCAGCCTCGCCGTGATGGCCCACATGGGCCGCATCCTGGGCTGGTCCGGGGCCAAGCGCGCGCTGCTCGCGGCAGGCATCCGGGCGGCGTACGCCTATGAGCGCCTCGGCGGCTGGCGGCGCATGGTCAGCCTCCGCATGCCCGAGCGCCGCGACGCCCTCGGCGGCCCCGCCACCACCGCCCCCGAGTTCGCCTGAGCCTCGGAGCCGAACCCAGGAGCCGAACCCAGGAGTCGAGCCCAGGAGTCGAGCCCATGGAGTCGAGCAGGAATCGAGCCCCGGAACAGAGCCCGGGAATCGAGCCCCGGAGCGAGCCTCACAGCCAGCCGCGCCGTTTGAACAGCCGGTACAGCAGCACCTCCAGCGCGGCCATCGCCAGGATCACCGCCGGATACGACCACAGCCAGTGCAGTTCCGGCATGTGGTCGAAGTTCATGCCGTAGATGCCCGCGATCATCGTGGGGACCGCGGCCATCGCCGCCCACGCGGAGATCTTCCGCATGTCGTCGTTCTGCCGCACGCTCATCTGCGCCAGATGCGCCGACAGGACGTCCGACACCAGCCGGTCCAGGGCCTCCACGGACTCGTTCACCCGCATGAGGTGGTCGCCCACGTCCCGGAAGAACGGGCGGGCCTTGTCGTGCACGAAGGGCACCCCGCCGCCGTACTGTCCCGTGCCCGCCAGCCGGGCCAGCGGCAGTGCCAGCGGGCCGGTGGCCCGGCGGAACTCCAGGACCTGCCGTTTGAAGCCGTAGATCCGGGACGCGGTGTGGCGCGAGCCGCCGCCCTCCGGCTGGAACACCTCCGCCTCCAGCTCCTCCAGATCGGTCCCCAGCTCCGTCGCCACCTCCAGATAGTGGTCGACGACGGCGTCGGAGACCGCGTACAGCACGGCGGTCGGGCCCTTGTCGAGCATCTCCGGCTCCTCCTCCAGCCGACGCCGCACGGCGGCCAGCGGCGAGCCCTCGCCGTGGCGGACGGTGACCACGAAGCAGTCGCCGATGAAGAGCATGATCTCGCCCGCTGAGACGGTGTCGCTCTCCGGCTCGTACACGACCGGCTTCAGGACCATGAACAGCGAGTCGTCGTACACCTCCAGCTTGGGCCGCTGATGCGCTTTCAGAGCGTCCTCGACCGCAAGCGGATGCAGCCCAAACTCCTGCGTGACCAGGTCGAACTCCCGCTCGGACGGCTCGTACAGGCCGATCCAGACGAACCCTCCCGCCGCCCGCGCCTCGCCGAGCGCGTCGGACAGGTCCTCCGGGCCCTCGCTACGGAGCCCGTGCCGGTAGATGGCGCAGTCCACGATCACGGAGCGCATTCTCCCTTCGCCCGGTCACCGGTGCCGGTGTCCATACGCCTACCCTGGGCCGCATGCCCACGCTGATCCTCGTCAGGCACGGACGTTCCACCGCCAACACTTCCGGGGTGCTCGCCGGGTGGACGCCAGGCGTCACCCTGGACGAGCGCGGCGCCGCTCAGGCCGCCGCGCTGCCCGAACGGCTCGCCGCGCTGCCGATCTCCGAGGTCGTCACCAGTCCCCTCCAGCGCTGCCAGGAGACCGTACGGCCCCTGATCCAGGCCCGTCCGGGCCTGCGCGCCCACACCGACGAGCGGATCGGGGAGTGCCACTACGGCGACTGGTCCGGCCGCAAGCTGGCCGAGCTGAAGGACGAGCCGCTGATGGAGGTCGTCCAGGCCCACCCGTCGGCCGCCGCCTTCCCCGGCGGTGAGTCCCTGCGCGCCATGCAGACCCGCGCAGCCGAGGCGGTACGCGAGTGGAACGCGCGCGTGGAGCGCGACCACGGCGCCGACGCCGTCTACCTCATGTGCTCCCACGGTGACATCATCAAATCCCTGGTCGCCGACGCCCTCGGACTCCATCTCGACCTCTTCCAGCGGATCTCCGTGGAACCGTGTTCCGTCACCGCGATCCGCTACACCCGCCTGCGGCCGTTTCTCGTTCGCCTCGGCGACACCGGCGATTTCGCTTCGCTCGCCCCGCGCGAGGAACCTGGTGAGGGCGACGCACCGGTCGGGGGTGGTGCGGGCGCACCGTGATCGTCGGCCGCAGTAGGGTGAAGTGATCCGCACAGTCGCCATCCGCAACGGCCCGCACCGCCGAAACGCTCGAACCCCTTCGCCGAACCCACTCTCAGCCGAACTCACTCTCAATGGAGACAGGACGTGTCCCGTCAGGTGTTCCTCTACGACCCGCCGGACCGCTTCGTGGCCGGCACGGTCGGACTGCCCGGGCGCCGTACGTTCTTCCTCCAGGCCACCGCAGGCTCCCGGGTGACCAGCGTGGCTCTGGAGAAGACCCAGGTGGCCGCGCTCGCCGAGCGCATGGACGAACTGCTCGACGAGGTCGTACGGCGCAGTGGCGGCAGCGCCGCCGTCCCCGCCGTGGCGCCCACGGAAATTGCCGACACCGCCCCGCTGGAAACCCCCATCGAGGAGGAGTTCCGCGTCGGTACGATGGCCCTGGCCTGGGACGGCGAGGAACAGCGCATGATCGTCGAGGCGCAGGCTCTCGTGGAGCTGGACGCCGACACCGAGGAAGACCTCGCCGAGGCCGAGGAGCGGCTGCTCCAGGACGAGGAGAACGGGCCCCCGATGCTGCGGGTCCGGCTGACCGGCGCGCAGGCCCGGGCCTTCGCCAAGCGCGCCCTCGACGTCGTCAACGCCGGGCGGCCGCCGTGCCCGCTGTGCAGCCTCCCGCTCGATCCGGAAGGACACGTATGTCCGCGCCAGAACGGATACCGCCGCGGAGCGTGACGGCTGCCGACGCGGAGGCCGACGCAGCCGCCGCCGAGCTGCTCGCCGGGGGCGAGCTGACCGTGCGCGGCCGGATCCGCGAGGCGTCCAACGCCGCGCTGTTCTGCAGCGTGGCCCTCGACGGCCGGGAAGCCAACTGCATCTACAAACCGGTGGCCGGGGAACGCCCGCTGTGGGACTTCCCCGACGGCACCCTGGCAGGCCGCGAGGTCGCCGCCTACGAGATCTCCGAGGCCACCGGCTGGGGTCTCGTCCCGCCGACCGTGCTGCGCGACGGGCCGTACGGCGAGGGCATGTGCCAGCTGTGGATCGACGTCCAGGCCGACGCGGAACTGCTCGCCCTCGTCGACGCGGAGGAACCGGAGCCGGGCTGGAAGGCGATCGGCCTCGCCGAGGTCGGCGAGGGCCGCACCGCCCTCCTCGTGCACGCCGACGACGAGCGGCTGCGCCGGCTCGCCGTCCTCGACGCGGTGATCAACAACGCCGACCGCAAGGGCGGCCATCTGCTGCCCACCCCCGACGGCCGGCTCTACGGCATCGACCACGGCGTCACCTTCAACCGCGAGAACAAGCTGCGCACCCTCCTGTGGGGCTGGGCGGGGGAGCCTTTGACCGCCGAGGCCGTCGACGTCCTCGAAGGGCTGCGGGAAACCCTCGGCGGCCCGCTGGGCGAGCGGCTGACCGGACTGATCACCCCCGCCGAGATCGACGCCACACGCGCGCGTGTCGACGCACTGCTCACCACGGGAGTGCACCCGGAACCCGGCGGGGAGTGGCCGGCCATCCCCTGGCCGCCCGTGTAAGCACATCTGCCGCGCATGTACAAGAGCGCACAACCGGCCATCCAGCGCGATCCCATTCGTATCCGCAGCTCCTGGCCGGTTAGGCTCATGTACATGCATGCCTGGCCCGCTTCCGAGGTCCCCGCCCTGCCTGGTCAGGGCCGCGACCTGAGGATCCACGACACCGCGACCGGCGGCCTCGTCACCCTCGACCCCGGTCCCGTCGCCCGTATCTACGTCTGCGGCATCACCCCGTACGACGCGACCCACATGGGTCACGCGGCGACCTACAACGCGTTCGACCTCGTTCAGCGCGTGTGGCTCGACACCAAGCGGCAGGTTCATTACGTCCAGAACGTCACCGACGTCGACGATCCGCTGCTGGAGCGCGCGGAGCGGGACGGCGTCGACTGGGTCGCCCTCGCCGAGCAGCAGACGGCACTCTTCCGTGAGGACATGACCGCCCTGCGGCTGCTCCCGCCCCAGCACTACATAGGCGCCGTCGAGGCGATACCCGGCATCGTCCCGCTCGTGGAGCGGCTGCGCGACCTCGGCGCCGCCTACGAGCTGGAGGGCGACATCTACTTCTCCGTCGAGTCCGACCCGAACTTCGGCAAGGTCTCGAACCTCGACGCGGCCGCGATGCGGCTGCTGTCCGCCGAGCGCGGCGGCGACCCGGACCGTCCGGGCAAGAAGAACCCACTCGACCCGATGCTGTGGATGGCGGCCCGTGAGGGCGAGCCCAGCTGGGACGGCGCCTCCCTCGGCCCCGGCCGCCCCGGCTGGCACATCGAGTGCGTGGCCATCGCCCTGGACCACTTCGGCATGGGCTTCGACGTCCAGGGCGGCGGCTCCGACCTCGCCTTCCCGCACCACGAGATGGGCGCCTCGCACGCCCAGGTGCTCACCGGCGAGTTCCCCATGGCCAAGGCGTACGTCCACGCCGGCATGGTCGCCCTGCACGGCGAGAAGATGTCCAAGTCCAAGGGCAATCTCGTCTTCGTCTCCCAGCTGCGCCGCGAGGGCGTCGACCCGGCCGCCATCCGCCTCGCCCTGCTCGCCCACCACTACCGCGCCGACTGGGAGTGGACCGACCAGGTCCTCCAGGACGCCGTCACCCGCCTCGGCCGCTGGCGCGCGGCCGTCTCCCGCCCCGACGGTCCCTCCGCCGACGCCCTGGTCGAGGAGATCCGCGAGGCCCTGTCCAACGACCTGGACGCCCCCGCCGCACTCGCGGCGGTGGACCGCTGGGCGGCCCGTCAGGAGCAGGAGGACGGCACGGACACCGGCGCGCCCGGCGTGGTGACGCGAGCGGTGGACGCGCTGCTCGGGGTGGCCCTGTAGACCTCGGGGTGGCCCTGTAGACACCGCGAGCGCCCCTCAAGGGGCGCGGGGCTGTGTGTGACATGCGGCTACCGCCGCGTGGGCGCGACAGGCCACGACGGGCCGTCATACGCCCGACGGTCTGTCGCGGCAGCCCATGGCGCGTCGGTGACACAGAGAAGGTGACACAGTGAAGGGGCGGTTCCCGAACACGGGAACCGCCCCTTCGCCGTACCTCAGCCGTCGGAGCCTCAGTCCTCCGAACCGTCCTCGTCATCCTCCCGGGACGCCCCGCCTCCGGCCGGAGGCCTCTGCTTACCGCCCGGAGGGCCCACGTCCCGGCGCCGCAGATACCGCTCGAACTCGCGGGCGATCGCCTCACCCGACGCCTCCGGCAGCTCCGCGGTGTCCCGGGCCTCCTCCAGCGTCTGGACGTACTCGGCGACCTCGCTGTCCTCCGCGGCCAGCTGGTCCACCCCGACCTGCCACGCCCGCGCGTCCTCGGGCAGCTCGCCCTGCGGGATCCGCAGGTCCAGCAGATCCTCCAGCCGGTTCAGCAGCGCCAGCGTGGCCTTCGGGTTGGGCGGCTGGGAGACGTAGTGCGGCACGGCCGCCCACAGCGACACCGCCGGGACGCCGGCGTGCGTGCACGCCTCCTGCAGGACGCCGACGATGCCCGTCGGACCCTCGTACTTGGTCTCCTCCAGGTCCATGCGCTGCGCCAGGTCCGGGTCCGACGTCACCCCGCTGACCGGCACCGGACGCGTGTGCGGGGTGTCACCGAGCAGGGCGCCCAGGATGACCACCAGCTCCACGCCCAGCTCGTGCGCGAAGCCGAGCAGCTCGTTGCAGAACGAGCGCCAGCGCATGGACGGTTCGATACCGCGGACCAGCACCAGGTCGCGCGGCTTCGCACCGCCGACGCGGACCACCGACAGCCGGGTCGTCGGCCAAGTGATCTTCCGCACTCCGCCGTCCATGAACACCGTGGGCCGGTTCACCTGGAAGTCGTAGTAGTCCTCGGCGTCCAGCGCCGCGAACACCTCGCCCTTCCACTCGCGTTCCAGATGCGCGACCGCCGTGGAGGCGGCGTCGCCGGCATCGTTCCAGCCCTCGAACGCGGCCACCATGACTGGGTCGATCAGCTCGGGAACCCCCTCCAGCTCGATCACCCAGTGCCTCCTTCCGACGTGCCCTCGCTTGACTCACCAACCTTACGGCGTCCGGCGGGGGCGCCCGCAGCCCCCTGCGTGGGGGAGTGAACGGATCACTGCCCCGTTCGCCGCCGTGGAACACCCCTGCGGCCAGGGAGCGGGGACCGCTGCGCGCAGGCGTTTCACAGTGTGCTGCGCAACCACTGCTCCACGCTCGCGATGTGCACCGTCGCCCAGGAGCGGGCGGCCTCCGCGTCCCGGTCGCGCAGCGCGGCGAGGATCGCCCGGTGCTCGCGCAGGGTGCGGCCGACGGCGTCCTCCTGGGTGAGGCCCCGCCAGATCCGCGCCCGCGTGGTCGGACCCGACAGTCCGTCCAGCAGTGAGCACAGCACCGAGTTGCCGGCGCCGCGCACGATGCCGCGATGGAACTCCAGGTCGGCGGCGACCAGTTCCTCCACCGAGGGGTCGTCGCCCAGCGCGTCCAGCTGGGCGGTGAGGGCGTCCAGTTGCTGCTCGCCGATCCGCACGGCCGCCATCGCCGTCGCGGCCGGCTCCAGGATCCGGCGCACCGCCAGGAACTCCAGCACGGTGTCGTCGCGGTGGAAGTCCACGACGAAACCCAGCGCCTCCAGCAGCAGTTGGGGATCGAGGCTGGTGACGTACGTGCCGTCGCCCTGGCGCACGTCCAGGATCCGGATCAGCGACAGCGCCCGTACGGCCTCCCGCAGCGAGTTCCGGGACAGGCCCAGCTCGGCGGCCAGCTCGCTCTCCTTGGGCAACCGGTCCCCGGGCCGCAGCGCACCGGAGACGATCATGCCTTTGATCTTCTCGATCGCCTCGTCGGTGACTGCCATCCCAGGCCTCCTGTCGCCCGCCCCATGCGTCAGACATCGGATGTCTCAGCACATTATGCGGGCGGCGCGTCGAACCATATGTGGCCCCGGTGAGGGCCGGTGACGAGCAGATGCCAGGAAGGGCTTCGTCAGGTGCTGCTTCCCGCCGCCCCGGCTCCGGCAGCGCGCTTGATCGTTGTTCATGCCCCCATGGAGGCACCCGGCACTGACAACGCCCCCCGGGCAGGAGAGAGGGGCGGCCCCATCGGCGTGGGGTCGCCCCTCTCGGTTGTCCGGACCCGGTGCGGCGGTCCGGCGCTGCGGTGTGGCCGGTCCCGGTCGGGACGGCGGACCGGCCACACCGACGGCTACTTCTTGTCCAGCAGGTCCTGCACCTTCGCGCGGACCTCGTCCGTGGCCAGGCCGCGGATGGTCAGCGTGGTACGGCGGCGCAGCACGTCGTCCGGCGTCTCGGCCCACTCGTGGTCACGGGCCCACACGACCTGCGCCCAGATCTCCGGGGCGTCGGGGTGGACGCGCTCGGCCAGCTCCGGGTTGTCGTTCGCCAGGCGGGCGATGTCGAAGGCCAGGGAGCCGTAGTGGGTGGCCAGGTGCTTGGCGGTGTCGGCGGCCATGCGCGGACCCGGCGCCGGGCCGTCCACCAGCAGGCGGTGTGCGACCGCGCGCGGGTTGGCGACGCCGGGCAGCGGCAGCTTCTTCGGCAGCGAGGAGATCGGCTCGAAGTCGTCACCGAGCGGGTGGCCCGGCAGCGACTCCAGCTTCTGCATGACCGTACGGCCGATGTGCCGGAACGTCGTCCACTTGCCGCCCGCAACGGACAGCATGCCGCCCTTGCCCTCGGTCACCACCGTCTCGCGCTTGGCCTTGGCGGTGTCACCGGGACCGCCCGGCAGCACCCGCAGACCGGCGAAGGCGTAGGTGATCAGGTCGCGCTTGAGCTGCTGGTCCCGGACGGAGAACGCGGCCTCGTCCAGGATCTGGGCTATGTCCTTCTCGTTGACGGACACGTCCGCCGGGTCGCCCTCGAACTCCTCGTCGGTGGTGCCGAGCAGCAGCATGTCCTCCCAGGGGAGGGCGAAGGTGATGCGGTACTTGTCAATGGGGGTCGCCAGCGCGGCCTTCCACGGGGACGTCCGCTTCAGGACCAGGTGCGCGCCCTTGGACAGGCGGATGGACGGCGCCGCGTTCGGGTCCTCCATCCTGCGCAGGTGGTCGACCCAGGGGCCGGTCGCGTTCAGCACCAGACGGGCGTTGACCCCGAACTCGTCACCGGACGTGCGGTCCTTGAGGTCGGCGCCGGTGACCCGGCCGTTGGTGAAGCGCAGGCCGGTGACCTCGGCGTGGTTGAGGACGACCGCGCCCGCCTCGACGGCCGCGCGGACCGTCATCAGCGCCATGCGGGCGTCGTTCATCTGGTCGTCGCCGTACACGGCCACGGCCTTGAGGTTCTCGGTGCGCAGCTCGGGCACGTCCTGCGCCGCCTTGGCGGGCGAGAGCAGGTGGCCGACGCCGTCACCGAACGCGGAGAGCGCGGAGTAGGCGAAGACGCCCGCGCCGAGCTTCGCCGCGCCGTGCGGGCCCCCCTTGTACACGGGGAGGTAGAAGGTGAGCGGGTTCGCCAGGTGGGGGGCCACCTGGCGGGAGACCGCACGGCGCTCGAAGTGGTTCTCCGCCACCAGCTTCACCGCGCCGGTCTGCAGGTAGCGCAGACCGCCGTGGAGCAGCTTGGAGGAGGCGGAGGAGGTGGCGCCGGCGAAGTCGCCGGCGTCGACCAGAGCCACCCTCAGGCCGGACTGCGCGGCGTGCCAGGCGGTGGAGATGCCCAGGATGCCGCCGCCGATCACCAGAAGGTCGTACGACGCCTTGGAGAGCTGCTCCCTGGTCTCGGCCCGGCTCGGGTTGGAGCCGGAGGCCGGGTGCGTCCCCAGGGCAGGCACGGTCTGCAGGGTGGACTGACTGGTCATGTCGGGTACTTACTCCTCGTCAGAGATGGCTGAGCTGGGGGAGCCGCTCAGCTCTCGTCCTCGATCCAGCCCATGGTCCGGTCGACGGCCTTGAGCCAGTTCTTGTACTCACGGTCGCGGGTGTCCGCGTCCATGCGGGGGGTCCATTCGGCGGCCCGGCGCCAGTTGGCGCGCAGTTCGTCGGTGCTGGACCAGAAGCCGACGGCGAGGCCGGCGGCGTAGGCGGCGCCGAGGCAGGTGGTCTCGGCGACCATCGGGCGCACCACGGGTGCGTCCAGGACGTCGGCGAGGGTCTGCATCAGCAGGTTGTTGGCGGTCATGCCGCCGTCGACCTTGAGGGTCACCAGCTCGTCGCCGGAGTCCTTGACCATGGCGTCGGCGATCTCCCGCGTCTGCCAGGCGGTGGCCTCAAGGACGGCGCGCGCAAGGTGCGCCTTGGTGACGTACCGGGTCAGACCGGCGATCACACCGCGGGCGTCGGAACGCCAGTGCGGGGCGAACAGACCGGAGAACGCCGGTACGAAGTAGGCGCCGCCGTTGTCCTCGACCGAGAGCGCGAGCGTCTCGATCTCGGCGGCGGTGGAGATCAGGCCCATCTGGTCGCGCATCCACTGCACCAGGGAGCCCGTGACGGCGATCGAGCCCTCCAGGGCGTAGACCGTCGGCTGGTCGCCGATCTTGTAACCGACCGTGGTCAGCAGACCGGCGTAGGAGTTGATGATCTTGTCACCGGTGTTCATCACCATGAAGGTGCCGGTGCCGTAGGTGGACTTGGTCTCGCCCTCGGAGAAACAGGTCTGGCCGAACAGGGCCGCCTGCTGGTCGCCGAGCGCGGAGGCGACCGGGATGCCGCCGAGCAGGTCGCCCAGCTTGCCGCCGGTGACCTCGCCGTAGACCTCGGCCGAGGAGCGGATCTCCGGCAGGATCTGCAGCGGCACGCCGATCGACTCGGCGATCTTGTCGTCCCACTGCATGGTGTGCAGGTTCATCAGCAGGGTGCGGGAGGCGTTGGTCACGTCGGTGACGTGCTTGCCGCCGTTGACACCACCGGTCAGGTTCCAGATGACCCAGGTGTCCATGGTGCCGAAGAGGATGTCGCCCGCCTCGGCGCGCTCCCGCAGGCCGTCGACGTTGTCGAGCAGCCAGCGGGCCTTGGGGCCGGAGAAGTACGAGGCCAGCGGCAGGCCGGTCTCGCGGCGGAAGCGGTCCTGGCCGACGTTGCGGCCCAGCTCCCGGCAGAGGGCGTCGGTGCGGGTGTCCTGCCAGACAAGGGCGTTGTAGACGGGCTCACCGGTGTTCTTGTCCCACAGCACGGTGGTCTCGCGCTGGTTGGTGATGCCGATGGCCTTGATGTCGTCACGGGTGATGCCGGCCTTCTGGACGGCTCCGGCGACGACTTCCTGGACGTTGGTCCAGATCTCGTTGGCGTTGTGCTCGACCCAGCCCGGCTTCGGGAAGATCTGCTCGTGCTCCTTCTGGTCGACGGAGACGATACGGCCGTCCCGGTCGAAGACGATGCAGCGCGAGGAGGTCGTGCCCTGGTCGATCGCGGCGATGAACGGGCCTGCGGTGTGGGCGTCGGTCACTGTGTGCTCCTGAAAGATCCGTGGTGAGGGGCTTGTACGTACGGCGCGTGCTTCGAGGTGATTCTTAAGCGAAGGCGACGTTGTATATGCCTGCAGCGATCGCGCCGCCGATCAGCGGACCGACCACCGGGATCCAGGCGTAAGCCCAGTCGGAACCGCCCTTGTTGGGCAGCGGCAGCAGGGCGTGCACGATGCGGGGGCCCAGGTCACGGGCCGGGTTGATCGCGTAGCCCGTCGGGCCGCCCAGGGACAGACCGATCGACACCACCACGAACGCGGTGATCAGACCGCCGAGGATGCCGAGGCCGTTGCCCTTGTCGTTCAGGCCCTGCGTGAGGACCGCCAGGATCAGCACGACGGTGCCGATGATCTCCGTGGCGAGGTTCTGCGCCACGTTCCGGATCTCCGGACCGGTGGAGAAGACGCCGAGGACCGGTCCTGCGCCCTTCTCCTGGGCCTCGACCGCCTTGGCCGCGGTGGCCTGCGCGCCCGGGCCGCCGACGATCTCCTTGTCGGTCAGGTGGGCGTGGAACTGTCCGTAGTAGGCGACCCACACCAGCGTCGCGCCGATCATCGCGCCGAGCAGCTGGCCGGCGAGATAGGTCGGAACGTTGGTCCAGTCGCCGTCCTTGATGGCCAGGGCGACGGTGACGGCCGGGTTCAGGTGCGCACCGGAGAGCGGTCCGGAAATGTACACAGCCGTCAGGACGGCGAAGCCCCACCCGAAGGTGATGGCGAGCCAACCGGCGTTACGGGCCTTGGAGGCCTTGAGCGTGACGGCCGCGCAGACGCCGCCGCCGAGCAGGATGAGTATGGCGGTACCGATGGTCTCGCCGATGAAGATGTCGGAGCTGGACACCCGCGACTCCTTTGTCCTTCGTCCAGGGTTCGCCGAACCCCGGGTCCCACCGGGGGTTCTGGCGCCCTCGGGGGTGAGAGCGATGCCGGCCCTTGGCGTTGTCACACTCTAGCGCGTATTGCCGGTAGGTGTTCGACAATGCCGACCGATGGACGGGAGTCTTGCTTCGGCGTTACGCATGCGTCAAGGGTTCTGTTCTCGAAAACAGGATCGTTATTGATCGATTCCGGTTGTCACTCTTCACACGCTGACGTATAGCTTTAGCCCTATATGTCCATTTCAGGGTATGGCGACAACCGGAACGCCGCCCGGCGTCCCGGTGCACCCGCAGGGGGAGCGCTCAGCGCTCAGAACCGTCCCGCGCCCAGGTCCCTGGACACCGCCCGGGCGCAGTCGCGCACCGCGGCGATCAGCTCCGGGCGCAGCTCGCCGTCCCGGCACAGCCGTTCCACGGCGCCGGTGATGCCGACCGCGCCCACGGGCATGCGGCGCCGGTCGTGGACGGGCGCGGCGACCGACGCCACGCCCTCCCAGGTCTCCTCCACGTCGGCCGCGTAGCCACGCGCGCGGATCATGTCGAGAAGGTGCTCGAAGTCGTCCATGTCGCACACCGTGCGGTCGGTGAAGGGCTTGCGGTCGGCCTCCAGCGCCTCGCTGTGCGCGACCGGATCGTAGGCCGAGAGCACCTTGCCGAGCGCGGTGGAGTGCAGCGGCTGCATCGCGCCGATCTCCAGCACCTGCCGGCTGTCGTCCGGCCGGAAGACGTGGTGCACGATGAGCACGCCCTGCTGGTGCAGCACCCCCAGGTACACGCTCTCCCCGCTGGACCGGGCGAGGTCGTCCGTCCACACCAGGGCCCGCGCCCGCAGCTCGTGCACGTCCAGATAGGTGGTGCCCAGGCGCAGCAGCTCCGCGCCCAGCTGGTAGCGCCCGGAGGTGTCGTCCTGCTCCACGAACCCCTCCTGCTGGAGGGTGCGCAGAATGCCGTGTGCGGTGCCCTTGGCGAGGCCCACTGACGAGGCGATGTCCGACAGGCCGAGCCGTCGCTCGCCGCCCGCGAGCAGCCGCAGCATCGCGGCCGCCCGTTCGAGCGACTGGATGTTCCGTGCCATCGCCGTCCTGCCTCCGTCCCCTTCGACTGTCGTCGAACGTCGCCGTACCGTCCGCCGGTGACGACACCTGTCGTACACCGTCATCCGTTCCGTTACCCGCCGTTCGGCAATGTCGAACACTACCGGTCCATGCCGACGTCCCGCTAATGGTGGGACAGCACCTGTTACATCACACGTGACCCGGCCGTGGCACACCGGCCATCCGCGTCCGGCCCGTGGACGCCGCTGCCCATCCAAGCCCACTCCCGGTTACTCTGACGCCGTGCGGCATCCCCGCCCGCCGGGGAAGCCGCATAGCCGACAGCCGTCGCACCTAGGGAGCCCTTTCATGGCCTCGTTGCCACCGTCCCCTTCCGCCGACAGCCGGACCCGTGCGTCCGCGCTCCGACAGGCGCTCGCCACCCGTGTGGTGGTCGCCGACGGAGCCATGGGCACCATGCTCCAGGCCCAGGAACCCACGCTTGAGGACTTCCAGCAGCTGGAGGGCTGCAACGAGATCCTCAACCTCACCCGCCCCGACATCGTCCGCTCCGTCCACGAGGCGTACTTCGCGGTGGGCGTGGACTGCGTCGAGACCAACACCTTCGGGGCCAACCACTCCGCCCTCGGCGAGTACGAGATCGCCGACCGGATCTTCGAGCTGTCCGAGGCCGGCGCCCGGGTCGCCCGCGAGGCCGCCGACGACTTCACCGCGCGGGACGGCCGGCCCCGCTGGGTCCTCGGCTCGATCGGCCCCGGCACCAAGCTGCCGACCCTCGGCCACGCCCCGTACACCACCCTGCGCGACGCCTACCAGCGCAACGCCGAGGGCCTGGTCACCGGCGGTGCCGACGCGCTGCTCGTGGAGACCACCCAGGACCTGCTGCAGACCAAGGCCGCCGTCCTCGGCGCCCGCCGTGGCCTCGACGCCCTCGGCCTCGACCTGCCGGTCATCGTGTCGGTCACCGTCGAGACCACCGGCACCATGCTCCTCGGCTCCGAGATCGGCGCGGCCCTCACCGCGCTGGAGCCGCTCGGCATCGACATGATCGGCCTGAACTGCGCCACCGGCCCGGCCGAGATGAGCGAGCACCTGCGCTACCTCGCCCGCAACGCCCGCATCCCGCTGTCCTGCATGCCCAACGCGGGCCTGCCCGTCCTCGGCAAGGACGGCGCCCACTACCCGCTGACGCCGTCCGAGCTGGCCGACGCGCAGGAGACCTTCGTCCGCGAGTACGGCCTGTCCCTGGTGGGTGGCTGCTGCGGCACGACGCCCGAGCATCTGCGGCAGGTCGTGGAGCGCGTGAAGGACCTCACCCCGCCCGCCCGCGACCCGCGTCCCGAGCCGGGGGCGGCCTCCCTCTACCAGTCGGTGCCGTTCCG
>NZ_JBVIDS010000020.1:0-196779 GCF_055572255.1 Streptomyces sp. NPDC030799 | reverse complement strand
GGTGTTTCCGACTCTATCAGATCTTTTCTCGATCCGATTTCCTCGGTGCTTTCCAGGTTCCCGCTCTCGCGTTTCCCTTTCCGGCGGTTCCGACTCTATCAGATCCTTTCGGCGTCTGACTCCCAGTCAGCGGGTTTGTCTTCCCGGCCGTTGGGCCGTTCCGACGAGTGAGACTTTAGCGGATTCCGCGCTCCCGAGCTAATCGGGGGCTGCGTTCTTTCGAACGCGGATTCCTCATTTCGCAAATACGCACGCCAAAGCAGTCGGCGCCGAAGCGTCGAAGAGTGGCTGGTACTTGCGGAATGGCTGTCCGGGGACCGACCGGAGTCGGCGCTCACGTCGGACAACCCGGAGAACACTACGTACCGGCGTGGGGCGTGTCAACTCCTGCCCGGGGACCACTCGCAGGGCGTACCCTGGTCGACATGACCACGCGTACGTGTACCCAGCTTTGGTGGGCCGCCTGACGGCGGCCGTACGCACGTATGCATCCAACGGCCGCCGCCTCGGCGGCCGTTCTTGTTTCCCCTCCAGGACTCCGGGGGCCGGCCGCAGGAGCGGCGGCTTCGAGCAGGAGGTGGAGTGGAGATGACGCGGGTCTTCAGCGGAATCCAGCCGACCGGGCACCTGACGCTGGGCAACTACCTGGGAGCCATGCGGCGCTGGGTGGAGACGGACCAGCACCGGGCCGACGCGGTGTTCTGCGTCGTGGATCTGCACGCGCTGACCGTGGAGCACGATCCGGCGCGGGTGCGCAGGCTCAGTCGGCAGACGGCGACGTTGATGCTGGCGGCCGGGCTCGATCCCGAGGTGTGCACCGTGTTCCTGCAGAGCCATGTCGACGAGCACACGCGGCTGTCGTACCTGCTGGAGTGCGTGGCGACCGACGGTGAGATGCGGCGGATGATCCAGTACAAGGAGAAGGCCGCACGGGAGCGGGAGCGCGGCGGGAGCGTGCGGCTGTCTCTGCTGACGTACCCGGTGCTGATGGCGGCGGACATCCTGGCGTACGGGGCGGACGAGGTGCCGGTCGGGGACGACCAGGTGCAGCATGTCGAGCTGGCGCGGGATGTGGCGGTGCGGTTCAACCAGCGGTACGGGCGCACCTTCGTGGTGCCGGAGGCGGCGCGCCCGGGGGTCGCGGCGCGGGTGATGAATCTGCAGAAGCCGGCGTCGAAGATGGGGAAGTCGGACGACTCGGGTCTGGGGGTCGTCTATCTGCTCGACGAGCCGGACGTGGTGCGGAAGAAGGTCATGCGGGCGGTCACCGACAGCGGGCGGGATGTGGAGTACGACCGGGAGGGGCGGCCGGGGATCGCGAACCTGCTGGAGATTCTCGCTGCGTGCACGGACGGGAACCCTGAGTCACTGGCAGGCGTTTACGACTCGTACGGCGCCTTGAAGAAGGACACCGCGGAGGCCGTGGTGGAGGTTCTCAGGCCGGTGCAGGCCAGGCACAGGGAGCTGTGCGCGGATCCTGCCTTTGTGGAGGGGGTGCTGCGGGATGGTGCGCAGAAGGCGAGGGCGATGGCTCGGCCGACCGTCGATGCGGCGTACCGGGCGATCGGGTTGTTGCCGCCGGCGTTCGAGACGGCGTTGAGCACGACCGGTCGATAGGGCGGTCGACAGGGCGGTCAGGGCCGGGACGAGCGGGGCGGGCGGGTTGCGTCGAGCGCTCGCCCCGGCGCCGGGTCAGTCCTTCTTGCCGGAGGCGAGTTCGCGGCTGCGGTCGCGGGCGGCTTCGAGGGCGGCGATGAGGGCGGCTCGTACGCCGTGGTTCTCCAGTTCACGGATGGCGTTGATGGTGGTGCCGGCCGGGGAGGTGACGTTCTCGCGGAGCTTGACGGGGTGTTCGCCGCTGTCGCGGAGCATCACGGCGGCGCCGATGGCGGACTGGACGATGAGGTCGTGGGCCTTGTCGCGGGGCAGGCCCAGCAGGATGCCGGCGTCGGTCATGGCCTCGACCAGATAGAAGAAGTACGCGGGTCCGGAGCCGGACAGGGCGGTGCAGGCGTCCTGCTGACTCTCGGGGACGCGGAGGGTCTTGCCGACGCCGCCGAAGATCTCCTCGGCGTGGGCGAGGTGCTGCTCGGTGGCGTGGCTGCCGGCGGAGATGACCGACATGGCCTCGTCGACGAGAGCCGGGGTGTTCGTCATGACGCGGACGACCGGGGTGCCTGCGGCCAGGCGCTCCTCGAAGAAGGAGGTGGGGATACCGGCGGCGCCGCTGATGACCAGGCGGTCGGCGGGGACGTGCGGGGCCAGCTCGTCCAGGAGGGTACCCATGTCCTGCGGCTTGACCGTGAGGATGAGGGTGTCGGCGGTCTTGGCGGCCTCGGTGTTGCTGACCGGGGTGACTCCGTAGCGGGTGCGGAGTTCTTCGGCGCGTTCGGGGCGGCGGGCGGTGACCAGGAGGTCGGCGGGGGCCCAGCCGGCCCTGATCATTCCGCTGAGCAGGGCTTCGCCGATCTTGCCGGTGCCGAGGACTGCGACTTTCTGGCTCATGGTGTTCAGTCTGGCACCGGCGAGGAGGGGTGCGGTTCGGTTGTCCGGTGGGCGGACGCGGGCCGGGGAGCGGCCGCTTCGGGCTCACGCCGTCCGGCGTCGCAGGGTCGCCGCTCCCAGCCCCAGCACCAGGACCGCGCAACCCGCCACGATCAGGACGTCCCGCACGAAGGTGGTCGTCATGTCGGTGTGGTGCAGGACCTGGTTCATGCCGTCGACGGCGTACGACATCGGCAGGACGTCGGAGATGGCGGTGAGCGCGGGGTGCATGTCGGACCGGGGAGTGAACAGGCCGCACAGGAGGAGCTGGGGAAAGATCACCGCGGGCATGAACTGGACCGCCTGGAATTCCGAGGCCGCGAAGGCCGAGACGAAGAGGCCGAGGGCCGTGCCGAGCAGGGCGTCGAGGAGGGCTACGAGGAGGAGCAGCCAGGGTGAGCCGGTGACGTCGAGGCCGAGCAGCCACACGGCGAGTCCGGTGGCGAGGGCGGACTGGACGACGGCGAGGGCGCCGAAGGCGAGGGCGTAGCCGGCGATGAGGTCGGCCTTGCCGAGGGGCATGGCGAGGAGGCGTTCGAGGGTGCCGGAGGTGCGTTCGCGCAGGGTGGCGATGGAGGTGACCAGGAACATCGTGATCAGCGGGAAGACGCCGAGCAGGGAGGCGCCGATGTTGTCGAAGGTGCGGGGGCTGGCGTCGAAGACGTAGCGCAGCAGGATCAGCATCAGGCACGGGATGAGGAGCATCAGGGCGATGGTGCGCGGGTCGTGCCGGAGCTGGCGCAGGACCCGGGCGGCGGTGGCGGCGGTGCGTGAGGTGCTGAGCGCGCCGGTGGGGGCGGTCGTACTCATCGGGTCGTCTCCTGGGCGTGGGGCGTGTGCTGGGTGCGGTGTGCGGCTGCGGCTTCGTCGACGAGGTGGAGGAATGCGGCCTCGACGGTGTCGGTGCCGGTGCGGGTGCGCAGGGCGTCGGGGGTGTCGTCGGCGAGGATCTCGCCCTCGCGCATGAGGAGGAGGCGGTGGCAGCGCTCGGCCTCGTCCATGACGTGGGAGGAGATGAGGAGGGTGGCGCCGCGGGTGGCGGCGATGTCGTGGAAGAGGGTCCACAGGTCGCGGCGCAGGACGGGGTCGAGGCCGACGGTGGGTTCGTCCAGGACGAGCAGTTCGGGCGTGCCGAGCAGGGCCACGGCCAGGGAGACCCGCCCTCGCTGGCCGCCGGAGAGGTTTCCGGCGAGGGCGTCGGCATGGCTGGTGAGGTCGACGTCGGCGATGGCGCGGGTGACGTGTTCGTGGCGGCGGTCGGCGGCTGCGCGGCCGGGGTCGAGGACCGCGGCGAAGTACTCGAGGTTCTGGCGGACGGTCAGGTCGTCGTACACGGAGGGGGCCTGGGTGACATAGCCGATGCGGCTGCGCAGGGTGGGGTGGCCGGCCGGGTGACCGAGGACGTTCAGGGTGCCGGTGGCCTTGGCCTGGGTGCCGACGACGGAGCGCATGAGGGTGGATTTGCCGCAGCCGGAGGGGCCGAGCAGGCCGGTGATCTGGCCGCGGGGCACGGTGAAGCGGAGATGGTGCAGGACGGTGCGGGAGCCGCGGACGACAGTGAGGTCGTCGGCCTGGACGGCATAATTCATCATGCGATGAATAATTGGGCCGGAAGGTCCTGGCGTCAAGGGCGGTGGCAGGGAAAGCGCGGGCAGTGCAAGGAAAAGCGGCGGCCGGGGTGGCGGCTGGATGCCGTCCGCGCCCGACCGCCGCTGTCCTGTCCGTGCGGCAGCCCTGGGTCAGGGCTTGGTGGCCACGAGGAGGAGCACGTCGTAGGTCTCCTCGACGATGCCGTCCGGGAAGACCTTCAGCAGGTGGGCGCGCTCCTGTTCGAGGAAGGCGGTCCTGCGGTCGGCGGGCGTGAGGAGGAACGCCGAGTGGCTGCCGATGTTGGCGAGGTGGGTGTCGATCGTGACGCGGCGGCTCCAGCGGACCACCCGGCGGCTGAAGCGGAGGCGGCCGCTCGGGTCGGCCAGTTCCGGGCGGCTGCCGTCCCGCTGCTTGGCGATCATGTCCACGCCGAAGAAGCCGCCGATGCGGGCGGCGGCCTCGGCGACCCACTCGACGTCCAGCGCGTCACCGTTCCACCACAGCGCCAGCGCGCCGCCCGGCCGCAGTACGCGCAGCGCCTCCGGCACCGAACGGGCGGTGTCGGTCCAGTGCCAGGCCTGGGCGTAGGTGACGAAGTCGGCGTGTGCGTCGGCGAGGGGGAGGGCGTTGCCGTTGCCCCGGACGATCGGGAGATGCGGCAGCCCGCGGCGGAACTCGGCGGCCATGCCCTCGCCGGGTTCGACGGCGAGCACGTCGGCACCGCGGTCATGCAGAAGGGCGGTCGCGATCCCGGTACCGGCGCCGACGTCCACGACCCTGGCACCCGACAGAGACCGGCCGGCCAGCTCCTCGACGGCGTCGAAGAGGGCGGGCGGGTAGGAGGGGCGGTTCGCGGCGTACTGCGCGGCAGCGGAGTTGAAGGAGTGGGCGCGGTCCGTGGGCGAGGGTGTGGATGCGGGCGGTGGTGTGGTGGTCATACCGACAAGAACACCACCGCTTCGGGCACTTGGCCTCCATGACGCAGGAACTCGGCCGGGCCCCGGACCGGCCGGCGCAGGCGTCAGCGGCGGCGCTTCTTCTTCGACGGGTTGCCGGTACGCCGCAAGGTGCGGCGCTGGTACTCCTCGCGGGCCTTCGCGTACTCCTCGCGGTGCAGCTTCTCGCCGGGCGCCTCGATGAGGGAGCGGAAGAAGTAGGCGAGGAGGGAGCCGACGAAGCCGATGGCGAGCAGGCCGCGCAGGGACGCCTGGCGCTGCGGGTCGTGCCGCGTGCCGAAGCCCTCCCAGGTGTTGCGGAAGGCGAGCGCGCTGCAGATCGCGAACATGACGGTGATCAGCACGGTCACGAAGGAGCCGGTTTCGGCGAGCCGGATGCCCTCGTAGGCGAAGCGGAGGACCAGGCAGGAGACGACGGCCGTGGCGAGCGAGCCGACGGCGACGCCGGCGCGGCGGGCCGCGTAGCCGTTGTCGTGGTTCACCCAGGTGGTCCCGAAGAAGCGGAGAGGCTCGGGGCGCGGGCCGCCGCTCGGGGCCGTGCCCTCTGGGGAGCCCGCCGGGGTGCCCGGGGTGCCGGTTTCGTCGCTCACGGAACGATTATGGCGCCGGGCGGGGGGCGGGCCCCCGGTGGGGTCAGGCGCAGCGCGACGCGATGTAGCCGTCGCTGCCGGTCTGGACGTAGGCGTCGGACACGTACTCGCCGTTGTCGATGTTGTCCCAGATGTTCGACGTCCCGTACGGACCGCTCACGTTCGTCCCCGGCGTCTGGCAGAAGACCGGGACCCGGGTCCCCTCGGGCAGGACACGCACGATGCCGTAGCTGGTGCCGGGGCCGTTGCGGACGTTCAGGCGGACGCCGGGAGCGACCGCGTACGTGCGAATGGCTGCCTCGGCCGTCATGGCCTCGCGCTCAGTACCGGTCGCGGCCTCTTCGGCACGGTCAACAGACATGTGAAACCTTTCCCCCTTGGGCCCCATGCCAGCCATGGAGCGCCGCTCGTTCCCCGGAGACGAGCCGCGAAACACGTGTGCGCAACTCGCGCGCGCAGGCTAGCAAGCCGCCTCTGTCCCGCACGAGTCATCGACTAGGCTCCGTGCGTCGCGCGCGCGGTCGAACAGCACGGGGGTGGTCGCATGACGCCACGCAGGAACGCCGGAGCGGGCGCGGAAGCGGAACTTCCCGAGTACGCCGGTCACTACCGCCTGGAGTCCCGCCTGGGATCAGGTGGCATGGGTGTCGTCCACCTGGCCCGCAGCACCTCGGGGATGAAGCTCGCGGTGAAGGTCGTACATGCCGAGTTCGCCAAGGATCCCGAGTTCAGGGGCCGTTTCCGGCAGGAGGTGGCCGCCGCCCGCAAGGTGAGCGGGGCCTTCACCGCGCCCGTCGTCGATGCCGATCCGGATGCCGGACGGCCTTGGATGGCCACGCTGTTCATTCCGGGTCCGACCCTTTCCGACGAGGTCAAGCGGAACGGGTCGATGCAGCCGGATCAGTTGCGCCGGCTGATGGCGGGGCTCGCCGAGGCGCTGCGCGACATCCACCGGGTCGGGGTCGTGCACCGGGACCTGAAACCGAGCAACGTGCTGCTCGCCGAGGACGGGCCGAAGGTCATCGACTTCGGCATCTCCCGGCCGAAGGACAGCGAACTGCGCACAGAGACCGGCAAGCTGATCGGCACGCCGCCTTTCATGGCCCCCGAGCAGTTCCGGCGGCCGCGTGAAGTGGGGCCCGCCGCCGACATCTTCGCGCTCGGGTCCGTGATGGTGCACGCGGCGACCGGGCGGGGGCCCTTCGACTCCGACAGCCCGTACGTCGTGGCCTACCAGGTCGTGCATGACGAGCCGGACCTCACCGGCGTACCGGAAAGCCTCGCTCCGCTGGTGCGGCGGTGCCTCGCCAAGGAGCCGGAGGACCGGCCGACCCCCGATGAGCTCATGCGGGAACTGCGGTCGGTGGCGGCCTCCTACGACACGCAGGCGTTCATACCGGCACAGCGGTCGGGCGACGGACCGGCTCCGAAGCCACCTGCCGAGCAGCCCGCGCCATCGGGCGGGAGGCGGATCGGAAGGAGGGTGGCCGTGGGCGCCGGGGCGCTCGGGCTCGTCGTGATCGCCGCGCTTGCCTCCGTGCGCCTGACGGGAAGCGACGACCCCGCTCCGGCCGGCCCGGAACCGTCCGCCACGGCCTCCGTGCTCAGATCCTGGAAGGCCAAGCCGGCGCCCGGGGAGGCGGGAATGCCTCAGTGTTCGTACCGGGACAGGACGTTGTGGTGTGCACAGCCCGGCGCGGTCTTCGCCCTCTCCCCTGCTGACGGACGGCCGTTGTGGCGCCACGCGATCGCCGCCAGGCGCATCGGCGAACCGCCGGTCGTCTCCGGTTCTCTTGTGCAGCTGTGCACGAACGGCGGCTCACTGCTGACGGCGTTCGACCTGCGCTCCGGCAACGAAGTGTGGAAGCGGCCTCTCCCCCAGGGCACAACGGTTCGGTACGCCGGTGGCACGACGCTGCTCACCCGTGCCGACGGAACGCTCACGGGTGTGGACGGCCGTTCGGGCCGCACGAAGTGGAACCGGCGGCTCGCCGGCTACGGCACGCCGGCCGTCGACTCGTTCGCCGGGGACCCGCTGGCATACGCGACCGCCACCTCCGAGGAAGGGACGCACACCCGCGTCACCGCGGTGGATCCCGGCACCGGCGCCGTGCGCTGGACGGCCTCGCTGCAAGGGGTGCTGAAACCCGTCGGCAGCCAGGGCCGGTCCCTGATCTTCCTCTCCTTCGACAAGGCTTCCGGGGCGAGCGCCGTGGTCCGCTACACGCCGGCCTCGAAGACGTCCCGCTGGGTGGCGCTGCCGGTCCCGCGTCTGTCCCCTCAGGCCACCACGCACGGTGACACGGTCTACCTGCTGTCGGCGGGCGGCTCGCTGGAAGCGGTGGACCTGGCCGCCGGCAAACGGCTGTGGCAGGTCGAGACGTCCGTCAGCCGCGGCTCGGCCCCGGTCGGCGACGGTGAGCACGTCTACTTCACCGCGGCCGACGGACGCCTGCTGGCAGTCGACGCACGCGACGGACGTCTCAGGGGACAGACCCCGCCGCGACTCGGCGCCCACGCGGACAAGGTCAACGCCGATCTGCCGGCACCTCTGATCGCCGGCGGCCACGTCTACGCCGCCGCCCCCGACGGAACCGTCTTCGCCGTGGCCGCGCGCGATCCGTCCGGCTGGTGACGTGCGAAGGGGCCGCCCCCGGCGGAGGCGGCCCCTTCGCTGCTGTGCCGGGTCAGCCCAGCTTGGTCACGTCGCGCACGGCGCCCTTGTCCGCGCTCGTCGCCATCGCAGCGTAGGCACGGAGGGCGGCGGAGACCTTGCGTTCGCGGTTCTTGGGGGCGTAGACGCCGTTCAGGGCCTGCTCGCGGCGGGCCAGTTCCGCCTCGTCCACCAGCAGCTCGATCGTGCGGTTCGGGATGTCGATGCGGATGCAGTCGCCGTCCTGGACCAGGGCGATGGTGCCGCCGGAGGCCGCCTCCGGGGAGGCGTGGCCGATGGAGAGGCCGGAGGTGCCGCCGGAGAAGCGGCCGTCGGTGATCAGCGCGCAGCTCTTGCCGAGGCCGCGGCCCTTCAGGTACGAGGTCGGGTAGAGCATCTCCTGCATGCCGGGGCCGCCCTTGGGGCCCTCGTAGCGGATGACGACGACGTCGCCGTCCTTGACCTCCTGGGTGAGGATCCGCTGGACGGCCTCCTCCTGCGACTCGCAGACGACCGCGGGGCCCTCGAAGGTCCAGATCGACTCGTCGACGCCGGCCGTCTTGACCACACAGCCGTCGACCGCCAGGTTGCCCTTCAGGACGGCCAGGCCGCCGTCCTTCGAGTAGGCGTGCTCGACGCTGCGGATGCAGCCGCCCTCCGCGTCCTCGTCCAGCGCCTCCCAGCGCTCGGACTGCGAGAAGGCCTCGGCGGAGCGGACGCAGCCGGGGGCGGCGTGCCACAGCTCGACCGCCTCGGGGGACGGGGAGCCGCCGCGGACGTCCCAGGTCTTCAGCCAGTCGGCCAGGGACGGGCTGTGGACGGCGTGGACGTCCTCGTTGAGCAGGCCCGCGCGGTGCAGTTCGCCGAGGAGGGCGGGGATGCCGCCGGCGCGGTGCACGTCCTCCATGTAGTACGTGCGGTTCTTCGCCACGTTCGGGGCGACCTTCGCCAGGCACGGGACGCGGCGCGAGACGGCGTCGATCTGCTCCAGTCCGAAGGGGACGCCCGCCTCCTGGGCGGCGGCCAGCAGGTGCAGGATCGTGTTGGTGGAGCCGCCCATCGCGATGTCCAGGGCCATGGCGTTCTCGAAGGCCTGGAAGGTGGCGATGTTGAGCGGGAGGACCGACTCGTCGTCCTGCTCGTAGTAGCGGCGGGTGAGCTCCATGACCGTGCGGGCCGCGTCGACGTAGAGCTGCTTGCGCGCGGTGTGAGTGGCGAGGACGGAGCCGTTGCCGGGCAGGGACAGGCCGATCGCCTCGGTCAGGCAGTTCATGGAGTTGGCCGTGAACATGCCGGAACAGCTGCCGCAGGTCGGACAGGCGTTCTCCTCGATACGGAGGATGTCCTCGTCGGAGATCTTGTCGTTGACGGCGTCGGAGATCGCGTCGACCAGGTCGAGCGTGCGGACCGTACCGTCGACCAGGGTGGCGCGGCCGGCCTCCATGGGGCCGCCGGAGACGAACACCGTGGGGATGTTGAGGCGCAGGGCCGCCAGCAGCATGCCGGGGGTGATCTTGTCGCAGTTGGAGATGCAGACCAGGGCGTCGGCGCAGTGCGCCTCGACCATGTACTCCACCGAGTCCGCGATCAGGTCGCGGGAGGGCAGGGAGTACAGCATGCCGCCGTGGCCCATCGCGATGCCGTCGTCCACGGCGATCGTGTTGAACTCGCGCGGGATGCCGCCCGCCTCCTTGATCGCCTCGCTGACGATCCGGCCGACCGGCTGCAGATGGGTGTGGCCCGGCACGAATTCGGTGAAGGAGTTCGCGACCGCGATGATCGGCTTCCGGCCGATGTCCGCACCGGGTACACCGGAGGCGCGCATCAGGGCGCGGGCGCCCGCCATGTTGCGGCCGTGGGTGACTGTGCGGGACCTCAGCTCGGGCATCGTCGCTCGCTCCTTCGAAGACCTACTGCCAGAGAGTTCTGACTGTCTCCGAGCGTACGCCGGTGCTCCAAACGCTGGACACGGTTGTCCGGAATGCGGGACACGTGTCCCACGGATCGCCGGGTACGGGCAGCGGTGCCGGACCCTCGGGATGCACGCTCAGGGTTGCGTCAGATGCCCCTGAACGACGGGGGCGACCCGGGCGATGATCTGCTCCAGGTCCGCGGACGCCAGCGGCTCCAGCTTGATCACGTAGCGCATCATCGCCGTGCCCACCAGCTGCGCGGCCGCAAGCTCGGCCCGCAGCTCCGGGTCCGGCAGGTCCACCTGGGCGGAGATACGGCGCAGCAGCTGGGCGGCGACGAGGCGGCGGAAGACGGCGGCGGCGGTCTCGTTGTTCACGGCGGACCGGAGGATCGCGAGGAGCGGCGTACGGGTCGTCGGGTTGTCCCAGACGCCGAAGACGAAACGGGTCAGCCGCTCCCCCACGCCCTCCAGGGGACCGTCGGCCACCGCGTCCGGCGCGTTCAGCGCGGGTGCGAAGGCGACCTCGATGGCCGCCTCGAACACCTGCTCCTTGGTGCCGAAGTAGTGGTGGACGAGCGCCGAGTCGACCCCGGCGGCCTTGGCGATCCCGCGTACGGACGTCTTCTCGTAACCGCGCTCGGAGAACTCCTCGCGGGCCGCGGCGAGGATGCGGTCACGGGTGTCGGCGGACTCGGCGCGCGGAGGGCGGCCCCTTCTGCGGACCACCGGCTCACCGGTGGCAGGCGTCCCGCTCATGGCCGGAGTCCCTTTCATCGGCGGGGCATCCTTGCCGCCGACGCCAGGTGCTTGCGGGTGAAGGCCAGGGCCTCGGCGAGGTCGACCTCGCGCTCGGCGCTGGACATAGCCCGCCGGGTGTTGACCTCGATGACGACATGGCCGTCGAAACCGGACAGCGTCAGACGCTCCAGCAGTTCGGCGCAGGGCTGGGTACCGCGGCCGGGCACCAGGTGCTCGTCCTTGGCCGAGCCCCGGCCGTCGGCGAGGTGCACGTGCCCCAGGCGGTCGCCCATGCGGTCGATCATGTCCAGGGCGTTCGTGCGGGCCGTCGCCGTGTGGCTGAGGTCGATCGTGAAGTGCCGGTAGTCGTGGTTGGTGACGTCCCAGTCGGGGGCGTAGGCGAGCATCTCGCGGTCGCGGTAGCGCCACGGGTACATGTTCTCGACGGCGAAGCGCACGTCCGTCTCGTTCGCCATCCGCCAGATCCCGTCGACGAAGTCGCGCGCGTACTGGCGCTGCCAGCGGAAGGGCGGGTGGACGACGACGGTCGAGGCACCCAGCTTCTCGGCGGCCGCCCGGGCCCGCTGCAGCTTGACCCAGGGGTCCGTCGACCAGACCCGCTGGGTGATCAGCAGGCAGGGGGCGTGGACGGCCAGGATCGGGATGCCGTGGTAGTCCGACAGGCGGCGCAGCGCCTCGATGTCCTGGCTGACGGGGTCGGTCCACACCATGACCTCGACGCCGTCGTACCCGAGGCGCGCGGCGATCTCGAAGGCGGTCGCCGTGGACTCCG
Source organism: Streptomyces sp. NPDC030799 (assembly GCF_055572255.1). Classification (NCBI taxonomy): domain Bacteria; kingdom Bacillati; phylum Actinomycetota; class Actinomycetes; order Kitasatosporales; family Streptomycetaceae; genus Streptomyces; species Streptomyces sp. NPDC030799. Next base: position 185,000 of record NZ_JBVIDS010000020.1, on the reverse strand, counting down.
GGTATACGGAGGCCGTCGACAGGGCGACGGAGACGTCCCTTGGTTCAGCCACGTCCGTCACCTTACGGGGTTCGGCCGTGCGGGTGCGGGGTGCCTGTTCGCCGTTGTGAGCTTTGCCATTCGGGCGGATGCGGTCGTTGCTCACGCCATGTGCCCTCGGGGCACTAATCGGACCCCATGTGATCGAGGCGCCGCAGGATCACGCCCTCACGCAGGGCCCACGGACAGATCTCCAGGCTCTCCACACCGAACAGGTCCATCGCGCCCTCGGCGACCAGGGCGCCCGCCAGCAGCTGGCCTGCCCTGCCCTCCGAGACGCCCGGGAGCTCCCCGCGCTGCTCCTCCGTCATGCCCGCCAGCCGCGGGACCCAGGCCTCCAGGGACTCGCGCTTGAGTTCGCGCTGGACGTAGAGGCCCTCGGCGCTGCGGGCGGCGCCGGCGATGCGGGCGAGCTGCTTGAAGGTCTTCGACGTGGCGACGACGTGGTCGGGGGCACCGAAGCGGCTGAATTCGCCGACCGTGCGGGCGATCTCCGTACGGACGTGGCGGCGCAGGGCGCGTACGGCGTCGGGGGCGGGCGGGTCGCCGGGCAGCCAGCCCGCGGTGAGCCGGCCGGCGCCGAGCGGCAGGGAGACGGCGGTGTCCGGCTCCTCGTCCATGCCGTAGGCGATCTCCAGGGAGCCGCCGCCGATGTCCAGGACCAGGAGTTTTCCGGCGGACCAGCCGAACCAGCGGCGGACCGCGAGGAAGGTCAGGCGCGCCTCCTCCTCGCCGCTGAGGACCTGGAGTCGTACGCCGGTCTCGTCGGCCACACGCGCGAGGACGTCGTCGGCGTTGCTCGCCTCCCGGACGGCGGAGGTCGCGAACGGCACAAGGTCCTCGACGCCCTTGTCCTCGGCGGCCTGCAGCGCGTCCTGCACGACGTCTATCAGCTTGTGGATGCCGTCGTCGCCGATGGCACCGCTGTCGTCGAGGAGCTGGGCGAGCCGAAGTTCGGCCTTGTGCGAATGCGCGGGCAGCGGGCGCGCGCCGGGGTGGGCGTCCACCACCAGCAGATGCACCGTGTTCGAACCCACGTCCAGGACACCGAGTCTCATGTACGGAACGCTACTGCCAGATTGTCCGTCCACGGTCCCCGGTGCGGGCCTCGGCCACTTACTCTGGACGCGTGCCAAAGACGAAAAAGGCGAAGAACCACAAATCCTCCAAGGGAGTGAAGGAACCTTCGCAGGCGAAGGCGTCCGTGTCCCAGAAGTCCCCGTCTCCGAAGGCCCCCAAGGTGAGCGACGAGAAGGGGCTCGACTTCGCGCGCGCCTGGGTGGAGTTTCCTGATCCTGCGGACGACGAGCAGGTCTTCCGCTGTGATCTGACATGGCTGACCTCTCGCTGGAACTGCATCTTCGGCAGCGGCTGCCAGGGCATCCAGGCGGGCCGCGCGGACGACGGGTGCTGCTCGCTGGGCGCGCACTTCTCGGACGAGGACGACGAGAAGCGGGTCGCCGAGCATGTGGCACGGCTCACGCCGGAGATCTGGCAGCACCACGCCGAGGGGACCCGGAACGGCTGGGTCTCCGAGGACGACGAGGGTTCCCGCCAGACCCGCCCGTTCCAGGGCTCGTGCATCTTCCAGAACCGCCCGGGGTTCGCGGGCGGCGCGGGCTGCTCCCTGCACATCCTGGCGCTGCGGGAGGGCCGGGAGCCGCTGGAGACCAAGCCGGACGTGTGCTGGCAGCTGCCGATCCGGCGGACGTACGACTGGATCGACCGCCCCGACGACACCCGGGTCCTCCAGGTCTCCATCGGCGAGTACGACCGCCGGGGCTGGGGTCCGGGCGGCCACGATCTGCACTGGTGGTGCACCTCGGCGACCTCGGCGCACGGCGCGGGCGAGCCGGTGTACGTCTCCTACCGGGCCGAACTGACGGAACTGATGGGCAAGGCCGGCTACGACCGCCTGGTCGAGCTCTGCGAGCAGCGACTGGCGTCGCAACTCCCCCTGGTCGCCCCGCACCCGGCCGACCCGACCTCGTAGCCCCGCCTCCTTCCCTCCCCCCGTCCCGACCGACCGGAAGAACATCAAGGAGCCAACCGCCGCGCACAGGACGAACCCGTCCCCCTCACTGACGGACACCAACGCTGACCTGCGGCGTTCACCCCGGGCCCTGACCCTCCGCGACTGAGTCGCCGACCCTCGGCGCCCGGCCCCGATCGCCGGCCCGCTCGCCCGCGGGCCCATCCCACCTCTACCCCCCGGACGGACTCGACGGCTCGCCACCCTGCTGGGACGGGGTCGGGGGCGGGGAGTCGGAGGGTGGCGGTGGGTCTGTGGGAGTGGGGGTCGGGTTCGGTGCGGGTGGGGACTGGGTGGGCGGGGGACTGGCGGGGGGTGTGCTGGGCGGGGTCGGGGTGGGGGTGGTGGGGACGGAGGACGGCGGCCGGGGTGTGGGGCGGCGGGTCGGTGCCGTGCCGTAGCCGTCGATGGAGACCACGGCGCCGGCCGGGGAGATCGCCAGCTGTGCGTGCCAGTGGCCGGAGGGCTCGCGCAGATGGTCGACGTACACCTTGATCGTCAACGTCTCGCCGGGCTGGAGGGTTCCCGAGGACCGGCTGAGGTAGAGCCAGTCCGCCGAGGTGGACGCCGACCAGGCGACCGGCCCGGAACCCGACGCGCTGAGGGTGATCAGCGTGGTGTCTCCGTCGCCGTCGGCGCTGACGTCGAGCTGTCCGGAGCTCGCGCCGCCCGTGCCGTTGACGCTGACGACCTCCACGGAGACGTCCGCCGCGCCGTCCTCGCCGAGCCGGGAGCCGGGCTTCACGCTGGCGTTCCCGGCGTTCTCGTAGCCGCCGGCCGTGTCACTGCCGAGGGCGTCGGGGCCCTGCGCCTCGCGCGCGGTGGCCGAGGGCCCCTCCCCCTCCGCCGTCGGGGCGCCCCGGTAGGCGGCCCACAGGGCCAGGACGGGAGCGGCCACCACCGTGGCGACGACCGTCGTCGTCACCGCACGCGCGCGTAGCCGGTCGCGGCGGGCCGCACGGTCCTTGGGGTCCATCGGGAAGCCGCGCCGGTCGAAGCGGGGTACGGCCGCGCCCCGCGCGCGTGGGCTGTGGGCGAGAGCCATGTGGAGGACCGCGCGCGGGGCCTCCAGCACGGGCAGCTCGGCCGGGGTGACCGTGGCGCCGGGCCAGCGGCCGGGGACGGCGCGCTCGGCGGTGCGGCGGCAGCGCGGGCAGTCGTCGACGTGGCGGACCAGCTCGCGGCGCAGCGCCGTGCTCAGGACCAGGCCGCTGTCCCCGGTGAGGTGGGCCACGCTCGGACAGCCGCCGGTCTCGACGACGGCGAGGGCCGCGCGGGTGCGCTCGACCTCGCAGGCGGCCGTGGCGAGCAGTTCGCGCGCGGCGGCCACTTCCCTGCCGAGGACGGCGGCGACCTCGTGCGCGGCCAGGTGGTGGCGGACGGCCAGTTCCAGGGCCTCGCGCTGCTCGGGGGTCGTACCGGCCGCCTCCGGCCAGGCCAGCAGGGCCAGTTCGCGGCGCCGCTGCTCCTGGACCTCCGGTGCGACCGGCGGGTCTGGCACCTGGGGCCCGGCCGGCTTCCCTGCCCCGGAGCGGCCGGCCGCGTGGGTGGCCTGACGTTTCTGCTTGGCCTCGGCCAGCTTGCGCAGGCACGCCCAGCGGGCCAGCGCGTACAGCCAGGCCCTGCGGTCGGCGGCGGCCTGCGGGACGCGGTGGCCGCGCCGCTCGGCCAGGGCGAGGGCGTCGCCCAGGGCGGCGGTGGCCGCGTCGTGGTCGCACAGCACCGACAGACAGTAGGTGAACAGTCCGTCCAGGTACGGTTCGTAGCGCGCCGCCGGTCGCTGGGCGAGGGTGCGCGCGGCGGTGTGATCACGCGCCTCGCGCTGCACGCGGTGCGCTCCGGTGCTGCGGGTGATGGTCTCCGGACTGCTGCTCGTCACCCGTGCGACCGTAGGCGGCGGTGGAGTGCCCCTTCTCGAAGCTTGAGCACTTTTAACCCGCACGGGTGAAACGATCCCTCATAAGGGGACAGGAACCCTTTGTTCCGTGGCGCGATCCCGACGGGTGATGGCCGGTACCGGTTCACCCACATGCAGCCAGGGGCGCCGTTGTCAGTGCCGCGGGCTACGGTTTCCGCATGGCTGCCCGTACCAAGACCACCAAGGACCGCCCGTCCTACCGCTGCACCGAGTGCGGCTGGCAGACGGCCAAGTGGCTCGGCCGCTGCCCCGAATGCCAGGCATGGGGCACGGTCGAGGAGTACGGCGCGCCCGCGGTGCGTACGACGGCACCGGGCCGGGTCACCACCTCCGCGCTGCCCATCGGCCAGGTCGACGGCCGGCAGGCCACGGCCCGCCCGACCGGCGTGCCCGAGCTGGACCGGGTGCTCGGCGGCGGCCTGGTGCCCGGCGCGGTCGTGCTGCTCGCGGGCGAACCCGGCGTCGGCAAGTCCACACTGCTGCTGGACGTGGCCGCCAAGTCCGCGAGCGCGGAGCACCGCACCCTGTATGTCACCGGTGAGGAGTCGGCGAGCCAGGTGCGGCTGCGCGCCGACCGCATCGGCGCCCTCCACGACGAGCTGTATCTGGCCGCCGAGACCGATCTGTCCGCCGTGCTCGGCCACTTGGACGCGGTGAAGCCGTCCCTGCTGATCCTCGACTCGGTGCAGACGGTCGCCTCCCCGCAGATCGAGGGCGCGCCCGGCGGCATGGCTCAGGTGAGGGAGGTGGCGGGTGCGCTCATCCGCGCGTCGAAGGAAAGGGGCATGTCCACCCTCCTTGTGGGCCACGTCACGAAGGACGGCGCGATCGCCGGTCCCCGTCTCCTGGAGCACCTGGTGGATGTCGTCCTGCACTTCGAGGGGGACCGGCACGCGCGTCTGCGCCTGGTCCGCGGCGTGAAGAACCGCTACGGCGCCACCGACGAGGTCGGCTGCTTCGAGCTGCACGACGAGGGCATCACGGGCCTCGCCGACCCCAGCGGCCTGTTCCTGACCCGCCGGGACGAGCCGGTCCCCGGCACGTGCCTGACCGTCACCCTGGAGGGCCGCCGCCCGCTGGTGGCCGAGGTGCAGGCCCTGACGGTCGACTCCCAGATTCCCTCCCCGCGCCGGACGACCTCCGGCCTGGAGACCTCGCGTGTGTCGATGATGCTGGCCGTCCTGGAGCAGCGCGGCCGGATCAGCGCGCTCGGCAAGCGGGACATCTACTCCGCGACGGTGGGCGGTGTGAAGCTGTCGGAACCGGCCGCCGACCTCGCGATCGCGCTCGCGCTCGCCTCCGCCGCCAGCGACACCCCGCTGCCGAAGAACCTGGTGGCCATCGGGGAGGTCGGCCTCGCGGGCGAGGTGAGACGGGTCACGGGCGTGCAACGCAGGCTCGCCGAGGCGCACCGGCTGGGCTTCACACACGCGCTCGTACCGACCGATCCGGGCAAGGTCCCGCCCGGCATGAAGGTCATGGAAGTCGCCGACATGGGGGACGCACTGCGGGTGCTGCCGCGCTCCCGTCGCCGAGAGGCCCCCCGGGAGGCGGAGGAGCGCCGGTAGACTTTGCCCAGGTCTCGCCCGTCCGTACGAACCGCGTGCGGGTAAGGGAGCGCGTCAGAACTGCGACCGGAGGAGTGCAGTGGCAGCCAACGACCGGGCAGCAGCTCCCGGAAAGTCCGGTGGGAGTGCCGGTTCCGATGGCCTGATGCGCGCCTCGCTGAGCGCCGTGGCTCCCGGTACGGCCCTGCGCGACGGCCTTGAGCGCGTGCTGCGCGGCAACACCGGCGGGCTGATCGTCCTCGGCTCCGACAAGACGGTCGAGGCGATGTGCACGGGCGGCTTCGTCCTGGACGTGGAGTTCACCGCGACCCGGCTGCGGGAGCTGTGCAAGCTGGACGGCGGCATCGTGCTGTCCTCGGACCTGTCGAAGATCCTTCGGGCCGGTGTGCAGCTGGTGCCGGACCCGACCATCCCCACGGAGGAGACGGGCACCCGGCATCGCACGGCGGACCGGGTGAGCAAGCAGGTCGGCTTCCCCGTGGTCTCCGTCTCCCAGTCGATGCGCCTGATCGCCCTCTACGTCGACGGTCAGCGGCGCGTCCTGGAGGACTCGGCGGCGATCCTGTCCCGCGCGAACCAGGCGCTGGCCACGCTGGAGCGGTACAAGCTGCGGCTGGACGAGGTGGCGGGCACGCTGTCGGCGCTGGAGATCGAGGACCTGGTGACGGTGCGGGACGTGTCCGCCGTCGCGCAACGCCTGGAGATGGTGCGGCGCATCGCCACCGAAATCGCCGAGTACGTGGTCGAACTGGGCACGGACGGCCGTCTGCTCGCGCTCCAGCTGGAGGAGCTGATCGCCGGCGTCGAGCCCGACCGTGAGCTGGTCGTCCGGGACTACGTCCCCGAGCCGACGGCGAAGCGGTCCCGTACGGTCGAGGAGGCGCTGTCCGAGCTGGACGCGCTGACCCACGCGGAGCTGCTCGAACTGGGCACGGTGGCACGTGCGCTGGGCTACACCGGGTCTCCCGAGACACTCGACTCGGCGGTGTCCCCGCGGGGCTTCCGACTGCTGGCCAAGGTTCCGCGCCTGCCGGGCGCGATCATCGACCGGCTGGTGGAGCACTTCGGAGGCCTGCAGAAGCTTCTCGCCGCCAGCGTGGATGATCTGCAGACGGTGGACGGGGTGGGCGAGGCCCGGGCGCGGAGCGTGCGGGAAGGTTTGTCGCGTTTGGCGGAGTCGTCCATCTTGGAGCGGTACGTCTGAGTTTGGGCCGGGCGCCCCATGACTCGGGGGCGTGTGTCCGTCTGGCGACCAACCGCGCCGCCCTGCCCCTCAGTCGGCCGACAGCACGAAGGACGCCCGCACCTTCCCGAACCCCGGTGCCTTCGCCTCCAGCAAGTACGTCCCCGCACCGGCCGACCCCCCGGAGACCTTCCCGCACTGCGGAGCACTCGGCTTGCGGTCCCACTTCACGGTGTACGTGATGCTCTGCCCCGCCGGTACCCGGAACACCAGGCTCCCCGCGCCCTTGGGGCAGTCGGCCGACGACCAGAACGCGTCGTTCCCGGCCGCCGGTGTGATCGTCAACACCGTGCTCTTCGGCCCGAGATCGATCTTGCAGTCGGCGGACGAGCCGTTCTTCGCGGTGAGTTCGAAGGTCGGTGTCTGGTCGGGCGAGTAGGAGTTGTGCAGGCTCCGCAGGCTCAACGCCACCGCACCGGACGTGCAGTTGGGCAGCGAGGAGGACGCCGGGAGCGCGTCGCCCGCAACGACGTTGCCGCCGCCGGACGCCGAGCCGGAGCCACCGGCCGAGCCGTCGCCGGACCCGGAGGAGCCGCTGGAACCGCCGTCCGAGCCGCTGCCGCCGGAACCTGAACCGCTCCCGCTGGAGCCGCCGCCCGATTCGTCGCGCCCGCCCGGGCGTTGGCTGATCGCAGGCCCGGACGAGGACGGTCCCGGGGTGATCGTGGGTGCGGGATTCTTGTCGTTGGATCCGCCGGCGCTCTTCTTGCCGCTCCCGCCGCCGGCGGTGACGATCCATGCGATCAGCAGCGCCAACACCGCGAACACCGACAGCAGTACGACCCTCCTTCGCCAGTAGATGGAGGAGGGAAGCGGCCCGACCGGATTGCGCAGAGATCCCACGGCGCAAACTGTACGAGAGATCCCCGTGCTTGCTTGCGCCACCCGCCGCACGGGCGCCAACTTTTCCCGATCATCATCCCGGCAACTGCCCTCGGCCGCGCACCCCTTCACGCATCACAACGCTGTGTGACCGCGCCGTCACCCGTCAGGCGGGCCGAACCGTGGGAGGATCGGAAAGCCATGACTGAGAAGCTCCACACCCCTGTGATCGCCTGGTTCGACGCCCATGCCCGCGACCTCCCCTGGCGCCGCCCGGAGGCGGGTCCGTGGGGTGTGATGGTCAGCGAGTTCATGCTCCAGCAGACCCCGGTCAGCCGCGTACTGCCCGTCTACGAGGAGTGGCTGGCCCGCTGGCCGCGCCCCGCCGACCTGGCGAAGGAGGCGCCGGGCGAGGCGGTGCGCGCCTGGGGCCGGCTCGGCTATCCGCGCCGGGCCCTGCGGCTGCACGGCGCGGCGGTCGCCATAACGGAACGGCACGGCGGGGACGTACCGACGGACCATGCGCAGCTGCTGGCGCTGCCCGGCATCGGCGAGTACACGGCCGCCGCGGTGGCCTCCTTCGCGTACGGACAGCGGCATCCGGTGCTGGACACGAATGTGCGCCGGGTCCTCGCGCGCGCGGTGACGGGAGTGCAGTACCCCCCGAACGCGACGACGGCCGCCGAGCGCAGGCTCGCCCGTGAGCTGCTGCCGCAGGACGAGAAGACCGCCGCGCGCTGGGCGGCGGCCTCGATGGAGCTGGGCGCGCTGGTGTGCACGGCGAAGAACGAGGGATGCGGGCGGTGCCCGATCGCCGCGCAGTGCGCCTGGCGGCTGGCCGGCAAGCCGGAGCACGCGGGTCCGCCGCGCCGCGGGCAGACGTACGCCGGTACGGACCGGCAGGTGCGCGGCAAGCTGCTGGCGGTACTGCGGGAGGCGCACGCGCCGGTGCCGCAGGCGGTGCTGGACCGGGTGTGGCACGAGCCGGTGCAGCGCGCCCGCGCGCTCGACGGGCTCGTCGCGGACGGTCTGGTGGAGCCGCTGCCGGGCGGTCTGTATCGGCTGCCGCTGAGCTGACGGACAGCCAAGTCACAGACTCCACAGCTCTGTTACGGGCCCATCAGCTCGACAAAGGCCAGCATAAACGGACATAACATCCAGCCTGCCTACCCCATTCTCACGGCCGTTACACAACCGACGGATAGCCGATTGCTAGCCGCAGGCTGGTTCGGACAACGCCGTGACAACCACTCCGTAGCTTCTTTTCCGTGCCCGGGAGACCACCGGGCACAAGGACGCAGGACTTCGGGCGACAAGCCGGAGTGAACGGGGAACGGAGGCGGTTGATCATGGCGCAGGGCGAGGTGCTCGAGTTCGAGGAGTACGTCCGCACCCGGCAGGACGCGCTGCTGCGCAGCGCTCGCCGACTGGTGCCGGACCCCGTCGACGCCCAGGACCTGCTGCAGACGGCGCTGGTGCGGACGTACGGCCGCTGGGAGGGCATCGCGGACAAGCGGCTCGCCGACGCCTATCTGCGCCGCGTCATGATCAACACCCGTACGGAGTGGTGGCGGGCGCGCAAGCTGGAGGAGGTCCCGACCGAGCAGCTGCCGGACGCGTCCGTGGACGACTCCACCGAGCAGCACGCCGACCGTGCCCTGCTGATGGACATCATGAAAGTGCTCGCACCGAAGCAGCGCAGTGTCGTGGTGCTGCGACACTGGGAGCAGATGTCCACGGAGGAGACCGCCGCGGCCCTCGGCATGTCGGCCGGTACGGTCAAGAGCACGCTGCACCGGGCGCTCGCCCGGCTCCGCGAGGAGCTGGAGGCCCGCGATCTGGACGCACGCGCGCTGGAGCGTGAGGAGCGGGAGCGTTGCGCGGCCTGACCGGGGCCGGGTCCGTCGGGACCCGAGGAATCACGCAGGCGGTGATCGCGGCGGGAGCCGCGCTCGCCGCCATCGCCCTTTTCGTCGCCGCGAGCGGCACGGGGGGCACCGGTACCCGGGACGAGGGCCCGGCACACGCGTCGGCGGCGGTGGGAGCCGTCGACGCCCCCAAGTCCAGCCCGAGCCCGACCAGCCGCTACCGGCGAGTGGACGCGGTCTCCCTGCTCAAGAAGGACCCGGCGGTCTCCACGGCGGTGAAGCGGGAGCTGAAGCCGTGCAGCGGCGACGACTACCCTGTCGAGGCCACCTACGGCGATCTGACCGGCGGGTCCGTCAACGACGTCCTGGTCAACGTGTGGGTCTGCGGTGACGAGGTGGGCATCGGCACGTACGTGTACCGGGACGTCAGGGGGACGTACGAGAATGTGTTCAAGGCGGAGGACTCGCCGGTCTTCTCGGAGATCGACGGCCACGAGCTGACCGTGACGAAGCAGGTGTATGACACGGACGACCCGGCGGCCAACCCGTCCAGGGAAACCGTGATCACGTACCACTGGAAAGCGGGCCGGTTCGCCGAGCGGACCCGGCACGAGAACCGCTACAGCAGAACCGGCGGGGACGCGGCGCCCGCGCAGGACAACTGACCCCCACACCACGAGGACTGAGAGCACCGGGATGGCAGACCAGACCCACGTCCTGTTCGTCGAGGACGACGACGTCATCCGCGAGGCCACCCAGCTCGCTCTGGAGCGGGACGGCTTCGCGGTCACCGCCATGCCCGACGGACTGTCGGGCCTGGAGGCGTTCCGGGCGAACCGTCCCGACATCGCCCTGCTGGACGTCATGGTCCCCGGTCTGGACGGGGTCAGCCTGTGCCGTCGTATCCGGGACGAGTCGACCGTGCCGGTGATCATGCTGTCGGCGCGCGCCGACTCCATCGATGTCGTCCTCGGCCTGGAGGCGGGCGCCGACGACTATGTGACCAAGCCGTTCGACGGCGCGGTGCTGGTCGCGCGGATCCGGGCCGTGCTGCGCCGCTTCGGGCACGCGAGCGGCAGCGGCCAGGCCGAGTCCGGCGCCGACGCGGTGACCGGCGGGGTGCTCACCTTCGGGGACCTGGAGATCGACACCGAGGGCATGGAGGTACTGCGGGCCGGGCAGCCGGTCGCGCTCACCCCGACCGAGATGCGGCTGCTGCTGGAGTTCTCCTCCGCACCGGGCACCGTGCTCTCCCGCGACAAGCTGCTGGAGCGGGTCTGGGACTACGGCTGGGGCGGCGACACCCGGGTCGTCGACGTGCATGTGCAGCGGCTGCGCCAGAAGATCGGCCAGGACCGGATCGAGACCGTCCGCGGCTTCGGCTACAAGCTGAAGGCCTGAGCGGGGCGGCGATGCGGGGGATCCTTCGGCACCCGGTCCGGCGCGTGGAGCGCGCGGGCCTGCACACCGGACTCAGATGGAAGCTCAGCGCGGCGATCGCGCTGGTGGCCGGGCTGGTGGCGATCGCGCTGAGCCTGGTCGTGCACAACGCGGCCCGGGTCTCGATGCTCGACAACGCACGTGACCTGGCCAACCAGCGCCTCCAGTTCGCGCAGATCAACTACGACCAGAACCGGCGGACGAACTTCCCGAACGTCAAGATCGACGACCGCGAGCTGCCGGCCGCGCTGCGCGAGAAGGTCACGGAGGGCCGCAAGGCCAGCGACGTCATCGACCGGGGCGGGGTGCCGGACATCTGGGCGGCCGTGCCCGCCAAGGACGGGCATGTGCTGTCCCTGCACAGCCATATGCCCGACCGTTCCACCGACGTGATGAAGGACCTGGACCAGGCGCTGGTCATCGGGTCCGTCGCGGTCGTGTTCGGGGGCAGCGCGCTCGGCGTGCTGATCGGCGGGCAGCTGTCCGGGCGGCTGCGCAAGGCGGCGGCCGCCGCGAACCAGGTCGCCAAGGGCGAGACCGACGTCCGGGTGCGGGAGGCCATCGGCGGGGTCGTACGGGACGAGACCGACGATCTCGCGCGGGCGGTGGACGCGATGGCGGACGCGCTGCGACAGCGGCTGGAGGCCGAGCGGCGGGTCACCGCCGACATCGCGCACGAACTGCGCACCCCGGTGACCGGCCTGCTGACGGCCGCCGAACTGCTGCCGCCGGGCCGGCCGACGGAGCTGGTCCTGGACCGGGCGAAGGCGATGCGCACGCTCGTCGAGGACGTGCTGGAGGTGGCCCGGCTCGACGGCGCCTCGGAGCGGGCCGAGCTGCAGGACATCATGCTCGGCGAGTTCGTCGCCCGGCGGGTGGCGGCCAAGGACCCGGACATCGCCGTACGGGTGGTGCACGAGTCACAGGTCACCACCGATCCGCGGCGGCTGGAGCGGGTGCTGTTCAACCTGCTCGCCAACGCCGCCCGGCACGGCAGGCCGCCGATCGAGGTGACCGTCGAGGGCCGGGTCATCCGGGTCCGCGACCACGGTCCCGGCTTCCCCGAGGAGCTGCTCGCCGAGGGCCCGAGCCGCTTCCGCACCGGCAGCAAGGACCGCGCCGGTACGGGCCACGGGCTGGGCCTGACGATCGCGGCGGGCCAGGCCCGGGTGCTCGGCGCCCGCCTGACGTTCCGCAACGTACGCCCCGTCGGGGCCGCCGCCGACATCCCGGCGGAGGGCGCGGTGGCGGTGCTGTGGCTGCCGGAACACGCCCCGACGAGCACGGGCAGCTATCCGATGCTGCCGTTGTCGGGGGGAGCGGGCTGAGCCTGCTCGGACCGGGCCGGAGCAGCGCCCCGCAAGGCGCGAACTGCGCGCGCGACCACGACGGTGCCGCAGCCGCGCGACAGCGGAGAGCGGATCCGTCGGCGCACTCAGCGAAGCAGTGAGTCGGTGAGGAGTTCCGCCGCGGCCCGGTCGAGCGGGGCGTGCCCCAGCAGGAACCGGTACCAGAAGAACCCGTAGAACTGGTCGACCAGCAGGTCGAGGTCCCTGTCGGCAGGCAACTCGCCCCGCTCCCGCCCCCGTTCGAGCACCGCCCGCACCGCGGCCCGCCGCGACTGGGTGAACACCCGCATCAGCTCGGCCAGATGCACGTCCCGCGCCGCCTCCCGGACCAGTGTGCGCAGGGCCGGCGCCGACGGCGGCCGCTGCGACGCCTCGAACGTGGCGACCGCCAGCTCGCGCAGATCCGCCCGGAGGCTTCCCGTGTCCGGCGCGGGCACCTCCTGGGCGGCGCGGTCGGTGAGCGCCTCCAGCAGGACGGCGCCCTTCGAGGGCCACCAGCGATAGAGGGTCTGTTTTCCGACGCCGGCCGCGCGCGCGATGGTCTCCACGCTCACCGGTGCGCCGTCGGCATCGGCCAGCAGCTCCAGCGCGGCGTCGAGGATCGCCCGGCGTGCCGCCTCGTTACGGCGTCGGCCGGTGTGCGGGCGGGGTTCCTTGCTGTCGTGCACAGGCCCATCCTCTCCCGAAACCGCTTGACGAGACTATGGGTCTCGGCAACTATTTAACGAGACCGACGTTCTCGGCAAAGGGCCGGAACCCGGTGATCCTTGGGAGAGAGCCCCTCATGAGCACTCCGAACAGCCCTGTGCACCCCTTGGCCGGACAGCGCGTCGTCGTCATGGGCGGCAGCTCCGGCATCGGCGAGGCGGCGGCCGCGTTCTTCGCGGCGGATGGTGCGGAGGTGGTCATCACCGGCCGCGCGCAGGACCGCCTCGACGCCGCGGCGGACCGGATTGGCGGCAAGGTCACGACGTACCGGCTGGACGGCTCGGACCGCGCCGCGGTGGACGCCTTCTTCGCGGGCTCGGGGCCCGTCGACCACCTGGTCGTCGCGCTCAGCGGCAGCAAGGGCGGCGGCCCCTTCGCCGAGCTGGACCTGGCCGAGCTGGCGGACGGCTTCGCCGGCAAGTTCTGGCCGCACGTCCATGTGCTCCAGGCTGCCCTGCCCGCCCTGCGCCGCGACGGCTCGGTGACCCTGGTGACCGCCGCTTCCGCCCGCGCCGCCCTGCCCGGCACCGCCGGCCTGGCCGCGATCAACGGCGCCCTGGAGGCGATGGTCCCGCCCCTCGCCGTGGAACTGGCACCGCTGCGCGTCAACGCGGTCTCCCCGGGCGTCGTCGACACTCCCTGGTGGGACGGCGTGCCGGCCGAGCAGCGCCGAGCCCTCTTCGACGGCTTCGCCGCCATCACACCCGTCGGCCGCATCGGCCGGCCGGAGGACATCGCCCGCGCGATCCACATGCTCGCGGCCAACGGCTTCATGACCGGTGTGGTCCTGGAGGCGACGGGCGGGGCGACGCTGGCGACGGGGCGCTGACCAGCGCCCCGAACCATGGGCGCTCAGCAGCTCCAGTCCTGCTCCAGATCCAGTCCGCCCTCCCGCCGCTGCGTGAACGAGAACCAGTTCCCGGAGTCGTCCCTGAACAGCGCCTCCGTGCCGTACGGCCGCTCTTGAGGCTCCTGAAGAAACTCGACCCCGCGGTCCTTGAGCTTCTTGTAGTCGCCGTGGATGTCATCGGTCGCCAGCACCCCCGCGCCGAGCGCCCCCTTCGCGATGAGCTTCCTCATCATCTCCGCGGACTCGGGGTCCATCGCGGGCGGCCCCGGCACCATGAGCGTCAGCTCCACGTCGGGCTGGTCGGGGGCGCCGACGGTGAGCCAGCGCATGCCGCCCTCTCCCATGGTCATGTCCGTACGAACCTCAAGGCCCAGTTTCTGGGTGTAGAAGTCCTTGGCCCGGTCCTGGTCGAGGACCCAGACGGTGGTGATGGCAAGCCCCTTGATCATGGCTCTGCTCTCCTGTCGGCGGCGTGGTGCGGTGGGACGGATTCCCCTTCGCCACCGTAGGCAGAGCCCGGCCCGGGGTGCTTCTCCGATCTTGCGGAACGGAATCCGCCGGCCCAGAGCATGGCGTAGCAGCCGGGTATCAGGGAGGCACCGCGGCCGACGTGCCGGGCGCGGTACTCGCTCGGTGTGTGTCCGGTGCGGGCCTTGAAGCGGGCGGAGAACGTGCCGAGGCTGCTGAAGCCGACGAGCGTGCAGATCTCGGTCACGGTGAGGTCGGCGCAGCGCAGCATCTCCTCGGCCCGCTCGATGCGCCGGTGGGTCAGATACTGGCCCGGCGTCTCGCCGTAGGCGTCCTTGAAGGCGCGCAGGAAGTGGAACCGCGAGTACCCGGCGTGCGCGGCGACCGCGTCGAGATCGAGACCGGGGTCGGCCCAGTCCCGGTCCATGACGTCCTTGGCCAGACGCATACGGCGCAGCTTGTCCATGCAGCCGATGGTGACACGGGGCACTGACAACGGCTCCGGCAACGGCAACGGCAACGGCCGGCACGGACACACCGGCACCAACGCAGAAGACCCCGGGGGCGGACACCACCCCGGGGTCTTCAGCTCAGGCGCGCCTCAGACGGCTTCGACGACCTGCAGCGGAGCCGCCTCGTCGCCGCTCTGCCCCGAAGGCTTCCCGCTCCTCAGCGGGACCTCCTTCACGAACAGCGCCGCGATCAGCACGATCACCGCGATCGCCGCGCCCAGCAGGAACGCCGAGTGCGTGCCGGCGGACACCGCGTGCTGGTACGCGTCCCGGATCGGCGCCGGCAGCATGTTGATGTGCTTCGCGTCCAGCGCGGCGCTCTTCTCGGTCATGTGCTTGCCCGCCGTGCCGGCCCGCTCCGCCATGACGTGCTGGACCCGGTCGTTGAACAACGCGCCCATGATGGCCACACCGAAGGAGGAGCCGAGCGTACGGAACAGCGTCGAGGACGACGAGGCCACGCCCATGTCCTTCATCTCCACGCTGTTCTGCGCGACCAGCATGGTGACCTGCATCAGGCAGCCCATGCCCAGCCCCAGCACGGCCATGTAGACGCCGGACGTCAGCCGGGTCGTACCGGTGTCCATCAGGGACAGCAGGTACAGCCCGACGATCATCAGCGCGCCGCCGACGACCGGGAAGACCTTGTAGCGGCCGCTGTTGGTGGTCACCCGGCCCGCGACCATCGAGGTCACCAGCATCGCGCCGAGCATCGGCAGGAGCAGCAGACCGGAGTTGGTCGCGGAGGCGCCCTGCACGGCCTGCTGGTACAGCGGCAGATAGAGGGTGGCGCCGAACATCACGAAGCCGGTGATGAAGCCGATGAGGGACATCAGGCTGAAGTTGCGGCTCTTGAACATGTGCAGCGGTACGACCGGCTCGGCGGCCTTGGTCTGCCAGAACACGAACCCGATCAGCGCGGCGACGCCGATACCGATCAGTTCCATGATCCGCGCGGACGTCCAGGCGTACTCGGAGCCGCCCCAGGTGGTGACCAGCACGATCGAGGTGATGCCGACGGTCAGCAGCGCGACGCCGAGGTAGTCGATGCGCGCCTGCGTCCGCTTCTTGGGCAGGTGCAGCACGGCGCTGACCAGCGCCAGGGCCACGGCGCCCAGCGGCAGGTTGATGTAGAAGGACCAGCGCCAGCCCCAGTTGTCGGTGATGGTGCCGCCGACCAGCGGGCCGCCGATCATCGCCAGCGCCATGACGCCGGCCATCATGCCGGTGTACTTGCCGCGCTCGCGCGGCGGGATCAGGTCGCCGATGATCGCCATGACGCCGACCATCAGACCGCCGGCGCCGAGGCCCTGCACGGCGCGGAAACCGATCAGCTCGCCCATGTTCTGGGCCATGCCGCTGAGCGCCGAGCCGATCAGGAAGAGCACGATCGAGCCGAGGAAGGCGCCCTTGCGCCCGTACATGTCCCCGACCTTGCCCCAGATCGGGGTGGAGGCCGCGGTGGCCAGGGTGTAGCCGGTGACCACCCAGGACAGGTGCTCCAGGCCGCCCAGATCGCCGACGATCGTCGGCATCGCCGTACCCACGATCATGTTGTCGAGCATCGCGAGCATCATCGCGATCATGAGCGCGAGCAGGACCACCCGCACGCTCCTGGGCCGTTTGCCCTCCGTGCCGCTTTCGACTGTGTCCGCCATCTCTTCCCACTCCCCGTACGGCGGCTACTTACTTGCCGCCCGGCTAGCTCACTACACTGGGAAGGTAGACCCGTAACTAGCCGGGCGTCAAGTAAGTTTCCGCGGAAGCGCGAGGAGTACGAGGATGGGCGTCACCATGGACGGCACCCCCAAGCAGCAGCGCCGCGGAAACACCCGCCAGCGCATCCAGGACGTGGCACTCGAACTCTTCGCGGAGCAGGGCTATGAGAAGACCTCTCTGCGCGAGATCGCCGAGCGCCTCGACGTCACGAAGGCGGCCCTCTATTACCACTTCAAGACCAAGGAAGAGATCATCGTCAGCCTCTTCGAGGATCTGACGAAGCCGATCGAGGACCTGATCGAGTGGGGCCGCAGCCGCCCGAACACCCTGGAGACCAAGCAGGACCTCGTGCGGCGCTACAGCGAGGCCCTGTCCGGCGCCGAGCCGCTGTTCCGCTTCATGCAGGAGAACCAGGCGACCGTGCGGGAACTGCGCATCGGTGACACCTTCAAGGACCGCATGCGAGGCCTGCGGGACATCCTGATGGACCCCGGGGCCGACCTCGTGGACCAGGTGCGCTCCGTCAGTGCGATGTTCACGCTGCACGCGGGGATGTTCGTGATGCAGGACCTGGAAGGCGACCCCGAGAAGAAGCGCGAGGCCGTTCTCGAGGTCGCCCTGGACCTGATCACGCAGGCGCACGAACACGCCCGCAAGAAGGACTGACTCAGACGGTGACGCCCATGCCGCGCAGGAACGCGACCGGGTCGACGGCGGAGCCGTAGTTCGGGGTCGTACGGATCTCGAAGTGCAGGTGCGGGCCGGTGGAGTTGCCCGTGGAGCCGGACAGGGCGATGTGCTGGCCGGTCTTGACGATCTGGCCGGCCTTGACGTCGATCCGGGACAGGTGCGCGTACTGCGAGTAGCTGCCGTTGCCGTGCTTGATCACGACGGCGTTGCCGTACGCGGGGCCGTCACCGGCGCCGTTCGGACCGGCCTTGACGACGGTGCCGCCGTGCGCGGCGACGACGTCGGTGCCGGTCGGCACGGCGAAGTCCTGCCCGCTGTGCTTGGCGACCCAGTGGCTGCCGGCCTGCATGAAGCCGGCGGAGAGCGTGTACGACTTCACCGGGTCGACCCAGGAGGCGGCCGACGGGGCGGCGGCGCTCGCGACCCCGGTCCCCAGCACGGCCGTGGCGCCGATACCGGCGGCCAGGACGGCCACGCGGGTGCGGAGCGAGGACGTACGGGAAGAACGGGACGTGACGCGCTGGAACATCGAAACCTCGTCGACTCGGTGACAGAACGCCACCCCGCGAACAGGCGTCCGGCGGGGCGGCCATCTCTTGGTAACCGAGCACCCCGGCCAGCCCCAAACGCCCCGTCTACGGCAGCTGGTAGTAGGCGACCCTGAGACCACCGTGTCGTTCCAGGGTGAAAGCCCTTCTCCTTCAGGCGACGGATCCCACTATGCAGGCTAGTAAGGGACATTTCGCCTGTGCCGCTTATCACCGGCCACCCGAACCGACGATCACAGAAATGTGATGCACACCCCTAGGCACCTACCGTCCGGTAACCCTACGGTTCCCTTCGCGCCACCCTCGCCGAAGATCATGCCCCTGACATTTCAGGCACGCGTACGGACGTACGGACGTGAGAGGACCCCCACCGATGACCAGACGCCCCATGGCGCGCCGCATCTCCGCCACCGCCGTATCCGTGGCCGCCCTGGCCGCGATGGCCGCCCCGGCCCAGGCCGCGACCACGGCCGGCTCCTCCGCCACCGCCGCGAAGGTCGACTACGCCACCTGGCAGAAGGACTGCCAGACGGTGATGGACCAGGCCCTGCCGTATCTGAAGGAGCGCATCGCCGCCGCGGAGCCGGGCGAGAAGCAGGCGATCGTCTTCGACATCGACAACACCACGCTGGAGACCGACTTCGGTTTCAGCTACCCGCAGCCGGCCAACAAGCCCGTGCTGAACGTCGCCAAGTACGCCCAGGAGCACGGCGTCTCGCTGTTCTTCGTCACGGCCCGCCCGGGCATCATCTACCTGCCCACGGAGTACAACCTCGAACACGACGGCTACGACGTCTCCGGCCTCTACGTCCGGGGGCTGTTCGACCTCTTCAAGGACGTCGCCGCCTACAAGACCGCCCAGCGCGTCGACATCGAGAACAAGGGCTACTCGATCATCGCGAACATCGGCAACAGCGCCACCGACCTCTCCGGCGGCCACGCCGAGAAAACCTTCAAACTGCCCGACTACAACGGCCAGTTGTCGTAACCGGCATTTGCCGGGCATGGACAAGGGGCCGGTGCCCGAAAGCACCGGCCCCTTTTGGCTCGGCCGATCCGCCGGAGGCTTACGCGTCCTTGCTCAGGTTCGGCCCGGCACCGCCGGCCGCCTGCTCGATCGGCGGGACGTCGGGCAGTGCCGACTTCTCCTCACCCCGGAAGGTGAAGGCCTGGGTGTCGCCCTCGCCCTCGGTGTCCACGACCACGATGTGACCGGGGCGCAGCTCGCCGAAGAGGATCTTCTCCGAAAGCGTGTCCTCGACCTCGCGCTGGATCGTGCGGCGCAGCGGACGCGCGCCCAGCACCGGGTCGTAACCCTTCTTGGAGAGCAGCTCCTTGGCGGACTGGGAGAGCTCGATGCCCATGTCCCGGTCCTTCAGGCGCTCGTCCACCTTGCTGATCATCAGGTCGACGATCCGCAGGATGTCCTCCTGCGTCAGCTGCGGGAAGACGACCACGTCGTCGACGCGGTTGAGGAACTCGGGACGGAAGTGCTGCTTCAGCTCGTCCGACACCTTGTTCTTCATGCGCTCGTAGTTGGTCTTCGTGTCACCCGCGGCGGCGAAGCCGAGGTTGAAGCCCTTGGAGATGTCCCGGGTGCCGAGGTTGGTCGTCATGATGATGACCGTGTTCTTGAAGTCCACGACCCGGCCCTGGGAGTCGGTCAGGCGACCGTCCTCCAGGATCTGCAGCAGCGAGTTGAAGATGTCCGGGTGGGCCTTCTCGACCTCGTCGAAGAGGACGACGGAGAACGGCTTGCGGCGGACCTTCTCGGTCAGCTGGCCGCCCTCTTCGTAACCCACGTATCCGGGCGGGGAACCGAAGAGGCGCGACACCGTGTGCTTCTCGCTGAACTCCGACATGTCGAGGGAGATCAGCGCGTCCTCGTCACCGAAGAGGAACTCGGCGAGCGCCTTGGAGAGTTCGGTCTTACCGACACCGGACGGGCCGGCGAAGATGAACGAACCACCCGGACGCTTCGGGTCCTTGAGGCCCGCACGCGTACGACGGATCGCCTTCGACAGCGCCTTGACGGCGTCGTTCTGGCCGATGACCCGCTTGTGCAGCTCCTCCTCCATGCGGAGCAGGCGGCTGGACTCCTCCTCGGTCAGCTTGAAGACCGGGATACCGGTGGCCGTGGCGAGGACCTCGGCAATCAGCTCGCCGTCGACCTCGGCGACGACGTCCATGTCGCCGGCCTTCCACTCCTTCTCCCGCTTGGCCTTGGCGGCCAGGAGCTGCTTCTCCTTGTCGCGGAGGGAGGCGGCCTTCTCGAAGTCCTGCGAGTCGATCGCGGACTCCTTGTCCCGGCGGACGGCGGCGATCTTCTCGTCGAACTCGCGCAGGTCCGGCGGAGCGGTCATCCGGCGGATGCGCATCCGGGAGCCCGCCTCGTCGATCAGGTCGATCGCCTTGTCGGGGAGGAAGCGGTCCGAGATGTAGCGGTCGGCCAGGGTGGCCGCCTGCACCAGGGCCTCGTCCGTGATGGAGACACGGTGGTGCGCCTCGTACCGGTCGCGCAGGCCCTTTAGGATCTCGATCGTGTGCGGCAGGGACGGCTCGGCGACCTGGATGGGCTGGAAGCGGCGCTCCAGGGCCGCGTCCTTCTCCAGGTGCTTGCGGTACTCGTCCAGGGTGGTCGCACCGATGGTCTGCAGCTCACCGCGGGCCAGCATCGGCTTGAGGATGCTCGCCGCGTCGATGGCGCCCTCGGCGGCACCCGCACCGACCAGCGTGTGCAGCTCGTCGATGAACAGGATGATGTCGCCGCGGGTGCGGATCTCCTTGAGCACCTTCTTCAGGCGCTCCTCGAAGTCACCGCGGTAGCGGGAGCCGGCGACCAGGGCGCCGAGGTCCAGCGTGTACAGGTGCTTGTCCTTGAGCGTCTCGGGCACCTCGCCCTTGACGATCGCCTGGGCGAGGCCCTCGACGACGGCGGTCTTGCCGACGCCGGGCTCACCGATCAGCACCGGGTTGTTCTTCGTACGGCGGGACAGCACCTGCATGACCCGCTCGATCTCCTTCTCGCGCCCGATGACCGGGTCGAGCTTGGACTCACGAGCGGCCTGGGTGAGGTTCCGGCCGAACTGGTCCAGGACGAGGGAGGTCGAGGGCGTGCCCTCGGCGGGGCCACCGGCGGCGGCGGTCTCCTTGCCCTGGTAGCCGGAGAGCAGCTGGATGACCTGCTGCCGCACCCGGTTGAGGTCTGCGCCCAGCTTGACCAGGACCTGGGCGGCGACGCCCTCGCCCTCGCGGATCAGGCCGAGCAGGATGTGCTCCGTGCCGATGTAGTTGTGGCCCAGCTGAAGGGCCTCGCGGAGCGACAGCTCCAGGACCTTCTTGGCACGGGGGGTGAAGGGGATGTGACCGGACGGGGCCTGCTGGCCCTGGCCGATGATCTCCTCCACCTGCTGGCGGACCGCCTCAAGCGAAATGCCGAGGCTCTCCAGGGCCTTAGCGGCGACACCTTCGCCCTCGTGGATGAGACCCAGGAGGATGTGCTCGGTGCCGATGTAGTTGTGGTTGAGCATCCGGGCTTCTTCCTGAGCCAGGACGACAACCCGCCGCGCGCGGTCGGTGAACCTCTCGAACATCGTTAATCGCTCCTCAGAGCGGTCAGGCAGTGGGGGGAACTTCCCCTCCCTGTCCTTCCGCAGCTTAGTCCCGCAAGCGGGGACCGCTCATTCCAACTGCCGACACCGTCGATGGCCTCCTGACCCCGAACGCCGACATCTGCTCCAACCCGATGGTGCGAGACGATGTTCCCGCAGGCCAGGCAGATATCCCAGTCGCCAGTACGCCGATGGCGAACGTGAGACGGCCCGTCCTGCGTGTCGCCCCCTCCCACTAGGCATGTCTTACCCGCTGGGACTGAGACTCCATGCCGCGCGCACCGGTTCACTCCGCTATGGGCGAACAACCTTGCGCCTCCCCGCACCTCCGCGCGCCCCCCTTTTCGGCACTTTGCGCGATCGACAGGGCACCTAGCGTAACTTGCCGGTCGCTTCGGCGGTTGCGGGGGGCATGGTCGGCTCGGTCTCCGTGCTCTCAACGGTCCCCCTTCCCCGTCGCCCCTCGGATCCGGGCGTCCCGGACCCCGGCGATCTTCCGGCCTGCCCGGATGCCCGGGCCCGTCACTGGTACGAGAACGATTTGGGGTGGGCGACAGTGCCCGGACGGCCGCTGCGGCTGCTCACTGGGATGCGGTTCGACGTCCTGGACGTACCGGCCGAGGCGGGCGCGGGCGCGCTCCGGCATCTCGCGCCGGGCTCTCCGGTGGCCCTTCGGGGCGACCGGATGGAGTTGCTGCTGGCCGCGGGCAGCGCCGAGGAGCTGCCGGGGCTGCTGGAATGGCTGGAATGGGGCGCCGTCACCCTGGACCTACGGGTCCTGGGCGCCGGGGACGCGATGGAGGCACCGGCTCCGACGGGGGTCGGATCCATGCAGGGGGCCGCCGTATGGCTGCGGCCCCCTGGGCCTGGGGGCGAGGTCGAGGCCTCGCTGCCGGCGATGCCGGCTCTGGGGCGCGAGGCGAGCGCCCCCGATCTCGTACGGCTGGTGGACACGGTGGCAGCGCACTGTCACCGGGTGCGGCTGCGGCGACTGCGCGCCGGACTGCCGACCGCCTGCCG
Organism: Streptomyces sp. NPDC030799; assembly: GCF_055572255.1. Taxonomy (NCBI): domain Bacteria; kingdom Bacillati; phylum Actinomycetota; class Actinomycetes; order Kitasatosporales; family Streptomycetaceae; genus Streptomyces; species Streptomyces sp. NPDC030799. The sequence goes on along the minus strand of NZ_JBVIDS010000020.1, from coordinate 162,595 downwards.
GCGGGATCAGCCGTTGGCCTTCTCGTAGGCCTCGCGAATGGTCGCGGGAACACGGCCGCGGTCGTTGACCTCGTAACCGTTCTCCTTCGCCCAGGCGCGGATCGCCGCGGTGTCCTGGTTGCCACCGGAAGCAGCACGCGCCTTTCCACGTCCGCCCGACGCACGGCCACCGGTACGCCGGCCACCCTTCACATAGGGGTCGAGAAGGCCGCGCAGCTTGTCCGCATTGGCGGTCGTGAGATCGATCTCGTACGTCTTGCCGTCCAGCGCGAACGTCACGGTCTCGTCCGCCTCGCCGCCGTCGAGGTCGTCGACAAGAAGGACCTGAACCTTCTGTGCCACCGGATTTCCTTTCATCGATAACGTTGAGGGGTCAGGGGTCTGCGGCGTCCGCCGTTTCGCCGCCCCTGTTATATGCAGTACTGCAGTACGTCGGAAAGCAAACCGCTTTTGCCGGAAAAACACAAACCCCTGGGAGAGGACCGACGGGCGGCCTCCGTCCGGAAACATGCGCGTTTCGGACATAGGGCACCCGGGCAATGACGATCACAGATGCAGAAGCATCCGGCTGTTGCCCAAGGTGTTCGGTTTCACTCGTTCGAGACCCAGGAACTCCGCGACGCCCTCGTCATAGGAACGCAAGAGCTCCGCGTACACATCGGTGTCGACCGGTGTCTCCCCGATCTCCACGAAGCCGTGCTTCCCGAAGAAGTCCACTTCGAAGGTCAGGCAGAAAACCCGGCGAACGCCGAGCCAGCGCGCGGTCTGCAGCAACTTCTCCAGCAACTGGTGGCCGACGCCGGCGCCCTTGAGACCGGGCTTCACCGCCAGAGTGCGGACTTCCGCGAGGTCCTCCCACATGACGTGCAGCGCGCCGCAGCCGACCACCTCGGCGTTGTCGTCGCGTTCCGCGACCCAGAACTCCTGGATGTCCTCGTAAAGCGTGACCGTGGCTTTGTCGAGCAGGATCCGGTCACGGGCGTAGGCGTCGAGGAGGCGGCGCACGGCCGGGACATCGCTGGTCCGGGCGCGCCGGACGGTGATGGCTTTTGCGGAGACTTCAGGACGCTCTGCTGACATGAGCGGACGCTATCGCCCGTCCGCGGCCCCGGCCGAGCCGGGGTTCTCCTCTTGCCGGGCTCCGGGCGCTTCCTGTTGCGCGGCTTCCTCTTGCGCGGCTTCCTGTTGCCGCGGTGCGGGAGCTTGAACGGTTTCCGGGCCCTGGACGATGCGTACGGCGTCCCTGAGGGCCTGGCGCTGTTCCTCGCTCATCATCCCGAAGAACGCGACGAGAGCGGCGGCCGGGTTGTCGCTCTGCGACCAGGCGTCGTTCATGAGGGCGGCGGCGTACGCGGCCCGCGTCGAGACGGCCTCATATCGATAGGCGCGCCCTTCCGCCTCGCGGCGGACCCAGCCCTTCTGATGGAGATTGTCCAAAACGGTCATCACGGTGGTGTACGCGATGGAGCGTTCCTGCTGGAGGTCTTCCAGGACTTCTCGAACGGTCACCGGGCGGTTCCACTTCCACACCCGCGTCATGACCGCGTCTTCGAGTTCTCCCAATGGGCGAGGCACAACTCAGAACAATAGTGGGAGATCCCTGCAATGGCGTGCCGGACGTGCACTAAGCCCGCGAATAGGAACAAAAAGGGCGTACGGCTCGAAGTCGCATCAGGGCGGCGCCCGCCCGGCCGGCCGCCTCAGGCGTCGCCAGGCCGACCAGGCCGGCTCAGGCGTCGCCGCCGGCGGAGGCCTGACGCGCACCCTCCGCGCGCGCGAGGGCGGCGTCGACGGCGGCGTCCTCCTTGGCCTTGGCGGCCCCGCCCTGGGTCTTCACGATCACCCTGACCACACCGATGAAGAACACGGCCATCACGACCGGAGGCACGAGCGCGGAGACGTAGTCCATGCCTCCAGAGTAGCCACGGGGCAACGGGCGAAAGGTACGGGGTGCGCGAACCGCCCCCGAGTCGGCGCGGCGCTCAGCCGGCGGCCAGCTGGCGGCTCTCGGCGGGATCCGCCGGATCCGCCGGAGGCGTCGGCTTGCGGCGCGGGAAGACCTCCCCCGGGGTCGGGATGGGCCGCTTCGGCGCGGCCGGCTCCGTGGCGGGCCGCTCCGCGGGCGCCGGGCCGGGCTTGGGCGCCGGCTTCGTCGCGGGACTCTGCGCGGGCTTCTGCGCCGGTTTCTGCGACTCCTCCGCCTGCCGGACCCCGGAGTCCGCGCCGCCGCCCGGAAGGGCCGTCAGACGGGCGCGTGAAGGCGGCACGGCGGGCGCGGGCACCTTGCGCGCGCCCTGCGCGAACCGGGCCCGTACGTCCTGCTCGGCCAGCGCCCGGCAGCGGTCCAGCAGTGCGGCCGCCCCCGGATTGCCGCGCAGCGCCCGCAGCGCGGCGAGATCCTCCGGCGCCGGCCGGTGCCCGGCCCCCAGCGCCTCCTCCAGAAGGGTGAGGTAGCCGGCGGCGGTACCCGGGAGCGCGGCCCGGTACCGGCCGAGGTCGGCCACCAGGAAAGCGCGCAGTCTCGCCCCCTCGCGCATCGCCTCGTCGAGCGACTCTGCGAGCCGGAAACAGTCCTTGACGTCCTCGGCGGACGCTTGGCCGGGGTGAAGGGCGAGGGCGAGGGCGCGGCGGAGCACACGCAGCTCCTCCACGCCGAACGCCATGCCGCCGCGGGATCCGTATGGCGTGGGCATGCGGCGACGCTACCGCTAATCGGACAAAAGTGACGGATCGGGATGTCTTTTCGAGGCGTGTCGCTCCCGGTTTCCCCCGACCGGGGCCACGGACACGCCCCACGCGCGCGTGCAGCGAAGCACACCGGCGCTCCAGGAGGGCGCCGGTCGGCTCACAGCCGCGACACGTTCCGCTCGTACACCAGGCGCAGCCCGATCAGCGTCAGCCACGGCTGGTGCTCGTCGATCACCGAGGACTCCCCCAGCACCATCGGCGCGAGCCCGCCCGTGGCGATCACCGTGACGTCGTCCGGGTCGTCGGCCAGCTCCCGCGCCATCCGGCTGACGACCCCGTCGACCTGCCCGGCGAAGCCGTACACGATGCCGGACTGCATGGCCTCGACGGTGTTCTTGCCGATCACGCTGCGCGGCCGGGCCACCTCGATCTTCCGCAGCTGCGCGCCCTTGACGCCGAGCGCCTCCACGGAGATCTCGATGCCGGGCGCGATGACGCCGCCGACGTACTCCCCGCGCGCGGAGACCGCGTCGAAGGTGGTCGCCGTACCGAAGTCGACGACGATCGCCGGGCCGCCGTACAGCTCGACGGCCGCGACCGCGTTGATGATCCGGTCGGCGCCGACCTCCTTGGGGTTGTCCGTGAGGATCGGCACGCCGGTCTTCACGCCCGGCTCGACCAGGACCGCGGGGACGTCGCCGTAGTAGCGCCGGGTGACCTCGCGCAGCTCGTGCAGCACCGACGGGACCGTCGCGCAGATCGCGATGCCGTCGATGCCGTCGCCCAGCTCCTCGCCGAGCAGCGGGTGCATGCCCATCAGGCCCTGCAGCAGCACCGCCAGCTCGTCCGCCGTGCGGCGCGCGTCCGTGGAGATGCGCCAGTGCTCGACGATGTCCTCGCCGTCGAACAGCCCGAGGACGGTGTGCGTGTTGCCGACGTCGATCGTGAGCAGCATGGCCGTTACTCCGCCTCGCGCAGGTCCAGGCCGATGTCCAGGATCGGCGAGGAGTGGGTGAGCGCGCCGACGGCCAGGAAGTCCACGCCCGTGTCGGCGTACATGCGCGCGATGTCGAGCGTCAGCCGGCCGGAGGCCTCCAGCAGCGCCCGCCCGCGGACGATCCCGACGGCCTCCGCGCACTCGTCGGGCGTGAAGTTGTCCAGCAGGATCAGGTCCGCGCCCGCCTCGACGACCTCGCGCAGCTGGTGCAGGGTGTCGACCTCGACCTCGATCGGAACGTCCGGGAACTGCTCCCGTACGGCCTTGAAGGCCTGCGCGACGCCACCGGCGGCCACCACGTGGTTGTCCTTGACCAGGGCCGCGTCGGACAGCGACATGCGGTGGTTGACGCCGCCGCCGCAGCGGACGGCGAACTTCTCCAGCGAGCGCAGCCCGGGGGTCGTCTTGCGGGTGTCCCGCACCCGCGTGCCGGTGCCCTCCAGCGCGTCCGCCCACGCGCGCGTGGCCGTCGCGATGCCGGACAGGCGGCACAGGATGTTCAGCGCGCTGCGCTCGGCGGTCAGCAGGTCACGCGTGCGTGTCGTGACCGACAGCAGCTTCTGCCCGGCCTCGATCCGGTCGCCGTCCTCGGCGTGCCGCTCGACCTCGAACTCGTCCGTGCAGACCACGGAGAGCACCGCCTCGGCGACCCTGAGGCCCGCCACGACACCCGCCTCACGCGCGGTGAAGTCGCCGGTGGCGACGGCCTCCTCGGGGATGGTCGCGACGGTCGTCACGTCCACGCCGCCGTCCAGGTCCTCCTGGATGGCCACGTTGGCGATGTCCTCGACCTCTACGGGGTCGAGCCCGGCGGCGGCCAGCAGCTCGGCGAGCGCGGGGTCGAGCCCGCTCTCCAGGTACTCCTCGTCGCCCTCGGCGCCGCAGGCGCAGCCGTCGCCGCAGCCGCCGGTGGGGGCGAGGGGAAGGTCGTCGGTGCTCACGTCTGTCACTGCTCCTGAGGCGCTGGTGTTACCGGGTAGGGGGGAAGTCTGCGGTGTCGGTGGTGTGCACGGCCAGCGACCGGTCGGGGTTCAGCCGTACGACGATGTGCCGCCGCCAGTGGGTGTCGTCGCGCTCGGGGCTGTCCTCGCGCCAGTGGCAGCCGCGGGTCTCCTCACGCATCCGCGCGGCGGCGACCAGGACGCGGGCGACGCACAGGAGGTTGGTGGCCTCCCAGGTGTCGACGCCGGGCTCGGCGGTCTTTCCGTTCTCGTCGAGGGCGTCACGGGCCTCGCTGTGCAGCTGCTGGAGCTGCCCGGCGGCCTTCGCGAGGGACTCCTCCGAGCGCAGCACGCCCGCGCCCTCGGTCATGATCCGCTGGATGGCGAACCGGGCCTCGGGGGCGAGCAGCGGGTGCTCCGGCCTCTCGGGGTCCGGGACGGGCTGGGGCACGCGCGCGTGGAGGCCGTTCTCCGCCCGCACCGCGGCGATGTCGGCGGCGATCCGCTCCGCGTAGACGAGGCCTTCGAGGAGGGAGTTGGAGGCGAGCCGGTTCGCGCCGTGCACACCGGTGCAGGCGACCTCGCCGCACGCGTACAGGCCGGGCACGGTCGTGCGTCCCTGCGCGTCGGTGCGGACGCCTCCGGAGGCGTAGTGGGCGGCCGGGGCGATCGGGATGAAGTCGGTGACCGGGTCGATGCCGTTGGCACGGCAGGCGGCCGTGATGGTCGGGAAGCGGTGCTCCCACATCTCGGCGCCGAAGTGCCGGGCGTCGAGGTACATGTGCTCGGCGCCCTGCTCCAGCATCCGGCGCAGGATGCCCTTGGCGACGATGTCCCGGGGCGCCAGCTCGGCCAGCTCGTGCTGCCCGACCATGAAGCGCACACCGTCGGCGTCGACCAGGTGGGCGCCCTCGCCGCGCACCGCCTCGGACACCAGCGGCTGCTGGCCCTCGGCGTCCGGGCCGAGGAACAGCACGGTCGGGTGGAACTGCACGAACTCCAGGTCGCTGACCTCGGCGCCCGCGCGCAGCGCCAGCGCCACGCCGTCACCGGTCGACACGGACGGGTTGGTGGTCGCGGAGAACACCTGGCCCATGCCGCCGGTCGCGAGGACCACCGCGGGGGCGTGCACGGCGCCCACGCCGTCGTGCTGGCCCTCGCCCATCACGTGCAGCGTGACACCGGCCGTACGGCCCTCGGCGTCGGTGAGCAGGTCCAGCACGAGCGCGTTCTCGATGGTGCGCAGCCCACGCGCGCGTACCGCCTCCACGAGCGCCCGGGAGACCTCCGCGCCGGTCGCGTCGCCGCCCGCGTGGGCGATCCGGCGCCGGTGGTGGCCGCCCTCGCGGGTGAGGTGGATGTCGCCCTCGTCGTCGGTGTCGAAGTGGGCGCCGGTGGAGATCAGCCGCCGCACCGCGTCGGGGCCCTCGGTGACGAGGATCCGTACGGCCTCCTCGTCGCACAGGCCCGCGCCGGCCACCAGGGTGTCCCCCAGGTGCTGTTCGGGCGTGTCGCCCTCACCGAGCGCCGCGGCGATGCCGCCCTGCGCCCAGCGGGTGGAGCCGTCGTCCAGGCGGGCCTTGGTCACGACGACGGTCGTCAGGCCCGCGGCCTCGCAGCGCAGGGCGGCGGTCAGACCGGCCACTCCGGAGCCGACGACGACCACGTCCGCCGGGATGGACCACCCGGGGGCGGGCGCGTGCAGTCGTATGCCTGTGCTGGTGCCTGTGCTGGTCACGAGGCGGCTCCGAAGGTGAGAGGGAGGTTGTCGATCAGCCGGGTCGTGCCGACCCGGGCGGCGACGGCGAGGACGGCCTCGCCGGTGAAGTCGTCACCGATCTCGGTGAAGTCGGACGGGTCGACGAGGGCCAGGTAGTCCAGTTCGAGCGGCGGAGAAAGGCGCGCGGCCTCCTCCAGCACCTGCCGTGCGGCCGCGCGGACGGCCGCCGGGCCGCCGGGGGACGCCGTGGCGACCGCATGCGCGTCGGCGGCCGCACGGGACTCCCCGAGGGCGCTCAGCGCCTCGGCACGCGCGTGCGTGGAGGGCACTTCGCGGGCACGCGCGCGCAGTGCCTCCTGCGCGGCGTGCCGGTCGCTGCCCGCGAACAGTGCCCGGGACAGCGCGAGCGCGGTACGGCGCTCCTCCGGCGAGAGGTAGCGGTTGCGGCTGGACAGGGCCAGCCCGTCCTCCTCGCGCACGGTCGGCACGCCGACGATCTCCACGCCGAAGTTCAGGTCCCGCACCATGCGCCGGATCAGGGCCAGCTGCTGGGCGTCCTTCTGGCCGTACAGGGCCACGTCGGGGCGGGTGAGGTGCAGCAGCTTGGCGACGACGGTGAGCATGCCGTCGAAGTGGCCGGGCCGCGAGGCGCCCTCCAGGCGTTCGCCCATGGGGCCCGCGGTGATCCGGACCTGCGGAGCGCCTCCGGGGTAGACCTCGTCCACGGACGGCGCGAACACCACGTCCGCACCGGCCTGCTCGGCGAGCTTCAGGTCGGCGTCCAGGGTGCGCGGGTAGCGGTCCAGGTCCTCACCGGCGCCGAACTGCAACGGGTTGACGAAGACGGTGACGACGACCTCGCCGTCCGGGCCGGCGATCCCACGTGCCGTGCGGATCAGCGTGGCGTGGCCCTCGTGCAGGGCGCCCATGGTCATCACGACGGCGCGGCGGCCACGGCGCACACGCGCGTGCAGCTCGCCGGCGGTGCTCAGCAGGGCGGTGGTCATCGGTCGTTCCCCTCGGTGCCGTGAGTGCCGTTCGTGCCGCCGGCGCCGTCGGCCAGTACGCCGAGCAGGTCCTCGGCGAGTTCGGGCTTCAGCAGGCCGTGTGCGAGCGCCCGGTCGGCGGTCGCGCGGGCCATCGCGACGTAGCCCGCGACGGTCTGCGGGGCGTGCTTGCGCAGCTCGGTGATGTGCGCGGCGACCGTGCCGGCGTCCCCGCGCGCGACGGGTCCGGTGAGCGCCAGATCGCCGGAGCGCAGCGCGTTGTCCAGGGCGGCGCCGAGCAGCGGGCCGAGCATCCGGTCGGGCGCCCCGACGCCCGCGGTACGCAGCAGCTCCATCGACTGGGCGACCAGGGTCACCAGGTGGTTGGCGCCGAGCGCGAGGGCCGCGTGGTAGAGCGGGCGGTTCTGCTCGCTGATCCACTCGGGCTCGCCGCCCATCTCGATGACGAGGGCCTCGGCGGCGAGCCGCAGCTCCTCGGGCGCGGTGACGCCGAAGGAGCAGCCGGCGAGGCGCTGGACGTCCACGGGGGTCCCGGTGAAGGTCATCGCCGGGTGCAGCGCCAGCGGCAGCGCACCCGCGCGCAGGGCCGGGTCGAGGACTCCCGCGCCGTACCGGCCCGAGGTGTGCACGAGCAGCTGCCCGGGCCGTACCGCACCGGTCTCGGCGAGGCCGGTGACCAGGCCGGGCAGGACGTCGTCGGGGACGGTGAGCAGCACCAGGTCGGCCCGCTGCAGAACCTCGGCGGGCGGCACCAGCGGCACGTCCGGCAGCATGGTCTCGGCACGCCGCCGGGAGGCGTCGGAGACGCCGGAGACGGCCACCGGGCGGTGCCCGGCGAGCTGGAGGGACGCGGCGAGCGCGGGGCCCACGCGGCCGGCGCCGACGACACCGACGGTGAGCCGCGCGGGGCGGTCCTTGAGGTCTGGCTGGTGGACTGTACTCACGCGACGGCGGCCTTCCCGTTCCAGTCCGCTCTGGGTACCGGACGATTTCTCGTCATGTTAACGCTATCTCGGTCCCGTGCCGATCGGCCGTCCACAGGCTGTGGGTTACGCCACGTGTACGCCACGCAGCCACCTGTCCACCGGCGCGCCGCCCCCACCCGACACCCGGGCGCCACCACGCGTGCGTGCACCGGAATCCGGCTGCCCGGCCCGGCCCCGGCGCGGCATGATCCGCACATGACCGACACGGCGGACACGAACGACGGGCAGCAGGCGGAGCAGTCCCCGCGGGAACGGATGAGGGAACGGCGCCGGGCCGCCTTCGCGAAGGCGGAACGTGTGCTGTCCCGCCCGGGCTTCCAGCGCACGATCCGGGAACGGCTGGCAGCTCTCCAGGAAGCGGCACCCGAGGTGTACGACCTGGACCGGCACGCGGACATCTACGGCGACGGGATCGTGGCGGACCTGGAGGAACGGGTCGCGGCCCTGCTCGGCACCGAGGCCGCCGCGTTCTTCCCGACCGGCACGATGGCCCAGCAGGTGGCGCTGCGCTGCTGGGCGGGCCGCACCGGCAACCGCGCGGTCGCCCTGCACGCCCTGGCCCACCCGGAGGTGCACGAACGGCACGCGTTCAGCCAGGTCAGCGGGTTGCGTCCGGTGCGCGTGACCAGTGAGCCCCGGCTGCCCACCGCCGCCGAGATACGCGACTTCGACGAGCCCTTCGGCGCGCTGATGCTGGAACTGCCGCTCCGGGACGCCGGTTTCGTGCTGCCCACCTGGGAGGAGCTGACCGAGGTCGTCGAGGCCGCGCGGGAGCGCGACGCGGTGGTGCACTTCGACGGCGCGCGCCTGTGGGAGTGCACCGTCCACTTCGGCCGGCCCCTCGAAGAGGTCGCGGGCCTCGCGGACAGCGTCTACGTGTCGTTCTACAAGTCCCTCGACGGCTTCGGCGGCGCCGCGCTGGCCGGCCCGCAGACGCTGGTCGAGGAGGCGAAGACCTGGCGGCACCGGTACGGCGGCATGGTCTTCCAGCAGTTCCCCACCGCTCTGTCGGCGCTCGCCGGCCTGGAGCGCGAGCTGCCCCGGCTGCCGGACTACGTGCGGCACGCGCGCGTGGTCGCCGCCGCGCTGCGGGAGGGCTTCGCCGCGGCAGGCGTCCCGTCGGTGCGCGTGCACCCGGGGAACCGCACACGCACGACTTCCAGGTCTGGCTGCCGTACGAACCGGACGTCCTCGTGGAGGCGGCGGTGCGCCAGGCCGAGGAGACGGGAACGTTCCTCTTCGCCAACCCCTGGGACCGCGGCGGGCCGGGGCTGTCCTTCACCGAGGTCGCCGTGCGCTCGCAGGGCCTCCAGTGGACGGCGGACGACGTGCGGGCGGCCGTCGCCGACTTCGTGGAGCGCCTGCCCACGGGGTGATCACAAGGCGCGCAGGCGCAGCCACCGGCGCAGGGCGCACCGCACCCGCCCCCGCGCCGGACGCCCGGCGACGACCGCGTGGAAGCGCCGGTAGTCGCGCAGTTCGCGCACCAGGGCGGCGTCGTGCCGGCCCGGCGCGGGCGGCTCCGGTTCGCCGAGCACGCGGGCACGGTAACTGTCCAGGAGGTACTGCTGGGTGATGCTCATGGGATGGCCTTCTCGGGACGTGGACTGATCGGTGACGGACGGGTGTCCGATCGGGCTCCGCGGCTGCCCCGGTGCCTCCAGCCTGCTCCCGGCCGGGGCGGCTGTCCCGTGGATTGACGCCTGCCGTCAATCCACGGCGGCGCTGTCAGTGGCCGGGTGCACGATGGAGGGCATGAGCGTGACCATCGACATCACCGGACTGCCACCGGAGCGGGTCTCCGTCGTGCCCTCTCCGCTGGCGGAACTGGGAATGGCCCTGCACGCCCTCAGCGAGCCCGGCCACCACCCCGGCCTCCAGGGCTGGGCGACGGCCGTCTCGTCCCGGCTGGACCCCTGCCTGGCCGACCGGCTGTGCGAGGCGGAGTTCCTGTGGCGTACGACGTTCTCGGACGTCTTCGCCCCGTTCGCGGGCATCCCCGGCGGCCACGCGCTCCCCGGTGCCACGCTCGCCGAGGAGCTGGACCAGCTGGACAAGCTGACGGACCACCAGTTCGTCACCGCGGCACTCGAGTTCACCTGCCAGCTGCGCTACGACTCCCAGGTTTCCGGCCCCCTCGAAGACCCGGAGCTGCGCCGGCGCTCCCTGGAACTGGCCGCCGCGCGCGGTGCCGTACAGGAGCGGTTCACGCGTCGGCTGCTGGAGGATCCGCCGGCCGTCCGCGCCTGGTTCCGGGAGCTGATGCTCGACTGCGACGAGGCCTTCTTCGCCGACGTCTGGGCCCGCGTCCAGCCCCAGCTCGCCGCGGACGCCCGGCACAAGAGCGAACTGCTGCGCCGCAAGGGCCTCGGCGAGGCCCTGGCGTCCCTCTCGGGAGCCGTCTCGCTGGACCAGGAGGCCGCGCTCATCACCGTCGACAAGCTCCTGGTGGGCCACACCGCCACCGGTGACGGCGGCCTGGTCCTCGTCCCGACGAGCCTGGGCTGGCCGCATGTGATGGTCCTGCACCGGTACGGCTGGCAGCCCGCGATCACCTATCCCGCGAGCGGCACGCGACCGCAGGCCCCGTCCGTCGAGCAGCTCACCCGCCGGCTGGAGGCGCTGGCCCACCCGGTGCGGCTGCGGCTGTGCCGGCATCTCGCGCGGTCCCCGCACACCACCGGCGAACTGGCCGACGCCCACGGCATGTCGGCCCCCGAGATATCCCGGCACCTATCGGTGCTGAAGAAGGCGGGCCTGATCACCGACTGCCGCCGGGGCCGGTACGTCCAGCACCAGCTGGACCTGTCGGCGGTGGCCCGGCTGGGCAGCGACTTCCTCGAGGGCGTCCTGCGCTGAGGCCGCGCCTGTACGGCTCCCGCCTCGGCGTGGCCCTGGATACAGCCGACAGGGCCCGGTCCCGACCGCCGGGGACGCTCCGGCACCCGGCGCCCAGCCGCGACCTCTCAGGCACCGGACGGTCCCGTGTCTCTGATCACTGGAAACGCAGCGGCACACGCCGCCCCGGCGGCAAACGAGCAGGCACCGGGCCGTCCCGCGTCTCGGACCACCGGACACCGACACCCGCCGCCCCAGCCGTGGACCGTCCAGGCACGGGCAGGGAAGGTCTCAGCCGTGCCCGCCCGCGCGCACCAGGCCCGTCTCGTAGGCCAGCACCACGACCTGCACGCGGTCGCGCAGGCCGAGCTTGGTCAGGATGCGGCCCACGTGGGTCTTCACGGTCGCCTCGCTCAGCACCAGCCGGGCCGCGATCTCACCGTTGGACAGGCCCTGCGCGACCAGCACCATCACCTCGCGCTCCCGGTCGGTGAGCCGCTCCAGCTCCTTGTGCTGCGGCTCCTTGCCGGCGGAGGGCAGCATGGGCGCGAAGCGGTCCAGCAGGCGCCGGGTGGTGGAGGGCGCCACGACCGCGTCGCCGCTGTGCACGGCACGGATCGCGGCCAGCAGATCACCGGGCGGCACGTCCTTGAGCATGAAGCCGGAGGCGCCCGCCTTCAGCCCGGAGAAGGCGTACTCGTCGAGGTCGAACGTGGTCAGGATCAGCACCTTGGGCGGATTGGGTTCGGCGCAGATCCGCCGGGTGGCCTCCACGCCGTCCAGCTTCGGCATGCGCACGTCCATCAGGACGACATCGACGGCGGTGGAGCGGATCACCTGGAGGGCCTCGACGCCGTCGCCCGCCTCCGCGACGACCTCCATGTCCGGCTGGGCGGCGAGCACCATCCGGAATCCGGTGCGCAGCAGCACCTGGTCGTCCACGAGCATCACGCGGATCGTCATCGGGCCTCTTTCGTTCGGGGCGGTGGATGCCGCTTCAGGCGAGAGTGTCACAGGTGTCAACGGGGGCGTGCGGCTGCGTCAGTGCGCCGGTTTGAGCGGCAGCAGGGCGCTGATGCGGAATCCTCCGCCCGGACGCGGGCCTGCGTCCAGGGTGCCGCCGACCATGCCGACCCGCTCGCGCATGCCGATCAGGCCGTGCCCCCGGCCGTCGGCGCCGCCCTCCTCGTACAGCTCGTGCGGGGCGCCCTTGCCGTCGTCCTCGACGAGGAGGCCGAGCCCGTCGTCGAAGTAGACCAGCCGCACGCTCGCGCCCGCGTTGGGCCCGCCGTGCTTGCGCGTGTTGGTGAGCGCCTCCTGCACGATCCGGTACGCGGTCAGCTCCACACCGCTGGGCAGGGGGCGCGGGGTGCCCTCGACCTTGAAGTCGACCGGGAGGCCCGAGCTGCGGCACTGCTCGATGAGGTCGTCGATCTGCTCGACGTCCGGCTGGGGGACGTACTCCCCGCTCTCCTGGTGCTCCCCGGTGCGCAGTACGCCCAGCAGGCGGCGCATCTCGGCGAGGGCCTGACGGCCGGTGGAGGAGATCGTCTCCAAGGCCTTCTTGGCCTGGTCGGGCGCGGCGTCGAGGACATAGGCGGCGCCGTCCGCCTGCACCACCATCACCGACACGTTGTGCGCGACGACATCGTGCAGCTCGCGGGCGATACGGGCGCGCTCGGCGGCCACCGCGACCTTCGACTGCGCCTCGCGCTCCTTCTCCAGACGGGCCGCGCGCTCCTCCAGCTGGGCGAAGTAGGCGCGCCGGGTGCGCATGGAGTCACCGAGCACCCAGGCAAGCGCGAAGGGCACCGTCTGGAAGACCGCGATGGCGATCTGCCCGGCGAAACTCGAGTGCTCGGCCGGCCACCGGATCTGCGCGAGAGCCGCCGCGCAGAAGCTGACCGCGAGGGCGAGCCGGGAGGCCCAGCGCGCACCGACCGCCGCGACCGTGTAGGTGATCACCAGCATCGCGAAATCGGCGACGGTCGTCTCGACGTCCAGCACCAGCTGGGCCAGCCCCGTCGCCAGCGCGACCAGCAGCATCGGCTCCGGGAAACGGCGGCGCAGCGCGACGACGACGCACAGGACGGCGGACACGGCCATCCCGGCGGCGAGGGTCCCGTGGTACCCGGGCGTCCCGTGGAGATTGACCACGCTCACACCGGACAGCCCGAACAGGACGACGGCCCAGAAAGTGTCGACCCACGTCGGGTGGCGGCGGAGGAAGTCGTAGAGGCGCTGCACGTAACCCAGAGTAGGGAAACCGGATGCGTGCATGGGTCAACCGGAGGGCCGATCCGTGCCCGGCACGTGTACTCCGCAAGGTGGAGGAAGTGATCATCTGTGCGCCTAGTCTGGTGCGGTGACGGATGAGACGGCGCGGGAAGCGGAACGGTCCCCCGGCGACGGGCCCGGCGCCCGCGGCCGGCGGGACGACAGCGGCCCGCGCGGGTGGCGTACGGCGACCGAGGCGGCGCTGTACGGCCCCGGCGGTTTCTATCGCCGCCCGGAGGGCCCGGCCGGCCACTTCCGTACGTCCGTGCACGCGTCCCCGCTGTTCGCGCAGGCCGTGGCCCGGCTGCTGTGCCGGGTCGACGAGGCGCTGGGACGGCCCCCGGCGCTGGACTTCGTCGACATGGGGGCGGGGCGCGGCGAACTGGTCACCGGCGTGCTCGCCGCTCTCCCGGCCGGCGTGGCCGCACGCGTGCGTGCGTACGCCGTCGAGCGCGCCGGCCGCCCGGCCGGACTGGACGAACGGATCACCTGGCTGGACACACCCCCGGCCGCCGTCACGGGGCTGCTGTTCGCCAACGAGTGGCTGGACAACGTGCCCGTGGACGTCGCCGAGGTCGACCCCGCGGGAGTCCCCCGGCTGGTGCTCGTCACCGACGACGGCAGCGAGCGGCTCGGGGAGCCCGTGTCCGGCGCGGACGCGGGCTGGCTCGCGCGCTGGTGGGCCCTGCCCGCGGAGGAGGGGCTGCGCGCGGAGATCGGGCTGCCCCGGGACCTGGCGTGGCAGTCGGTGGTGGACCGGGTGGTGCGCGGGCTCGCGGTGGCCGTGGACTACGCGCACACCGTCGACACGCGTCCCCCGTTCGGGACGCTCACCGGCTTCCGGGAAGGGCGCGAGACGGCGCCCGTGCCGGACGGATCGTGCGACATCACAGCGCACGTCGCCCTGGACGCGTGCGCGGCGGCTCCCACGGCGCACGCGCCCTCGGAGACACCCGGGCAGACAGCGCGCACGGCGTGCGACACAGCGCGCACGACCGCGGGGGCGGAGCGCACGACCGTGGGGGCGGCGCGCACGACGGAAGACACGACCCACGCCCCCTCGGACGCGCCAGACGCGCCCGACGCGCCACTGGGCACGGCTCGCACGCCCAAGACCACGGCGCGCGCGCTGCCGTCCGCGCGCCTGCTCACGCAGCGCGCCGCCCTGCACGCCCTGGGCATCTCCGGCGCACGCCCCCCGCTCGCGCTGGCCTCCACGGACCCCACCGCCTACGTACGTGCCCTCGCGGGCGCCGGGGAGGCCGCCGAACTCACCGCGCCGGGCGGCCTCGGCGACTTCGGCTGGCTGGTCCAGCCGGTTGGAATTCCGGACCCGCTCGTCTGAGCCGGCCCGCTGCCGCAGCCGGCCTACTTGTCGATGTCGCCGACCACGAAGAACATCGAGCCCAGAATCGCCACCATGTCGGCCACCAGCGTCCCCGGCAGCAGCTCGGTCAGCGCCTGGATGTTGTTGTACGAGGCCGAGCGCAGCTTCAGCCGGTACGGCGTCTTCTCGCCCTTGCTGACCAGGTAGTAGCCGTTGATGCCGAGGGGGTTCTCGGTCCACGCGTACGTGTGCCCCTCGGGCGCCTTCAGCACCTTCGGCAGCCGCTGGTTGATCGGCCCGGGCGGCAGCGCGGCGAGCCGGTCCAGGCAGGCGTCGGCCAGGTCCAGCGCGTTGTGTGTCTGCTCCAGCAGGACCTCGAAACGGGCCAGGCAGTCGCCCTCGCCGCGGGTGACGACCTTCAGCGTGTCCTGAAGGTCGCCGTACGCCAGGTACGGCTCGTCGCGGCGCAGGTCGAAGTCGACGCCCGAGGCGCGCGCGATGGGCCCGCTCACGCCGTAGGCGTGCACGGTCTCCGGTGTCATCGCGCCGACTCCGCGCGTGCGCCCCCGGAAGATCTCGTTGCCGAGCACCAGGTCGTCGAAGACGTCCATGCGCGAGCGCACGTCGGCCACGGCGGCACGCGCGCGTGCCGTCCAGCCGGCCGGCAGATCCTCCTTGAGGCCGCCGACGCGGTTGAACATGTAGTGCATGCGCCCGCCGGAGACCTCCTCCATGACGTTCTGCAGCACCTCGCGTTCCCGGAACGCATAGAACACCGGGGTGATGCCGCCCAGCTCCAGCGGGTAGGACCCGAGGAACATCAGATGGTTCAGCACCCGGTTCAGCTCGGCGAGCAGCGTGCGCGTCCACACCGCCCGCTCGGGCACCTCCATGCCGAGCATCCGCTCCACGGCGAGGACCACGCCCAGCTCGTTCGAGAACGCCGACAGCCAGTCGTGACGGTTGGCGAGCATGATGATCTGGCGGTAGTCGCGGGCCTCGAAGAGTTTCTCGGCGCCCCGGTGCATATAGCCGATCACCGGTTCCGCGCGCACGATGCGCTCCCCGTCCAGCACGAGCCTGAGCCGCAGCACGCCGTGCGTGGACGGATGCTGAGGCCCGATGTTGAGCACCATGTCGGTGCTTTCCGCGGCGCCGCCGATCCCGACCGTGGTCTCCGTCGTAGGAGTCATGGCCCCAGTTTCCCCTACGTACGCTGAGCCCATGGAAACGGGGAGCCCGGAGGAGACCGGGATACCGGGGGCCGAGCCGGCGTGGCGGGGACTGCATCCCGCTCTGGTGCGGGTACGGCGGCTGCTCATCGTCGTGTGGACGGCGGTGCTCACCATCGCCGTCGGGTTGCTGCTGGGCCTGCTCGTGGGGCCCGCGTGGGCCGCCTTCGCGGCGCTGCCGCCGGCCCTCGCCGCGTGGGGCTGGCGGCTGGTGGAGCGCAACTGGCGCTCGTGGCGTTACGCCGAGCGCGGGGACGACCTGCTGATCAGCCGCGGTGTCCTGTGGCGCGAGGAAACGGTGGTGCCGTACGGGCGGATGCAGCTGGTGGAGGTCACCTCCGGGCCCGTCGAGCGGCGCTTCGGGCTGGCCACCGTGCAGCTGCACACGGCGGCCGCCGCGACGGACGCCACCATCCCCGGCCTGTCCCCGGCCGAGGCGGAACGGCTGCGCGACCGGCTCACCGAGCTGGGCGAAGCACGATCGGCGGGCCTGTGACGAGCCCGGGCGGCGACACCGCGGACGGTATAGCCGCCACAGACCACGGCATGGCCGCCACAGACCACGAAGGCGGCGCAGACGGCCCAGCCGGCGCCGGGAGCGGGGGGAGCACCGGGGGCGCCCAGGGCGCTGAGGGGCGCGCGGCCGTGATCGAACGCCGGCTGCACCCCGTCACGCCCTTCCGGCGGGCGTGGGCGCCGATCGCCGTACTCGCCGGATGGGCGGTG
This sequence comes from Streptomyces sp. NPDC030799, assembly GCF_055572255.1. Lineage (NCBI taxonomy): Bacteria > Bacillati > Actinomycetota > Actinomycetes > Kitasatosporales > Streptomycetaceae > Streptomyces > Streptomyces sp. NPDC030799. Next base: position 145,856 of record NZ_JBVIDS010000020.1, on the reverse strand, counting down.
CACGACCCGGACACGACGCAGCAGCAGCTGGAACGGCTGACCACCACCGTGCTGCTGCTGGGGCTCGCCGTGCTGGTGCCGGTGGCCGGCCTCTACGGCTTCCTGTCCTGGTGGTTCACGCACTTCGCGGTCACCGACACCGAACTGCGCATCCGCACCGGCCTGTTGTTCCGGCGCACCGCGCACATCCGGCTGGAGCGCATCCAGGCCGTGGACGTCTCCCGTCCCCTCCTCGCGCGCGTGGCGGGTGTCGCCAAGCTGCGGATCGACGTCGTGGGCGCCGACGACAAGGACGAACTGGCCTTCCTGGGGGAGCAGGAGGCACGCGCCCTGCGCGCGGAGCTGCTCGCGCGCGCGGCGGGCTTCGCGCCCGAGACGGCGCGCGGAGTCGGCGAGGCACCGGCGCACGAGTTGCTGCGCGTGCCCCCGGGCGCGCTGGCGCTCTCCCTGGCACTGACGGGCGCGACCTGGGGCTCGTTGTGCGCCGCGGTCGTCGTACCGACCGTGCTGTGGCTCACCACCGACAACCTGTGGACGGTCCTTGCGACCGCCCTGCCGCTGCTCGGCGCGGCCGGCGCGAGCAGCGCGGGGCGGTTCGCCGGTGAGTTCGACTGGAAGGTGAGCGAGTCACCGGACGGGCTGCGCATCGACCACGGGTTGCTCGACCGTACGCATGAGACGGTCCCGCCCGGCCGGGTGCAGACCGTGCGGATCGTGGAACCGCTGCTGTGGCGGCGGCTCGGCTGGGTGCGGGTGGAGCTGGACGTGGCCGGGTCCGACAACTCGGTGCTGGTGCCGGTGGCCCCTCGCCCGGCCGCCGAGGCGGTCATCGCGCGCGTGCTGCACGGCGCGACGGTGCCTCAGTCGCTCACCGGTCCCCCGCGCCGGGCCCGCTGGTGCGTGCCGGTGTGGTGGCGCGGCCACCGACTCGCGGTCACCGACACCGTGTTCGCCGCCCGGCACGGCCTGCTGGGCCGCCGGCTCTCGCTGGTCCCGCACGCCAAGGTGCAGAGCGTGCGGCTGAGTCAGGGGCCCTGGGGGCGGCTCTGGCGGCTCGCCGACGTCCACGTGGACACCGGTGCCGACAAGAGCGTGACAACCCGTCTGCGGGATGCCCAGGAGGCCGCGCGGCTCCTGCACGCCCAGGCGGAGAGGTCCCGTACGGGCCGCCGGGACGCCCGCCCGGACCGCTGGATGACATGAGGCCCGGCTCCCTGCGCGGGAAGCCGGGCCTTGCCGTTCGTCGCCGGTGAGGGCTCAGGAAGCCGCGCTGCGCAGCCTCTGCACGTCGATCTGCTCGGTCTCGTCGTGCGCGGTCAGGTCGATGACCTGGCCGACGCCCTGCGACTGTGCGTCGGCCTGCTTGAACACGGCCTCGGACTCGGCCTTGTGCACGGCGAGGGCCTCCTCGCCGACGACGTCGGCGAGATCCTCGTTGTGCACGGAGTCCAGCCCGGCCTTCGGCGCGCCCTTCTGGGTGCCGAAGAAGTCGAATCCGCCCTCGACCGCCGGGCGCCGCGCGGGCGTGGCCGGTACGACGGCCACCGCGGTCGGCACCGTGAAGTGCCCGGCGGGCGCCTGCGCCCCGGGCCCCGCGGGCTCGGCCGGTGCCGTGGGTGCGGCGGCCGCGCGCGCGTGCCCGTCGGCCGCCACGGGCTGCCCCTGCGCCTCGTCCTCCTGGGCGGCCGGCGCACCGGCCTCGCTCCGGGAGGCACCGGCCCGGTCGGTCACTCCGCCTTCCGCCGCACCTTTCATCACAGCTGCCGCCGCGTCTTCCGCCGTACCTTCGACGGCGCCTTCCCGGGCGTCCGCGGCGGCGGCTTCTGCCGGGGCGACGGAACCGGCCGCGCCCGGGGCGAGCCTGCGTCCGTCGGCCTGGCCCGCCGGGGCGGCGTCGGCCACGGCATCCGCAACGGCGTCGGCCTCGTCGGCGTCGGCTTCGCGGGCCTCGGGAGCGGCCGGCTGCTCAGCCGTGTCTCCGGCAGCCGCAGCCTCGGAGACGGCGGGCGTCGGCGCTTCCGCGGCTTCCGTCGCGGCGTCGGCCGAGGCGTCGCCGTCGAACCGGGCCAGGGCCGTCAGGGCCTGCCGGTACAACGCGGCGCCCTCGGGTGAGAACACCGCGGGGGCCGCCGGTTCGTCCCCGGAGTCCTCCTCGGCGTCGGAGGCGAGCGCAGCCGTCTCGGCGGCCTCGTCCGGCTCCTCCAGCGCGGCCGGCTCCGGCTCGGCGCGGCGCGCGGGCGGCAGCGCGGGCACGGACGACGGCACCGCGGCCTCGATCTCCAGCAGGCGGCGTCCTTCCAGGGCGCTCGCGCGTTCGGTCTCGGCGGTGGCGTACCGGCGCAGCAGGGCCGCGTGTTCGTTGCGCAGGCCGGCCAGCTCGGCGCGCTTGGCGCGCAGCCGCTGCTCCAGCTTCGTGCGCAGCTCGCGCGACTCCTCCAGGTCGGTCTCCAGTTCGGCGACCCGCTCCTCGTACCGCCATTCGTCGCCGGCACGCGCGCGTGTCAGCTCGGCGACCCGCTTGCCCGCCTGCGCGTCCCAGCGGCGCATCACGACCGCCCCGACGACCGCCGTCACGGCGGCGGCCGCGGCGAGTGCGCGCAACACCATGGCCTCGGAGAACACCCAGGGACCCAGCGCGCAGACGACGGAGACACCGGCGATCGCCGACGGAGGCAACAGCCGGTGCAGGGGTGGTGAATGGCGGTGGCGTCCACGTGGCATGGCCAGAAACTTACCGCGCGTAGGCGAATCGCGGACCCCCGCCCCGTAAAAACACGGACACGACACCGGCTTCACGGGGCGTCAGACGGGCTCCGGCTCAGCGGTCGGTGAGCCGCCCGCTCATCCACTGCAGCGTCGGTGGGATCTCGCGCCGCCAGGTGTTGAAGTTGTGCCCGCCGCTGTCGAGGATGATCGACGATATCCGGGTCACGTTCGTGGCCTGCACGGCCGCTATGAACTTCATCGTGGCCTTGTAGTTGTGCTCGCCGACCTTGCTGCTGGTGACGAGCAGCGAGGTGTCCGGCGCCCGCTCGTGCTTGATCAGCCACGACAGGTCCGCGCGGTTCTGCAGGTTCTTGTCGTTGTGGAAGAGGTCGCCGGTGGTGGGGTCGACCGGCGCCTTGTAGTAGGGCGACAGGCCTGCAGCGGCCGCGTACGCGTCGGGGTGGTGCATGGCGAACTTGAGCGCGCAGTAGCCGCCCGTGGAATCGCCGATGACACCCCAGCTGCCGGGCCGCTTGCCGACCCGGTAGTGCGTAAGGACGGCCTCCGGCAGATCCTTCGCGAAAAACGTTTCTGTCTGCGGTCCGCCCGGCACGTCCACGCACTCGGTGTCCCGCGGCGGCGCCACGGTCGGCCGCAGCATGATCAGGATCATCGGCTGCATCTTGCCGTCCTTCGCCAGCTGCAGCGCCGTACGCGGGTAGCGCAGCTTGTCCACCAGTGCCTGTGCCGTACCCGGGTAGCCGGTCAGGACGACCGCCGCCGGGAACGTACGCGTGCGGTACTGCGGCTGGAAGTACTCCGGCGGCAGATAGACGAACGCCGGCGTGGCGATGTGGCTCCGCCGTCCGGTGATGTCGACCTTCTGGACCTGCCCGGTCGTCTGCGGACCGTTGCCGCGCACGCCCGGGACGCCGTACGACGAGAGCACCTGGACCGGGCCGCCGTTGCCGCCCGCCGCGTGGTCGACGACGACACCCTGATCCGTCTCCTGGCCGAACAGGTCGGCCCAGCTGGCGTAGAAACCGAAGGCCTGGTTGGCGTAGAGGCCCACGGAGGCGAAGAGCGCCAGCTGTGTGCCGAGCAGCAGTCCGACCCGTCCGCTGACGGCCCGCCAGCTCTGCCGGGCCAGCCGCGGCCACAGCCACAGCGTGCCGACGAACAGTACGACGGCGAGGACGATCGCCAGTCCCAGCACTTTGTTGCTCGTGAGACCCATGGGGTGTTTCCTGCCTGCGCTCTCCGCCCGGCACCCGCCCATGCTTCATCGCGAGGGCTTGCCCGGGGCTTACCTGGCCTTTGACCCGACTTTCCGGCGGGGAGTGAACCTCTCTCCCCAAGACACCGTCCTAGAGGGCGCAATGTCGCCGGATGCCCGATCGGGCCCGGGTCCAAGGTCTCTCGCAGAACTACGGGATGCGATGTCTGTCAGGATAGATGGGGAAATGTCGGGCGGGGTTCCGAGCCGATCAAGCCGGGCGCGGCGCATACTGCGCGGCCCGCGCCCCGAGGCCGTCCCTGCCCTGGTCGGCAGGGCGGCTGCTCTCGTGGGCGTCCTGGACATCGCCGCGGGCGTGTTCCCACGCTTCCGGCACAGCCGTATGCACGCCATCGCCGAGGTGCTGCCGGGGTCGTTCGGCCCCTTCGCCGCGGCGCTCTCGCTGAGCAGCGGTGTGCTGTTGCTGCTGCTCGCGCACGGGCTCAAGCGGCGCAAACGCCGTGCATGGCGCGCCGCGGTCGCGCTGCTGCCGGCGGGCGCGGCGGCCCAGTTCGCCTACCGCCACTCGGTCGTCGGCGTACTGATCGCGGTCGCGCTGCTCGTACCGCTGCTGCTGCACCGGAACGAGTTCGCGGCGCTGCCCGACCCGCGCAGCAGGTGGCGCGCGCTCGCCAACTTCGTCCTGATGAGCACCGGTTCGCTCATGCTGGGGCTCGTCATCGTCAGCGCCCACCCGCACCGGACGATCGGCGACCCGAGCCTCGCCGACCGGCTCACGCACGTCATCTACGGCCTGTTCGGCTTCGAGGGCCCGGTCGACTACCAGGGCAACACGTCCTGGACGGTCGCCTTCTCCCTCGGCGCCCTCGGCTGGATCACCGCCGTCACCACCGTCTACCTGGCGTTCCGCCCGGAGCACCCGGCCGCGCGGCTCACCGAGGAGGACGAGTCCCGCCTGCGGGACCTGCTGGCGAAGCACGGCGGCCGCGACTCCCTCGGCCACTTCGCGCTGCGCCGCGACAAGGCGGTCGTCTTCTCCCCCAGCGGCAAGGCCGCCGTCACCTACCGCGTCGTCTCCGGTGTGATGCTCGCCAGCGGCGACCCCATCGGCGACGTCGAGGCCTGGCCCGGCGCCATCGAGCGCTTCATGGACGAGGCCAAGGCGCACTCCTGGACCCCTGCCGTCATGGGCTGTTCGGAGACGGGCGGCGAGGTGTGGACCCGTGAGACCGGCCTGGACGCCCTGGAACTGGGCGACGAGGCGGTGGTGGACGTCGCGGATTTCTCGCTCGCCGGACGCGCGATGCGCAACGTCCGACAAATGGTCAAGCGCATCGAGCGAGCCGGCTACGAAACCCGGGTACGGCGTATCCGTGACCTCGGCGACACCGAACTGGAGCGGATCCGCCGGGCGGCGGAGGACTGGCGGGGCACCGACACCGAGCGCGGCTTCTCCATGGCGCTCGGCCGGATCGGCGACCCCACCGACGGCGACTGCCTGATAGCCACCGCCCACAAGCAGGACGACGAGCCCGGCGAGTTCGGCGATCTGAAGGCGGTCCTGCACTTCGTGCCCTGGGGCAAGGACGGCGCCTCGCTCGACCTCATGCGCCGCGACCGCAGTGCGGACCCGGGCATGAACGAGCTGCTGATCGTCGCCGCCCTGCAGGCCGCACCGAAGTTCGGCATCAGCCGTGTCTCACTGAACTTCGCGATGTTCCGCTCCGCCCTCGCGCGCGGCGAGAAGATCGGCGCCGGTCCGGTGCTGCGCGCCTGGCGCGGGCTGCTCGTGTTCCTCTCGCGCTGGTTCCAGATCGAGTCGCTGTACAAGTTCAACGCCAAGTTCCAGCCGCGCTGGGAGCCCCGCTTCGTGGTCTACCGGCACTCCGCCGATCTGCCCCGCATCGGCTTCGCCGCCATGCAGGCGGAGGGCTTCGTGAACTTCGCACTGCCGCTCCCGCGCTTCCTGCGCCGGCGCAAGGCGGCTTCCGCGCGCCCCTGCGCGCACGCCGTGGCGGAACGCGACGTCCGCGCGGCCTGATGCGCCGTAGGACGCACTGAGCGCCGCATGACCGTACGGCGCGGCCAAGACGGGCCCGGGCGGGCGCCCCACCCCCTCCAGCACGGGGGCTCCCGCCCGGGCCGCCGCGCGTGGGCGGCACCCTCCTGGGCCTACGCTGAACGTATGAACAACCTCAGCGGGCGCGGCCAGGTGGCGGGTCTTCCGGCATGGGACCGGTGCGCGGTCATGGGTGTCGTCAACGTGACCCCCGATTCCTTCTCCGACGGCGGCCGCTGGTTCGACACGACCGTCGCCGTCAAACACGGCCTGGACCTCGTCTCCGAAGGCGCGGACCTGGTCGACGTCGGCGGCGAGTCCACCCGTCCCGGCGCCACCCGGGTGGACGAGGCCGAGGAACTCAGGCGGGTCATCCCGGTGGTCCGCGGCCTCGCCTCCGAAGGCGTCGTCGTCTCCGTCGACACCATGCGCGCCTGTGTCGCCGAACAGGCCCTCGCGGCCGGCGCCGCCCTCGTCAACGACGTCAGCGGCGGCCTCGCCGACCCCGCGATGATCCCGGTGGTCGCCGACGCGGGCGCCCCGTTCGTCGTCATGCACTGGCGCGGCTTCCTCCAGGGCGGCAACGTCAAGGGCGTCTACGACGACGTCGTCACCGAAGTCGTGGACGAGCTGCACGCGCGCGTGGAGGCCGTCCTCGCCGGCGGCATCGCCCCCGACCGCATCGTCGTCGACCCCGGCCTCGGCTTCTCCAAGGAGGCCGAGCACGACCTCACCCTCCTCGCCCACCTCGACCGCCTGGGCGCTCTCGGCCACCCCCTGCTCGTGGCCGCCTCCCGTAAACGGTTCCTCGGCCGCGTCCTCGCCGGCCCGGAGGGCGCACCCCCGCCGGCCCGGGAGCGCGACGCCGCCACGGCCGCCGTCTCCGCGCTCGCGGCGCAGTCCGGCGCATGGGCGGTACGCGTACACGAGGTACGCGCCACCGCGGACGCGGTACGGGTCGCGCGCGCCGTGGAGAGGGCCCGGACGGCCGGGTCTGCGCCGAGCGCGCAGGGTGAAGGCGGGGCACGTGAAGCAGGGCGCGCACCGGGCACGGAGAGTGCGCGGGGGGCGTACGGGCCAGAAGGCGCGCCCGGAGCGGAGGGGAGGCACCCAGCGCTCGGCACAGAGAGCGCGCCGGGCGACGGAGGCGAGAGCACGGGGTGCGGTAGTGGGCGTACGCCCGGCGCTGGTGACGAGCGTGGGGCGGAAGGCGCCCGGTGAGCGCCCCCCACACCGACGTCGAGCACGTGGAGGCCGCCAACACCGCCTTCTACGAGGCGATGGAGCGCGGCGACTTCGAGGAGCTGTCCTCGCTCTGGCTCAGCCCGGCCGACCTGGGCGTGGACGAGGAGTACCACGACCCGGCGGACACCGGGGTGGTCTCCTGCGTACACCCCGGCTGGCCGGTGCTCACCGGCCGCGGCGAGGTCCTCCGTTCATACGCCCTGATCATGGCCCACACCGACTACATCCAGTTCTTCCTCACCGATGTGCATGTCTCCGTCACCGGTGACACCGCCCTCGTCACCTGCACCGAGAACATCCTCAGCGGCGGCCCCGCACCCGAGGACGGCGCGGAACTGGGGCCGCTGGTCGGCCAGCTCGTCGTTGCCACGAACGTGTTCCGCCGCACATCCTCCGGCTGGAAACTCTGGTCGCACCACGCCTCCCCCGTCCTGGCGGAGAGCGACGACGAGGACGGCGAGACCGGCGTCGATGGCGTGAATCCGGACGACGGGCCCCTCGCCTGAGCGGGTGGACGCCCCCAGGGGACCAAGAAGTGGTTGGAATCACCTACCCGGGGGTAGGAGCCGCTACCAACCCATGACAAGGCCGGGTTTCCCCGGGGAAACACGAGATGAACGCTCGTGGTCCCGGCCCGGGCCCGCGCCCCAGCAGCCCGGCTTTGTCAGTGCCCGCAGGTAGATTCGTCTCAGGCCGGTGTGCCGCCCGCACGCGGTACGGACCGGTCCTTCCCGACGATTGCAGGAGTGATTCGCGTGGATCGTGTCGCGCTGCGCGGCCTCAAGGCCCGCGGACACCACGGTGTGTTCCCCGAGGAGCGCGAGGAGGGCCAGACCTTCGTCGTCGACCTCGTCCTGGGGCTGGACACCCGGCCGGCCGCGGCCGACGACGACCTGGCGAAGACCGTGCACTACGGCATCGTGGCCGAAGAGGTCGTGGCCGTGGTCGAGGGCGAGCCGGTGGACCTCATCGAGACCCTCGCCGAGCGGATCGCCCAGACCTGCCTCAAGCACGAAGGGGTACAGGAGGTGGAGGTCTGCGTCCACAAGCCGGACGCGCCGATCACCGTGCCCTTCGACGACGTGACCGTCACCATCACCCGGAGCCGAGCATGACCCGACCTTTCCTCCAGGGTCACAGCGACCCGACCGTCCAGCCGGTGCCCGCCTCGGTCGTCGAGAAGGTCGACGCCGCCGACACGACCCTGCACAACCCCCAGTGGGCCGTCATCTCTATCGGCTCCAACCTCGGCAACCGCCTGGAGACCCTCCAGGGTGCCGTCGACGCCCTCGAGGACACCCCCGGGGTCCGCGTGAAGGGCGTCTCCCCGGTCTACGAGACCGAGCCCTGGGGCGTCGAGCCCGGCAGCCAGCCGTCGTACTTCAACGCGGTCGTGGTCCTCAAGACCACCCTGCCCCCGGCCTCCCTGCTGGAGCGGGCGCACGCCATCGAGGAGGCGTACAAACGCGTCCGCGACGAACACTGGGGCCCGCGCACACTGGATGTCGACATCGTCGCCTACGCCGACGTCACCTCCGACGACCCGCACCTCACCCTGCCCCACCCGCGCGCCCATGAGCGTGCCTTCGTGCTCGCCCCCTGGCACGACGTGGACCCGCAGGCCCAGCTGCCCGGCCGCGGCACAGTGGCCGATCTGCTGTCGACCCTCACCCGTGCCGGCGTCGAGCCCCGCGAGGACCTGGAACTCCGACTGCCCGAGTAGTCGTTAAGGTCAAGACGACAAGGTCGTGAGCGACCGCCGTCCGGACCGGTCCGGGGGAGCTGAAGGGACACCGTGAGAGAGCTGCGCATCAGGGTGCTGGCAGGCGTGTTCGTCGTCGCCGGCGTCCTGTCCTGGGCGGGCGCCCGCCTCTGGAACTCGATCGGGACCCTTCCCAGCGTCCCCCTGGCCGCCCCCATCGTCCTCGCGCTGATCGCCGTGGTCCTGCTCTCCACGGCGCTGTCCCTGCGTTCCCGCTTCAAGGCCCAGCGCGAGCGCCGCCCCGGCGCGAAGGGCGTCGATCCCCTGATGGCGGCCCGCGCGGTCGTCTTCGGCCAGGCCAGCGCCCTGGTCGCCGCCCTGGTCGCCGGCATGTACGGCGGCACGGGCGTCTTCCTGCTGGAACTCCTCGACATCCCCGCCCGCCGCGACCAGGCCCTCTACGCCGGCTTCTCGGTCCTGGCGGGCATCGGGGTCATAGCGGCGGCACTGTTCCTGGAGCGGGTGTGCAAACTCCCTGAGGACGAGGACCAGAACCACCCGGGAGCGGAACCGGCGGCGTGACCGCCGGTTTCCCGAAGCACCGGTTCAGTGCGCCATGATCAGGCTCATGGCCTCGTTGCGCGTCGCCGCGTCCCGCAGCTGTCCGCGCACGGCGGACGTTATGGTCTTCGCGCCGGGCTTGCGGATGCCGCGCATCGACATGCACATGTGCTCGCACTCGACGACCACGATGACGCCCCGCGGCTCCAGGATCTCCATCAGGGAGTCCGCGATCTGCGTGGTGAGTCGTTCCTGCACCTGCGGCCGCCGGGCGTACACGTCCACGAGGCGAGCCAGCTTGGACAGGCCGGTGATCTTCCCGGTGACGGACGGGATGTAGCCGACGTGGGCGACGCCCCTGAACGGGACCAGATGGTGCTCGCAGGTGCTGTACACCTCGATGTCCTTCACCAGCACCATCTCGTCGTGCCCCAGGTCGAACGTCGTCGTCAGCACGTCCTCGGGCTTCTGCCACAGGCCCGCGAAGATCTCCCTGTACGCCCGCGCCACGCGCGCCGGCGTCTCCCTCAGACCCTCCCGGTCCGGGTCCTCGCCGACCGCGATCAGCAACTCCCGCACGGCGTTCTCGGCGCGCTTCTCGTCGAATTCGCCGATCCGGCCCTCGCCGTCCAGCGTCACGGGGTCGGTCATCTGGTTCCTCGTTCCTGTGCCTCGTTGCGCGTGGCGGCGGCCACGCGTCTGTGTGCGGACATACGAACGCCGCGCCCTCCAGGCTAAAACTTGGGGGGCGCGGCGTTCATTCCAGGCCTGTTGGCCGAAAAGCGATCAGCTCTCCGGACGGTCCTCCGGGGTCCGGTCCGTGATCGGGGCGGACTCCGTGGCGGTGGACTTGGACGTGCTGATGGCGGCCGTCGCGCCGTTCGCGCCGTTGGTCAGGGCCAGCTCCTTGGGGGAGAGCACCGGCGGGCGGGTGGACGGGGTGCGGCGCGAAGAGCCGGTCCAGGCGGGCCGCGGCGGGCGCTTGACGATCGGGGCGAAGATCTCGGCGATCTCCTCCTTGCCCAGGGTCTCCTTCTCCAGCAGGTGGAGAACGAGCTGGTCGAGCACGTCGCGGTTCTCGACCAGGATCTCCCAGGCCTCGTTGTGCGCGGTCTCGATGAGCTTCTTGACCTCTTCGTCGACCAGCGCGGCGACCTCCTCGGAGTAGTCGCGCTGGTGAGCCATCTCACGGCCGAGGAACGGCTCGCTGTTGTCGCCGCCGAACTTGATGGCGCCGAGCCGCTCGGTCATGCCGTACTGGGTGACCATCGCACGGGCCAGGTTGGTGGCCTTCTCGATGTCGTTCGCGGCGCCGGTGGTCGGGTCGTGGAAGACCAGTTCCTCGGCGGCGCGACCGCCCAGCATGTAGGCGAGCTGGTCGAGCATCTCGTTGCGCGTGGTCGAGTACTTGTCCTCGTCGGGCAGGACCATCGTGTAACCGAGGGCACGGCCGCGGGACAGGATCGTGATCTTGTGGACCGGGTCGGAGTTCGGGGAGGCCGCCGCGACCAGGGCGTGGCCGCCCTCGTGGTACGCGGTGATCTTCTTTTCCTTGTCCGACATGATCCGGGTCCGCTTCTGCGGGCCCGCGACCACACGGTCGATCGCCTCGTCCAGCGCCCTGTTGTCGATCAGCTTCTGGTCGCCGCGGGCGGTCAGCAGGGCCGCCTCGTTCAGGACGTTCGCCAGGTCGGCACCCGTCATACCGGGGGTGCGCCGGGCGACGGCGGCCAGGTCGACGTCGGGTGCGACCGGCTTGCCCTTCTGGTGGACCTTGAGGATCTCCAGGCGACCCTGCAGGTCCGGCGGGTCGACCGCGATCTGGCGGTCGAAACGGCCGGGGCGGAGCAGCGCCGGGTCGAGGATGTCGGGGCGGTTGGTGGCGGCGATGAGGATCACGCCGCCCTTGACGTCGAAGCCGTCCATCTCGACGAGCAGCTGGTTCAGGGTCTGCTCGCGCTCGTCGTGACCACCGCCGAGGCCGGCGCCGCGGTGGCGGCCGACCGCGTCGATCTCGTCGACGAAGACGATCGCCGGGGCGTTCGCCTTGGCCTGCTCGAACAGGTCGCGGACCCGGGAGGCACCGACACCGACGAACATCTCGACGAAGTCGGAGCCGGAGATCGAGTAGAAGGGGACGCCCGCCTCGCCGGCCACGGCCCGCGCGAGCAGCGTCTTGCCGGTACCGGGACGGCCGTAGAGCAGCACGCCCTTGGGGATCTTGGCGCCGACGGCCTGGAACTTGGCCGGCTCCTGCAGGAACTCCTTGATCTCGTGGAGCTCCTCGACGGCCTCGTCGCAGCCGGCGACGTCGGCGAAGGTCGTCTTCGGGGTGTCCTTGGTGATGAGCTTGGCCTTCGACTTGCCGAAGTTCATCACCCGGGAGCCGCCGCCCTGCATCTGGTTCATCAGGAACAGGAAGACGACCACGATCAGGACGAAGGGCAGCAGGGAGAGCAGGACGCCGACGAACGGGTTCTGCTTGGACGGCGAGACCGTGTAGCCGTCCGGGATCTGCTTGTCCTGGTATTTGGTCTGCAGCGAGCCGGCGAGCTGGGCGCCCTGGTCGCCGATGTAGCTCGCCTGGATCTTCGAGCTGCCGTCGACCTTCTGGCCGTCCTTGAGGGTGACCTTGATGGTCTGCTCGTCGCCTGTGGTCAGCTTGGCCGACTGGACCCTGTTGTCATTGATCGCCGCAACGACCTGGCCGGTGTCCACCGTCTTGTAGCCGCCGGACGAGCCGACGACCTGCATCAACACGACCACGGCAAGGACGGCCAGCACGATCCACATGACCGGCCCACGGAAGTATCGCTTCACGTCCATCCATACGGAGCGGTGCCGCCCCGTCCCTCCTGCCATAGTGAGTTTGATAAGACAGTTCTTCTGACGGTACCCCAGCGTGGTGGTCCGAAGCCGCACGAAGTTCGCTTCGAACGGCTGGGAAACCGTCTCTGCATGCTTCAACGGCCTGGAACCCGCCGGGGTTCCCGATCGTCCTACAAGGCTTGAGCCGAGTGGCTCACACCGCCGTCCGGCTCAGCCGCCGTAGACGTGAGGCGCGAGCGTACCGACGAACGGCAGGTTGCGGTACTTCTCGGCGTAGTCGAGGCCGTAGCCGACGACGAACTCGTTCGGGATGTCGAAGCCGACCCACTCGACGTCGATGGCGACCTTCGCGGCGTCCGGCTTGCGCAGCAGCGTGCACACCTTCAGGGAGGCGGGCTCGCGGGAGCCGAGGTTGTTGATCAGCCAGGACAGGGTCAGGCCGGAGTCGATGATGTCCTCGACGATGAGGACGTGCTTGCCCTTGATGTCGGTGTCGAGGTCCTTGAGGATCCGCACGACACCGGAGGACTGGGTGCCCGCGCCGTAGGAGGACACGGCCATCCAGTCCATGGTGACGGGGGTGGACAGCGCCCGGGCGAGGTCGGCCATGACCATCACGGCGCCCTTGAGCACGCCGACGATGAGCAGGTCCTTGCCCGCGTACTCCGCGTCGATCTTCGCGGCCAGCTCGGCCAGCTTCGCGTCGATCTCTTCCTTGGTGATGAGCACCTGCTGGAGGTCGGCACCCATGTCTTTCGCGTCCACCCGCATCACTTTCGGTCGTCCCACCGGCTGCTCACCCCGCGCGGGGGTAAGGATTCAGCCTTGCCGAATCACCAGTCTGCCACCCTGCCGCCGGGCGACGACTTTGCCCGGGAGATTGATGGCTCCCTGGCCGCGCCAGCCGGTGATCAGGCGGTCGACTTCCTCGATGTGGCGGGCGAACAGCGAACCGGCGGGGGCACCGGCCTCGATGGCGGCGCGGCGCAGGATGCGGCGGCGTACGGCGGGCGGGAGGGCGTAGAGCTTGGCGCACTCCAGCTGGCCTGCGGCGTCCCGCACGGAGACCTCGGCCTGGCTGGCCCAGGTGTCGAGGGCGTCGGCGTCGTCGCGGGAGAGCTGGGCGGTGCGGGCGAGCGCCTCCACGACCCCTTTGCCGAGGGCCTTCTCCAGGGCGGGCAGGCCTTCGTGCCGCAGCCGGGAGCGGGTGTAGGCGGGGTCGGCGTTGTGAGGATCGTCCCAGACGGGGAGGGACTGGACCATGCAGGCCTTGCGGGCGGTCTGCCGGTCGAGCTCCAGGAAGGGGCGCCGGTAGCGGCCGGCGGCCCCCGAGACCGCCGCCATGCCGGACAGGGAGCGGATGCCGGAGCCGCGGGCGAGGCCCAGCAGGACGGTTTCGGCCTGGTCGTCCCGGGTGTGGCCGAGCAGGACGGCGGCGGCGCCGTGGCGTTCGGCGACGGCGTCGAGGGCGGCGTAGCGGGCGTCGCGGGCGGCGGCTTCCGGTCCGCCTTCGCGGCCGACGGTCACGGCGACGGACTCGACCGGCGCGAGGCCGAGTTCACGCAGACGCAGGACGACCTCGTCGGCGCGGAGGTCGGAGCCGGGCTGGAGGCCGTGGTCGACGGTGACGCCGCCGGCGCGGACGCCGAGCTTGGGAGCCTCGAAGGCGAGGGCGGAGGCGAGAGCCATGGAGTCGGCGCCGCCGGAGCATGCGACGAGCACGAGCGGGGAGGGGAGCCGCTCGGCTGTCCGGTCCGGGCGCGCACCGACGGCCTGCCGGGCGCCTGCGCCGGCGAGGCTGTGGTGGTCGTTGAGGATGTCGTGGAGGACGCGGCGGACCGCCAGGCGTATCGCCGCGACCGCAGGATGGGGACCCATGTCCGGTTCCCTTCATGAAGTTTTCGGGGGTGAGCCCGAGTCGGTCACTCAGAGTGTGTAGATGGTGACAGAAGCGGGCCGTTCCCCGAGCATTGCACGCCTACGCATGGCTCACGGTCCCTCGGACGGGTGATTGGAGGGGCGTTCGCCTGCCGTCGGCCGGATTCCGTTCACGACGTGTCCATGCCGTTCACGACTCGGCCTTGCGGTGCACCCGCGCGACCCAGTCCGCCGGTTTGGCGATCTCCGCCTTGGTGGGGAGGGTGTTGGGCGAGGTCCACACCCGGTTGAAACCGTCGGTGCCGACCTGTTCGACGACGGCTCGTACGAATCGCTCGCCGTCCCGGTACTGCCTCAGTTTGGCATCCAGACCCAGCAGCTTGCGCAGGGCGAGGTCGAGGCGGGAGGCACCCTTGGCGCGGCGCTGCTGGAACTTCTCGCGGATCTCCGCGACGGTCGGCACGACGCTGGGTCCGACGCCGTCCATGACGTAGTCGGCATGCCCCTCCAGCAGGGACATCACGGCGGTGAGACGGCCGAGGATCTCGCGCTGGGCGGGGGTCTGCACCAGCTCCACGAAGGACCGGCCGCCGTCCTCCTCCTCGCCCTCCGGGCGGCCTCCGGCGAGGGACTGCGCGGCATCCCTGATGCGCTCCAGGAAGGTCATCGGGTCCACGTCGGTCTCCGCCAAGAACGACTGGATTTCGCCCTCCAGGTGGTCGCGCAGCCAGGGCACGGCCGTGAACTGGGTGCGGTGGGTCTCCTCGTGCAGGCACACCCACAGGCGGAAGTCGTGCGGGTCGACGTCGAGTTCGCGCTCGACGTGGACGATGTTGGGGGCGACGAGCAGGAGGCGGCCGCCGCCGTTCTCGCCGGCGGGGAGCTCGCGCGTGGCGGGGGCGAAGGTCTCGTACTGGCCGAGGACGCGGGAGGACAGGAACGACAGCAGCATGCCGAGTTCGACGCCGGTGACCTTGCCGCCGACGGTGCCGAGAACCGCGCTGCCGGGGCTGCCGGCGCGTCGTTCCTGCATCTTCTCCAGCAGCGGTTTGAGGATCTCGCGGAAGCCGGCGACGTTGGCGCGGACCCAGCCGGGGCGGTCGACCACGAGGACGGGGGTGTCGTGGGTGTCCTCCGTGCCCATGCGCGTGAAGCCCCGGACGTGTCCCTCCGAGGTCTTGGCGTGCCGGCGCAGCTCCGCGACGACCGCGCGGGCCTCGTCGCGACTGACGTCCGGGCCCGGTCGTACGAGCCGTGTCGCGGTTGCCACCGCGAGGTTCCAGTCGACCATCCCGGGAGATGCGGTGCCACCGAAGCCAGTCATGTTGACAACCGTACGTGAGCGTTCCCGCTTGGGGCAGGCCGTGCGGGGTTGCAGGGGCTGGGGTGTTGGACGGGGACGGCGGTACGGCTACCCGCAGCCGCACCCCGCCAGAGCCGTCGCCGTTCTGTCCAGGGCCGACTGGGCCTCCAGGGGGTCGGTGGTGCCGGAAGCCAGGAAGGCGAAGGCCAGGAGGCGGCCGTCGGTGTCGACGACCGTGCCGGCCAGGGTGTTGACGCCGGTCAGGGTGCCGGTCTTGGCGCGGACGACGCCGGCGGCACCGTCGGTGTAGCGGTGGGTGAGGGTGCCGGTGAAGCCGGCCACGGGCAGGCCGGTGAGGACGGGGCGCAGGCCGGGACGGCCGGGGTCGCCGGCCGTGACCAGGAGGGCGGTGAGCAGGTCGGCGGTGAGCCGGTCGTCACGGTTGAGGCCGCTGCCGTCGTGGAAGGAGGCGCCGGACATCGGCAGGCCCAGCTTGGTCAGCCGCGCGGAGATCGCCTTGGCGGCGCCGTCGAAGCTGCCGGGTTCGCCGCTGGCGAGGGCCGTCTGGCGGGCGAGGTGCTCGGCGATGTCGTTGTCGCTGTTGGTCAGCATGCGCTCGACCAGGGCGGACAGCGGGGGTGAGGAGACCGTGGCGAGGGTCTGCGCGCGCGTGGTGGCCTTGGAGGGGCCGGGGGGTGTGGTGGTGATGCCAGCGCCCTTGAGGAGGGCCGCGAACTTGCCGGCCGCGTCCTTCGCCGGGTCGGCCACGCGGGGCGCCGGGCCGCTGGTGGAGTCGCCGGTGCGGCCCTCGTCGACGGTCAGCGCGCTGACGGGGGCGAGGTTGTCGTTGACGCCGACGGGGTGCAGGGCGGGACCGGCGTAGAGGGTGGTGTCGTAGGACAGCGTGACCTTGTGGATGCCGCGTTTGCGGAGCGCCCTGGCGGTGTCCGTCGCCAGCGTGCGCAGGCCGGCCCAGTCCTCGCCGCTGCCGGCCTGGCCGGTCGTCCTGTGGGCGGTGAGGGTGGGGTCGCCGCCGCCGACGAGAACGAGTTCGCCGGTGTCGGGTTCGAGGGCGGCGCGGGTGGTGAGGCGGTGGTCGGGGCCCAGGGCGGACAGGGCGGCGACAGCCGTGGCGATCTTGGTGGTGGAGGCGGGGGTGAACGCCTTGCCGGAGCCGGTGCCGTACAGGCGCTTGCCGGTGGCCACGTCGACGACGGCCACCGCCTGGTCGTCGCCCAGCGCGGAGGCGTCCAGGAGAGGCCTCAGGACGTCCGGGAGGGGCTTTCCGCCCGGGGCGGCCTTCTTGGTGCCGAGGGCGTCCGTCGGGCCGTCCAGGCCCACCAGGACGGGCGCGGCGCTCGGCGCCGGCCGGGGTGCGGACGCCGATGCCGTACCGGAGCGGCCGTGATCTGTGCCACCTGGCCGCTCCAGGGCCGCGGCGCGGTCCCGCTCGGCCGTACGCTGACCGTTGGCGTCCCAGGGGCCCGCCGCGGTCACCACACCGGCGGCGAGCGCGAGGCCGGCGGTGGCGGCGCCCGCGGTGTACTGCCAGGTCCTGACCGCCTGCCGACGGGGCAGGCGCGTGGGCCGGGGCCGCAGGGCCCGCGTCAGCCGCGCGACCCGCGGCTCGGCGGCCGTCGCGGCCCGCGCCAGACGCGGTCGTACGGCGTTCGCGATCCGCTTCCACTGCGGTCTCGCAGCCCGCCAAGGCCTCAGCTCTGGCACGACCACCAGCCCCTTTCGCGATCACACACCTGCGTGAGGGACACTTAATCACCAGAACTATGTGCTGATCATGGAGGAGCCACCGGTGGAGTTCGACGTCACGATCGAGATCCCGAAGGGTTCGCGCAACAAGTACGAGGTGGACCACGAGACCGGTCGGATCCGCCTGGACCGTCGCCTCTTCACCTCGACCGCCTACCCGACCGACTACGGCTTCGTCGAGAACACCCTCGGCGAGGACGGCGACCCGCTGGACGCGCTGGTCATCCTGGACGAGCCGACCTTCCCGGGCTGCCTGATCAAGTGCCGCGCGATCGGCATGTTCCGCATGACGGACGAGGCGGGCGGCGACGACAAGCTGCTGTGCGTTCCGGCCACCGACCCGCGCGTGGAGCACCTGCGCGACATCCACCACGTGTCGGAGTTCGACCGCCTGGAGATCCAGCACTTCTTCGAGGTGTACAAGGACCTGGAGCCCGGCAAGTCGGTCGAGGGTGCCAACTGGGTGGGCCGCACGGACGCCGAGGCGGAGATCGAGCGGTCGTACAAGCGCTTCAAGGAGCAGGGCGGTCACTGAGCCCCGAGCCGCGGGAACGGGCCGTACGCGTGCGTGCGGCCCGTTCCGCGTTTCACGCACGCGTGCGGACCGTTCGGGTACCTGTGCGCATACTGAGCCGTACGGAAGGTCTCGTTCAGGGAGCGGTGCGAGGTGACGGAGGCGGAGGACCGCAAGCCCCGGTCGGACGAGGCGCGGTACGACCCGGAGATCACGTCCGAGTTCGCCATTCCGGTGGGCATCGAGGTCCCCGAGGGGGCCGGTGAGCCGGAGAGCACGTCCGAGTTCGCGGTGCCGCAGGGGCTTTTGGGGCCGCAGCCGCCGAGTGCCGAGCCGGAGGGGTCGGCGTTCAGCCCGCCGCGCACCTACAGCGCCAAGGAGGCCCCGCCGGCGTTCACTCCCGCCGCCGGAGTTCCGCTGGTCAGCCTGGTCAAGGACGCGCCCTGGCAGGACCGGATGCGCACGATGCTGCGCATGCCGGTGGCCGAGCGGCCGGCGCCGGAGCCGGTGCAGCGCGAGGAGGAGGACGGCCCGGCCGTACCCCGCGTGCTCGACCTGACCCTGCGCATCGGCGAGCTGCTGCTGGCCGGCGGCGAGGGCGCGGAGGACGTGGAGGCCGCGATGTTCGCGGTGTGCCGCTCCTACGGCCTGGACCGCTGCGAGCCGAACGTCACCTTCACGCTGCTGTCGATCTCGCACCAGCCGTCGCTGGTGGACGACCCGGTGACGGCATCGCGGACGGTACGGCGGCGGGGCACCGACTACACGCGGCTCGCGGCCGTGTTCCGGCTGGTGGACGACCTGACCGACCCGGAGACCCAGGTCTCCCTGGAGGAGGCCTACCGGCGGCTGGCGGAGATCCGCCGCAACCGGCACCCCTACCCCGGCTGGGCGCTGACCCTGGCCAGCGGGCTGCTCGCCGGAGCCGCCTCCGTCCTGGTCGGCGGTGACCTGATCGTGTTCGTCGCGGCGGCGATCGGCGCGATGCTCGGCGACCGGCTGGCCTGGCTGTGCGCGGGACGCGGGCTGCCGGAGTTCTACCAGTTCACGGTGGCCGCGATGCCGCCCGCGGCGATCGGGGTGGCGTTCGCGCTGGCGCACGTCGACGTGAAGGCGTCCGCCGTCGTCACCGGTGGACTGTTCGCGCTGCTGCCCGGGCGGGCGCTGGTGGCGGGTGTGCAGGACGGCCTGACGGGCTTCTACATCACCGCCTCCGCGCGCCTGCTGGAGGTCATGTACTTCTTCGTCGGCATCGTCACCGGCGTGCTGGTCGTCCTGTACTTCGGCGTGAAGGTCGGCGGCAAGCTGAACCCGGACGCGTCGCTCATCATCAACGAACGGCCGCTGGTGCAGATCGCGGCGTCCATGCTGCTGTCGCTGACGTTCGCGGTGCTGCTGCAGCAGGAACGTTCCACCGTCCTGTGGGTGACGCTCAACGGGGGTGTCGCGTGGTCGGTGTACGGCGCGATGCACTACGTCGCCGACATCTCGCCGGTGGCGTCCACGGCCGTTGCGGCGGGGCTGGTGGGCCTTTTCGGGCAGCTGCTGTCGCGGTACCGGTTCGCCTCGGCCCTGCCGTACACGACGGCGGCGATCGGGCCGCTGCTGCCGGGCTCCGCCACGTATTTCGGGCTGCTCAACATGGCCCAGAACGAGGTGGACAAGGGCTTGGTGTCGCTGGCCAACGCGGCGTCACTGGCGATCGCCATCGCCATCGGGGTCAATCTGGGGTCGGAGGTCTTCCGGCTGTTCCTGAGGATCGGCTCCGCCGGGAAGCGGAGGGCTGCCAAGCGGACCCGGGGCTTCTGACGGGCTACGGGGCGCGGTAGGTGCCCTGGTCGTAGTCGTACGGGTACGGGTCGCGGTCGTACTGCTGCTGCGGGTACTGCCGGCCGTACTGCTGCTGCGGGTACTGGTGCTGGTCGTACTGCCGGCCGTACTGCTGCTGGTCGTACTGCTGCTGGTCGTGGTGCTGCTGGTCGTGGTGCTGATTGTCGTAGCCGCCCTGGTTCCAGTACGGCTGCTCGTACTGCTGCTCCTGCTGCTGGTGCTGCTGGTGCTCGTACGGCTGGTCCGGCTCGATGCGGCGCAGCTGGGTGGTCTGGGTGTCCATGGCGGGGGGAGCCGGGCGGGACGGCTCCGGTGCCGGCTGCGGAGCCTTCTTCTGCTTGCCGCGGGCGCGCAGGACCTCGATGGCGACCGGGATCACGGAGACGAGGACGATCAGGATCAGGATCGCCTCGATGTTGTTCTTGACGAAGCCGATGTTGCCGAGCCAGGAGCCGAGCAGGGTGACGCCCGCGCCCCACAGGACGCCGCCGATGACATTGAAGACCAGGAACGAGCGGTACTTCATGCCGCTGACGCCGGCGATGATCGGCGTGAACGTGCGCACGATGGGCACGAAACGGGCCAGGACCAGGGACTTCGGGCCGTACTTCTCGAAGAACTCGTGCGCCTTGGTGACGTTCTCCTGCTTGAACAGGCGGGAGTCGGGGCGGTTGAACAGGGACGGGCCGACCTTCTTGCCGAACATGTAGCCCGCCTGGTCGCCGAGTATCGCGGCGAGGCAGATGAGGCCGATCGCACCCCACAGCGGGAAGTGCATCCGGTGAGCGGTGATCAGCATGCCGCAGGTGAACAGCAGCGAGTCACCCGGCAGGAAGAAGCCGATGAGCAGGCCGGACTCGGCGAAGACGATGAGCAGCAGGCCCCAGATGCTGTACGTGTCGAGCAGATAGTTGGGATCGAGCCAGCTCGGGCCGAGGGCGAGTGTCATCACGGGTCCGGGCTCCAGGGGGTCAAGGCGGCTACGGCATCCGGGTACGGCCGCACAAAGCTATCAACGTGATGTGACCGCTCCAGGTTCCACCGGTGTCTCCGGGATGCGCTGAGAGATGACGGGGAGAAGGCTGTGGCTCATGGGACTCGATGACTACGGCGGCGGCCAGGTACCCCAGTCGGACGTGCTGGTCGTGACCTCGAACGACGTGCCCGGATACCGGGTGCAGCAGGTGATCGGCGAGGTGTTCGGACTCACCGTGCGGTCGCGGCACCTCGGCAGCCAGATCGGCGCCGGTCTGAAGTCGATGATCGGCGGCGAGCTGAAGGGGCTCACCAAGACGCTCGTGCAGACCCGCAGCCAGGCCATGCAACGCCTGGTGGAGCAGGCACGCGCGCGTGGCGCCAACGCAGTGCTGGCGTTCCGGTTCGACGTGACCGAGGCCGCGGACGTCGGTACCGAGGTGTGCGCCTACGGCACGGCGGTGGTCCTGGCCCGGGAGTGACTCCCGGGCCAGGGGTCAGGCCGTCTGCCGCGCGGCGTTCGCCGTGATGGCGGCGCCCAGGTGCTCGGCGAGACCGGGGGCCATGGCGTCGTAGTACGCCTTGAAGCGCTCGTCGGAGACGTACATGCCGGCGAAGCACCGGTGCATTTCGTACGGCACCTCGAAGAACCACCTGCTCATGTGCTGCCGGTGCTCCTCGGCCAGGTCCATGGCCGCCTCGCCGGACGGCTCCTCGCCGGCGGTCACCAGGGCGGCGTACCGCTGCTCCCAGTCGTCGGTCTCGGCCTTGATCCGCTTCCAGTCCTCCTTGCTGTAGCGGGCGGCGCGGCGCTGGGACTCGGCCCATGCCTCGGTGTCGCCCCAGCGCTGCTCGGCCTCCTCGGCGTACCCCTCGTTGAACGGGTCCTTGTCCCCGAAGACCTCGAACCGCTCCTCCGGCGTCAGGTTGATGCCCATCGTGCGTGCCTCCATGGCGTGCTCCACGGCCGCGGCCATCTTCTGCAGCTTCTCGATCCGGGCGGTCAGCAGATCGTGCTGGCGGCGCAGGTGCGCGCGCGGGTCCGCGTCCGGGTCGTCGAGCAGGGCCGCGACCTCGTCGAGCGGGAAGCCGAGCTCCCGGTAGAACAGGATCTGCTGGAGCCGGTCGAGGTCGGCGTCGTTGTAGCGCCGGTGGCCGGCGTACGTGCGCTCGCTGGGGACGAGCAGGCCGATCTCGTCGTAGTGGTGCAGGGTGCGCACCGTGACCCCGGCGAACCCCGCGACCTGTCCCACGGAGTAGCTCACTTTTCCGCTCCTTGTCGTCGGTACGCCGTCCACGCTGAGGCCTCACGTCACGTGAGGTGCAAGCCGGTTGCCGTTCACGATGTTCGGGATGTTATGTGCATTTTGTCCGCTTATGGTGAGGCGGTGGCCCAGGAACCCGAAGCGCAGCAGGCGCCCGCGACCGCTCCCACGGCCCCGGCACGGGCTCTGCTGCCCTTCATCCTGCCCGCCGTGGTCGTGGGCGTGGTCGCGAGCCTGGTCTTCGTCGGCGTCAGCGCGGCGGCGGAGCAGCTCCAGCGCGTGCTGTGGGGGCCGCTGCCGGATGCGCTCGGGGTGGGCCGCTACTCGGTGCTGTGGATGTTCGTCATGCTCGTGGCGACCGGGATCGCCGTCGGGCTGGTGATCTGGAAGGTGCCCGGCCACGCCGGTCCCGATCCGGCGACCCTCGGCCTGAACGCCCCGGCCATGGCACCGGCCGTGCTGCCCGGACTGGTGCTGGCCACCGGCCTGATGCTGGCCGGCGGCCCGAGCCTCGGACCGGAGAACCCGGTCTTCGCCGTGAACGTGGGCCTCGCCGCCTGGCTCGGTGCGCGGCTGATGCCGCGGACGCCGGGCAGCCTGTGGCCGGTGCTGGCCGAGTCGGCGACGATCGGCGCGCTGTTCGGCACACCGGTGGCCGCGGCGCTGGTCATCTCGGAGGCGCTGGCCGGGCGTCCCATCCGCGGACGGCTGTGGGACAACCTGTTCGCGCCGCTGACCGCCGGGGCGTGCGGGGCCGTCACGACCACCCTGGTGGCCCGTCCGACCTTCGACCTGGGGCTGCCGCCCCTGGGCCACCCGGACGGCAAGGACGTCCTGGCGGCCCTCGTGACCGCCTCGGTGGCCGCGCTGCTCGGCATGAGCGCCGTATACGCCTTCCCGTACGTCCACGCGGCCTTCCGGCGGCTGCGGCACCCGATGCTGATGCTTCCGGCCGGCGGGGTCGTCCTGGGCGCTCTGGGGGCGCTGGGCGGTCATCTCACGCTGTTCAAGGGGCTGTCGGAGATGGGCGAGCTGGCCCGGCATCCCGAGGGCCGGTCGGCGGGGCAGTTCGCCGTGCTCGCGGTGGTGAAGCTGGCGGCGCTGCTCGTCGCCGCGTCCTGCGGCTTCCGGGGCGGCCGGATCTTCCCGGCGGTCTTCGTCGGCAGCGCCCTCGGCCTGTGCGCCCATGCGCTCGTTCCGGCCGTGCATCCGGCGGTGGGCGTCGCGACGGCCGTCCTGGGCATGCTCCTGGCCGTCACCCGGCAGGGCTGGGTGAGCCTGTTCACCGCCGCCGTCCTGGTCGCCTCGCCCGGCGCCCTCGCCCTGTTGTGCATCGCGTCGCTGCCGCCGTGGCTGCTGGTGACGGGGCGCCCGCAGATGCAGTTGCGCGAGGACGGCACCCCGGTCCGCTGACAGACCCTTCCGCTGAAAGTACCCACCTTGGAGGCACGTTCATGGCCCTGCACAAAGGTCCCGCGAAGCACGAGGAGCGGACGGTGTCGGTCAACCCGTTCTTCGGCGAGGCCAATCCGGTCGCCGGCATGACCGAGGCGCCGCCCACGCACCGGCTCCCGGACGCGCCGCTGTCCCCGTCCACGGCGTACCAGCTGGTGCACGACGAGCTGATGCTGGACGGCAACTCCCGGCTGAATCTGGCCACATTCGTCACCACCTGGATGGAGCCGCAGGCCGGGGTGCTGATGGCCGAGTGCCGGGACAAGAACATGATCGACAAGGACGAGTACCCGCGCACGGCCGAGCTGGAGCGGCGCTGTGTGGCGATGCTCGCCGACCTGTGGAACGCGCCGGACCCGTCGGCGGCCGTCGGCTGTTCCACGACCGGGTCGAGCGAGGCGTGCATGCTCGCCGGGATGGCACTGAAGCGGCGCTGGATGCGGCGCAACGAAGGGCGCTATGCGGGCGGCGCACGGCCCAACCTCGTGATGGGCGTCAACGTCCAGGTCTGCTGGGACAAGTTCTGCACCTTCTGGGAGGTGGAGGCCCGGCAGGTGCCCATGGAGGGCGACCGGTTCCAGCTGGACCCGCAGGCCGCCGTCGAGCTGTGCGACGAGAACACCATCGGGGTCGTCGGCATCCTCGGCTCGACGTTCGACGGCTCCTACGAGCCGATCGCCGAACTGTGCGCGGCCCTGGACGCCCTGCAGGAACGCACCGGGCTCGACGTCCCGGTGCATGTGGACGGCGCGTCCGGCGGCATGGTGGCGCCCTTCCTGGACCCGGAGCTGGTGTGGGACTTCCGGCTGCCGCGCGTGGCCTCGATCAACGCCTCGGGGCACAAGTACGGGCTGGTGTACCCGGGCGTCGGCTGGGCACTGTGGCGGGACCACGAGGCGCTGCCCGAGGAGCTCGTCTTCCGGGTCAACTACCTGGGCGGCGACATGCCGACCTTCGCGCTCAACTTCTCCCGGCCCGGCGCCCAGGTGGTGGCCCAGTACTACACGTTCCTGCGCCTCGGCCGCGAGGGCTACCGCGCGGTGCAGCAGTCCACGCGGGACGTGGCGACCTCGCTCGCCGGGAAGATCGCGGCGCTCGGCGACTTCCGGCTGCTCACGCACGGCGACCAACTGCCGGTGTTCGCGCTGACCACGGCCGACGACGTCACGGCGTACGACGTCTTCGACGTCTCCCGGCGGCTGCGCGAGGGCGGCTGGCTGGTGCCCGCGTACACCTTCCCGCCGCACCGCGAGGACCTCTCCGTGCTGCGGATCGTGTGCCGCAACGGCTTCTCGCACGACCTGGCCGACCTGTTCCTGGACGACCTGACCCGCCTGCTGCCCGAGCTGCGCCGGCAGCCGCATCCACTCACCCGGGACAAGCAGGCGGCGACCGGGTTCCACCACTAGGCCTGCCGTCCGAGGCGCGAAAACTTCTGTACCGGCGGGCAGAACAAGTTCGACCATCGCCTCGAACCGCCGGCAGGAGCATGGGGCAAACTCGATCAGCCGTTCGGGACCGGTCAGCGGTCGTCCTCCGGATGCCGCTCCCCCGTCGCGTACGGGTTCACCTCGTCCTCGGCGAGCACGCCGACGAACCGTTCGCCCTCACCGGCGAACGTGTAGGCGCCGTCCTCGATGCGCGCCACGAGACCCCGGGTCCACTCGGCCTCGGAGTCGGCCGTGTGCACCCACATGTTCATGATCTCGCCGATGTGGCCGAGCTGCCCCGGCCCCTCGTCGGGCACGTAGTGCTCGGTGACCGAAGAGCGCCAGGCCTCGATCCGGCGGGTGCGCTCCTTCAGCAGCGCCACCGCCTCGGCCCTCGGCAGGTCGACCATGAAGCCGATCGCCGCCGTCTTCACGTCGCCGCGCTGGTCGTAGGTGACCAGTGCGTCGCGCAGCAGGGCGAAGTACTCCTCGGTGCCCTTGTCGGTCAGCTCGTACTCGGTGCGGGGCGGGCCGCCGGCCGTGGACGGCGCGATCTCGTGCGCGTGCAGCAACCCTTGCTTGGCCATCTGCTTCAGGGCGTGGTAGATGGAGCCCGGTTTGGCGTTGGACCACTCGTGCGCGCCCCAGTACTCCAGGTCGTTGCGGACCTGATAGCCATGGGCCCGCCCGTGCTGGCGGACGGCGCCCAGCACGAGAAGTCGGATCGCTGACATGGGGTCCAGGTTATTGCCGTACCGCCGCCCGCCCCGCGATCACCCCCGGGCGGCGCCCTGCTCCTGGGCCTCCTGGGCCACCAGCTCGAAGGCGGTCCTGCCGTCCAGCGACTCGCGGATGATGTCGGCGTGGCCGGCGTGCCGGGCCGTCTCGCGGATCAGCTGCAGACACAGCCAGCGCAGCGAGACCCGGGCCTGCGGCGGGAACCAGGGATCGGACGGCAGCGGGAAGGTGTCGTCCAGGCTCGGCGCCGAGCGGATGAACTTCTCCGTCTCGGCGGCGACCTCCTCCCAGTACGCCAGCTGTCCGGCGACCGTCTCGTCGTCGGCCAGCTGGAAGCACTCGTGCCAGTTCGACTCGTCGCGCCGGACCGCAGGCGGCTCCTGCTTGGCCCGGGCGACCCAGCCCTGCTCGGTCTCGGCGACATGCTTGACCAGGCCGCCCAGGGACAGCTCGCTGACGCTGGGGCGGGTACGGGCCTGTTCCTCGGTCAGGCCGAGCAGGGCCCGGCGGATGCCGCCGCGCTGTTCCTCGATGAACGCCAGCAGCGCTCCTCGCTCGTCACCGTTCGCCTCCGCGGGCACGTGCTTGACCATGACGGCCGCCTTTCATCGGTTCACCGGGGGCTCTTGCCCTGACACCGAAGACGTTACGGACCCTTGCGGTCAGGTTCTGTCCGCAAGGGTCCGCCCCGGTCGGAACTCGCTTCCGCCGGCGCTCGTCAGAAGGGGAACGCGCTGCGCCCGTGCTGCACCGAGATCCACTTGACGGTCGTGAACGCCTCCAGCGTCGTCTCGCCGTTCAGGCGGCCGATGCCGGAGTGCTTCTCGCCGCCGAACGGCACGATGGGCTCGTCGTGGACCGTGCCGTCGTTCACGTGGAACATGCCGGTGTCGATCTGCTTGGCGAAGGCGACGCCCCGCTCGATGTCGCCCGTGTGGACGGCGCCGCTGAGGCCGTACGGGGTGTCGTTGACGATGCGGAGCGCCTCCTCCTCGCCGTCGAACGGAACGAGGAAGACGACCGGGCCGAAGATCTCCTGCTGCAGCAGTGCGGAGTCGGCGGGGACGTCGGTGAGCACGCTGGGCTCGACCAGGTTGCCCGACGTGCCGCCCCGGACGAGGGCGGTGGCGCCCTCGGCGACGGCCTGCTCGACGGAGCCGGCAATGGCGTTCGCCTGCTGGGAGTTGATCACCGGGCCGATGACGGTCTGCGGGTCGCGCGGATCGCCGACCTTCAGCGACTTCACCTTGGCGACGAACTTCTCGGTGAACTCCTCGGCGACGGAGGCGTCCACGAGGACCCGGTTGGCGGCCATGCAGACCTGGCCCTGGTGGACGAACCGGCTGAAGACCGCCGCGTCCACCGCGTAGTCGATGTCGGCGTCGTCCAGGACCACCAGCGCGCTGTTGCCGCCCAGTTCGAGCACCGAGCGCTTGAAGTTCGCGGCGCAGACCGTGGCCACGTGCCGGCCGACCTTGTCGGAGCCGGTGAAGGAGATGACCTTCGGGACCGGGTGCTCGATGAACGCGTCGCCGATCTCGGCGATGTCGGTGACCACGACATTGAGCAGGCCGCCGGGCAGCCCGGCCTCCTCGAAGATCTTCGCGAGCAGGGTGCCGCCCGCGATCGGGGTGTTCTGGTGCGGCTTGAGGACGACGGCGTTGCCCAGCGCGAGCGCCGGGGCGACCGACTTGATCGACAGCAGGAACGGGAAGTTGAACGGGCTGATCACGCCCACCACCCCGACCGGCACCCGGTAGACGCGGTTCTCCTTGCCGTCGACCGGGGAGGGCAGGATCCTGCCCTCGGGGCGCAGCGCCAGGTGGATCGACTCGCGCAGGAACTCCTTGGCGAGGTGCAGCTCGAAACCGGCCTTCACGCGCGTGCCGCCCAGTTCCGCGATGATCAGGTCGGCTATCTCCTGCTCACGGTCCTCTATGAGCCGAAGCGCCCGCTCGAAGACCGTGCGGCGGGCGTAGGGATTGGTCCCGGCCCACTGCTTCTGGGCGCGGGCGGCGGCCCGGTAGGCCTGGTCCACCTCGTCGACCGTGGCCACCGTGATCGAGGCCAGCTTCTCGTCGTCGTACGGATTGAAGTCGATGACGTCCCAGGAGCCGGTACCCGGACGCCACTCGCCGTCGATGTACTGCAGGGCCAGGTCGGTGAAGTAGGACGACATGTGATCCCTCAATCACTAGCGGACGCAGATCCTGGTCAAGGTCTGATCGCACGTCATCGTACTTATGTTTCAAGAGAGTTGAAGGAGACCTCGGAGAAGATCCCGGCTCTCGTCGGGCCCCGGACTGTCCTGCTGCAGCTCCTTGAGCGCCTGCTCGTACTGGGCGACGTCCTCGCGCTTGTCCAGGTAGAGGGCGCTGGTCAGCTGCTCCAGGTAGACGACGTCCGACAGGTCGGCGTCGGGGAAGCTGAGGATGGTGAAGGCGCCGCTCTCGCCGGAGTGCCCGCCGAAGCTGAACGGCATGACCTGCAGCCGTACGTTGGGCCGCTCGGAGAGGTCGATGAGGTGCTGCAGCTGGCCGCGCATGACCTGGCGGTCGCCGTAGGGGCGGCGCAGGGAGGCCTCGTCGAGGACGATGTGGAACTCGGGGGCGTTGTCGGCCAGCAGGTGCTTCTGCCGCTCCATGCGCAGGGCGACCCTGCGCTCGACGTCCGCCGGGCTCGCGCCCTTCATGCCGCGCCGGACCACGGCACGGGCGTACTCCTCGGTCTGGAGCAGACCGTGCACGAACTGCACCTCGTAGACGCGGATGAGGGACGCGGCGCCCTCCAGGCCCACATAGGTGGGGAACCAGCTGGGCAGGACGTCGGTGTAGCTGTGCCACCAGCCGGCCACGTTGGCCTCGCGGGCGAGGGAGAGCAGCGACTCGCGCTCCGTCTCGTCCGTGATGCCGTACAGCGTCAGCAGGTCTTCCACGTCTCTGGTCTTGAAGCTCACCCGGCCCAGCTCCATCCGGCTGATCTTCGACTCGGAGGCGCGGATGGAGTACCCCGCCGCCTCGCGCGTGATGCCCCGAGCCTCACGCAGTCGCCTGAGTTGCGAACCGAGCAGCATCCGCCGCACCACCGATCCGGGCTCTCCCGCGCTCACGTTCGTCAGCCTCCCCAACCGTCTTCAGGGCCCGCAGTCTGCCACTAAAACACTTCGAGCAGTACTCGTCCGGTTACGGAAACGGAAAGACCCGGACCGTTTCTGCCTGCCGGTTTCGGGAAGAGGTCAGGACCACTGGCGGCAAACGCCGAGAAGATGGCGGAAAAAATGGCCAAGAAGCGGTACGGGCAGTGTCATTTCGGTCGCGTGCACGTGCATCTGCCCTTGCATCTGCTGTGCGCATCCGAAACCATGGTGCCGCGCCACCGCTGCATCGCAACGACCGCGAACTCCCGGGAGTGCCTCGCATGGGAACGAATGGATCGACCATGCTCAAGCCGTTACGGCAGGGCCTTCCGCCGCTGGACCCCGCAGCCGTGTCCGACGCCGCCTCCTGCGCCCTGCCCGCCCGGTACGACGCGGTGCGCGAGGCCCGGCGCTTCACCCGCACCACCCTCGACCAGTGGGACGCCGGCGACCGCTTCGACGACATATGCCTCGTCGTCTCCGAACTCGTCACCAACGCCCTGCGGCACGGTTTTCCGGGCGACGCGGGCTGCTCCGAACCCGCTCCGTCCGTGCGGCTGCACCTGATGCGCTGGAGCGAGCGGCTGGTGTGCGCGGTGCGCGACCCGAGCCACGAGACGCCGGTCCCGCGCGACTCGGACGACTTCTCCGCCGAGTCCGGGCGCGGGCTGTTCCTGGTCGACTCCTTCGCCGACAGCTGGGGCTGGCACCCCCTCGCCGGCGCCCTCCACGGCAAGGTCGTGTGGGCGCTGTTCCGGCTGAGCCCGGCCGGCTGACACTGCAGCGCACCGACGGACGCGCGATTTCTACGCGCGTCACTCCGACATCGTTGCCATGGCACGCCCCGGGCTCTCCCCCGGGGCATCAGCCGGCGATCAGATGGTCGAACTCGCCGTCCTTGATCCCGAGCAGCATGGCCTCGATCTCCGCGCGGGTGTAGACGAGCGCCGGGCCGTCGGGGAAACGCGAGTTGCGGACGGCGACCTCGCCGCCCGGCAGCCGCGCGAACTCCACGCACGAACCCTGCGAGTTGCTGTGCCTGCTCTTCTGCCAGGCCACTCCGGTCAACTGCTCGGCAGCCATGCCGTTGTACACGTCGTACCCCCCGTACACGCCGTCAACGTCGCGGTCCACAGGTCGCTCCCCGGTGGTGCACTGGCTGGTGTGGCCATAGATGCTGTGGTCAACTGACCCGGATCATAACCCGTTCATGTGCAGATGCATGAGCAAATGCACGTGCACGCGCAGTGTTTACCTGGTTACAGGCTTGACGTCCGCTTTACCGAAGCAGATCCAGCGTCTGCCCCAGTGCGGGCAGGACATGCCCACGCCATCCCCCGTCCATGATCTTGCGCGCCATCAGCTGAGCCGGGTCGTCCGGATCAAAACCCTCGTGCACTAGAAAGAGACGTGTACCGCGCCCTTCCTGTTCCAGGGTCCAGGTGATGGTCCAGTCCGCGGGATTGGCCGGATCGGCGTCGGCCCAGCGGACGGACAGCATCCGCTCGATGTCGTAGGCCAGGACGCACACCTCCACGACCCCGGAGAAGCGGGAGTTGGGACGAGGGACGGAGGTCATCCGGTACCGGTGGCCGACCTCCAGCCGGAAGCCCTCGGCGCCGGGCATCTGCCAGCGGGCGAGCAGGTCGGGGTCGGTCAGGGCGCGCCAGACCTTGGCGGGCGGATGCGGGAAGAACTGGTCCACGCGGAGGGTGGTCAGGTCGTCCGCGTGATCTCCGGGTGCTGTGTTCATGAAGGCCGGCCGCCGGGTGCTGTGTTCATGAAGGCTGATCGTCGGGCATGGTGTCGAGCAGATCGCCGAGGCCCTTCAGCCGCTCGCGCCAGAACCGCTCGTACGGGTGGAGCCAGTCCTGCACCTCGGCGAGCGGGGCCGCCTCCAGACGGTAGATGCGCTGCCGCCCGGAGCGCTGTTCGGAGACGAGGCCGGCCTCCCGGAGCACTCTGAGGTGTTCCGAGAGGCTCGGGCGGCGCATGTCGAAGTGGTCGGCCAGGGCCTGGACGGGCTGCGGTCCGCGCTCGCGCAGCAGCCGCAGCACCTCGCGGCGGGTGGCGTTGGCGAGCGCGGCGAAAACGCGGTCCTCGGCGGTGGTACTCGTCCCGTTCATGGAGCGGTCGGATTCATGGAGCGGTCAGAAGCCTTCCTTCTCCGTCAGCAGCATCAGACCGTTGCCGTCGGGGTCCGTGAAGGAGGCCATGCGCCCCCAGGGCAGTTCGTCCGGGCCCTGTACAGGGGTCCTGGCCGCGGCGAGCCGGGCACAGTCCGCGTCGACGTCGGTCGTGACCAACATGATCCCCCGGGCGGAACCGGGCTCGAAACCGCCCATGCCGGGCCCGGAGAGCGTGAAGACGGTCTGGGCGCCCTCGGGGGCCACCTGGAGCCAGCGGCCCTGGGGCATGTCCCGGTCGGCGGTGACGGTGAAGCCGAGGACGTCGCGGTAGAAGCGCAGAGCGCGGTCCTGGTCGGAGACCGGAAGGGTGACGAAGGAGGCGTGCGTGATGGCCATGCCACCGAGAATAGGTAGGCAATCCCCTACGCGTCAATCGTAGGGGATTGCCTACCTATACCCGTTCACCTGTTGGCATACGGCAGCAGCGCCGCCTCCCGGGCGTTCTTGATGGCCCGCGCGAGCAGCCGCTGCTGCCGGGCGGTGACCCGGGTGACCCGGCGGCTGCGGATCTTGCCCCGGTCGGAGAGGAACCTTCGGAGCAGGTCCGTGTCCTTGTAGTCGATGTAGGTGATCCCGGCCTGGTCCAGCGGGTTGGGGCGGTCCTTGACGGGCTTGCCGTCGCTCTTGCGCGGCATCAGATCTCCAGCAGGGTGTCGAAGGCGGGCGGAAGCCTCTTCCAGGCGTCGCGCCCCGCGGCGTACTCGGCGTCGGTGAGCAGACAGGACTCCAGCAGGCGCGTGAGTCCGTCACGGTCGAGGCCGGGCGAGGTGAACACGAGGTGGTTGCAGCAGTCGCCGTGCTCGGGGTGCCAGTCCAGCGCGGCGGCGGCACGGCGTACCGGCGGGACCATCTCCCAGGCCGCGTCGGGCAGCGCGGCCAGCCACGGCCCGGCACTCTCCACGCACAGCGCCCCGCCGGCCGCGTCCCAGTGCAACAGCGTGTCCGGCTTGTCGGCGAGCCAGAACCGGCCCCGGCTGCGGGCCGC
The DNA here is from genome assembly GCF_055572255.1 of Streptomyces sp. NPDC030799. NCBI lineage: Bacteria > Bacillati > Actinomycetota > Actinomycetes > Kitasatosporales > Streptomycetaceae > Streptomyces > Streptomyces sp. NPDC030799. The sequence continues at coordinate 114,052 of NZ_JBVIDS010000020.1, read as the reverse complement.
GGCGCAGGTCAGGTCCTCCAGTGCGGCGTACAGCCGCTCCGGATGGAAGGGCCGGCGCCGGTGCCAGACCAGGGTCGACACACCGTGCCCGTCCGCCTCGACGGGCAGCAGGGCACAGGCCGGATGCTGGGCCGCCGCAGCGGCCTCCACATCGAAACCGGCGAGAGCGGCTTGGGCGAGGGGGGAGGGGGGTCGGGGGTTCGGGGAGGGGGCGTGAGCTTCCGGTGAGGGGGCGTGGGTGTCCACTGAGGGGGCGTGCGCGTCCGGGGGCTGCGCCTGCGTGCCCTGGCAGGTCGGCAGGATGTCCCTTGTTGGCGGCTGCGGGTCCCGGCGGGGGGCTTGTCCGGGGGGTCCCGGGGGGATCGGGATCCGGTGGGCCGTCGGGTGGAGTTGGGTGAGCAGTTCGCGGTCCTCGTCGTCGGCCTCCGGGGAGTCGGCCACGGCGAGGACGGAGGCGTACTCCAGCTGCCGGGCGAAGGTGTCGGCGACCGTGCGCCGGTCGGTGGCCGCCGCGCCGAGGCCGGCCTCGGCGAGGTCGTCGCCGTTGCCCAGATACGGCAGCACCAGCGCCGGGTCCACGGCCGTGATCACGGAGGTGACGGTCAGGCCGCCGGACGCGACGACCTCGGCCATCGCCTTGGGCTCGACCGAGTCCCACAGCTCGACGATCGCGAGCCGGGTCGTGCCGTCGCGGGCGAGCCGGCGCAGCTCGGGTACCAGGTCCTCGCGCAGCGCGCAGCACGCGCAGTCGTTGACCAGCGGCGACTCACCCACGGTCACGACGCCGCCGCGGTCGCGGATGGTACGGACGACCGTGCCGGCGGCGGCCGTCGACAGGTCGTGATGGAGTACGACGCTGCCGGACACCTCGGCGAGCAGGCGGTCGACGGCCGCCTTGCGGGCGTCGGCGTGCAGCCCGCCCACGACAGCCACGGCGAGGCTCATGCCCCGCCCCGCTTCCCGTACCGGCGCTCGAAGCGCTCCACGCGCCCGGCGGTGTCCAGCACCCGCGCTGTGCCGGTGCAGAAGGGGTGGCCGAGGTTCGAGATCTCGACGTCCACCACGGGGTAGGTGGTGCCGTCCTCCCACTCGACCGTCTTCTCACTGGTCATGGTCGATCGAGTCAGGAAGGCGTGGTTCGCGGCGCGGTCACGGAAGACGACGGGACCGTAGGCCGGATGGATTCCCTTGCGCATGGCGGCCTTCAGCGCTCCTCTCGGAAGTCGACGTGCCGGCCGGCGACCGGGTCGTACTTGCGCAGCGTCATGCGGTCCGGGTCGTTGCGGCGGTTCTTGCGGGTCACGTAGGTGTAGCCGGTCCCGGCGGTGGACCGGAGCCTGACGACCGGGCGGAGTTCGTTGCGTGCCATGCTGCTACCTTACTGAAAATGAATTCCATTACGAACTCTGTCTGAGGAGAGCTACGTCACCATGTCCGCGCACTGCATGCTCACCGGGACCCGGCCGGGCTTCGGCAATCACATCTCCCGCTCCCACCGGCGCACCTCCCGCCGCTTCGACCCGAACATCCAGAGCAAGCGCTACTGGCTGCCCGGCGAGGGCCGGTACGTCCGGCTGCGGCTGAGCACGAAGGGGATCAAGACCGTGGACGCGATCGGCGTCGAGGCGGCCGTGGCCCGGATCCGCGCCCGGGGGGTGCGGATCTGATGGCGAAGAAGAGCAAGATCGCGAAGAACGAGCGGCGCAAGGCGGTCGTCGCCCGGTACGCCGCCCGGCGCGCCGAACTGAAGGAGATCATCCGTCGGCCGTCGTCCACGGACGCCGAACGGCTCGCCGCCCGGGCCGAGTTGCGCAGGCAACCGCGGGACGCGAGCGCCACGCGCGTGCACAACCGCGACCAGGTCGACGGCCGCCCGCGCGGATATCTGCGTACCTTCGGCCTGTCCCGGGTGAATCTGCGCGAGCAGGCTCACAACGGATTCCTGCCCGGCGTCCGGAAGTCCTCCTGGTAACGGCTGGTAACTTGCTGCGGGCCGTCCGGCCGAGGGCGGCCGGCCGCTACAGCTTGGGAGCTTTCCGGTGACTTCTGCGACAGCAAGGAGTGCGACTGCAAGGGTGCGGACCGCAGCCGTGGCCGCGGGGCTGGTGGGTGCGCTCGCCGCGTTGACCGCGTGCAGCGGGGGCGGTGACGGGGGCGGCAAGAGCGCCCCCTCGGCGCCGCCGAGCGCGACCGCGACACCCACCGCCGGCTCGGGCTCCGCGGCCGTGACCGGCGCCTCCGGCAAGCTCCAGGGCAGCTGGCTCACCACCAGCGGGGGCAAGATCGTGGCTCTGGTGATCACCGGGAAGAAGGCCGGGCTGTTCGTGACCGGCCGCAAGACCTGGTGCCAGGGGTCCGCGGGCGAGGAGGCGGGGATGCAGATGATCCATCTGACCTGCCCCGACGGCGACAAGGACCGGATCACCGGCATGGTCGACTCGGTGGACGGCAAGGGCATGACGGTGAACTGGTCGGGCGGGACCGGCCGGGAGACGTACACCAAGGCGGAGGGCGGCAAGCTGCCGTCGGCACCGCCGCCCCGGGTGAAGCCGTGACGCCGGCGGGACGTGCCACCTGAAGCGGTGATTCCGAGGGGGTGCGCGAGCGGGGGCGGCGCACAGGCGCCATGATGCAGGGGCACCGTCACGACCTCGATGGGACCTGCTCATGCGCGCCATTCCGCTCACCGTCACGGCCCTCGCCGCCGCCCTGCTGCTCACCGCTTGCAACGGTGGCGGGAGCAAGAGCGAGAGCAAGAACAGCTCGGACTGCGAGATCGGCGGGGTCTCCGTGCAGATCGGGTCGGCGAGCGTCGCGCCGAAGGCCGGTGACACGGGCGAGATTCCCGTCAGCATCACCAACCAGAGCAAGCCCTGCACCCTGGACCACTTCGCGGGCGTCGTCCTGAACGCAGGCGGCGCCAAGACCGACGTGCCGGCGCTCAAGGGCGCGAAGGCGCAGAAGCTCAAGCTCGCCAAGGGCGACTCGGCGTCCTTCACCATCAGCTATGTGCGCGGCGACGCGGGCGCCAAGACCGTCGTGGACGCCAAGACCGTGACCATCAGCCTGCCTGGCTCCCCCACCACCCGGAGCTTCCCCTGGTCCTACGGCCCCGTGGCGGCCCAGGCCGGCGGCAGCGGTCCGGACGCCTCCGTGAGTGCCTTCCAGCAGGTCGGCGACTGACGGCCCGCGCGGCGTCACTCCAGTCGGGGGCGGGCTCCGACCCGGGCGCGGTCCGCCGCCCGCGCACCCTCCGTCCACCCGGCGGCGTCGCTCACGCCGCGCAGTCGGGTCGTGGTGGTCTCGGGGAACATGCGTTCCAGCCGGTCGGTGACGGCCAGCTCCCTGGTGGCGAGGACCGGCAGCAGGTCCTGGGTGACCTGGGTCTCGGCGGCGGCCGCGAGCCGGTCGCCGACGCGGTGGGCATAGGCGGCCAGGAACGACTGCCGAAAGGTCTTGGTCCGCTTCCGCCCGCCGGCTCTCTGCGCGGCCTCCGCCCTGGTCATCGCGTGCGTGGCCTGCACCAGCAGCGAGGTGTAGAGCAGCTCGACCGCCTCCAGGTCCGCCTCGTAGCCGACGACCGTGGAGAAGCCCAGCGGTTCGTTCCACACCGCGCGGCAGTGGTTCGCGCCGGCCACGGCGTCGAGCAGGACCGCCTTGGCCTGTTCGTACGGCGGCTCGACGCCTATCCGGCAGGCGCCGGGCGCGTCCGGCGCGGGTGCCCCGGCCGCGAGCAGCGCCTCGTCGACGCTGTGCCGTGCCATCAGCTCCTGCGCCTTGGCGCTGAGCGCCTCCGCCTCCTGGGGATACCCGGTCGCCTCGGCCTTGGCGAGCAGCGCGCGGATGCGGGTGAGCATGCGGGCGGCGGCCGGGCCGGGAGCAGGGCGGGACTCCTGCTCCAGGGGCTCCAGGGCGGGCAGGCGCAGTAGCAGGCGGTACAGCTCCAGTGCGGTCGTGGCCTGCGTGAAGCGGTCGGTCTCGCGGGCGGCAGCCTCGGGCAGATCCGCCAGCTGGGCGGCCCAGCGGCGCCCCCGCGGGCGGTCCTGCCCGGCCTGCGCACGGATCAGCGCGGCGGCCCGGCGCACATGCGCGTCCTCCAGCTCGCGCCGCACCAGTCGTACGACGTCGGCGGGCTGCCAGCCGCGCCGCCAGGCCGTCGCGACGAACTCCTCGCCGCGGCGCGCGAGTTCGGCGTCCGCGGCGGGGTCGGCGGCGAGCAGGGAGGCGCCGGTGTCGAGCCCGGTGTCGCTGTCGTCGTAGAGGGCGGCCCGGAAAGCCCGCTCGACGGTGCTGGCAGTGCTGGTCACATCGTCGATCGTGCCATGCCCCACCGACACCCGGCCGAGCGTTGTCCACAGGCTGTGGAGGAAGGGGCGGCGGGCACTGCGGAGCGATCGGGCCGTCGGTGTCCGACGGGTGCGGGCGGCCCGGACCAAAGTAGCCACTCGGCCGGGAAACCGGCCGGGGACAGAGTGTCAACCAATGGTTGACAGCCCGAGGGGTGCAACCTACGGTTGACACATGGCCAACCGTCAGAACATCACGGCATCCGTACGTCTCGACGACCTCATCGAGGCCATCAGGAAATCCCACTCCGAACCTCTCGAACAGCTGCAGGACGCGGTGATCGCAGCCGATCACCTCGGCGACGTGGCCGACCATCTGATCGGCCACTTCGTCGACCAGGCCCGCCGCTCCGGCGCCTCCTGGACCGAGATCGGCAGGAGCATGGGCGTGACCCGGCAGGCGGCGCAGAAGCGGTTCGTGCCGAAGGAGTCCGCCGACCTCGGCGCGGCCGACTTCAGCCGCTACACCACCCGCGCGCGGAACGTCGTCATGGCCGCGCACAACGAGGCACTGGCCGCCCGCAACCCCGAGGGCCGCCCCGAGCACCTGGTCCTCGGCCTGCTGGCCGAGCCCGAGGGGCTGGCCGCGAAGGCGATCACCGAGCAGGGCGTCCTCCTGGACGCCGTACGCCAGGCGGCGACCGCCGCGCTCCCGCCCGCCGCGGAGGAGGTCCCCGGCCTCGTCCCCTACGGCCCCGACGCCAAGAAGGTCCTGGAGCTCACCTTCCGCGAGGCCCTTCGGCTCGGCCACAACTACATCGGCACCGAGCACATCCTGCTGGCCCTGCTGGAACACGAGAACGGCCGGGGCGTCCTCAGCGGCGTCGGCCTCACCAAGGCGGCGGCCGAGGAGTATCTCGGCAAGGCTCTGGCGCTGCTGACGGAGCAGCGCCAGGAACCCGCCCAGGAATCCAGGGAGGACTGAAACAGCAGGTCAGGGCCATTGTCAGTGCCGCCTGCCACACTCGCAGTCATGACCGACCGGTGGGCGCTCGCACCGGCCGAGGACGGAGGCGTGGAGGTCGCCCCCCTCGGCCCGGACGGGCTGCCCGCCGGGCCGGTGCGGCGGGAGAGCGATCTCGCCGGGGCGGTGCGGAGCCGCCCGGAGGTGACGCGCTGGGTGTGGCGGTCCACCCCCGAGGTCTACCCGCGTCTGCTCGCCACGGGGGTGCGAGTGGAGCGGTGCTACGACATCGAGGACGCCGAGACACTCCTGCTGGGCCACGAGGGCCGGTACGGCGAGCCGCGCTCGGCCGCCGCCGCCCTGGCCCGCCTCCGGGGCGGCCCCGTACCGCCCGACCCGCCCCAGCGTTCGGCCGAACCGGGCGCGCAGTCCCCGCTGTTCGAGCCCACCGGCATCCGGCTGCCCCTGACCGACCTCCTCGCGGTCTACGCCGGGCAGCTCAGGCGGCACGAGGAGACCGCCCACCCCGACCGGATGCGCCTGCTGACGGCCGCCGAGTCGGCCGGCATGCTGGTGGCCGCCGAGATGAACCACGCGGGCCTCCCCTGGAGCGCCGAGGTCCACCGCAGCCTGCTGCACGACCTGCTGGGCGAGCGCTATGCGGGCGGCGGCGAGCCGCGCCGCCTCGCCGAGCTGGCCGACGAGGTGTCCGCCGCCTTCGGCCGCCGGGTGCGCCCCGACCTGCCCGCGGACGTCGTCAAGGCGTTCGCGCAGGCCGGGATCAAGGTGCGCTCGACCCGCCGCTGGGAGATCCAGTCCGTCGACCACCCGGCCGTCGCGCCTCTGCTGGAGTACAAGAGGCTGTACCGCATCTGGGTGGCGCACGGCTGGTCCTGGCTGCAGGACTGGGTGCGCGAGGGCCGTTTCCGCCCCGAGTTCCTGGCCGGCGGCACGGTCACCGGACGCTGGGTGACCAACGGCGGGGGCGGACTGCAGATCCCCAAGGTGATCCGCCGGGCCGTGGTCGCCGACCCCGGCTGGCGGCTGGTGGTGGCCGACGCCGACCAGATGGAACCGCGCGTGCTCGCCGCCATCTCCCGGGACCCCGGTCTGATGGAGGTCGCCGGCCGCGAGAGCGACCTCTACCAGTCGGTGTCCGACCGCGCCTTCTCCGGCGACCGCGACCAGGCCAAACTCGCCGTACTCGGCGCGGTCTACGGCCAGACCTCGGGCGACGGCCTGAAGAACCTGGCCGCGCTGCGCCGCCGCTTCCCGAAGGCCGTCGCCTACGTCGACGAGGCGGCCCGTGCGGGCGAGGAGGGCCGGCTGGTGCGCACCTGGCTGGGCCGCACCTGCCCGCCGGCCGCCGGGGCCGGCGAGGACGCCGCGGAGGAGGCGGGCATCCCCGTCGGCGAGGACGATGCCGAGACACAGGCCGACGGCCAGGCCGCCTGGGTTCCGGGTTACGCCTCCGTCAACTCCCGTGCGCGGGGCCGCTTCACGCGGAACTTCGTCGTCCAGGGCAGCGCCGCCGACTGGGCCCTGCTGATGCTCGCCGCGCTCCGTCGGGCCTGCGCGGACCTCAAGGCCGAGCTGGTCTTCTTCCAGCACGACGAGGTGATCGTGCACTGCCCCGCCGAGGAGGCCGACACGGTCGTCCGGGCCATCCGCGCCGCCGCCGACCTCGCCGGCCGCCTGACCTTCGGCGAGACACCGGTGCGGTTCCCGTTCACGACAGCGGTGGTGGAGTGCTATGCCGACGCCAAATGAACGCCGTTCCAGGACACTTCGGCCGCTCTTCGATCACTCCGCGAGAAGTTCGCGCAGCTCGGTCACGACCGCCTGCTCGTCCGTGCCGTCCAGCGCCGCGAGTGCCGCGTGCCAGGCGTCGTGCGCCTCCGGCCGACGTCCCTGCGCGCGCAGCAGCAGCCCCTGCTGGTGCCGGGCCAGGCCGCCCGTGTACCCGTCGGCGCGGGCGTCGGCCCGGCTGAGCAGCTCGGCGCACTCGTGGGCCGCCCGCTCGGTCTCCCCCAGCTGCCGCAGCGCACGGACCAGGCCGAGCCGGGTCTGGGACTCGCCGTGCCAGTCGCCGTGGCCGCCGAGAATGCGCAGGCTCTCCTCGAAGTGCTCGGCGGCGGCACCCGGTTCGCCCAGGCTGAGATGGGCGTAGCCGATGTTGCAGTGCGCCGAGTGCTGCAGGATGACCGCGCCGATCGCGTCCCCGATCGCCAGCGAGCGCCGGTGCTGCTCGATGGCGGCGCGCGGGTCGGTGTGCTCGTAGAGGTTGCCGAGGTGGCTGTGGGTGACGGCCTCCCCGTAGGGGTCGTTCAGCTGCCGGGAGTAGGCCAGACTCTGCCGCAGCGCCTCCCCGGACTCCTCGAACCGCCCGAGCCCCTCCAGCAGCAGCCCGCGGTTGTTCAGGCAGCGCCGGATCCGCGAGGCCACACCGAGCCGCCGCCAGATCTCCAGCGACTGGTCGGTGAGGGCGAGGGCGTCCTTCTGCCGGCCGGCCAGGAAGTGCAGGCCCGCCAGGTCGCCCAGCGCATACGCCTCGGCCGGCGCGTCCCCGAGCAGCCGCGCCGCGCCGAGCGCGGCCCGCCCCAGCACCTCCATCTCGGCGACCCGTCCGCTGCGCTGGACATACGGAAAGAGCAGCCGTGCCAGCACCGAGAGAGGAGCGGCCCGTTCCGCGTCGAGCGTGTCCGCGTTCCGTGACACCAGGGCGACCACGTTCTCCAGCTCCACCTCGCCCCAGGCGAAGGCCTGTTCGGCGGACTCGAAGCGCGCCATCCCGGCCAGGTCCGTCGCATGGTCCGGCGGCTGTGCGGCGGTCGGCCGGCGCCGGTCGTCCTGGTCGAGCCCGGGCTCCGCGATCGCCTCCAGCAGCCGCTCGGCCACGGCGGCGTACCAGCGCAGGGCGGTCGGATCCGGGGCGGGGACCGGGAGGGAGCCGGACGCGGCGGCGGCACCGGCCGGGCCGGCGGTTTCCCGGCGCGGGCCGTGGCCGTCGCGCCCCGGCTCGGCGCCGGACGGAGCACCGGGCACCCACGCGCCGGGGTCTTTCTCCGGGTCCTTCGCCGGCTCCTCCCCTGGGCCCTTCCGTGTGTCCTTCCCTGCGTCTTTCCCTGCGTCCCTCCCCGCGCCCGCCTCCGTCGCCTTCCCCGTGTCGGCCAGTTCGCGGGCGAAGTCGCGGACCAGGTCGTGCGGGGCGTAGCGGCCGTAGGCCGTCTCCTCCAGCAGGGCGACGTCGACCAGGCGGTCGAGGGCGGCCTCGGCACGGCGCTCGTCGGTGCCGGTGAGGCGGGCGATCAGCGGGGCGCCGTAGGTCGGCAGGTCGAGCGCGCCGATGTGGCGCAGGGTGAGGGCCGCGTCCCGGTCGGCCTCGCGCTCGGCGGCGGCGAGCGCGTCGTGGGCGACGGCCAGGGAGCGCCGGACGCTCAGGTCGTCGTACTCCAGGTGCCGCAACCGCCCACCGGTCTCGGCGAGTTGGCCCGCCAACGCATCCGGGGTGAGGGCGCGACGGGCGGCGAGCCGGGCGGCGACGACGCGCAGCGCCAGCGGGAGCCCGCCGGTCAGCTCGACCAGGGCGTGACCGGCGTCCAGTCCCTCGCGTCCGCTCACGGCGCGGAGCAGCGCCGCGCTGTCCTCACCGGTCAGCGGGGCGAGCGGGAAGCGCCGGGCGCCGTCGAGCGCGGTCAGCGGCGAGCGGCTGGTGACGATCACGGCACAGCCAGGCCCGGCCGGCAGCAGGGGCCGTACCTGGGCCGCGCTCGCCGCATCGTCCAGCACCAGCAGGATGCGGGCCGGCGCGAGCAGCGAGCGGAGCAGGGCGGCCGCCGCGTCCGGGTGCTCCGGGATGCTGCGGGGCTCGACCCCCAGGTCCCGAAGCAGCGCGGCGAGCGCCTGCGCGGAGGGGAGCGGGGTCATGCCGGGGGTGGCGCCGTGCAGGTTGACGTACAGCTGACCGTCGGGGAATCGTTCCCGCAGCCCGTGCGCGACATCCAGGGCGAGCGCGCTCTTGCCGACGCCCGCCATGCCGCTGATCACGGCGATGGCGGGGGCCGGAGCGGGCGGCTCGGTGAGCGCGTGCCGCAGCTCGCGGCGGACGTCGGCACGACCGGTGAAATGGGCAGGCGGGGGCGGCAGCTGGGCCGGCCGCGGGGCCTGCCGGACCTCCGGGGCACCGGCCGGGTGCGGGACCGGCGTCGCACCCGGCCCCTCCCCCTCGGTGTCTGCATCGGTATCGGCGTCCAAGGGGCGGTCGTCCCGGCGCGGTTGACGGACATCGCTCTTCACGCCCGGCCGGCGGGCGTCACCCTTCTCGTCGCTCCCCCGCAGCACCTCGACATGCGCCTCGCGGACCGCGGTGCCGGGTTCGATGCCGAGTTCCTCGACCAGGCGGGCGCGCAGATCACGGTGCACGGCGAGCGCCTCGGCCTGACGGCCGGTGCGGTGCAGGGCGAGCATGAGCTGACGGTGATACGCCTCGCGCAGCGGGTGCTCGGCGACCAGCGCCGCCAGCTCGGGGACAATTTCGACCAATCGTGCGCCGCCGAGGGCGAGTTCGGCGTCGTAGCGCCACTCCAGCAGGAGCAGCCGGGCCTCCTCCAGGCGCTGCACCAGGGCGTAACCGCCGAGGTCGGCGGGGAGTCCGCTGAGCGGGGCGCCGCGCCAGAGCGCGAGTCCGGCCGCGCAGGCCCGTACGACACCCGGCCAGTCCCGCCGGGCGTGCGCGGCCCGCGCCTCGGCGACCCGGGCGTCGAAGACGTGCACGTCCAACTCGCCGTGATCGACGCGCAGTACGTATCCCGGCGCTACGGCCCTGAGCCGGTCGGGGTCGTCCAGGAGCCGGCGCAGCCGGGTCACGTGGTTGTGCAGGGACGCCTGCGCGGAGACCGGCGGCGCCCCGCCCCACAGGGCGTCCTTCAGCGACTCCACCGACACGACCCGGCCCGGCTCCAGCAGCAACGCGGCGAGCAGTGCGCGCACTTTGGGGCTGCCGATGGCACGGACGAGGTTGTCGGGGCTGTTGGGGGCGGACTCGGAGGACGCGGTGTCGCCGGGGGCGGTGGCGCCCGGGGCGCCAGATGTGTCGGGGTCGTCGGTGGCGTCGGAGCCGTCGGGGGTGGGCTTGCCGTGCGGGGTGCCGTGCGGGGTGCCCTGCGGCGTGCCGCCGGTGGCAGGTTCGCCGGGATCTGCACCGGGGGACTTGGTCGAGATTCCGAATGGCGGTCGGTCGTACAGGACCGGCGGTCCCAGCAGTCCGAACCGCAGCCCGCACCGCCGCATCACGCCGCTCCACTGCCTTCCCGCGGTCGGGGCCGACCGTGCTCCGCGGCGAGCGTGTGCCCGCCGATCCTTGGCGGAAATCCGCCTGTCCACAACGGTTTCCCGCCACCTTCCGCCTGCCGGTCCGGCCCCGGATCGGCCTGTCCGACGGCTTGATTCCGGATACCGTCGGCAAGTTCCGGCCAACGAGCCCTCGACCTGCCGACGAACCGTTGGCCACATGTTAGCGATCCGTTGGCGAATCCTGATGTGATCATCTCCATCGGATCTGGTCCAACGGCGCGCGCGTATGTCGCGTAACTCGGGGGAGTGTCGCCGCAGGCTGGATCCGGGGACGCAAGGGGCCCCGGTCGGCGGAGGTGAACGCCCGGGGCCCCGTCCCGTCCCCTCCGCCACGACTCCTTTGCGCCGGTCGGCCCACCGGCAGGGCGCGGTTCCCCGGCGGAACCGCTCCTCACATCACCGGCGGGCGCCCCAGCCGGGTCAGTCGCCACACCGTCCGCCAGCGCATCGGGCGGCGCTCGCCGGCCGGCCTCCGGAGCCCCTCCGCGAAACCGGCGAACCATGCCTTCAGCCCGGCCGGGGAGCGGGTGCGGGCCAGGGTGAGCAGGACCCACACGCCGAGATGCACGGGAATCAGCGGCAACGGCAGCCGGCGCCGGACGAGCCAGACACGGTTACGGGCGTTGACGCGGTAGTAGATGGCGTGCCGGGCCGGTGAGGTCTTGGGGTGCTGGAGCAGCAGCTCGGGAGCGTAGAGGATCTTCCAGCCGGCGTCCGCGGCGCGCCAGGCGAGGTCGGTCTCCTCGTGTGCGAAGAAGAACTCGGCGGGCCAGTCCCCGGTTTCGGCCAGCATGGCCATGCTCAGGGCATGTCCGCCGCCGAGGAAGCCGGTGACGTAACCGCCGCGCATCGGATCCGACTTGCCCACGCGGGGCACGTGCCGCTGCTGGGTCTCGCCGTGCTCGTCGGCGATGCGGAAGCCGACGATGCCGAGGCGCGGATCGGCGGCGTACAGGTCCCGTACGCGTCGCAGCACATCGGCGTCGACGAGCAGCCCGTCGTCGTCCAGTTCCACGACGACGTCGACGTCGCCGTACTCCCGCAGCCGGGCGAGCGCGACGTTGCGGCCGCCCGGACAGCCGAGGTTCTCCTCCACGTCGATGGTGGTGACCTCGCCGGGCAGGGAGAGCCGGCGGGCGAACTCGGGCAGCCGGCAGCCGTTGCCGACGATGACGATGCGGGCGGGGGCGAGGTCCTGCTTGGCCACGGACTCCAGCAGGGCGTCGACCTCCGCCGGCCGGTTGCCCATGGTCACCACGGCCACGGCGATCCTCGGCTCCACCACGTCACTCACCCCATCCGGCCGACGGCGGCGCCGCCCCCTGAACGCGGTGCCCGCCGTTCACCAAGATGTTGCCTCAGCTCCGCGGGTTCACCCGGCCCCGATTCACTTTGCGGCCCTTTTGCTCCGGATTCACCCGCACGTTTCCTGTGCGGGCGGCGACCAACGGGCAGCGAGGCGACGGGCGGCGCAGCTCCGGGCGGGTGGCCATGCCGCCCAGGAGGCGGTATCTGTGTCACGACCGGGGCGCGACCAAGCCGGTTCGCCGCGCTTCCGGCGAAAGAGTCTCATCCTCGCCACCAAGGCACCGGGGGGATCATGGGCGCCGATACGGTTATCGCCGTCTGCGCGGTCTTGATAGCGCTTGGTTCGCTCTGGGTCAGCCTGATCCAGACGAGAGCAGCCCGGGAACACAACCGGCAATCCGTGCGGCCCGCGCTGCAGATGCGCACGGTCAGGGCCGCTACGCATTAGGAGTTGTCCGATCTTGGTCTGCCAGGGTCCGCGGATGTCCGAGAAACGGGTCTCCACTCCTGGTCACACTCGGTTTCGGACGGCGGACGATGGCGGGGCGCTGCGAAGCAGCCCGGTCGTGAACCGCCACCGTCGAATCCGCACTCGCCGAGCCTGGAACGCGTGCGCTGAGGAAGCCTGCCCCAAGCGCGACATCCCGCCATGACAGTACGCCGCTTTTCAGCCGCGTCCTGCGCACAAACAGGTAGTTCAGTGTGTTGACTCGTCACCGCATGCGACTATTGACGGATTCCTTTAAGGACCCAATTGAGGAAGTCTGCAACCTCTTGATCGCTGTTCATTTTCGCCAACCCTGCGATCTTGTAATCGTCATAAGCCAATGCAATCCAGAACTCCCCTACTCGCCAGAAGCATGCCAGCTCTCCATGAATACCCGGCTTGTCGATATTTCGATGACCGCCGCCCGATAGATAGTCCTCGATGCTGTTGCATTGAGAGCGCTTAGCCGGCGCAGCGTTAGAAGTCGCATCAAAATAGGCGCGCATGGATTTAAGAGTCGGGAAAGCGATGTACTTCGCGTGTCCGGGATCATCACTTTTTCCGCAGACATAGCCAATTGCCGATAACGGCACATCTGCAGTTCTTTTGCAATTGCTCCATTCACTTTCCGCCACGGCGTGATATGCCAGTACATTCAACGCCGCATCGACATTTAGCGAGGGTGTTGCCGACGGTGTTGACCTACTCTTGCGTCCAAGAGGGCGATTGGTGCTTGGAGCAATCAAAAGTACAACATTGCCGATTACCATCAAGGCACCCAGAAATGCTAGGGTAAGGCGAACCTTCCGCCGCATTCTCGAGGCCTTCGAACGGGGAAGGTGTCCACTGTTGATCACTGCGAGCGTAATAAACATCAGGCCCACGCAGATCAGGGTCACAGCAAGGGGGAATGGCATGACTGATTCTCCAGTAGGCCTAAGGGGTACGCAACCGGGCGCTACATCTCACCGCAAAAACTCTATTGTCCAGGGAGTCCCGTCAGGGGACACACTGAATACCCGCTAGGTTTATCTACAAATCCATACCTTCTAACCCATGCGCTAAGCTCTCTATCGCTAGGATTAGCACCCGTACCGGGCTTCGAGGAAACCGTCGACTCCAAGTACGGGCTTTCAGCATCTAGAATCCACCAGGAAGTAAGATATTTGGGACGTCGTGTAAACCTCAGGACACCGCTGCCCGGCTGAAGTCGATACTCGTAGCGCACAAACGGGACGTCCTTATTTGCTGCGGGCTGTGTTACCCAATCAGGGGCCCGTTCCCTCTGCTGCAGCCAGTCATTCCAAGAATCGCCCATAGAGACATACTCCAGGGTAACCCGGTCTCTCCGGGTGAGCAGGACGTCGCTTGAGGCTTCGATCGCGTCATAGGGACTCGCCTTGTCGAGCTCAATGATTTTTTCTTCGGTTATGGTTTCCCCCGGCTCCAGCCATGAATCCGGCGCGACAATCCGCCCGGACTCAATCAAGACCTGACTCGGTGGGCCAATGCTCTGATGGATCGCGGCATCTCCATTGTTGGTCAGTTCTTCCATCCAATCTGCCTGCCCCCTCAGGACATCCTTTTCGGCATACTCCCCGACGACCGAATAGACAGAATTTACGATAGAAACGCCGACTTTGCCGATATTGCTCACTTCCAACTTTACGGGCAGCAGTGTTCCACCGCCCGCCCTCGCTGTCGGCTTTCCGAATACAACACGATTTGAAATGTTCTCAGGATTTGAATATGGCAGGTATATTTGCGAATACGCGAAGTTCCCCACTGCGATAAGCCCAGAGGCAAGGACTCCAATCGCAAACTGCCGTGGTGCTGGGATATCCTTCCATACGCCTTTTTTGTGCAGCAGGGTCCATAGAGCCCAAATCGACCAGGCTATGAGTGTGATCCACACGAAGACGTAGGGAGTGTATTCACGTCCCTGGATCTGCAGGGACATCATCATCAAGTTGTGGCCCAGAACAGTCATCGCCCCGAGCAGAACAAAAGCTCCCGAAAACTTGACGTGCACCTGCCCCCAATAGTCGAACGAAGCGACTGCGGCAAGTAGGCAGATTCCGGCGCCAACGACCATGAGAACGCCTGTAAGTCGCCCAAGGTACGTGATTGCTCCAGCCACATCACTGACTCCCATGAGACCGAGGAATGCAGCCGAGACAAGCAGGCCCAGGATCATTGTGATGGGCGTAATGTGCCCATACAGGTATGCTAACCGTGGGCTGGCGGCTAGTCTGCTCGAAAAATTCTTGCCCATGAAATCATGGTCACAGTGATGGTGCTCGTCAGCATCCTGGACTACTCCGTTTGGGGAGTCGAGACAGAAGCAGGTCGCGGAACTCAAGCGACCGTAGAGGTATCGCTACCGTCCTGCGGTCCATCCCTAATCCGCCGTTTCCGCCGGCCGCTGGCAGAGATCGTCGGAACGCCGATGGGGGAGGTCGAAGTCCTCCGGGCACCAGAATGAGCAATCCCGCCTGATGTCATCAGCGACCCTTTCCCGGTTGGCGGATATTCCCACCTTGGAAGCGATGGCGTCGGCTTCATTCCGGTCGTCCTGGCGGTCTGCCATGCCTGTGACCGGCCCCGTGCCACGAGTGGGCCGCCGCCACCATCGAATCTCGCGTGCTCACCTCGCCGTCGTGGGTCCCGGCGTGGCGGCACACTGCGGCGGTCGGCTATCACCCCGGCGGGGCCGGGATAACCGTGGACCTGGACGATGCAGCGGCCATCGAATGGGCCGGCCAGTCCCTGCCCAGCACCCGGATGGTGCCCACCCGCAATCACCGTGCCCGCACCGGCCGGCGGCCGGGGCGTGCCGCCACCGAACGTTCCGCCTACCTGGAACGCGGTCACATGGCTGAACAGCGCATCACCGAGGCCCGCAGCGCAGTCCACACGACCGTGGACCGGACGTTTCTAGCCGTGCTGTCCACCCATGGCCGGTGCGGCTGCCTCACCGACGCTCACATCGCGCGGCTGTTCACCGCCGCTCAGGCAAAGGGGAATCGCCCCGGCACGTGGACCAACGGCGTCGGCCGGGTGGAACTGTGACCAAGGCCGACGACGAAAACAACCCGACCCGCGAGGTCATCACTGACTACGCCTGGGCGCATTTCCGGTACTCCGCACCGCCGACGGGGCCGTGTACACGCAGAACAACGCCCACCCTGTGGCCGGCCCGCCTCCGCTCCCCGTTCGAAGCCCTCGCGCCTGCCGAGGACGTGCAGCCTGTCCACATCCGCGTCGCCCCCGGATTCGACTGCGCGACCAAGCGCGTCCTGTACACCGACGACCCCGATTCCGGCCCCACTGAGACCAGAAGAGAGACGACCGACACCCGCGCAGCACGCTCCCTGCGCCGCCGTCGCATCCACTGAACGCAAAAGCCCAGCTCAGACAAGTCTGAGCTGGGCTTCAGTGGAGCCGCTTTCGGGATTCGAACCCGAGACCTACGCATTACGAGTGCGTTGCTCTGGCCATCTGAGCTAAAGCGGCGCGCCTGCTGCACCGATGGTGCGATCAGCGACGTCGGTAAGTCTACACAGTTTCCGGGGGTGCTTCGTACCAGCCCCGGGGCGGGTGGCTCCGGGGCCGGTGGGCGGGGTTACGAGCAGCGCTTTCCCTCGGTCGGTGGGGTGCCGTGGAGCAGGTAGGTGTTGATCGCCGTGTCGATGCAGGTGCTGCCGCGGCCGTAGGCGGTGTGGCCGTCGCCGACGTAGGTCAGGAGACGGGCCGAGGACAGCTGGCGGGACAGGGCCTGCGCCCAGCGGTAGGGGGTCGCCGGGTCGCGGGTGGTGCCGACCACCACGATCGGCGCCGCGCCCCCGGCGCGGATGCGGTGCGGCTCACCCGTGGCCTTCACCGGCCAGTACGTGCAGTTCAGCGACGCCCAGGCCAGACCGGCACCGAAGACCGGGGACGCCTTCTCGAAGGCGGGCAGCGCCTTCTCCACCTGGTCGGGGCCGGTGAAGGCGGGCGGCAGGTCCAGGCAGTTCACGGCGGCGTTGGCCATCATCAGGTTGCTGTAGTGGCCGTCGGCGTCCCGTTCGTAGTAGCTGTCGGAGAGCGCGAGCAGGCCCGCGCCGTTGTTCTTCTTCATCGCGGAGGTCAGCGCCCCGCGCAGCTGCTCCCATGTGCCCTGGTCGTACATCGCCGCGATCACCCCGGTCGTGGCCAGCGCCTCGCCCAGCTTGCGGCCGTCCGCGTCGCCCGCCGGGACGGGATGCGCGTCGAGCTTGCGGAAGAACGCCCTGAGGTGGTCCCCGACCTGCGCGGGCATCGTGCCCTTGCCGCCGAGCGGGCAGTCGGAGTGCCGTACGCAGTCCTTCGCGAACGCCTGGAACGCGGTCTCGAAGCCGGCCGTCTGCTCCAGGTTCAGCTTCCGGGCGTCCAGGGAGGGGTCCATCGCGCCGTCCAGGACCACCCGGCCCACCCGGTCGGGGAACAGCCCGGCGTACGTCGCCCCGAGAAACGTGCCGTACGACGCTCCCACGTAGTTCAGCTTCGGATCACCGAGGGCCGTCCGCAGGATGTCCATGTCCCGCGCCGCCTCGACGGTGGAGACGTGCCGCAGCAGCCGCGCCGAACGCGCCCCGCAGCTCTCCGCGAACTTCTTGTCCGCAGTGACCAGCGCGTTCCGCTCCTGCTGGTCGTCGGGTGTCAGGTCCGTCTGTGTGTACACGTCCATCTGGTGGCCGTCGAGGCACTCGACGGGCTCACTGCGGGCGACGCCCCGCGGGTCCACGGCGACCATGTCATAGCGGGCACGGACGTCGGCCGGGTAGCCGATCCCCGCGTAACCCTGCAGGTAGGCGACCGCCGAGCCGCCCGGTCCGCCCGGGTTGACCAGCAGCGAACCGAGCGGCTTGCCCTTGCCGGTGGCCTTCTTCCGGGCGACGGCGAGCCGGACGTCACCCGAAGCGGGCTTGGCGTAGTCGAGGGGGGCCTTCATCGTCGCGCACTGGAAGCCGGAGACACCGCAACTGCGCCAGTGCAGCTTCTGGCTGTAGTACGGCGCCAGCGCCGACGGTGTCGCGCGCGGCAGCGCGGCCAGCGCCGCGTCCGTCGCACCGTCGGCCGACGTGGTGGAGCTCCCGGAGGAGCACGCGGACGCGAGCAGGGCGACGGCCGCGAGAAGGGTGGTCGTGAGGCGGGCCGTCGTGCGGGCGCGGGGGCTCCGGGTCCGGCGGAGGGATGGCCTGAGGTGCATCAAGCGAGCGTAACGCTGAGCGACGGATCGGACGCGGCGCGTGGGAATTATGGCTCGTACGGGGTACACAACCGCACCTCCGAGGGGTGTCTCCAAGGGTGTCAGAGCGGTGTCCATGGGCCGCCTTGGTCCGGCAGGGGGCCGGGCCGAAGCGCGCCGGGGGCTCTCGGCTCCCCGGCTCCGGGGCGGTCCCGGCACCGGGGGCGACCGGCCCGCGGTGCGGGGTGTCAGCCCGCCCGCAGTGCCATTGTCATCGCCTCCACCGCCAGCAGCGGAGCCACATTGCGGTCGAGGGCCTCGCGGCACGCGGCGATGGCCTCGATGCGGCGGAGCGTGGCTTCCGGGCTGCTGCCGCGCGCCAGCCGCTCCAGGGCGTCCTCGGCGTCGGCGTTGGCGATCGCCACGCGGGAACCGAGCTGAAGGGCGAGGACATCGCGGTAGAAGGCGGTGAGATCGCCGAGGGCGACATCGAGGCTGTCGCGCTGCGTGCGGGTTCTGCGGCGCTTCTGCATGTCCTCCAGGTCCTTCATCACACCCGCCGTGCCGCGCGGCAGCCGGCCGCCCTGGGCCGCGCCCAGTGCGGCCTTCAGCTCCTCGGCCTCCTTGCCGTCCATCTCCTCGGCCAGCTGCTTGGCGTCCTCGGCGGCCGCGTCGACCAGTTCCTGGGCGGCCTTGAGGCACGCGCCGACCTCGTCCAGGCGCAGCGGCAGTTTGACCACGGCCATGCGGCGCTCGCGGGCCGCCGGGTCGGTGGCGAGGCGCCGGGCGCGGTCGACGTGCCCCTGGGTGGCGCGGGCGGCGGCCGTCGCGACCGCGGGCTCGATGCCGTCACGCCGTACGAGCATGTCGGCGACCGCTTCGACGGACGGCGTGCGCAGGTTCAGGTGGCGGCAGCGGGAGCGGATCGTCGGCAGGACGTCCTCGACGGAGGGGGCGCACAGCAGCCAGACCGTGCGCGGGGCGGGCTCCTCCACGGCCTTGAGGACGGCGTTCGCCGACTTCTCGTTCAGCCGCTCGGCGTCCTCGACCAGGATGATCTGCCAGCGGCCGTTCGCCGGGGCGGTGAACGACTTGCGGACCGTGTCCCGCATGTCCTTCACGAGGATCTCGGAGCCCACCGCAGCCACCGTGGTGACGTCCGCGTGGGTGCCGAGCAGCGCGGTGTGGCAGCCGTCGCAGAAGCCGCAGCCGGGGGAGCCGCCGAGGGCGCGGTCGGGGCTCACACACTGCAGGGCCGCGGCGAAGGCCCTCGCCGCCTGGTTCCGGCCGGCTCCGGGCGGGCCCGTGAACAGCCAGGCGTGCGTCATCTTCGACGCCTCCGGCAGCGGCTCGTCGGCCGCGGCGGCCGTGACGAGGGCGTCGGCGTCCCGCGCGGCCGCGTCGAGCACTGCGCTCACCTTCTCCTGCCCGACGAGGTCGTCCCATACGGTCATGGGTCACGCCGCCCTTCCGTCACACTCCGCGTTCCGTCCCTCCATTGTGCGGGCGGGCACTGACAACGCGGTCCGGCGGATGTTGCCCCGAGGGTGGTGAAAGACGAGGGCGGCGCCGATCGCCGTTCCGATCGGTGCCGCCCCGAGCCCGTGCCCACGAGGGACCGTCTCAGCCGCGTCGGCCCCGGCCGCGGCCGCTGCGGCCCTGCTCCTCGTCGGGGTTGCCCCGGTTCTTCTCGTCGTACGAGCCCAGCAGCTCGTCCGCCAGCGACGGCAGATCGTCCAGCGGGGTCTCCTCGGCCCAGTCGGGCCGAGGCCGGCGGGCAGGGTTTCCGTCGGTGTCGATCCGGGGCATCTCGCGCGTACGGTCCTCGGAGCCGTCGGGGCCCGCGGCGGGCCGCTCGTCCCGGAAGAAGCCGGGCGGCACCCGGTCCGCCGGCGCGTCACCCCGTACCGGCGGCAGTACGGCCGTCTCATCCGCCGCACCCGAGACCGGCGGCAACACCGTCGTCTCGTCCGCCGGCCCCGGACCCACCGGAGGCAGCACCGTCGTCTCGTCCGCCGCGCCCGGAACCGACGGCGGCTGCGGCAGCTCGGCCGTCACCTCGGCGTCGGAGCCGGGCTCGGCCGGACCAGCGGCGTTCCGCTGCTCGCCCACCTCGCCCCGGCCGTTCCGTTCGTCACGCACAGGACGCAGCACCGTCGTCTCGTCCGTGCCCGTCCCGCGCGTGCCCGGCTCACCCGGTCCCGGAGAGACCGCGGGCGTCGGGAGCGTCTCCTCGGTGCCGCGCGGACCCGGTGACACCACGGGCGTGGGAACCGTCACCGCGTCCGAAGCCACGCCCGGCGCGGTCGGCAGGGGCATGCTGGACCTGCGGGCCGCCGTGTCGGCCGCCGCCGCTGCCTCGGCCGCCTGCCGCCGGGCCTCCTCGGCGCGCAGCAGCGCCTCCTCGGCCTTGCGCTGCTTCTCCAGGCGCTGCGCTTCCTCCTCGGCACGCAGCCGGGCCTGCCGGGCCTCTTCCTCGGCGCGCAGCCGGGCCTCCTCCTCGGCCTGCTTGCGGCGCCGCTCCTCCTCGGCCCTGCGGCGGGCCTCCTCCTCGGCACGGGCCTTCTCCTCGGCGAGGAGGCGCAGCCGCTCCTCCTCCGCGCGCCGGGCCGCTTCCGCCGCCCGCTGCCGGGCCTCCTCCGCCTGCCGTTCGGCCTCGCGGCGCTGCGCCTCCTCCAGCTCGCGGCGCTTGCGCTCCTCCTCCTCGGCGCGCAGCCGGGCCAGCTCCTCCTGGCGCTCACGCTCCAGGCGCTCCTCCTCGGCCCTGCGCGCGGCCTCTTCCTCGGCCTTGCGACGGGCCTCCTCCTCGGCCTTCTTCCGCGCCTCCTCCTGGGCCTTGATCTCGGCCTCGGACAGCGGCAGCACGGTGTCGAGCCGGTGCCGGACGACGGTGGTGACGGCCTCCGGCTCCTGACCGGCGTCCACCACCAGGTAGCGGCCGGGGTCGGAGGCGGCCAGGGTGAGGAAGCCGGACCTCACGCGCGCGTGGAACTCCGCCGGCTCGGACTCCAGGCGGTCCGGCGCCTCGGTGAACCGCTCGCGGGCGGTCTCCGGCGAGACGTCCAGCAGGACCGTCAGGTGCGGGACGAGCCCGTTGGTCGCCCAGCGGTTGATGCGGGCGATCTCGGTCGGGGACAGGTCTCGGCCGGCGCCCTGGTAGGCGACGGAGGAGTCGATGTAACGGTCGGAGATCACGACCGCACCGCGCTCCAGGGCGGGGCGTACGACCGTGTCGACGTGCTCGGCGCGGTCGGCGGCGTACAGCAGCGCCTCCGCGCGGTGGGACAGGCCCGCCGAGGACACGTCCAGCAGGATCGAGCGCAGCCGCTTGCCGACGGGCGTGGCGCCCGGCTCGCGGGTGAGCACGACCTCGTGGCCCTTGGCGCGGATCCACTCGGCGAGGGCCTCGGCCTGGGTGGACTTGCCGGCGCCGTCGCCGCCCTCCAGCACGATGAAGAAACCGTTCGCCGCCGGTGCCTCGACCGGGTCGTCGCCGCCGAGCAGCGCGTCCTTGAGGTCCTGGCGCAGCGGGATGCCGGAGCGGTCGTCGACCTTGGCGAGCACCAGCGCCGCCACTGGCAGCAGCAGGGCGCCGACCAGCATCAGCGTGAAGGAGGCGCCGCCGTGCGCGAAGACGAGCCTGCCGTTCTCCAGGCGGTGGCGGCCGATGAGCCCGGCGACCACGGGTGCGATCAGCGCGCCGAGCGCTATGAAGACCCGGACGACCGCATGCAGGTGCTCGGTGACACGCGCCCGGCGGTAGTCCTCGGTCTCCTGGTCGAGCAGGGCGTGCCCGGTGTTCGCGGCCACTCCCGCGGTGACACCGGCCAGCGTGACGATCAGCAGCACCGTGGTGACGTCGGGGACCAGCCCCGCGGCCAGCAGGGCGATACCGGTGAAGGCGATCGCGAGGGCGAGCAGCCGGCGGCGCGAGAGCGAGGGCAGCAGCGTGGGGGCCGTACGGATGCCGACGGCGACACCGCCGGTCAGGCCCAGCACCAGCAGGCCGTACAGCACCGGGCCGCCGCCCAGGTCGGTGGCGTGCAGCACGCACACCGACACGGCCGCCGCGATGGCTCCGGCGACCGCGGCGCAGGCCGGGACGAGCAGCGGGATCACGCCCGTACGGCCCTTGTCCACGCCGGTGCCGGTGCGCGGGCGGCGCAGGCCCTCCAGCGGGGACCGTGCGCGCGGGGTGCGTGTGTCGGGCAGCTCCAGGAAGGTCAGCACGGACAGGGAGGCGGCGAACAGGCCGGCCGCCACATACGCCCCGAGGGCCGCGTGGTGCTGGTCGAACCAGGCCACGCCGGTGCCCAGCAGGTTGTTGAACAGGCCGGCGACGACCAGCGCGGCGGCCGCCAGCGGGACGGCCAGGAAGCTGGTGCGCAGCGAGAGGCGGCGCAGGGCGTCCATGTGGTCCGGCAGCGGCCGTACGGTGGCGCCCTCCGGGGGCGGGCCGGGCAGCAGGGCCGGAGCCGCGCTCTCCCGGCACACCGTCCACAGGCGCTCGGCGACGCCGGTGACGAAGGCGGTGACCAGTACGACGGCCAGCGCGTTGTCCGGCGTCCAGTCGATCCACAGGGGGGCGACGATCAACAGGGCGGCGCGCACGCCGTCGGCGCCGACCATGGTCCAGCGGCGGTCGAGCGGACCCTCCTGGGCGGTGAGCGTGGTCAGCGGGCCGAGGAGGACCGCGCCGAACAGCAGCGCGGCGAGGACACGCGCCGCGAAGACCGTCGCCACTGCGAACGCCACGCCCCGGTATCCACCGCCGAACGCGCCCTGGGCGATCGCCGCCTGGAGGGTGAGGACGACCAGGACGAAGAGTGCCAGGCTGTCGCCGACACCGCTCACCAGCTGCGCGCTCCACAGGCGCCGCAGCTGCGGTCGGCGCAGCAGGGAACGGACGGCGCGCTCGCGGGAGTCCGCGACCAGGGCGTCGTCCGGGGCTGTGGTGGGGGCCGTTGGCTGCTCGGCTCGCGTCATGCGTTCAGCCTATCCGCAGCCACCGACACCACACCTCGCCTGTCCTGGCATGCGCACGTCCGACACCAAAGTGATGCAGGAGCGTTCGCTGCGTGAAGCCGGGACCCGCCGAACGGTCAGCCCGCCGCACCGCAGCACATCAACGCCCTTACGGAGACCATCCTCCGCAGCGGAAGCCCTCCCCGCACCGGACCCCGCCGACCCCAGACAGAAGCCGGCGCGGCGGTGTTCCGTGGTGGTGCTGTCACTCCTCCGTGCCGGAAGCCGTGGCCTTGGAAGCCGTCGCCTTCTTGGCGGTCGTCTTCTTCGCCGTGGTCTTCTTCGCGGCCGCGGCCGTCTTCTTCGCCGCCGTCTTCTTGGCGGCGGTCTTCTTCGCCGGGGCCGTCTTCTTGGCCGCGGCCTTCTTCGCGGTCTTCTTGGCGGGCCCCTTCGCACGCTTCTCGGCAAGCAGTTCGAAGCCGCGCTCCGGAGTGATCGTTTCGACGCTGTCACCCGAGCGAAGGGTCGCATTGGTCTCGCCGTCGGTGACGTACGGACCGAAGCGGCCGTCCTTGATCACGACGGGCTTGCCGGAGACCGGGTCCGCGCCCAGCTCCTTCAGCGGCGGCTTGGCGGCGGCACGGCCCCGCTGCTTGGGCTGGGCGTAGATCGCCAGCGCCTCTTCCAGCGTGATCGTGAAGAGCTGGTCCTCGGACTGCAGCGAGCGCGAGTCGGTGCCCTTCTTCAGATACGGCCCGTAGCGGCCGTTCTGCGCGGTGATCTCCTGGCCCTCGGCGTCCGTACCGACGACACGCGGCAGCGACATCAGCTTCAGCGCGTCCTCAAGCGTCACCGTGTCGAGCGACATCGACTTGAAGAGCGAGGCCGTACGCGGCTTGACCGCGTTCTTGCCGGTCTTCGGGGTGCCCTCGGGGAGGATCTCCGTGACGTACGGGCCGTAGCGGCCGGCCTTGGCGACGATCTGGTGGCCCGTCTGCGGGTCCGTACCCAGCTCGAAGTCGCCGCTCGGCTTCGCCAGCAGTTCCTCGGCCAGCTCGACGCTCAGCTCGTCCGGCGCCAGGTCGTCCGGGATGTCGGCGCGCTGATGCTGCTCGCTGTCCTTCTCGCCGCGCTCGATGTACGGGCCGTAGCGGCCGACGCGGAGCACGATGTCGTTGCCCACCGGGAACGACGACACCTCGCGCGCGTCGATCGCGCCCAGGTCGGTCACCAGCTCCTTGAGCCCGCCGAGGTGGTCCCCGTCGCCGTTGCCGGCCTCGGCCGCGCTGCCGACGCCGTTGTGTCCCTCACCGAAGTAGAAGCGCTTCAGCCACGGCACCGCCTGCGCCTCACCGGCCGCGATGCGGTCGAGGTCGTCCTCCATCTTCGCGGTGAAGTCGTAATCGACGAGCCGCCCGAAGTGCTTCTCCAGGAGGTTGACGACCGCGAAGGAGAGGAAGGACGGGACGAGGGCCGTGCCCTTCTTGAAGACGTACCCGCGGTCGAGGATCGTGCCGATGATCGACGCGTACGTCGACGGGCGGCCGATCTCGCGCTCTTCCAGCTCCTTGACCAGCGAGGCCTCGGTGTAGCGGGCCGGGGGCTTGGTGGCGTGCCCGTCGACCGTGATCTCCTCGGCGCTGAGGGCGTCGCCCTCGGCGACCTGCGGCAGCCGGCGCTCACGGTCGTCCAGCTCGGCGTTCGGGTCGTCGGCGCCCTCCACGTAGGCCTTCAGGAAGCCGTGGAAGGTGATCGTCTTGCCGGAGGCGCTGAACTCGACGTCCCGGCCGTCGGCCGCGGTGCCGCCGATCTTCACGGTGACGGAGTTACCCGTGGCGTCCTTCATCTGGGAGGCGACGGTCCGCTTCCAGATCAGCTCGTAGAGCTTGAACTGGTCACCGGTCAGACCGGTCTCCGCGGGAGTGCGGAAACGATCACCCGAGGGGCGGATCGCCTCGTGCGCCTCCTGCGCGTTCTTGACCTTGGCGGCGTACGTGCGCGGCTGCGGCGGCAGGTAGTCGGCGCCGTACAGCTGCGTGACCTGCGCGCGGGCCGCCGCGATCGCCGTGTCGCTCAGCGTCGTGGAGTCCGTACGCATGTACGTGATGTAGCCGTTCTCGTACAGCTTCTGGGCGATCTGCATGGTCGCCTTCGCGCCGAAGCCGAGCTTGCGGCTGGCCTCCTGCTGCAGCGTCGTCGTACGGAACGGGGCGTACGGCGAGCGGCGGTACGGCTTGGACTCGACGGAACGCACGGAGAAGCGCGTGCTCTCCAGGGCGGCGGCGAGGGCGCGGGCCGTCGCCTCGTCGAGGTGGAGGGTGTTCTCGCTCTTGAGCTGTCCCAGGGAGTCGAAGTCGCGGCCCTGCGCGACCCGCCTGCCGTCGACGGTCTGCAGGCGGGCGACCAGCGACGACGGGTCCGACGGATCCCCGGCGCGGCCGGTCGCGAAGGTGCCCGTCAGGTCCCAGTACTCAGCAGAACGAAAAGCGATGCGCTCGCGTTCCCGCTCGACGACGAGACGGGTCGCGACGGACTGGACGCGGCCGGCCGACAGCCGGGGCATGACCTTCTTCCACAGGACCGGCGAGACCTCGTAGCCGTAGAGGCGGTCGAGGATACGGCGGGTCTCCTGGGCGTCGACCAGCTTCTGGTTGAGCTGGCGCGGGTTGGCGACGGCCTCGCGGATCGCGTCCTTGGTGATCTCGTGGAAGACCATCCGCTTGACGGGGATCTTCGGCTTGAGGACCTCCTGGAGGTGCCAGGCGATCGCCTCGCCCTCCCGGTCCTCATCGGTGGCGAGGAAGAGCTCGTCGGAGTCCTTCAGCAGGTCCTTGAGCTTCTTGACCTGCGCCTTCTTGTCGGCATTGACCACATAGATCGGCTGGAAGTCATGGTCGACGTCCACACCGAGGCGGCGTACCTCGCCGGTGTACTTCTCGGGCACCTCGGCGGCGCCGTTCGGGAGGTCGCGGATGTGCCCGACGCTCGCTTCGACGACGTAGCCGGGGCCGAGGTAGCCCTTGATCGTCTTCGCCTTGGCAGGCGACTCGACGATGACGAGTCGGCGGCCGCCCTGTGCGGTCTCGCTGGTCGGGGACAACTTCGCTCTTCTCTCCGGTCGACGCTGGGGGTTCCCCGGGCCTTGGTCCCGGGGTCGCGGCGTGCTTCTGGCTCATGTGATGCTGCGGAGTGTGACGGTACATCCCGCCCCCGTGTCAAACGGGAAAAGCCCACAACGGCCACTCGAACGGTAACCCGACTACCGCCATTCCTGCCGCCCGGAGTACCGGGTACCCCGCTGAGGCATGTCCGGAGCGTGACAGTCCCCTTACTCCGGCAACACGGTCGCCGCCGCGTACCCGCCGACGTCAGAGGCGGGTCAGGCAGTACGCGCCGAGGGCCAGCGCGACCGTCCCGGCCACGCTCGCCAGGGCGGCCGATGCGATCTGGTTCACACCGTGGGCCACCGGCTCTCGGCGCCTGAGGCGGGTGCCGGTCCAGGCCAGTACAGCGCTCCCGAACAGGGCGAACACCACGCCCGTGAAGATCGCCGGCCCGCTTTCCATCCCCGCCCACCTCTTCCGTGCCGTCCGGCTCCGCCCAGCGCCGGAGACTGGCAGGCGCGGGAGAAGAACGGACGACACCGGGGTGAACGGAGGGTCAACGTGATGCCGAACACGCGATCGAACA
The DNA here is from genome assembly GCF_055572255.1 of Streptomyces sp. NPDC030799. NCBI lineage: Bacteria > Bacillati > Actinomycetota > Actinomycetes > Kitasatosporales > Streptomycetaceae > Streptomyces > Streptomyces sp. NPDC030799. The sequence goes on along the minus strand of NZ_JBVIDS010000020.1, from coordinate 87,791 downwards.
CCGGCATCTCGGGGCGCCTCTCCGTATTTTTCCGGCCGTTTTCCCGGCACGCCGCGCCCCGGCACCCGGCACCGGCTGGTTCCGGCCAGTGCCACGGGCATACGACGATGAGCCGGGCGCCGCCCCCAAGGCGTCCCGGGACACCTACGACCACGTGGGCACCGGCCCTGCCTCAGCCGCACCAGCCACCGTGCCTCCGCACACCGAGCCGGCCGCCCCGTCCCGGCCCGCCGCCCGTCGAACCGGCCGCCGCAGCTCGCCCGCACGGCTCGCCGACGCAGACCGGCACGACGCAGACCCGCACGACGCAGACCCGCACGACGCAGACCCGCACGGCGCGGCCCGGTTCGTTCAGCTCGCCGGCTCCAGGAAGCCCTGTTCCACCAGGAGCCGGATCTGCGCGGGCGTCCGGTCGCGGAGCACCACCGGATCCTCGCCCATGAGCTGGGCGATGGCGTCCAGGATGCGGCCCGCACTCAGTGTGCCGTCGCACACGCCCGCGAACCCCGCACCGACCGTGTCCACCTTGGTGGCCCGGCGCATGCCGCGGTGCTGGCGCAGCACCACATGCTCCGGGTCCTCGGCACCGGGCATCCCGACCTGCTCCTGGACCACTTCGACAGCGAGCTTGAAGTGGCTGTCGAGCAGCGCCGCGTCGTCGTGCCCCCGGAGGTAGTCGAGTCGCTCGAAGTGCGCCCGGATCGCGTCCCCGAGGGGCTGCTCGACCGGGTGCGGCCACTCCTCCACGGTGATCGAGGGCTCCGCCGCCCCCGTCCTGCGCAGGGTGATCCAGCCGAAGCCGACCGCCTTGACCTTGCGCGCCTCGAACTCGTCGAGCCAGGCGTCGTAGTGAGCCTGGTACGCCGCCGGCTCCCCGCGGTGGTCCCCGGCGTCCCTCAGCCACAGCTCGGCGTACTGCGTGACGTCCTGCACCTCGCGCTGCACGATCCAGGCATCGCACCCGCGCGGCACCCATGACCTGAGTCTGTCCTGCCAGTCCTCCCCCGCTACGTGCTGCCAGTTGGCGAGGAACTGCGCGAACCCGCCCTCGTTCAGCCGTTCCCCCGCCTGCTGAACGAGCGAGCGGCACAGATCGTCCCCGCCCATGCCGCCGTCCCGGTACGTGAGGCGAGCACCGGGCGAGATGACGAAGGGCGGGTTGGAGACGATCAGATCGAACCGCTCGTCGTCCCGGACCGGCTCGAAGAGCGAGCCCTGGCGCAGGTCGGCGGCGGGCGCGCCGGAAAGCGCGAGCGTGAGCGCGGTGATGTGCAGCGCACGCGGGTTGAGGTCGGTCGCCGTCACGCGCGTGGCGTGCTGGGCGGCGTGCAGCGCCTGGACACCGGAGCCGGTGCCGAGGTCCAGGGCGGAGGAGACCGGCGTGCGGACCGTGATGCCGGCGAGCGTCGTGGAGGCACCGCCGACGCCCAGCACGACACCTTCGTCCCGCTGCCCGATGCCGCCCGCTCCACCGACCGCACAGCCGAGGTCGGAGACGATGAACCAGTCCTCGCCACTGGGACCGCTGTAGGGCCGTACGTCCACGGTGGCGGCCACCTCGTCGCCGCCCACACGGGTGAGCCACCCGGCCTCCTGGGCCTCCTCGACCGGCAGAACGGCGGCCACGCGCGCGTGGGGCACCGGCTGCTGGAGCAGGAAGAGCCGTACGAGCGTCTCCAGCGGCGTGTCGCCACGGGTCGCCCTCAGGGCGGGCACGGTCTCGCTGCGCGCCAGCGCCGCGTACGCGGGAGCGCCGAGCAGGTCGAGCAGCCCGTCGGCGGTGAAGGAGGCGCCGAGCAGGGCGTCCCGCAGCCGGGCTGCGACATCGAGTCGGTCGGTGGAGGGCAGGGGTGAGGAGGTGGCGTTGGTCACGCCCCCATTGTGGCCCGTGGCGGGCGGCTCAGCCGTTCGCGGACGACGGCGCCGAGGAGGCCTTCGAGGCCTTCGTGCAGCCCGACTGCTTGGTCACCGCCTGGTTGACGTCGCCCTTCTCGAGGTTCTGCAGAGCGGTGATCGTGCCGTCGTACTGCGCCGCCACCGCCTTCATCCGCTCCGAGAGGTCACCCAGACCGGAGGCGAACTTCTTCTGGTCCTTGGTGTCGAGCCCGTCCACCCGCTTCTTCAGATCGGCATACGCCGCGGACAGGGCCGTGAGCTTCTTGACGGCGTCCTGCTGCTTCGCCGCGCCGCCGTCGACGCCGGGAGGCGCCCCCGCGTCGGAAAGGCTGCCCGCGCGCGCCTTGAAACCATCGGCCAGGTCCTGGAAGGCCTGGGAGTCGGTCTTCTGGATGTCCTTGGGCGGACCGTCCTTGACGACCTTCGCCAGCGCGTCGAAGGCACCGGAGATCTTCGCCTGCTGCGCCGGCAGCGGGTCGCACACCGTCTTGGCCCAGGCCACGAGCTTGGGGTCGGGCCCCTTGTCGCCGCCATCGCCGCCGCTGCTGCTGCATCCCGACAGCGCCACTACCAGTACCGAACCGCCGGACAGTGCGGCCGCGAGCTTCTTGTTCACCGGATTGGTCCCTTCCATGGCTCTCGGCCCACGGACCCTACACGGCGGACGCACACCCTCCGTACCCCGAACGCCCTCCGAGGCGCCCTTTGTGACTCTTTGCACCATGCGAGAGAAGGCTCACCACGTGGGCGAGCCCACAGCCGCCCACCGCCCGGACGCGGGCGCACCCATAAGAACGCCAACGGCGGGCGGCACGTCAGCACGCGCCGCCCGCCCGCCCGTTGAGCAGGGCTTCTCGAACAGAACCAGCAGTACGGCTACGAAACGACCGCCGTGTTCGGTGAGTTGGCGACCCGTTCCACGCCCTCCTCTTCACCGACGGCGATTCCGCGCCGCTTGGAGACGTACACGGCGACGACGATCACCAGGAGCGCGAGGATCGCGACCCCGATCCGTACGCCCAGGTTCTTGTCGTTGCCGTAGGAGAACTTGATCACCGCGGGCGCGATGAGCAGCGAGACCAGGTTCATGACCTTCAGCAGCGGGTTGATCGCCGGTCCTGCGGTGTCCTTGAAGGGGTCGCCGACCGTGTCGCCGATCACCGTGGCGGCGTGGGCCTCGCTGCCCTTGCCGCCGTGGTGGCCGTCCTCCACCAGCTTCTTGGCGTTGTCCCAGGCGCCACCGGAGTTGGCGAGGAACACCGCCATCAGCGTGCCCGCGCCGATCGCGCCGGCGAGGTAGGAACCCAGCGAGCCGACACCGAGCGTGAATCCGATGAAGATCGGCGCCATCACGGCGAGCAGACCGGGCGTGGCCAGCTCCCTGAGGGCGTCCTTGGTGCAGATGTCGACGACCTTGCCGTACTCGGGCTTCTCCGTGAAGTCCATGATCCCGGGCTTCTCACGGAACTGCCGTCGCACCTCGAACACGACCGAACCCGCCGACCGGGACACGGCGTTGATGGCCAGCCCGGAGAAGAGGAAGACGACCGCGGCGCCGGCGATGAGGCCGACGAGGTTGCTGGGCTGCGAGATGTCCAGCGACAGGCTCAGCGGCGAGCCCGGGCCGGTGAGTTTCACCCCGACGTCCTGCACATTGGTGGTGATCGCGTCGCGGTACGACCCGAACAGCGCCGACGCGGCGAGGACGGCGGTGGCGATGGCGATGCCTTTGGTGATCGCCTTGGTGGTGTTGCCGACCGCGTCCAGGTTGGTGAGCACCTGTGCGCCCGCGCCTTCCACGTCGCCGGACATCTCGGCGATGCCCTGGGCGTTGTCCGAGACCGGCCCGAAGGTGTCCATGGCGACGATCACGCCGACCGTGGTGAGCAGACCGGTGCCGGCCAGTGCGACCGCGAACAGCGCGAGCATGATCGACGTACCGCCGAGCAGGAACGCCCCGTACACGCCGAGCCCGATGAGCAGCGCGGTGTAGACGGCGGATTCCAGGCCGACCGAGATGCCGGACAGGACGACGGTGGCCGGGCCGGTGAGGGAGGTCTTGCCGATGTCCCGCACCGGGCGGCGGTTGGTCTCGGTGAAGTAGCCGGTCAGCTGCTGGATGACGGCGGCGAGCAGGATGCCGATCGCCACCGCGACCAGGGCGAGGATCCGCGGGTCGCCGTCCTTGCCCTTGATCGCCGCCTCCGTGACCCCGGCGAGGGCGGAGTACTTCGAGGGCAGGTAGACGAAGACCGCGACCGCGACCAGCGCGAGGGAGATCACCGCGGAGATGAAGAAGCCGCGGTTGATCGCGGTCATGCCGCTGCGGTCGGCCCGGCGGGGCGCGACCGCGAAGATGCCGATCATCGCCGTGATGACGCCGATGGCGGGAACGAGCAGCGGGAAGGCCAGCCCGGAGTCGCCGAAGGCGGCCTTGCCGAGGATCAGCGCGGCCACCAGGGTCACGGCGTACGACTCGAAGAGGTCGGCCGCCATGCCCGCGCAGTCGCCGACGTTGTCGCCCACGTTGTCGGCGATGGTCGCGGCATTGCGCGGGTCGTCCTCCGGAATGCCCTGCTCGACCTTGCCGACCAGGTCGGCGCCGACGTCGGCGGCCTTGGTGAAGATGCCGCCGCCCACTCGCATGAACATGGCGATCAGGGCGGCGCCGAGGCCGAAGCCCTCCAGCACCTTCGGCGCGTTGGCCGCGTACACCAGCACCACGCAGGAGGCGCCCAGCAGGCCGAGCCCCACCGTGAACATGCCGACGACGCCGCCCGTGCGAAATGCGATCTTCATCGCGGTGTGCGAGACGGTGGTGAGATCCTTTTCCGGTTCTCCGGGTGCCGGTGTGGCCTCCCTGGCCGCCGCGGCGACCCGCACATTGCTGCGCACGGCCAGCCACATGCCGATATAGCCGGTGGCCGCCGAGAACGCCGCACCGATCAGGAAGAACACCGATCGCCCGGCACGCTGATTCCAGTCGTCCGCGGGCAGCAGCATGAGCAGGAAGAAGACGACGACAGCGAATACGCCGAGCGTGCGCAGCTGCCGGGCGAGATACGCCTTGGCACCTTCCTGGACCGCCTCGGCGATCCGCTTCATGCTGTCGGTGCCCTCGCCCGCGGCCAGCACCTGGCGCACCAGGATCCCCGCGACCACCAGCGCGGCCAGGGCGACCGCCGCGATGACGGCCACGATGATCCGGTTGTCGTCGGTCAGAACCGCTGCTGCGAAAGATGTGGGGTGATCCGATTGAGGGATGGAAAGCCCCGCCATTCGTCCTCCTTGACGCTTGGGCTGAGCTCAAGATGTGGACGGATTCTAGGTACCCCGGAGTGATCTCAACAGAGCGCGGTAAGCGGAATTAGCCTCCACCGGCTCATTAGTAATGATCGCGATCCCGCCAGACCACCCGAATGGAGTAATGCCCTCAAGGCATGTGGAGTAACGCCCTCAAGGCATTGATGAATGATCGGGGGGAAGATCGGGAATGATCGTGAATTCCTTCACGCATTCGGAAGGCCACCTCATCGGGCCGGAAAACACCGAGGGCCCTGCTGAGCAGGGCCCTCGGGAAGTGGTACTGCGGCGCTCAGAGAAGCGCCGCTGCCGGCGGTGCGGTCGGCCAGGTCATGCGGATCAGGCCGCCGTCCTGTCCGGTGGTGACCTCCACGTCGTCGACGAGGCCGCTGATGACCGCGAGGCCCATCTCGTCCTCCTCGACCTCAGCCTCGGCGTCCTGTGCTGCACCGGGCGTGTCGCCCGGCGTGGCGTGCGGCGCCTCGTCGCCGACCTCGATGGAGAACTGTTTCTCCTCCTCGATCAGCGCCACCTTCACAGGCGCGCTGATGCCGCTGCTCTGGTGGAGTCCGACGGCACGGGAGCAGGCCTCGCCGACGGCGAGCCGGACCTCGTCGAGGACCGCCTCGTCCACTCCGGCCCTGCGTGCCACCGCGGCCGCCACCAACCGGGCGGTCCGGACGTGCTCGGGCAGCGCGCTGAAGCGGAGTTCGACGATGGCCATGCATCCCCCTCGCGACTACGGGCGTGCGGTCGGGGGCGGGGCCGCCGAGAGCCCGCACCCCCTGGTGTGCTTCTGTGCCCGGGCCGCTGCATCGGCCCGGACGGGACCGCCCGGCGTCCGGGCTCCATCGGGAGCCCGGCGCCGGTGACGGGCCCAGGGTCAGTCGGTGGCCGCCACCGCTTCATCGACCGAGGTGTGGATCGGGAACACCTTGGTGAGGCCGGTGATGCGGAAAATCTTCAGAATGCGCTCCTGGTTGCAGACCAGGCGCAGCGAGCCCTCGTGGGCACGCACTCGCTTCAAGCCGCCGACCAGCACGCCGAGCCCGGTGGAGTCGAGGAAGTCCACGCCCTCCATGTCGACGACGAGGTGGAAATTCCCGTCGTTCACCAGCTCGACCAGCTGCTCGCGCAGCTTGGGCGCGGTGTATACATCGATTTCGCCACCGACCTCGACGACCGTACGATCGCCGACGGTACGGGTCGACAGGGACAGGTCCACGGATCCTCCAGCACCTTGCTATCGAGCGGTCGCCCCTCGGGCACCTCGGCTTGCGGCCCCCGGGACGCATCGCCAGCCGCGATGGCATTCAATCACTTACCGGCAGGCGTGCACGACGCCTTGGCTCCATTGTCCGTCACGCCAGTGACACACTCGGTGCCGATGGCCAAGAATCACCGATCCGATCGATCCCCGGCGGACCCGGCGTCCCACCCGTCTCCGGGCATGGTCCTGGACCGGCTCGCCTCCGGGCCGAGCCGGGCTGCGCGCATCACTCATACGGAGCACTTGCCCCCGCGCGCGGGCCGCCATGCCGTCTGGCCTGACCGGATTCGCTCCGAGGTGATCGCGGCCGTCCAGGCGTGCGGCATCGAGCACCCGTGGGCGCACCAGGCGCTGGCCGCCGAGCACGCCCTGGACGGCGACTCGGTGGTGGTCGCCACCGGCACCGCCTCCGGCAAGTCCCTCGCGTATCTGGTGCCCGTCCTTTCCACCCTTGTGGACGGCTCCGAGGCGCCGAACGGCCGAGGCGCCACCGCCCTGTACCTCGCGCCCACCAAGGCGCTCGCGGCGGACCAGTGCCGGTCGGTGAAGGAACTTTCACAACCTCTGGGCACCGCCGTACGCCCGGCCGTGTACGACGGCGACACCCCGTTCGAGGAACGCGAGTGGATCCGGCAGTACGCCAACTACGTCCTCACCAACCCCGACATGCTGCACCGCGGGATACTCCCGTCCCACCCGCGCTGGTCCTCCTTCCTGAAATCGCTTCGGTACATCGTCATCGACGAGTGCCACACCTACCGGGGCGTCTTCGGCTCGCACGTGGCTCAGGTGCTGCGCCGGCTGCGCCGCCTGTGCGCCCGCTACGGCGCCTCACCCGTGTTCCTGCTGGCCTCGGCGACCGCCGCCGAGCCCGCCGTCGCCGCCCGCCGGCTGACCGGGCTGCCGGTGACCGAGGTCGCCGACGACGCCTCCCCGCGCGGCGAACTCGTCTTCGCCCTCTGGGAGCCCCCGCTCACCGAACTGCACGGCGAGAGGGGCGCACCCGTACGGCGTACCGCCACCGCCGAGACCGCCGACCTGCTGACCGACCTGACCGTGCAGGGCGTGCGCTCGGTCGCCTTCGTACGGTCCCGGCGCGGCGCCGAGCTGATCTCGGTGATCGCCCAGGAGAAACTCGCCGAGGTCGACCGCTCCCTGGTCCGGCGTGTCGCGGCCTACCGCGGCGGCTACCTCCCCGAGGAGCGCCGCGCCCTGGAACGCGCCCTGCACTCCGGCGAACTCCTCGGGCTGGCCGCCACGACGGCCCTGGAGCTGGGCGTGGACGTCTCCGGCCTGGACGCGGTGGTCATCGCCGGCTACCCGGGCACGCGCGCCTCCCTGTGGCAGCAGGCGGGCCGCGCGGGCCGCTCCGGACAGGGCGCACTCGCCGTGCTGGTGGCCCGCGACGACCCGCTGGACACCTTCCTGGTCCACCACCCCGAGGCCCTGTTCGACCGGCCGGTGGAATCCACCGTCCTCGACCCCGACAACCCCTACGTCCTCGCCCCGCACCTGTGCGCGGCCGCCGCGGAACTCCCGCTGACCGAGGAGGACCTGGACCTCTTCGGCCCCGCCTGCGCGGACGTACTGCCGCAGCTGGAGGCCGCGAAGCTGCTCCGCCGCAGGACGAAGGCCTGGCACTGGACGCGCCGGGAACGGGCCGCCGACCTGACCGACATCCGCGGCGCGGGCGGGCGCCCGGTGCAGGTCGTCGAGTCCGGCACGGGCCGGCTGCTCGGCACGGTCGACGCGGGCGCCGCGCACTCCACGGTCCACGAGGGCGCGGTCCACCTGCACCAGGGCCGCACCTACCTGGTGCGTCAGCTGGACCTGGAGGACTCGGTGGCCCTGGTCGAACAGGCGGACCCGCCGTACTCCACGGTCGCCCGGGACACCACGTCGATCTCCATCCTGGAGACGGACACCGAGATCCCGTGGGGCGCCGGCCGCCTCTGCTACGGCTCGGTCGAGGTCACCAACCAGGTGGTCTCCTACCTCCGCCGGCGCCTCATCACCGGTGAAGTGCTGGGCGAGACGAAACTCGACCTCCCTCCTCGTACGCTGCGCACCCGCGCGGTGTGGTGGACGGTCACCGAGGACCAGCTGGACGAGGCCCGGATCATCCCGGAGATCCTCGGCGGCTCCCTGCACGCCGCCGAGCACGCCTCGATCGGCATGCTGCCCCTGTTCGCGACCTGCGACCGCTGGGACATCGGCGGCGTGTCCGTGCCCCTGCACCCCGACACGCTCCTGCCCACGGTCTTCGTGTACGACGGCCATCCTGGCGGTGCGGGCTTCGCCGAGCGCGCCTTCCACACCGCCCGCGCCTGGCTCACCGCCACCCGGGAGGCGATCGCCTCCTGCGAGTGCGAGGCCGGCTGCCCCTCCTGCATCCAGTCCCCCAAGTGCGGCAACGGCAACGACCCGTTGCACAAGAGGGGGGCGGTACGGCTTCTCACGGTGCTGCTGCGGGGCGCGCCGGAGGAGAAGCCGGACGGGGAGAGCCGGGTGCCTCCAGCTGACCCCGAGGGCCTGGAGAACCTGGACGGGACGGCTCCGGGCCGGACGCCTCGCGGTTGAGGGCGTCCGGTGCCGGTCCCGCAGGCCCGGCTCTGGCCCTGACCTCGGCCGCGAACGGTCCTCTTCCCGCGGCCGCTGTCACGTCCGAGGTCTCGCCGACGATCGCGCACCGGACCAGCCGCACCCCCTCGGCCGCCGCCAGCTTCTCCGCCCGCGCGCAGGCCGCCGCACCGCCCTCCGTCCAGTGGGCCGCCGCCGCGAGGGCCGCCAGATCAGCGCCGCCGGCCGCCCGGTGCCGGACCACGACGGCCTGTCCGAGCGCGAGTACGGCGCCGAACACCGCGCACAGCACGGCAACCGCCCCCAGACTCCACACGGTGGCGGAACCACGGTCGGAGTTCTGCCGGTCGGAGTTGTGCCCGTCGGAGTCCTGCCCGTCGGAGTCCTGCCAGCCGGAATCCTGCCAGCCGGATTTCTTCCGGTCCCGCGCCGCGCTTCTCGCCGCGCCCTTCCTCGCCGCACCTCCCCTCGCCGCGCCCCTGCTCGCCGCACCTCCCCCGACCGCACCCAGCCTCATGGCCCCGCCTCCCCGGCCCCCGCGGTGTCCTCGGCCGGCGCGACGGCCTCCTCGCGCACCTCGAACGGCAGGCCGCTCAGCACCGGCGGTCTGGCCACCACCGTCACCCGGACCTGGTCGCCCTCGCGCCCGACCCACACCCGCGCCCCGCGGGGCGCGGCCTGCCGGGTCACCGTCTCCACCGCGTCCGCCGGATCCTGCCGGGCGGCGGCCCTGGCGCCCACGCGGGCGGCGTCCACGCACTGGATCTGTGCGGCCACCACGAGCAGCCCCCAGACCAGCGCCATGGTGAACGCCACCAGTACGCAGAGCACCACGGCCGCCTCCGCGGTCACGAACCCCCGGTCCGCGCCCCGCTCACATCCGCGCACTGAGGGCCTTCTTCACGATGTCCTGCAGCTCCGTGCGGACCTGGCCGCTGGTGACGGCCTCGTAGAGCAGCAACGCGAACCCGACGGCCGCGATGATCCCCATCGCGTACTCGGACGTCACCATTCCGGCGTCCGCGCGGCACTTCCCCCGCAGCCGTACCGCCGCTGCCCTGATCTTCTTGTTCATTCCAACCCCCATGAGGTTCAGGTCTGTTGCTTCTGTGCTTCTGTGCTTGTGTGCGTCTGCTCGGGCTCGTTCGTCCTCGTGCGCCTCACCTGCCTCCCGTCACCCCGCCCGCCAGGCCGATCACGACGGGCAGCACACCGACCGCGATGAAGGCGGGGAGGAAGCACAGGCCCACCGGCGCGGAGATCAGTACGGCCGCGCGCCGGGCACGGGCCGTCACGGTGCGGGCCCACTGCGCGCGTGCGTCGGAGGCGAGGCGGGCGGCCGGGCCGGCCGCCGGAAGCCCGGACTCGTCGGCCCGCTGCAGCAACCGGGCCAGGGCCGCGGCGCCGGGCAGCTGGGCCAACCGGCGCCAGGCGTCGGCGGGTTCACCGCCGAGCCGTACCTCCGCCGCGCCCCGCGCCAGCGCCTCCCCGACAGGCCCGCCGAGCGCCTCCCCCACCGCCTGGGCGGCCACCACCGGCCCGGCACCGGCCGCAATGCAGGCGGCCAGCAGGTCGGCGGTGAGGGGGAGTTGGCGCGTGGCTGCGGCGGTGTCGACCGGCGCCGCCCGGTCGGCCGCCAACTGGCGGCCACGCCATCGCCACAGCACGACACCGGCCCCCAGGCCCAGCGCGGCCCCGGTCACACCGCCGACCAGAACCCACGCCCCGCATGCCGCTGCGGCCGGCGGCAGCCACCGCCGTACCGCGTCCGCCGATGCGAACCGCCGTCCGGTGACCGGGACTTCCCGGCCCAGCAGCTCCGCCACCCGACGCCGCGCCCGACGCCGCCGCCGGACCAGATCCAACCGCCGAACCGTCCAGCCAAGGACCAGCGCCGCGACCCCGACCGTCCCCAGCCTGTGGACAACTTCCCCGCTCATGCCGCCCGCTCTCCCCCCGCCTGCCGGACCGCGCGCGCCACCGCACACCGCGCTGCCCACACCGCTCCCCCGCTCATCGCCGGCCACTTCCGGCAAGCCGCGCTGCACGTCGTGTCCGCATGCCGCTCTCCCCCTGCACGTCGCGTCCGCCTCCCGCCCTGCCCCGCTCGTCTCGGGTCACTGCCCGCACGCCCTCACCCGCGCGCCCGCTCACGCCGCCTCCGCTCCCCGCACGATCCGCACGGCCCACCACAGCCCGGCTGCCTCGAACGCCGATCCGGTCGCCAGGCAGCCGAGGCCGGCTCCGGTGTGCAGGAGCACGCGGAGCGGGTCCGCGCCCATGGCCGTGCCGAGGAGCAGGCCGAGGGCGGGCAGTACGGCGAGCAGCACGGCGGTCGCCCGAGCGCCCGCCAACTGTGCTCGGAGATCGGCGTTTTGGTCCCGCTCCGCCCGCAGGGCCGCGTCCAGCCGGTCCAGGCCCTGCGCGAGTCCTGCGCCCTGGTCCACGGCCACCCGCCAGCACGCGGCCAGCCCGAGCAGGCCCTCCGCGCCCGGCTGCCGGGCCGCCGCGGCGAGCGCGCCGGGCACGTCCCCGCCGAACCGCGCCGCCGCGACCACGGCCGCCTGCGCCTCGTCGAGCCCGCCGGAGTCCCGCGCGGCCCGCAGCAGCGCGTCGCCCGGCTGCCGTCCGGCACGCACTTCACCGGCGAGGGCGCCGCACAGGGCGATCACCGTGTCCGCCCGCCGCTCCCGGACGCGCCGGGCCTGGCGGGCCAGCCGTACCCGGCGCAGCACCGGGACTCCGGCCGCCCCCGCGACCACCGGAATCGGCGAGGCCCCCAGCAGCCCGAGCAGCAGGCCGGCCGCGAGCGCCCACCACTCGGCGCCCAACCGGCCGCGCAGCCGCCGCAGTTCCGCGAGGGTCTGGTCCCAGGCGGGCGGACCGGTCGCCACCACTCCCCCGCCGGCGAGCAGCAGCCGCGCCCGCCGCATCCCGTGGTGCCGTCCGCCCAGCAGCCAGGCCAGCGCGCCGAGACAGATCAGCGCGGCCCCCATCGACGTGCCACCGATCACTTCCGCCACCTCTCTCCGTCGTCCCCGCACTCCCCGGCCGCGCCCAGGAGGTGCCGCAGCCGCTCCCAGCCCCGCTCCCGCTGGAAGGCCCGCTCGCCCCAACGCAGCGCCGGCACCGTGTGGACCAGCCCGGTGGCGTCCCGCTCCAGCACGTGCACCTCGGCGATCCGGCGCCGCCCGGACCGGTCCCGCACCAGGTGCAGGACCACGGAGAGCGCGGCCGCCAGCTGGCTGTGCAGCGCGGCCCGGTCCAGCCCCGCGGCCGTGGCCAGTGCCTCCATGCGGGCCGGCACATCCGCGGCGGCGTTGGCGTGGATCGTGCAACAGCCGCCCTCGTGGCCCGTGTTGAGAGCCGCGAGCAGATGCACGACCTCCGGACCGCGGACCTCGCCGACGACGAGCCGGTCGGGCCGCATCCGCAGCGCCTGCCGGACGAGGTCCTCCAGGGTGACCAGGCCGGCACCCTCCTGGTTGGCGGGCCGGGTCTCCAGCCGGACGACGTGCGGATGGTCTGGTCGCAGCTCGGCCGAGTCCTCGGCGAGCACGATCCGCTCGCCCGCGCCGACCAGGCCCAGCAGGGCGCTGAGCAGGGTCGTCTTACCGCTTCCGGTGCCGCCGCTGACCAGAAAGGACAGCCGGGCCGCCAGCAGGGCCCGCAGGACCCGGTCGCCGCCGGGCGGTACGGTGCCGGCCTCGACCAGTTCCTCCAGCGTGAAGGCCCGGGGCCGTACGACCCTGAGGGCGAGGCAGGTGCAGCCGACGGCGACCGGGGGCAGCACCGCGTGCAGCCGGGTCCCGTCGGGCAGCCGGGCGTCCGCCCACGGCCGGGCGTCGTCCAGCCGGCGTCCGGCCACGGCGGCCAGCCGCTGTGCGAGGCGCCGTACGGCCGCCGCGTCGGGGAAGGTCACCGAGGTCAGCTCCAGTCCGCCGCCGCGGTCGACCCACACCCGGTCCGGGGCGGACACGAGGACGTCGGTGACGTCCGGGTCGGCGAGCAACGGCTCCAGGGGGCCGCTGCCGACGAGTTCGGACCTCAGTTGCCGGGCCGCGCCGAGGACCTCGGCGTCGCCGAGCACCCGGCCCTGTTCGCGCAGGGCCTGTGCCACGCGCGCGGGGGTGGGTTCGGCGCCGCTTTCGGCCAGTCGGCGCCGTACGCCGTCAAGCAGGGCGGCGCCGTCCGCGCGGTCGAGTGCTGGGTGGGTCATCGCGGTCCCCCCGCCTCGACCAGCGTCCGCTCCCAGAAGTTCACGCAGAAGCGGGCGAGCGGGCCGCGTGCGGCCGCGCCCGGCGGTTTCGCGCCGCCCCGTGGATGCAGCAACGGCGGTTCGACCGGGACCTCGCCGGCCAGCGGCAGGCCGAGCAGGCGGGCCACCTCCTGGTCGTCCAGGCCCGGTGCGTACGGCCCGCGCACCGCCACGCGCAGGTCGCGCACGACCATGCCGACAGCGGAGGCGACCCGCCCGGCGGCCGCGACCGCGCGCAGTTCGGCGGGGACGACGAGCAGTGCCATGTCGAGCTGGGCGAGGACTTCGGCGACCCCGTCGTCGAGGCGGCGGGGCAGGTCCACCACGACCGTGCCGCCGCGCCGCCGGGCGGCGGCGAGCACCGCGCGCACCGCCTGCGGCGGAATGGCGACGCAGTCGCCGCGGTCCCAGCTCAGCACCCGCAGGGAGTGCAGTTCGGGCAGCGACTCCTCCAGGGCGCCGCCGCCGACCCGGCCGCGGGAGGCGGCGAAGGCGGGCCAGCGCAGTCCGTCGGTGCTCTCGCCGCCGAGGAGTACGTCGAGTCCACCGCCGAGCGGATCGGCGTCCACAAGGAGGGTGCGCAGGCCCTCACGCGCGGAGGTGACGGCGAGCGCGCACGCGAGGGTGGAGGCGCCGGCCCCGCCGCGGCCGCCGATCACCCCGACGGTGAGGGCCGGGCGGCCGACTCCCTCGGCGACGTCGGCGATCCGGTCGACCAGCCACTGCTCGCCGTCGGGCAGCATCAGGACGTGATCGGCGCCGATCTCGACGGCGCGTTTCCACACCCCGGGGTCGTCCTGGTCACGGCCGACCAGCACGACTCCGCGCCGGCGTGTGGCGCTGCCCAGCCGGCGTGCGGCGTCGTCGCCGACGAGCACCAGCGGGGCCGTTTCCCAGCCACCGCCGTGTTCGGGCACGCCGTGGTGGACCTCGGGTGTGGCGCCGGCGGCCGCGCACAGGCGCAGCAGGTCGTCCAGGATTGCGGCGTCCTCGGTGACGATGAGCGGCCGGCCCGGCCGGTCTCCGGCGCCGGGCGGCGGGTCGTGGGTGACGGCAGCGGTCACGTGCGTTCCCCCTTCGCTGCATGGGCCGCGCAGCCCCTGCGGCCACGCGATTCCCAAAGGTGTGAAGAACCGGAAAGCGGTCCCCCATATGAGCGGCCGGCGGTAACCGGCCATACACGCTCCGGCAATCGGAACCGGCCACCAACTCGCCATGGCCCGAGCGCGTGGGAATCACGGTGCAGCGATCCGCGAAATAAAGTGGATCTTGTTGGAAAACTGTGGACAACTCGCAGGCTGTGAATATCGCCATCACCCATACCGGTGACGTCCGTACTGTTGCCCGTGCGCCTTCCGCAGCGCAGCGCGACGATTACAACGGGTGACGGATCACGGGCGCGCTGAAGCGGCCGCCACGGTGGCATGGCGCCTGGGCCGCGGTCGCGCGGAAAGCAGGGGAGGAGGGGGGAAACCCGTCCGGACATGCGACGACCCCCGCCGGGGGGGAGAGCGGGGGTCGTCTCCACGGCCGACTCGGGGGGGGAGGAGCCGGACCGGGTTAGCACGGTCGCGAACGATCCGTGACTTCCATGGTGTACCCGAGAGCCCTCTCAGGCAAACCCACACGCCCACCTTACGCCGAATGGGCTGCGCCTATGCTCAGGGTCGTGGAAAACCACTCCTTGCCCCGCGCAGCGGCCTTCTTTGACCTGGACAAGACGGTCATTGCGAAGTCGAGCACGCTCACCTTCAGCAAGTCCTTCTACCAAGGCGGGCTGATCAACCGCAGGGCCGCGCTGCGCACCGCATATGCCCAGTTCGTCTTCCTGGTCGGCGGCCTGGACCACGACCAGATGGAGCGCATGCGCGAGTATCTGTCCGCCATGTGCCGCGGCTGGAACGTGCAGCAGGTCCGGGAGATCGTCGCCGAGACCCTGCACGACCTCATCGACCCGATCATCTACGACGAGGCCGCCTCCCTCATCGAGGAGCACCACGCGGCGGGGCGGGACGTGGTGATCGTGTCGACCTCGGGCGCCGAGGTGGTGGAGCCCGTCGGCGAGCTGCTCGGTGCCGACCGGGTGGTGGCGACGCGCATGGTCGTCGGCGAGGACGGCTGCTTCACCGGGGAGGTGGAGTACTACGCCTACGGCCCGACCAAGGCCGAGGCGATCCGGGAACTGGCCGCGTCCGAGGGCTACGACCTCGACCGCTGCTACGCCTACAGCGATTCAGCGACCGATCTGCCCATGCTCCAGGAGGTCGGGCATCCGCACGCGGTGAACCCGGACCGCGCGCTGCGCCGCGAGGCACTCGCACGGGGGTGGCCGGTCCTGGAGTTCCGCCGGCCGGTTCCGCTCAAGAAGAGGCTGCCCACGTTCTCCGTACCGCCCCGCCCCGCGCTGGTCGCGGCGGCGGCCGTAGGAGCGGCGGCCGCGACCGCGGGCCTCGTCTGGTACGCCAGCCGACGCCGGAGCACCGTCTGAGCCGGCCCAGCGCCTCAGCGGAAGCGGCGCCTCAGCCGGAGCGGCGCCTCAGCCGGACCAGCACCGGAGCAGCGCCCGTTTCGCCCTTGTTCGAGCCTGAAAGTAAAGAACAGCAGGCAGGGCTTCCGCTTCCCTGCGGCTCGCGGTACAAAGGCCTTAGGCCCGCGAGACCAAAGGACATCCGAGAGGATCCCCTGACACTACGCACTTGGCCCACGGACCCCGCATGGACATCGGGCACCCACGCGACGTCGACCCGTCGATTACGGGCCAGCCGCACCAGGTGACGGGCAAAGTCCCCGACCTGATGGGCACATATCGAGGACGCTTGGTAACCCGGTGAGCATGCCAGCGGCGGTACGAGCATTCGTACCGCCGCAACCCATGTCCGGGGCAGTTCCGGGAAGCCCTCTCAGGCCGCGCCGCGCTGCAGCGCCTCGCACACCGCCGTCGACTCGCGCGCCCCCAGCTCGACCGCCCTGCCGCAGTGCGCGATCCAGGCCGCCATGCCCTCCGGGGTGCCGGAGACATAGCCGTCCAGCGCCGCCAGATAGGCGGCGCGGCCCAGCTCGGCGTGGCCGACCTCGGCCGGACAGATCGCCTTCGGGTCCAGGCCGCTGCCGATCAGCACGATCCGCTCGGCCGCGCGCGCGACCAGGCCGTTGTGGGACACGAAGGGCCGTAGCGCGAGCAGCTCGCCGTGCACCACGGCCGCGGTCACCAGCGCGGGCGCGGACGTCCCCTTGATGATCAGGTCCGCGAGCCCCTCCAGCCGGCCGGAGACCTCCCGGACGTCCGGCAGCGGCAACTCGACCAGCGGCTCGTCCACCGTCTCGCCCGCCTGGCGCGGCCGGCCGACCTCGTCGCCCTGGCTCGCCGCGGCCACCAGGTGCAGCCGGGCCAGCACCCGCAGGGGCGACTGCCGCCAGATGGACAGCAGCTGCCCGGCCTCCGCCGACAGCCTGAGGGCCGCGCCCATGACCCGCGCCTCGGCGTCGGCGCCGAAGTCGGTGCGTCGCCGCACCTCCTCCAGGGCCCAGTCGGCGCCGGAGAGCGCGGCGGAGCCGCGGGCGGCGCGCAGGGCCGCCTCGGAGGTGATCTCGGTGCTGCGGCGCCGCATGATCCGGTGTCCGTAGACCCGGTCCACGGCCTTGCGCACGGACTCCACGGAGTCGGCCACACCGGGCAGCGAGCCCAGGGCCGCGAGCGGGTCGGCGTTCGCGCCTGTCGTACTCATGAGTACGACCCTACGCACCCCATCGGCCGACCCCTCGAAGGAGTGGTCTTCTTCACTTCCGCCTGCCACATACAGCTATCACCTGACTACTGTTGGTGAACATGAAAATTGCTTTCGTCGGGAAGGGCGGCAGTGGCAAGACCACGCTTTCCTCCCTCTTCATCCGCCACCTGGTGGCCGCCGGCGCCCCGGTGGTCGCCATCGACGCCGACATCAACCAGCACCTCGGGCCCGCGCTCGGCCTCGACGAGAGGGAGGCCGCCGCGCTGCCCGCCATGGGGGAACGGCTGCCGCTGATCAAGGACTACCTGCGCGGCTCCAACCCGCGGATCCCCTCCGCCGCCACGATGATCAAGACCACTCCGCCCGGCGAGGGCTCGCGGCTGGTCCGGGTGCGGGAGCCGAATCCGGTCTACGACGCCTGTGCGCGCCCGGTGGAACTCGACGGCGGCGCCGTCCGTTTGATGGTCACCGGCCCCTTCACGGACGCCGACCTGGGGGTCGCCTGCTACCACTCCAAGACGGGAGCGGTGGAGCTGTTCCTGAACCACCTCGTCGACGGCCCCGACGAGTACGTCGTGGTCGACATGACGGCGGGTTCGGACTCCTTCGCCTCCGGCATGTTCACCCGCTTCGACATGACGTTCCTCGTCGCCGAGCCGACCCGGAAGGGGGTCTCCGTCTACCGCCAGTACAAGGAGTACGCCCGCGACTTCGGCGTCGCCCTGAAGGTCGTCGGCAACAAGATCCAGGACCCGGACGACATCGACTTCCTGCGCGCGGAGGTCGGGGACGACCTGCTCGTGACGGTCGGGCGCTCGGACTGGGTGCGCGCCATGGAGAAGGGCCGCCCGCCGCGGTTCGACCTCCTGGAGGAGGCCAACGCCCGGGCCCTGCACACCCTGCGGGCGACCGCGGACGCCACGTACGAGCTGCGGGACTGGGAGCGCTACACCCGCCAGATGGTGCACTTCCACCTGAAGAACGCCGAGGCGTGGGGCAACGAGCGCACCGGGGCCGACCTGGCGGCGCAGGTCGACCCCGCCTTCGTGCTCGGCGAGAGCGTGGCGACTCCCGCTTAGCGCCTACTGCTTGACCGCCGGCGCCCCGGGCACGCCCTTGGGCGCCGGGGCCGGGCGGCCGGACAGGAAGGACGCCCAGCCCTGCTTGGGAGCCTCGCCGACCTTCAGGGTGCGCAGCTTCTCCAGGGTCTTCGGGTCCTGGGCGTCCAGCCAGTCGACCAGCTGGCGGAAGGACACACAGCGCACGTCGGGCTTGTTGCATACCTCCTTCACCGTGTCCTCGACGGCGCGCATGTACGTGCCGCCGTTCCAGGACTCGAAGTGGTTGCCGATGATCAGCGGCGCGCGGTTGCCGTCGTAGGCCCGGTAGAAGCCCTTGATGAGGCCGTCGCGCATCTGGTCGCCCCAGTAGTCGAACTGGTCCGGGTCGCCCTGGGTCTCGGTGCCGGACTGGTTGACCATGAAGTTGTAGTCCATGGTCAGCTGCTCATAGGTGTGCCCGGGGAAGGGCACCAGCTGCATGGACACGTCCCACAGCCCTTCCTTCTTCTTGGGCCAGACCTGGTTGTTGACCCCGCTGGAGTCATAGCGGAGGCCCAACTGGCGGGCTGCCTTCATGAAGTTCTGCTGACCCTCCAGGCAGGGGGTGCGGGCGCCGATCAGCTCCTTCTCGTAATCGAAGGGCAGCGGGGCCGACTTCTTCAGGCCGCTGTTGGTCTTCCAGGCCTTCACAAACTGCTTGGCCTGGGCGATCTCGCTCTTCCACTCGTCCACCGACCAGGTGCCGACCCCGCCGTCCGGCCCGCAGAAGTGGCCGTTGAAGTGCGTGCCGATCTCGTTGCCCTCCAGCCAGGCCAGCCGCGCCTGCTTGACGGTGTCGGCGATCCCCTTCTCGTCGTTGAAGCCGATGTCGGAGCTGCCCGGCGAATGCTGGGGAGGCTTGTACAGGTCCCGCTTCTCCTCCGGCAGCAGGTACACGCCGCTGAGGAAGAACGTCATGGTCGCGTGGTTGTCCTTGGCGACCTTACGGAAGTGCGAGAACAGCTTCTGGCTGTCCTCGCCCGCGCCGTCCCAGGAGAACACGACGAACTGGGGCGGTTTCTGACCGGACTTCAGCCGCTCGGGTCTCGGCAGATGCGGCTGCGCGCCGGTGTACGCGGTGGATCCGTCCCCGATCAGCCGGAACACGCTCTCGGGGGCCGCGGCCCCCTCCTGCGGGCCGGACGCCCCTTCCTTCGAACCGTTGGAGCCGGTCGCGCAACCGGCGAGTGACGAGGCACAGGCCGCGGCGACCATGGCGCCGACGGCGATCCTCTGGGTGGCGGCCATGTTCCGCCCACCTTCTTCCTTCTCTCGGACACACGCTGACGAGGGCCGTTTTCTCGTGAGATGCCGGGCTTGTCCTCCGGCAGCGCCGCCAAGGTCGCACGGGACCGAGAAGGAATTAGTACGACAAGCCGATCAAATGATTAATTCACTCCGGCGAGCGATGCTTTACCCCATTTGCCCCGAGAAGTTATGCCTTGTCTTTACTTTTCATTACGGTTCATTTACCGATGGTGATCCATCCCGCCCAAGTCCGTGACCCTGCCAGCCCGGAGGAGACGGGACCATGCCAGCCTGCGCACCCCCGCACACCCCGCAGCCGCACGCATCGCACAGCCCCTCGCCGGGCCGTCGGCGCCGCTTGCCCGTGGCGGGCGCCGATGTGTCCGCGTCCCTCGCGGTCTTCCTGATCGCCCTGCCCCTGTCCCTCGGCATCGCCCTGGCCACCGGCGCTCCGCTCCAAGCCGGTCTCGTGGCCGCCGCCGTGGGCGGCGTCGTCGCCGGCCGGCTCGGCGGCTGCCCGCTCCAGGTCAGCGGTCCCGCCGCCGGACTCACCGTGGTCACCGCCGACTTGATTCACCGCTACGGCTGGCGGACGACCTGCGCCATCACCGTCCTCGCCGGATTCGCCCAGCTCGGTCTCGGCTGTCTGCGGGTGGCGCGCGGCGCGCTCGCGGTCAGCCCGGCCGTGGTGCACGGCATGCTCGCCGGCATCGGCATCACCATCGCCGTCGCCCAGCTGCACATCGTCCTCGGCGGCAGCCCGGACAGCTCCGTCCTCGCCAACCTGCGTGCACTGCCCGCCCAGTTGGCCCATCTGCACCCGGCCGCCGTCTCGATGAGCGCGCTGACGCTCGCCCTGCTGCTGGTCTGGCCCCGCCTGCCCGGCCGCGCCGGCCGACTGCTCCGGGGCGTGCCGGCCGCCCTCGTCGCCGTCGCCGGGTCCACCGCCACGGCGACGGCGACCGGACTCACCCTGCCCCGTGTGGACCTGCCGTCCTGGCGCAGCCACGCCCTGGCCGGACTGCCCGAGGGGCCGGCACTCGGCCTCGCCGCGGCCGTGCTCACCACCACCCTGGTGTGCAGCGTGCAGTCGCTGCTCGGCGCGGTGGCCGTGGACAAACTGGTCGCGGGCCGCCCCGGCCCCCTCCCCCGGGTCGGGCGCTCCGACCTCGACCGTGAGCTGCTGGGCCAGGGTGCCGCCAACATCGTCTCCGGGGCGCTCGGCGGACTGCCGGTCGCCGGCGTGGCCGTGCGCAGCACCGCGAATGTGAATTCAGGTGCCGTGAGCCGGAACTCCACGATGCTGCACGGCGTTCTCGTAGTAGTCGCCGCGCTGCTGATGGTCCCGGCACTGGAGGAGATCCCGCTCGCCTCCCTCGCCGCCCTGGTCATGGCCGTCGGTATCCAGATGGTGTCCCTGCACCACATCCGCACGGTGACGCGCCACCGAGAAGTGCCGGTCTACGCCGCGACCACACTCGGCGTGGTGCTCCTCGGCGTCCTCCAGGGCGTGCTCCTCGGAGTCGCCATGGCCGTCGCCCTCGCCCTCAATCGCCTCGGCCGCACCCGCATCACCCACGAAGAGAAGGAAGGAGTCCATCACGTACATGTCCGAGGTCAGCTGACATTCCTCGCGGTGCCCCGGCTCAGCCGAGCCCTGCATCTCGTATCCCAGGGCGCCCACGCCGTCGTGGAGTTGGACGGGTCGTTCATGGATCACGCGGCGTACGAGTCACTGCAGGACTGGCGCAGCGCCCACATCGCGCGGGGCGGTACGGCCGAGCTGTCGGGCCGGCGCGGCGGAATCCGGACCGCCGGGCCGATCCCTTCCGCCGGGTGCCGGTGCCGGCCCTGGACGCCCTGGCGCAACCACCAGTTCTGCTTCCCGGAAGCCGTCGCCGCTCCGGCGGGCCGGGAGCCGGGCCGGGAACTGGCCCGGGGGATCAGCTCGTTCCAGCGCAATACCGCGCCGCTGGTACGAGGAGAGCTGGCGCGGCTCGCCCGGGAGGGCCAGCAACCCGCGCAGCTCTTCCTCACCTGCGCCGACTCCCGGCTCGTCACGTCGATGATCACCGCCAGTGGTCCCGGCGACCTGTTCGTCGTCCGCAACGTCGGCAACCTGGTGCCGCCACCGGGCGAGGAGCACGGTGACGACTCGGTGGCGGCCGCCGTCGAGTACGCGGTGGACGTGCTCGGCGTGCGCTCCATCACCGTGTGCGGGCACTCCGGCTGCGGAGCGATGCAGGCGCTGACGGCCCCGCGCGACACAGGCGGCGACGCCCCCGACACCTCGCTGCGGCGCTGGCTGCGGCACGGGCGGCCGAGCCTGGCGCGGATGGCCGGCGACCGCCGTGCCCTTCCCCGGCTCGCCGGGCGGGCGCCGGTGGACGCGGTGGAGCAGCTGTGCCTGATCAACGTGGTCCAGCAGCTGGAGCACCTGCGGGCGCACGGCCCGGTGGCCCGGGCGCTGGCCAGGGGCGAGCTGGAGCTGCACGGGATGTACTTCCACGTGGGCGAGGCCCAGGCGTATCTGCTCGCGCAGACCGAGGAGGGCGAGGTGTTCGAGGAGGTCACGGGAAGTGTCACGGGAGGGGTGTCCGCAAAGAAGGCAGAGAGTACGGCGTGTGAGAGTGCGCCCCGACAGGTCTAAACCAATTTTCCCGTCGACCCTTGTCATCGGACCCCCGTGTCTGATGAGCTGTGGCCTGGGACACAACGGACACCCTTCGAGAGGGAGATGTCGTGAGCAACGAAAGCCTGGCCAACCTGCTCAAGGAAGAACGCAGGTTCGCGCCCCCCGCCGACCTGGCCGCGCATGCCAACGTCACCGCGGAGGCGTATGCACAGGCCAAGGCTGACAGGCTCGGCTTCTGGGCCGAGCAGGCCCGCCGGCTGACCTGGGCCAAGGAACCGACCGAGACGCTGGACTGGTCGAACCCGCCGTTCGCCAAGTGGTTCAAGGACGGCGAGCTGAACGTCGCCTACAACTGCGTGGACCGCCATGTGGAGGCAGGGCACGGGGACCGGGTCGCCATCCACTTCGAGGGTGAGCCCGGCGACAGCCGCTCGATCACCTACGCCGAGCTGAAGGACGAGGTCTCCAAGGCGGCCAACGCCCTGCTGGAGCTGGGTGTTCGCAAGGGCGACCGGGTCGCCATCTACATGCCGATGATCCCGGAGACGGCCATCGCGATGCTGGCCTCGGCCCGGATCGGCGCCGCGCACTCGGTGGTCTTCGGCGGCTTCTCGGCGGACGCGCTCGCGACCCGGATCCAGGACGCGGACGCCAAGGTCGTCATCACCTCAGACGGCGGATACCGGCGGGGCAAGCCGTCCGCGCTCAAGCCCGCCGTGGACGAGGCGATCGGGAAGGTCGACAACGTCGAGCACGTGCTGGTGGTGCGGCGTACCGGGCAGGACGTGGCATGGAACGGCGAGCGGGACGTCTGGTGGCACGAGCTGGTGGACCGGCAGTCCGCCGAGCACACCCCGGAGGCGTTCGAGGCCGAACACCCGCTGTTCATCCTTTACACCTCGGGCACCACCGGTAAGCCGAAGGGCATCCTGCACACCTCCGGCGGCTACCTCACCCAGACGGCGTACACCCACTGGGCGGTCTTCGACCTCAAGCCGGAGACGGACGTGTACTGGTGCACGGCCGACGTCGGCTGGGTCACCGGCCACTCGTACATCGTGTACGGCCCGCTGGCCAACGGCGCCACGCAGGTCATGTACGAGGGCACGCCGGACACCCCGCACCAGGGCCGGTTCTGGGAGATCGTGCAGAAGTACAAGGTCACGATCCTCTACACCGCGCCGACGGCGATCCGGACGTTCATGAAGTGGGGTGACGACATCCCCGCCAAGTTCGACCTGTCCTCCCTGCGCGTCCTCGGCTCGGTGGGCGAGCCCATCAACCCCGAGGCATGGATCTGGTACCGCAAGAACATCGGCGCCGACCGGACGCCCGTGGTGGACACCTGGTGGCAGACCGAGACCGGCGCGATGATGATCTCGCCGCTGCCCGGTGTCACCGAGGCCAAGCCCGGCTCCGCGCAGACCCCGCTGCCCGGCATCAGCGCGACGGTGGTCGACGACGAGGCGAACGAGGTGCCCGACGGCGGCGGTGGCTACCTGGTGCTGACCGAGCCGTGGCCGTCGATGCTGCGCACCATCTGGGGGGACGACCAGCGGTTCATCGACACCTACTGGTCCCGGTTCGAGGGCAAGTACTTCGCCGGTGACGGCGCGAAGAAGGACGACGACGGCGACATCTGGCTGCTGGGCCGGGTGGACGACGTGATGCTCGTGTCCGGGCACAACATCTCCACCACCGAGGTGGAGTCGGCCCTCGTCTCGCACCCGTCGGTCGCCGAGGCAGCCGTCGTCGGTGCCGCCGACGAGACCACCGGCCAGGCGATCGTCGCCTTCGTGATCCTGCGCGGGACGGCCGCGGAGACCGAGTCACTCGTCGGCGAACTGCGCGACCACGTGGGCGCCACGCTCGGGCCGATCGCCAAGCCCAAGCGGATCCTGCCGGTGGCGGAGCTGCCGAAGACCCGTTCCGGGAAGATCATGCGGCGGCTGCTGCGGGACGTGGCCGAGAACCGTCAGCTGGGGGATGTGACCACCCTGACCGACAGCACGGTCATGGACCTCATCCAGGCGAAGTTGCCTTCGGCGCCCAGCGAGGACTAGGCGGACAGGGGTGCCCGGTGGCAGCACCGGGCACCCCTTTTCGTTCGGCTCACTAACCTCTGGCGTCAAAATCGAGTAAAATGGCGATCTCAGGGTGTGCCGGGAAGTCTGGTCGGCGGCGCCGTCGGCGATTCCGCGTGACGGCGTGATCATCGCCGTACCGACCCGGAGGTCCCCGCCGTGGCCGCGCCCCCTACCCGGAAGACCCCCCGCAAGGCTCTTGGACGTCTGTCCCTGCCCGAGCGTGCCCTGGTCGCTGACGCCCTGCGCACCGAGACGGTCGGCGGTGTCCTGCTGCTCCTCGCCTCCGTGGCGGCGCTGCTCTGGGCGAACATCCCCGCGCTCCACGCGAGCTACGAGTCGGTCGGCCACTTCCACCTCGGCCCCGGCGCGCTCGGCCTCGACCTGTCCGTGGCCCACTGGGCCGCCGACGGCCTCCTCGCGGTGTTCTTCTTCGTCGCCGGCATCGAGCTGAAGCGCGAGCTGGTCGCCGGGGACCTGCGCGACCCCAGGGCCGCCGTCCTGCCTGTGGTGGCCGCGCTGTGCGGCATGGCCGTACCGGCGCTCGTCTACACCCTCACCAGCCTCGCCGGGCACGGCTCCGCGCAGGGCTGGGCGGTGCCCACCGCCACCGACATCGCCTTCGCACTCGCCGTCCTCGCGGTCATCGGCACCTCCCTGCCCAGCTCGCTGCGGGCCTTCCTGCTCACCCTCGCGGTCGTCGACGACCTCTTCGCCATCCTGATCATCGCCGTCTTCTTCACCGACCGGCTGAACTTCGCCGCGCTCGGCGGGGCCGCCGCCGGGCTGGTGGTCTACTGGCTGCTGCTGCGCAAGGGCGTGCGCGGCTGGTACGTGTACGTGCCGCTGGCCGTGGTGATCTGGGCGCTGATGTACAACAGCGGCGTGCACGCCACCATCGCCGGCGTGGCGATGGGCCTGATGCTGCGCTGCACCCCCCGCGAGGGTGAGCAGCACTCCCCGGGCGAGCACATCGAGCACCTGGCGCGGCCCCTGTCCGCGGGGCTCGCCGTGCCGCTGTTCGCACTGTTCAGCGCCGGGGTCACCGTCTCCGGCGGGGCGCTCGGGGACGTGTTCACCAAGCCGGAGACGCTCGGTGTGGTGCTCGGGCTCGTCGTCGGCAAGACACTCGGGATCTTCGGCGGCACCTGGCTCACCGTCCGCTTCACCCGCGCCTCCCTCAGCGAGGACCTCGCCTGGGCCGATGTCTTCGCGGTGGCCTCCCTCGCCGGCATCGGCTTCACCGTCTCCCTGCTCATCGGGGAACTGGCCTTCGCGGGCGACGCCGTCCTCACCGACGAGGTCAAGGCGGCCGTCCTCACCGGATCGCTGATCGCGGCGCTGTGTGCGACGGTGCTGCTGAAGATGCGCAACGCCAAGTACCGGCGGCTGTGCGAGGAAGAGGAGCGCGACGAGGACCTCGACGGCATCCCGGACATCTACGAGCAGGACGACCCCGCTCATCACCTGCGCATGGCCCGGATCCACGAGCGCAAGGCCGCCGAACACCGGCGGATCGCCGCCGAGCGGGCGGCTGCGGCGCGCCACGGGCTTGCGGAAGTACCGGGCGGGGCAGGCGATGATGACGACCGTCCGGCATGATCTGACGAGACGGTACAAAACAAGACGGCCACAGATGCAGGACGGCCGGACAGGACGGCCGCGCCGGCGGGGCGGCCGTACCGGACGGAACGCCTGCGGCACGAGAGAACTCTGAGGGAGAACGCGATGAGCGCACCCGACGGCAGCCCGGTCGGCGCCGAACGCAGCATCGGCCAGCTGTTCGCCTCGGCGACGACCGAATTGTCGGCGCTGGTGCACGACGAGATCGCGCTGGCCAAGGCGCAGCTGAAGCAGGACGTGAAGAAGGGCGCGATGAGCGGCGGCGCCTTCTCGATGGCGGGCGCCGTGCTGGTGTTCTCCCTGCCGATGCTCAACTTCGCGCTCGCCTACGGCATCCGGACCTGGAGCGGCTGGAACCTGGCGGTCTGCTTCCTGCTGTCCTTCGCGGCCAACGTGCTGGTCGCCGGCCTCCTCGCGCTGATCGGCGTGACGTTCGCGAAGAAGGCCAAGAAGAGCAAGGGCCCGCAGAAGGTGGCCGCCTCCATGAAGGAGACGGCGGGCGTCCTGCAGAACGCCAAGCCGCATCCGCGCGCGGAGCTTCCCGAGGACCGGGCCCCCGCGGCCATCGAGGCTGTGGCACGCTCGTCGTCATGACGGACCCCGCCCCTTCGGCCGTACGGATCGATGTTCCCCACGGGAAAGTGACGCACAGGGACGTCGCCGCCAACGGTGCGCGCTTCCACATCGCCGAACTCGGCGACGGCCCCCTGGTGCTGCTGCTGCACGGCTTCCCGCAGTTCTGGTGGACCTGGCGGCACCAGCTGGTGGCGCTCGCGGACGCGGGCTACCGGGCGGTGGCGATGGATCTGCGGGGCGTCGGCGGCAGTGACCGCACGCCCCGCGGGTACGACCCGGCCAATCTCGCGCTCGACGTCACCGGCGTGATCCGCTCGCTCGGCGAGCCGGACGCGGCGCTGGTCGGCCACGACCTGGGCGGCTATCTGGCGTGGACGGCGGCCGCGATGCGGCCCAAGCTCGTACGACGGCTCGCGGTCGTCTCCATGCCGCATCCGCGGCGCTGGCGCGCGGCGATGCTGCGGGACGCCCGGCAGACGGCCGCCAACTCCTACATCTGGGGTTTCCAGCGGCCGTGGATCCCGGAGCGTCAACTCACCGCGGACGACGGGGCGCTGGTGGGCCGGCTGATCCGGGACTGGTCCGGGCCACGCCCGCCGGAGGACGAGGCGGTGGAGATCTACCAGCGGGCCATGTGCATCCCGTCGACCGCGCACTGCGCGATCGAGCCGTACCGCTGGCTGGTGCGCTCGCTGGCCCGCCCGGACGGCATCCAGTTCAACCGCCGGATGAAGCGGCCGGTGCGGGTGCCCACGCTGCATCTGCACGGCTCCCTGGACCCGGTGACGCGCACGCGCAGCGCGGCCGGTTCGGGCGAGTACGTCGAAGCGCCGTACCGCTGGCGTCTGTTCGACGGCCTCGGCCACTTCCCGCACGAGGAGGACCCGGCGGCGTTCTCCACGGAACTGGTCAACTGGCTGAAGGATCCCGAGCCGGACCGGTGATACGCGCCGGTGACGGGCAGATGCGAGGGTCGTGTGGCCGCGTTCGTCTGTGACCGTTCGGTGACGGGCTCGATGCGCCGAGTATCCAGATCGTGAACACTTGTCCTGCGAACGGCCACATGCCTGCCGCATAGGCCAATTGGGCGGCGCTCAGGCGGTTATCGACCTTCGGGCAGGGGCACACGTCGGGGTATGGGCTGGACGCACGACTACAGTGACGCACCCCGCAACCGCCGCTCGGCCGCCGGTCTGAGCACGCCTCAGCGAGGCAATCCGCAACTCGCCGAAGGAGACCTCCGCGTGGGGATTCCACACATCCTGCGCCGCCGCGCCCGTTGGGTGTCCGTGCGTCTGCGTCACCCGCGCGGCTGACACCGCGCGGCTGACTCTTCCTCCGCAGCGTCACAGGGCGCAGCTGTCCGTGCCCACCTGCTCGTTCGCCGTACGTCCCCGCGCGATGTCGGGCCGGATCTCGTCCGCCGTGAGGGCGTAGCCGGTGTCGGCGTCGTCGAGGGACTTGGCGAACACCACGCCGTACACCCGGCCGTCGGGGGTGAGCAGCGGGCCGCCCGAGTTGCCCTGACGGACGGTCGTGTACAGCGAGTAGACGTCCCGGCGGACGGTGCCGCGGTGGTAGATGTCCGGGCCGTTGGCCGTGATGCGCCCGCGCACGCGCGCGGCGCGCACGTCGTAGGAGCCGTTCTCCGGGAAGCCCGCGACGATCGCGCCGTCGCCGCCGGCCGCGTCCTGCGGGGAGAACCGCAGGGCGTGCGCCCTCAGGTCGGGTACGTCGAGCACGGCGATGTCGCGCTTCCAGTCGTACAGGACGACCTTGGCGTCGTACTTGCGGCCCTCGCCGCCTATCTGCACGGTGGGCTCGTCGACGCCGCCGACGACATGCGCGTTGGTCATGACCCGGCGGTCGGCGAAGACGAAACCGGTGCCCTCCAGCACCTTGCCGCAGCTCTGGGCGGTGCCGGTCACCTTCACGATGGAGCGCTGGGCGCGCAGGGTCACCGGGCTGTTCGCGAGGGCCGGGTCGGGCGGCTCCACGTCCTTGATCGGCTCGTTGGCGAAGGGGCTGAAGACCTGCGGGAAGCCGTTCTGCGCCAGGACCGAGGAGAAGTCCGCGAACCAGGTGTCGGCCTGGGCGGGCAGCGCCCGGGAGACGCCTAGGAGCACCTTGGAGCCGCGGACCTCCTTGCCGAGCGTGGGCAGGGTGGTGCCGGCCAGGGCGGACCCGATCAGCCAGGCCACCAGCAGCATGGCGATGACGTTGACCAGCGCGCCGCCGGTGGCGTCCAGGGCGCGGGCCGGGGACCAGGTGATGTACCGGCGCAGCTTGTTGCCGAGGTGGGTGGTCAGGGCCTGGCCGACGGAGGCGCAGACGATGACGACGACCACGGCGACCACGGCGGCGGTGGTGCCGACCTCCGCGTTGTCGGTCACGGCGTCCCAGAGCACGGGCAGGGCGTAGACGGCGACGAGGCCGCCGCCCAGGAACCCGATCACCGACAGGATGCCGACGACGAAGCCCTGGCGGTAGCCGACGACCGCGAACCACACGGCCGCGACCAGCAACAGGATGTCCAGCACGTTCACTGCTTCAGGCCTCGCCTACTCCACTCCGCTCCCCGCGGCCCGGCCGGGGGTCCGGGGTCGGCCCCCGGAAAGACACAGCACGGACGACACCCTGTCATGAGTGCCAGTCGAGCGGGACGTGTCTCTCCCGGGGCCAGGGACGCTCCCAGCCCGCGAAGTGGAGCAGGCGGTCGATCACTCCCGCCGTGAAGCCCCACACCAGGGCCGATTCGACCAGGAATGCCGGGCCTCGGTGGCCGCTGGGGTGGACGGTGGTGGCGCGGTTGGCGGGGTCCGTGAGATCCGCCACGGGGACCGTGAAGACCCGCGCGGTCTCGTTCGGATCCACGACGCCGACCGGGCTGGGTTCGCGCCACCAGCCGAGCACGGGCGTGACGACGAAGCCGCTGACCGGGATGTACAGCGCGGGCAGCACCCCGAAGAGCTGGACGCCGGACGGATCCAGGCCGGTCTCCTCCTCGGCCTCGCGCAGCGCGGCCCGGAGCGGGCCGTCGGTGTGCGGGTCGCCGTCCTCCGGGTCGAGCGCGCCGCCCGGGAAGGACGGCTGCCCGGCGTGCGAGCGCAGCGAGCCGGCGCGCTCCATCAGCAGCAGCTCCGGGCCGCGCTCACCCTCGCCGAACAGGATCAGCACGGCCGACTTGCGCCCCGAGCCGTTCTCCGGCGGCAGGAAGCGGCTCAGCTGGAGCGGCTCGACCGTCTCGGCCGCCCGCACCACCGGCGCCAGCCACTCCGGCAGCCCTTCCCTGCTCAGCGTCACCGGGCCGCGCGCCGCCGCGCCGCGTGTCACCTGGCCGCTCCGCGCCTCACTGGCCCTCGCCATCGCCGCCCCCCTCGCTCTGCCTGTCCAACGCCCGAGGGCCCCGAGATCGTTCCGTCACGCGGCCCCCAGTGGCGGGGCCGGCCTGCCGCCCGCGTCGAGGTAGGCCTGCGGGGGCTTGAGCCGCTGGCCGGGGAGGCCGCCCTTCTCGTACTTCAGGAGCTTCTTCGCCTTCTCCGGGTCGGTCTCGCCCTCGCCGTAGGCCGGGCAGAGCGGGGCGATCGGGCAGGCGCCGCAGGCGGGTTTGCGGGCGTGGCAGATCCGGCGGCCGTGCCAGATCACGTGGTGGGAGAGGTCGGTCCAGTCGCTCTTCGGGAACAGCGCGCCGACGGCGGCCTCGATCTTGTCCGGGTCGGTCTCCTCGGTCCACTGCCAGCGCTGCACCAGCCTCTGGAAGTGGGTGTCCACGGTGATCCCGGGCCGTCCGAAGGCGTTGCCGAGCACGACGAAAGCGGTCTTGCGGCCGACGCCGGGCAGCTTGACCAGGTCCTCCAGCCTGCCCGGGACCTCACCGCCGAAGTCCTCGGCGAGGGCCTTGGACAGCCCCATCACCGACTTGGTCTTGGCCCGGAAGAACCCGCAAGGGCGCAGGATCTCCTCGACCTCCTCCGGGTTGGCGGCGGCCAGGTCCTCGGGGGCCGGGTATTTCGCGAAGAGCGCCGGGGTCGTCTGGTTGACACGCAGGTCGGTGGTCTGAGCCGACAGCACGGTGGCGACCAGCAGCTGGAACGGGTTCTCGAAGTCCAGCTCGGGATGGGCGTACGGGTACACCTCGGCCAGCTCGCGGTTGATGCGGCGGGCGCGGCGGACCAGCGCGGTGCGGGACTCGTCCCTCGGCGGCCTGACGGCGACCTTCTTGGCGGGCGCCGCCTTCTTCACCGGCACGGTCTTGCCGGTGGCGACGGCCTTCTTCGCAGCGGTGACCTTCTTGGCGGTGACCTTCTTGGCTGACGTGACCTTCTTGGCTGACGTGACCTTTTTGACCGAAGCAGCCTTTTTAGCCGTTTTTCCGGTTTTCTCATCACCGCCCGAGCCTTGTTCGCCCACAGCGGAATTGCGACGTTCAACCACTCGCTCAACCCCCTTGGCCTGTGCTCTCACCGGCGAATTGGACACCCGGCCAGCCTAGAGCCCGGCACCCACATCCGCCCCGGACCCCGTTGATCGGACTCCGATTGGACCCCTGACGCTTACCTCGGGACACCTGTGCGGCATCCTTGTGACAGATCACACTGTTTGGACCGTCCGGCAAAATGGGGAACACGGTCCCCTGGCACTCGGGGGAGCAAGATCCCCTGAGCAGGTCGACAAGGAGAGAACTCAGTGGACGACGTTCTGCGGCGCAACCCGCTCTTCGCGGCTCTCGACGACGAGCAGGCCGCGGAGCTTCGCGCCTCCATGAGTGAGGTGACCCTCGCACGCGGCGACTCCCTGTTCCACGAGGGCGACCCGGGCGACCGGCTGTACGTCGTCACCGAGGGCAAGGTCAAGCTGCACCGCACCTCCCCCGACGGCCGCGAGAACATGCTCGCCGTCGTCGGCCCCGGCGAGCTGATCGGCGAGCTCTCGCTCTTCGACCCCGGCCCGCGTACGGCGACCGCGACCGCGCTGACCGAGGTCAAGCTGCTCGGACTCGGCCACGGCGACCTCCAGCCCTGGCTGAACGCCCGCCCCGAGGTGGCCGGCGCTCTGCTGCGCGCCGTCGCCCGCCGTCTGCGCAAGACCAACGACGCCATGTCCGACCTGGTCTTCTCCGACGTCCCCGGCCGCGTGGCGCGCGCCCTGCTGGACCTCTCGCGCCGCTTCGGCGTGCAGTCCGAGGAGGGCATCCACGTCGTCCACGACCTCACGCAGGAGGAGCTGGCCCAGCTGGTCGGCGCCTCGCGCGAGACCGTGAACAAGGCGCTGGCGGACTTCGCCCAGCGCGGGTGGCTTCGCCTGGAGGCGCGGGCGGTGATCCTCCTGGACGTGGAGAGGCTGGCCAAGCGCTCCCGCTGACGCCGGTATCGGCCGTACGACCCCGGGGTCCGCTCTCGTGAGCCGGGCCCCGCTGTCGTTGCCGCCGCCACCAGCGCCCCCGCCGCACGAACGCTCCCTCGCGCGCGTGCCCGCCTGAAGGACCCGCGCCGCAGAGCTGACCGACCGGGGGGACCCGCAGGGGCATGCCCGTGACGCGCGTCACCGCCGAGGACGTGCTCCAGGAGAGCTGTCCGCGCCGGCGGCAGGTCGATGCGGACACGGTGGAGCACGCGCGCGCGTACCTGGTGCGCACGGTGACCCGGCAGGCGCTCAACCACCTGCGCACGGCCAGGGCCCGGCGCGAGGAGTACGTCGGCGCGTGGCTGCCCGAGCCGATCCGCACCGTGCCCGAGGTCGGCGAGGACGTGGTCCTGGCCGAGTCGGTCTCGATGGCCATGCTGCTGGTCCTGGAGACGCTGAACCCGACCGAGCGGGCGGTGTTCGTCCTGCACGAGGTGTTCGGCCACCCGCACGGCGAGATCGCCGCCGCGATCGGCAAGACGGAGCCCACGGTCCGGCAGATCGCCCACCGCGCGCGGGCCCACGTCCACGCGCGGCGCCGCCGCTTCGAGCCCGACTCCGCCGCCACCGGGGAGATCGTCGAACGGTTTCTGCGGTCGGCGGCGAACGGCGACGTACAGGCCCTGATGGACCTGCTCGCGCCCGATGTCGTGGTGATCTCCGACGGCGGCGGCAAGGCGGTCGCCGCGCGGTCACGCGGCGCGACGACGGCCCGCATCGAACCCGCCCGCTACAACGGCATGCCCGCCGCGCGGTTCCTCGCCGGCGACGCGCTGGACTGGCCGGTGGCGTTCGAGATCCGGGACGGACGGATCACCGGCCTCTACGGCATGCGCAACCCGGACAAGCTGGACCGCGCCGACGTGGTCCGGCCACTCGACGGAGGCGCGCTCGGCAAAGGATCACTCGGCTGAGCCGGCCGGCCCGGCACGAGCTCGGCCCCATGACGTTCACCGAGACGGCCGGCGGCACCCTGGTCCGGTGGACCACCCGGGCGGAGATCCCCCTGCCGCTGCTCGGCGCCCCGCTCACCCGGTTCCTGGCCCGCCCGGTGATCACGCGCACCTTCGGCAACATCCTCGACGCCGCCGAGAAGGCGCTCGCCCCTAGATCAGTCCGTGCTCGCTCAGGTAGTCCAGCTGGGCCCGTACCGACAGTTCCGCCGCCGGCCACAGCGAGCGGTCCACGTCGGCGTAGACGTGGGCGACGACCTGGGCCGGGGTGCGGTAGCCGTCCTCGACCGCCGTCTCCACCTGGGCGAGCCGGTGCGCGCGGTGCGCGAGGTAGAACTCCACGGCGCCCTGGGCGTCCTCCAGGACCGGCCCGTGGCCCGGCAGGACGGTGTGCACGCCGTCGTCCACCGTCAGGGACCGCAGACGGCGCAGGGAGTCCAGATAGTCGCCGAGACGGCCGTCCGGGTGCGCCACGACCGTCGTACCGCGCCCGAGGATGGTGTCGCCGGTCAGCACGGCCCGGTCGGCCGGGAGATGGAAGCACAGCGAGTCCGCGGTGTGCCCGGGGGTCGGTACGACCCTCAGCTCCAGGCCGCCGACGGTGATCACGTCGCCGGCGGCCAGGCCCTCGTCGCCCAGGCGCAGCGCCGGATCGAGGGCACGCACGCGCGTGCCGGTCAGTTCCGCGAAGCGGGCGGCGCCCTCGGCGTGGTCGGGGTGGCCGTGGGTGAGCAGGGTCAGGGCTATGCGCTTGCCGGCCTTCTCTGCGGTGTCCACGACGGTGCGCAGATGGCCGTCCTCCAGTGGGCCCGGGTCGATCACCACGGCGAGATCGGAGTCCGGCTCGGCGACGATCCAGGTGTTGGTGCCGTCCAGGGTCATCGCGGAGGCGTTGGGCGCGAGGACGTTGACGGCCCGTTCGGTGGCGGGGCCGGAGAGCACTTGGCCGCGGGGCTGGCCCGGCAGGGCGCTTGCGTCGGTCATACGGGGCCTCCACCCGTCGTCTCGGCGGTCGTCGCAGCGCTGGTCCCGGTGGGCGTCCCGGTGTTCGTCGCAGCGCTCGTGCCGGCGGTCGTCGGATCCGTCGGGATGTGCTTGGTGAACTCCTCGTGCCCGGGCCAGGACAGGACGATCTCGCCGTCCTGGAGACGGGCGCCCGCCATCACCGGCGTCAGGTCACGCGCGGGGGCCGCCGCCAGCGCCTCGGCGGCGGTGGCGTACGGCAGCAGCTGGCGCAGCGTGGCGATGGTGGGCGGCATCATCAGCAGCTCGCCCCTGTCGTAGCCGGCGGCGGCCTGAGCGGGGCGGATCCACACCGTGCGGTCGGCCTCCGTGGAGGCGTTCCGGGTGCGCTGGCCCTCGGGCAGGGCGGCCACGAAGAACCAGGTGTCGTAGCGGCGGGCCTCGAACTCCGGGGTGATCCAGCGGGTCCAGGCGCCCAGCAGGTCCGAGCGCAGCACCAGGCCGCGCCGGTCCAGGAACTCGGCGAAGGACAGCTCACGCGCGACCAGCGCGGCCCGGTCCGCCTCCCAGTCGTCCCCGGTGGTGTCGCCGACGACCGACTCCGCGTCGGGCCCGGCGAGCAGGACGCCCGCCTCCTCGTACGTCTCCCGTACGGCCGCGCAGACGATCGCCTGGGCGCCCGGCTCGTCCACGCCCAGACGGTCCGCCCACCACGCGCGCGTGTGGCCCGCCCAGCCCACCAGACGGTCGTCGTCGCGCGGGTCGACCCCGCCCCCGGGATACGCGTACGCGCCTCCGGCGAAGGCCATGGAGGCGCGTCTGCGCAGCATGTGGACGACCGGACCGGATTCGGTGTCCTTCAGGAGCAGCACCGTGGCCGCGCGTCTGGGGGACACCGGGGTGAGCGTGCCGTCCGCGAGCGCGCGGATGCGGTTCGGCCACTCCGGGGGGTACCACTGACCGTTCGCCATGGCCGGAGGCTATCCCGTGTAGGGCGAATGTTCGAGAGGTGCCCGAGGCCGGCGGTGCTCCGGTGCGGTGCGTGGGGTTACTGGGCGAGTTCCACCTGGATCTCGACCTCGACCGGCGCGTCCAGCGGCAGCACCGCGACGCCGACCGCGCTGCGGGCGTGCACGCCCTTGTCGCCGAGGACCTCGCCGAGCAGTTCGCTGGCACCGTTGACGACACCGGGCTGCCCGGTGAAGTCGGCGGCGGAGGCGACGAAGCCGACGACCTTCACCACGCGCGCGATGCGGTCGAGGTCGCCGGTGACGGACTTCACCGCGGCCAGCGCGTTCAACGCGCACGTGCGGGCCAGGTCCTTGGCCTCCTCCGGCGTGACCTCGGCGCCCACCTTGCCGGTGACCGGCAGCTTGCCCTCGACCATCGGCAGCTGGCCGGCGGTGTACACGTACGCGCCGGACTGCACGGCCGGCTGGTACGCGGCCAGCGGCGGTACGACCTCCGGCAGGGTCAGCCCCAGTTCGGCCAGCTTGGCCTCGACCGCGCTCATGCCTGCTTCTCCCGCTTCAGGTAGGCCACGAGCTGCTCCGGGTTGTTGGGCCCGGGCACGACCTGGACGAGCTCCCAGCCGTCCTCGCCCCAGGTGTCCAGAATCTGCTTCGTGGCATGGACGAGCAGCGGCACGGTTGCGTATTCCCACTTGGTCATGGGGCCGACTGTAGCCGCTGCGACCGGCGGGGACGGCGGCCGGCCACGGCCGGCTGTGTCCGGCGTCGTCCACAGGCCGGGCAGCGGGCTGTGACCAGCGTTATCCACAGCCTCCCGCGTGAGTCCCGGCCGGACTGGTTAGTCTCGAATACGTGAGCAGGCTCCAGGTCGTCAGCGGCAAGGGCGGGACCGGAAAGACGACGGTCGCCGCCGCACTGGCGCTGGCCCTCGCGACCGAGGGGAAGCGGACGCTTCTCGTCGAGGTCGAGGGCCGGCAGGGCATCGCCCAGCTCTTCGAAACGGAGGCGTTGCCGTATGAGGAGCGGAAGATCGCGGTCGCTCCGGGGGGCGGCGAGGTGTACGCCCTGGCCATAGACCCCGAACTGGCCCTTCTGGACTACCTCCAGATGTTCTACAAGCTCGGTGGCGCGGGCCGGGCCCTGAAGAAGCTCGGCGCGATCGACTTCGCCACCACCATCGCCCCGGGCATCAGGGACGTCCTGCTGACCGGCAAGGCGTGCGAGGCGGTGCGCCGCAAGGACAGGAGCGGCCGGTTCGCGTACGACTACGTCGTCATGGACGCCCCGCCGACCGGCCGCATCACCCGCTTCCTGAACGTCAACGACGAGGTGGCGGGCCTGGCGAAGATCGGCCCCATACACAATCAGGCACAGGCGGTGA
This sequence comes from Streptomyces sp. NPDC030799, assembly GCF_055572255.1. NCBI lineage: Bacteria > Bacillati > Actinomycetota > Actinomycetes > Kitasatosporales > Streptomycetaceae > Streptomyces > Streptomyces sp. NPDC030799. The sequence goes on along the minus strand of NZ_JBVIDS010000020.1, from coordinate 51,819 downwards.
TGCGGGTGCTGAAGTCGCCGGAGACGGCGGTGCACCTGGTGACGCTGCTGGAGGAGATGCCGGTCCAGGAGACCGCCGACGGCATCGCCGAACTCCGTGCCGCGCGACTGCCGGTGGGCCGGGTCATCGTGAACATGGTCCGGCCGGAGGTGTTGGACGCGGCCGACCTGGAACTCGTACGGACCGTGGAGCGTTCCTCTGTCGCACAGGCGTTGTCGGCGGCCGGGCTGGGCGGGGCCCGGCGTGGCGGCAACGCGGAGAAGCTGGTGGACCCGCTGCTGGAGCAGGCAGCGGAGTACGCCGAGCGGTACGCGCTGGAGCAGGAGCAGCGCGCGGTACTCGGCGAGCTGGGCCTGCCCCTGGGTGAACTGCCGCTGCTCGCCGAGGGCATGGACCTGGCGGGCCTGTACGAACTCGCCACCGAGCTGCGGAAGCAGGGGTTGTCATGAGTCCGGACCCGGCCGAGGCGCCCGACGCGGCAGTGACGGCCGAGGGGCGGGAGAAGACCCACGGTCTCTCCCCCGCGCGCTCCCTCGACATCGACTTGCTGCTGGACGACCCGAAGACCCGGATCGTGGTGTGCTGCGGCTCGGGCGGGGTCGGCAAGACGACGACCGCGGCAGCCCTCGGCCTGAGGGCGGCCGAGCGGGGCCGCAAGGTGGTCGTGCTGACCATCGACCCGGCCCGGCGGCTGGCCCAGTCGATGGGCATCGACTCGCTCGACAACGTCCCGCGCCGGGTGAAGGGCATCGAGGATCAAGGAAACGTGTCGCGCGGCGCTTCGGCCGAGGACGGTGGCGAGCGACGGGCGGGCGGCGAACTGCACGCCATGATGCTCGACATGAAGCGCACCTTCGACGAGGTCGTGGAGGCGCACGCGGACCCCGAGCGGGCGGCCGCGATCCTGGCGAACCCCTTCTACCAGTCGCTCTCGGCGGGCTTCGCGGGCACGCAGGAGTACATGGCGATGGAGAAGCTGGGCCAGCTGCGCGCGAAGGACGAGTGGGACCTGATCGTGGTCGACACCCCGCCGTCCCGCTCCGCGCTGGACTTCCTGGACGCGCCCAAGCGGCTCGGCTCCTTCCTCGACGGCCGGCTGATCCGGCTGCTGACCGCCCCCGCCAAGCTCGGCGGACGCGCGGGGATGGCCTTCCTCAACGTCGGCATGTCGATGATGACCGGCACCCTCGGCAAACTGCTGGGCGGCCAGCTGCTGAAGGACGTCCAGACGTTCGTGGCGGCGATGGACACCACCTTCGGTGGGTTCCGTACGCGCGCGGACGCCACGTACAAGCTGCTCCAGGCGCCCGGCACGGCGTTTCTGGTGGTCGCGGCCCCGGAGCGGGACGCGCTGCGGGAGGCGGCGTACTTCGTGGAGCGGCTGGCCGAGGAGAGGATGCCGCTGGTGGGCCTGGTGCTGAACCGGGTCCATGGCAGCGGCGCCGGCCGGCTGTCGGCCGAGCGGGCGCTCGCCGCCGCCGAAAATCTTGAGGACCCCCGCATTGTGGATCAGGGGGGCGGGAAAGCTGGACTTCGTAACTCTCCCGATGCATACGGCAGTTCGCGCCTTCCCGCATCCGAGACCGCAATCGACGCCCCTTCCGAAGAAGGCTCCCCCGCCGACGCGGAGCACTCCGTCGACCGGCTCACCGCGGGGCTGCTGCGACTGCACGCCGATCGCATGCAGCTGCTCTCGCGCGAGCAGCGCACGCGTGACCGTTTCACCGCCCGTCACCCCGAGGTGGCGGTGGTCGAAGTAGCCGCGCTGCCCGGCGACGTCCACGACCTCGCGGGCCTGCGCGACATCGGCGCCCGACTGGCAGCGGGCACGGCAGAGCGCACGGAACTGCCGTAGCGCGGCCACACGGGCGCCCGGCAGGCCGCGCGGCACCTCGTGCGGCGAGCGGCCGCAGGCGCGCAGGTGACCGTCGTCTGCGCGCGGGCGAGCGGTTGCACGCGCGCACGCGAGTGGTCGCATGTGCACGGGTGACCGTCTTGTGCGTGCAGACAAGCGGTCGTACATCCGTCAGTGGCCGTCGTGTGCGCCCAGGACAAGCGGTCGTACATGCGTCGATGACCGTCATATGCGCACAGACAAGCGGTCGTACGTGCACCAGTGGCCGTCCTGCGCGCGTGGGTGGCACACGCGCGCTCGGCATGGCCGGCACATGCGCGGATGCAAGGCCACAAGCCTTCCGCGCAGAGCGCCTCGGCCCACCCGGGCCGCCTCCGCGGGAGAGGCCGCACGGCAGATCGCGGCTTCCCCGGGCGCAGGCCGGATCGGCGTTTCCCGGACCCCGTCGCTTCCCGGGTCCCGGGCATGCACCCACTCGGCACCCCCTGGACCTGTGCCCCGGGGGTGTGCCGGAGGGAATGCCCTCAGCTCACCGCCGCGTAGTGCTCGTACACCTCGTCGCTGTCGAGGGGCACGATGCCCGCGCCGCGCTCGTACTCCGAGCGGGCGGTCTCCAGCAGCCTGCGCCAGGAGGTCACGGTGGGCCGGCGGCGCAGCAGTGCGCGGCGCTCCCGCTCCGTCATACCTCCCCACACGCCGAACTCGACGCGGTTGTCCAGCGCGTCGGCCAGGCATTCGGTGCGTACCGGGCATCCGGTGCACACCGCCTTGGCCCTGTTCTGCGCTGCTCCCTGAACGAACAGTTCATCCGGATCGGTAGTGCGGCAGGCAGCCTGCGCACTCCAGTCGGTTACCCAGCCCATACCGGCGCCGTCCTCTCCCGAATCGAGGCTCCCCCACGGCGGCAGCGGCATATTCACCGCCGCCAGTTGAGGACGTTACGGAAGGTGGGCACAGCGCAACACCCCCTTCGGGCCCAATCTTGAATGGCCCGAACGGACTATGGGTAAGCGGCAGATCACCCGGGGGAGTGAGCTGGTGACATGCGTGATCATCCCGGCAAAGCGGGACTTCTGCGGTACGTCACATCGGGCGCCAGGTGACACACGAGGCGGATTCGGGCACGCCCCCATCAAAAAGTCGGGGTTCCTCCGGAACGATTCGGGGTCGCCGGACGTATTGATACATGGCCGCACTGCTGTGACAGTTGAGAGCAGCTTAGGCCAAGGCCTGCGCACATGTCCGGGAAATGGAAACGTAGGCAGGTCAGGTTGCGCTGCCGTCACGATCCGGCACCCGAACATCCCGAGGGAGAGCCGCTCCCTCGGAACGCTCATGAGTACGGATTAGGCTGCCCCCATGCCAAAGAAGCGCTCGGGCGGTGGTCTGTCGCCAACGCAGCAGGCCGCCAAGTTCCTCGGTGTCAGTGTGCTCGCCGGAGCCGTGATGGCGGGCATCGCACTGCCCGCGGCCGGCGCGCTGGGCCTCGCGGCCAAGGGCTCGGTCAAGAGCTTCGACGAGATCCCGGCCAATCTGAAGAGCCCCCAGCTCAGTCAGCGCACGACCATCCTGGACAACCGGGGCAAACCGATCGCGAGCGTCTACTCCCGTGACCGCACGGTGGTGGAACTCAAGGACATCTCGCCGTACATGCAGAAGGCGATCGTCGCGATCGAGGACTCGCGCTTCTACAAGCACGGCGCGATCGACCTGAAGGGAGTGCTGCGTGCCCTGAACAAGAACGCGCAGAGCGGCGGTGTCGCGCAGGGCGCCTCCACGCTCACCCAGCAGCTGGTGAAGAACTACTTCATCGAGGAGGCCGGCGACGACCCGACGAAGGTCGCCGAGGCCACCCAGCAGACCCTCGGCCGCAAGATCCGCGAGCTGAAGTACGCGATCCAGACCGAGGAGAAGCTCGGCAAGAAGAAGATCCTCGAGAACTACCTGAACATCACCTTCTTCGGCGAGCAGGCCTACGGTGTCGAGGCCGCCGCCCAGCGCTACTTCTCCAAGCACGCCAAGGACCTGAACCTCCAGGAATCGGCGCTGCTGGCCGGCATCGTGCAGTCCCCGAGCCGCTACGACCCGGTCAACGACGACGCCGAGGCCACCAAGCGGCGCAATGTCGTGCTCCAGCGGATGGCGGAGCTCGGCGACATCTCCCAGAAGGAGGCCGACCAGGCCAAGGAGAAGCCGCTCGCGCTGCACCCCAGCCACCCCAAGAACGGCTGCATCACCGCGGTCCGCGGCGCCGGCTTCTTCTGTGACTACGTACGCGACGTCGTCCTGAACGACCCGGTCTTCGGCACCACCAAGCAGGCCCGGGCGAAGCTCTGGAACCAGGGCGGCCTGACGATCCGTACGACGCTCGACCCGCAGGCGCAGGACTCCGCGCAGACGTCCATCAAGGACCATGTCTACAAGTCCGACGAGGTGGCGACGGCCGCGGCCATCGTCGAACCGGGCACCGGCAAGATCCTCGCCATGGGCCAGTCCCGCCCGTACGGCTTCGGCAAGAACGAGACGCAGATCAACCTCTCCGTCAACTCGGACATGGGCGGCGGCGCCGGCTACCAGCCCGGTTCGACGTTCAAGCCGATCGTCGCGGCGGCCGCGATCGAGGGCGGCAAGCCCCCGACGCAGGAGTACTCGTCGCCGTACGAGATGCCGTACCCGAGCACCGTGCAGGCGTGCAACGGCAGGATCTGGCGCAACGACCCGCGCAAGCCGGCCAAGCTGGCGAACGAGAACGAGTCGGAGCACGGCCCGTACGGCATGAAGGAAGCGACCGCCAAGTCGGTCAACACCTACTACGTGCAGCTGATCGGCGACATCGGCATCTGCCCGGTCATCGACATGGCCAAGAAGATGGGTGTGGCGCGCGCGGACGGCCGCAAGATCGACCAGGCCCCGTCCATCGCGCTCGGCACGCAGGAGATGTCACCGCTGACGATGGCGGGCGCGTACGCCACCTTCGCCTCGCGCGGTATGTACTGCACCCCGGTCGCCATCGAGTCGGTCACCCAGAAGATCGGCAGCCAGGTGAAGTCCCTTCCGGTGCCGAAGTCGAACTGCTCGCGGGCGATGTCGCAGAAGACCGCGGACACCGTCAGCACCATCCTCAAGGGCGTGGTCGAGGACGGTACGGGTCAGGAGGCCGGCCTCGGCGACCGCCCGAGCGCGGGCAAGACCGGTACGACGGACGAGCGCTTCGCGGCCTGGTTCGTCGGCTACACCCCGAACATGGCCGGCGCGGTCTGGGTCGGCGACCCGCAGCACAAGCGCAAGATGATCAACATCAGCATCGGCGGCGTACCGCACGACAAGGTGTTCGGTGGTGAGGTGCCCGGCCCGATCTGGCGCGACATGATGACCGGCGCGCTGGAGGGCAAGCCGGCCGAGGACTTCCACCTGATCGACATCCCCGACGACAACACCGGGGACGACCAGGGAAAAGGGCACGGGAAGAAGCACGGCGGCAAGAAGGGGGACAGCACGGGCGGGATCGGCGGCCTGATCGGCGGTCTGACGGACGGGGGAACGACGGACGGCGGCACGGGTGACACGATCGGCGGCACCATCGGCGGCCCCGTCCCGACGCCGACCTTCTCCCTCCCGGGCAACTTCATCCAGGGCCAGGGCAACGGCGGTGGCGGCGGCAATGGGAACGGCGGCCGGCGGGGCTAGGCCGGGCAGGCGGGGCTAGGCAGGCGAGGCCGGGCTCAGTTACCGAGATACGGCAGCGGGGCCACGCCCTTCTCGCGAAGAGCGCGGCCCCGTCGCTGACTGTGTGGCTGTAGCTGTCTGTGTGCAGCTGTCTGTGTGCAGCTGTCTGGTGCAACTCAGCCCTGAAGCAGCTTCTTCACCGCGGCGGCGACGCGGCCGCCCTCGGCCTGACCGGCCACCTTCGGGTTCACGATCTTCATGACGGCGCCCATGGCCCGCGGCCCCTCGGCACCGGCCGCCTTCGCCTCTTCCACGGCCTGCGCGACGATCGCGTTCAGCTCCTCGTCGGACAGCTGCTTGGGCAGGTAGTCGGCGAGCACCTCGCCCTCCGCCTTCTCCCGCTCGGCCTGCTCCGGGCGACCGCCCTGCGCGAAGGCGTCGGCCGCCTCGCGGCGCTTCTTCGCCTCGCGGGTGATCACCTTGAGGACCTCGTCGTCGGACAGCTCCCGCTTCTCCTTGCCCGCGACCTCCTCCTTGGTGATCGCGGCGAGCGTCAGCCGGAGCGTCGAGGAGCGGAGCTCGTCGCGCTCCTTGATCGCGGCGTTGAGGTCGTCCTGCAGCTTCGACTTGAGCGTGGTGGTCATGCGATCGATTGTCGCAGGTGTGCCAGCCCGAACGCCCGCTGATTTAAGGGGTGCCGACGCCCGGTCGCCCGGGGGACGCCGGTCGGGCGATCGAGGGTCGGCCGGTCTCACCGTGCCGCCGGGGTCTGACACGATGGGCGTATGCGCGCGCGATACGGAGTACCCCTGGGAATCATGGCGGCAGGCGCCGCCGGGCTGGCGTACGCGGCGGGCTTCGAGGCCCGCTCCTTCCGCCTGCGACGAGTGACGGTCCCGGTACTGCCGCCGGGCATACGTCCGCTGCGCGTGCTGCAGGTCTCCGACATCCACATGGTGAGCGGCCAGCGCAAGAAGCAGCGGTGGCTGCAGTCGCTGGCGGGCCTGCGTCCGGACTTCGTGATCAACACCGGCGACAACCTCTCGGACCCCGAGGGCGTCCCGGAGGTCCTGGACGCGCTCGGCCCCCTGATGGAGTTCCCGGGCGCCTACGTCTTCGGCTCCAACGACTACTACGGCCCCAAACTCCGCAACCCGGCCCGCTACTTGCTGGAGAAGACGAGCGGCCGCCATGGCCTGAACGGCAACCCGCCGGCGGTCGGCGCGGTCCACAACCCGTGGGAGGACCTGCGCGACGGCTTCGACGAGGCGGGCTGGCTGAACCTGACGAACACGCGGGGTGTCCTGAAGGTCGAGGGCATCTCGATCGAGCTGACGGGCCTCGACGACCCGCACATCAAGCGCGACCGCTACGCCCGGGTGGCGGGCGGCCCGTCGGGGACGTACGACTTCTCGCTCGGTGTGGTCCACGCCCCGTACCTGCGCACACTGGACGCGTTCACGGCGGACGGCTACCCCCTGATCCTGGCCGGCCACACCCATGGCGGCCAGCTGTGCATCCCCTTCTACGGCGCGCTGGTCACCAACTGCGACCTGGACACGGACCGGGTGAAGGGCCTCTCCACCCACACGGCGGACGGCCACACCTCCTACCTCCACGTCTCAGCAGGCTGCGGCACCAACCGCTACACCCCGGTCCGCTTCGCCTGCCCGCCGGAGGCGACATTGCTGACGTTGGTGGGGCGGTAGTACGGGCATGTGAGGGGCGGGGACGGGGGTGTGAGGACGTGCGGTGCGGGGACGTGCGGCGTGGGGACGTGAGGTGCGGGGCGTCCGAAGCGCGGAAGTACGGGGCTGGGACGAGGTAACGCCGGATCACAGCCGACCGGAGTGGACCCACCCGGGACTGCACCCATCCGGACTACGCCGAATAGCCCCGCCCCTTCCCCGCACCTAGCGTCAGGTGCATGACCGCCCCGATACCCAGGGACCTCCCGGACCTGCCCGCGGTCCCGCGCCCGCCCCTGCCACCGCCCACATCCGTCCCGGCCACGGCGGTGGTGGCGCCGGTGCGCCGCCCGATGGTCGCGCTCCTCCGCCTGCTGACGGGTCTGACGGCGGCAGCCGGCGTGGCCCTGGAGCTCCTGCTGGGCACCCCGGCCCGCACCCTCAGCTACTTCAGCGTCCAGGCCAACATCCTGCTGGCCGTCGTCATGCTCCTGTCGGCGTCCAGGGCCGGCCGGGCCCGACGGCCGCTCCCCTCCGCCGTGACAGGCGCCACACTCCTCTACGCCCTGGTCGCGGCGCTGGTCTACCACCTGCTCCTGGCCCACACGACGCCCCCGTTCTCCATGACCGGCGCGACGACGGCCCCGGAGCGCTGGCACGCCCAGTGGGCCACCCTCCAGATCCTGCACACGGTGACGCCGACGGCGGCCCTGCTGGACTGGCTGCTGCTCACGCCCGCGACCCGGCTGCACCTCCGCCAGACTGCCGCCTGGCTCCTCTACCCCCTGGCCTACCTGGCCTTCTCCCTGACCCGGGCGGCTTTCCTCGCCCCGTCGACCCCCTCCCGCTACCTGTATCCCTTCCTGGACGCGGCCGCCCACGGCTACCGCAGCACCCTGGCCAATGCGCTCCTCCTGGGCCTCGGGATCCACGCCCTCGCCGTCCTCCTCGTGGCCCTGGACCACACCCGCCCGACCCCGGTCCGCCGCCGGGTCTAAACCGGATTTCGTCTACAGCCACCAGTGGGCTAAAGTAAACGTCGTCGCCGCGAGAGCAGCGACATCGGGGTGTAGCGCAGCTTGGCAGCGCGCTTCGTTCGGGACGAAGAGGTCGTGGGTTCAAATCCCGCCACCCCGACAGCCGAAACAGCAGGTGAGGCACCTACTAGCGACTAGTAGGTGCCTCACCTGTTTTCTCTGCGTGTCTAACTGCGTGACTACCGCTTTTCGCGTGTCTACGGGCGCCGCTCCTGCGCTCCGAAGATCCCGTCCATGACCACCGCGCCGGTCTGGATCACAGGCCGGATCTGCTTCCGGTACACCTCCTCGGTCACGGCCGTCCCGGAGTGCCCGACAAGCCGGGAGATCTCTTCCAGCGGGACGCCCCGGTCGGACAACAGGGACACGAAGCTGTGCCGCAGCTCCCTGGGTGTCCACTCGTCGGCGTTGAGCCCATCGATGCCCTTGAGCGCCTGACGGAAGGCACGCCGGACGTTTGCAGCGTCGAGCGGCTTTCCCACGGCCGAGGAGAAGACGAGCCCATGCTCCTCCCACTTGTCCTCGGCGTCGAGCCGATCCCAGCCCTGATCTTCGAACTGCTGCCAGAGGGCTTCGACGCAGCGCGCCGGCAGAGCGAGCGTGCGCCGGGACTTCCGGGTCTTCGTGTCCCCGCTTTGCCGGACCGAGCGCCAGACAGCGATGTGTGGGGGCTGTGGCGGATCGAGGTCCGGCCGACCCTTCAGGAAGACGTGGTCCCAGGTGAGCGCCCGCAGTTCCTCGGTCCGGGCCCCGGTCAGCAGCGCGACGACGATGTAGGCGTACATCGACGTCCCCTCGGCCCCCTTCAGCACTGCCTCAGCCTGAGCGAAGGTGAGTGCCTTGGAGGGGCGCCCCGCCTGTCCCTGAGGAACCGAGCACAGCTCAACGACGTTCCGTTTCACCTTGTCCCGCGCCATGGCCCGCTTGACCGAGCGGTTGAGGCAGGAATGGATCCCCTGGAGCGTGCGCGTGCTGAGCGTCTTTGCCTTGGTGGACAGCCAGCGGTCTACGTCCTCCGCGCTCAGGTCACGAAGCTTGCGGGCGCCGAGGGACGGGATGACGTGCTTCTGACTCAGCAGAGTCATCGTCTCGACAGTGCTGGAGTCGAGGGCCGCCAGACCGTACGTCAGCCAGTCCGACACCGCGTCCTTGACGGTATAGCCGGTCGGCGCGATGGCAAGGCCGTCTTCGTAGTCGCGCAACACCTCCTTGAGCTTGGTCTTGGCCTCCGTCTTGGTCTTGCCGCTGGCCCGCTTCACGATCCGCTTGCCGCTGGCGTCGTAGCCGAGACTCGCCGTGGCGATCCAACGCTGCCGCTTCTCATCCCAGTGGAGACCGCCGTCGCCCCGGCTCCGTCGCTTCGTCATCAGGCCGCCTCCCCCAGGTCCATACGCGAAGCGAGGTATGTACGCACCGCCTCAGCCGGAATCCGGCGGCTACGACCGATGGTCAACGACGGCAGTTCCTTGGTCCGGATGAGGTCATAGACCTAGGTTCGACCGATCTTCAGTGCGGCCGTGACCTCACGGAACGTCAGGAGCTCGTCAGTCATCCCACTCCCCCATGTCTTGAAGGTCCGTCAGGGCATCACGTGCTGTCTCTCGGTTCAGTCGGATGTCTCGGGCGATCGAGGCAGCGAGCCAGGATTCACCGGGGGTGTGGCCCTGTCCGGCGTAGGTCCAGTGGACGAGCACGAGCGTGGAGCCCTCCGTGTCGTCGAGGTCTTCGGAGAGCCCGCGTTCGCGGCGTTCCTGGTGGGCGAGGTAGTCGGCGCGGACCTGGCGGAGGGCGCCGAGGGTGGTGGAGTAGCGGCGGGACTTGGTGGAGAAGTGGCCGCGGAAGCCGAGCATGTGGGCCCAGCGGGTCAGCTGGCGGTCGGGGTAGAAGGGTTGGAGTTCGGCGCACGCGGCCATGAGGCGACGGGTGTGCTCCGGGATGTCCAGCTGCGCAAAGTCTTCGCGCAGGCCCGTGCCGCGACAGGTGGTGCAGCGGCTCAGCGCTGAAGAGGGCTGGTGGTAGCGCAGGTGATGGCCGGTCCCCCGGCACGCCTTGCAGTAGACCGGGGTGTCGATGGCTCCGGTGCTTTCGGCTGCCTTGGTGGCGTACTTGGCCACGTACGATGCGACGGCCTGCTCGGTCAGCTCCTCCTGTCCCAGAGCGCCGATAGCCTGGACATCAACCTGGGAACCCCACCGCAGCGTGCGGGCGGGGCGGTCTCCGGTGGCGGGAACGGGCACAGAGACGCGGGCGACGGCGGCCTTGGTGGCGTCGTCCAGGAGCGCGACTGTCGCCCATGCCGGCGGAGCGGTACCGGGGCCGTCGGGACCATCGAGACGCATCACGGCGTGGAAGTGGACGGCCCCACGCTTCTGGAACTCAGCGACCTTCCCGAAGGAGACCCGGCACACCTCCTTCAGTTCGGTCTGCGTCAGGCCCGCGCGGGCGGCGAGCTCCCGGCGCAGGTAGATGGTGAAGCGCCGCCACAGGTCCCCGGCATGGTTGTTCCACAGCGCCGCGCCCGCGTAGTCGTAGCGCTCCGGATCGAGCGCCGTGCCCAAGGCCGGGTCGCCGTCGGCATGCCGGGTGCCGCAGCGGCAGCGGCCGGTGTCGGGCCGGTTGTGCACGGGGCCGAAGGACGGAGCCGTGAGGGTTGCGAAGACGCGCGGATGATCCCGGACGGTGGCGGGCACGTCCTTCTGTTCGTCGCCGGTGATCCCGGCCCGGATCAGGTGGTAGGTGTCCCCGGCGTAGGTCCAGGCACAAGCGGGGCAGCGGGAGGCCCGCCGGTTGCCGCAGGCGACCCGGAGCATGCCGCCCGGCTCCTGCTCGGTCGAATACGCGTACAGGATGTCGCCGGTCTTGGCGTCGCGGGTGACGGTCTGGCCCATGAGGCGGATCGGGTGGGCGCAGCCGCCGGTTCGGCGAATCTGTTCCTGCCAGCGGTCGAAGCCAGGGTTGTTGGCCACCCGGAACAGGTCGGCGAGCGTGGTCGGGTCGGCACCCAGGGAGGCCGCAGCACCAGCCACGGCCTCAGGGGCGACGGGAAAGACCGTCACGCAGCCACCTCCACCGTGGCCACGGGCGAAGCAACGGGGAGCACCCTCACCGCCGACGTGCCGAAGGAGGGGTCAGCCGGGCAGATCCGGTCACCGTCGTGGGTGAGCACGCACAGTCCGTCCACCGACACGCGAACCCAGCCGGGCGCGTGAGCACGGCAGCCGGGGCACCTGGTCGGACGGTCCAGCAGGTCCAGGCATGAAGCCTGTGGTCGAGATCTGCCGCATCGCGTACACGGCCGAGGACCGACCGGTCGAGGTCAACCAGATGCTCTTGGACGCTGGCTCTTACGTCCTCGAATACCGACTGAGTAGCTGAGCTCCGCAGCCCGTTACAGGTTTCTCTACCTCATCAAGCCCCGGCCGCGCTCCGCTCCGCCGGGCGCGCTTCCCGGCTCCGCTGCGGGCGCCGCTCCTGCCTCCGGCCCGCTCCGCCCGCGCTGCGCCGACGCGCGCCCACATGCGGATGGGGCCGGTGGCCATGAGTCGATCACCGCATAGTGCGGCCCGCGGTCAAGGCAATGTCTCCGGCGGGGGATCGGCCGGCACCGGGATGGAGGGGGCGCCGCCGCCGACTGCGGATCCGTAGGGGCGGGCGCGGAGAGCTCCCATCCCGTCCACCGCCGACCCAGGCAGAGCCGAACGTCGCAGCGCAGTCGAAAGCCCGAAGCAGGTCAATGGGTATCGGCCGAGATGTCCGAGCGCATGGCACCTCTTGTCTCCAGACGCAGTTCCAGGTACCTGCGTGTCAGTTCCTCAAGCTCATCGCTGTCGAGACCCACCCCCGCGCTCACGGCATCGCGCATCATTCGCACCGCCCGACTACATTCCTCAGCCGGGCGAACGACGGAGGGCGGCGCGACAAGCTCCAACTCATGGCGTGATGCGTAGCAGAGGGTGTAGGCCGACCGTGTCAGCCGGTACCGCTCGCCCGCATCAAGACCGGGCGTGGCAGCAATGTTCCGCAGATCGCTGCCAGCTTGGGCATGAGCCGCGAGAAACCGTGAGTAGAGCTCCCGCCGTGTCCTATGCCACTCAGACACCGCCTCTCGCCGCGCCCTTCGGTGCTCCACGAGAAGCGCCGATCCCAGAGCAATCACGCCACCAACAAGTGTTGCAAGTAGTGATATCCAGGCCACTTCGGAACGGTACAAGCGCCGGACGCGGGGGCCCAGTGGGCGTGCCCCAGCCGTGCCCGATGGAGCGGTAAGCAATGGGGAACACCGGGCGCGTGATCCGCGGGCGCAGACGGGACGGACGTCGATCAAGCAGCGTGGCTGAGGTCGGTGGGGGCCAGCGCTGCACACGCGCGCCTGATCGGTTGACGCGCCCGCCATCGTGGCTGACTGTCGTCGGCCGGGGTTCAGACCTGGGTCCGCCGCACACCGGTGCACGTGATCAGCCTGCTGCCAGCGGATGTGGCTTTGAACAGATGCACCGGCACAAGAAAAAGAGACCCAGTCGTCGACTACCCGTGGTCGACCAGGTCTCGTGGGACAGGGTGTGTCTACTTCACGCCAACGCCATACCCGGCCACGGCGTCAGGGCACTGTGGCGTAACCAGATCATTTGATCCTGTATCCATTGAACCGTCAGTGACGAACTGGGTCATACCTGTTGCATCATCACCGATGTAGTCCCAGACGTTCGTCGGCGCCCAAGGTCCGTACAGCACTGTTTCAGCGCGCGTCTGGCAAAAGATCGTCACTTGGGCGCCCGGAGGCAGGGTGCGAACGACCGGTTTGCTCGTGCTGGGCGTCGTACGCACGTTAAGCGGAACTGTCGGGTCTCCCGAATTGACTGTGCCCGTAACCGCTCGGCTCGCGTCCACGGTATCGAGCCGACGTTGATGGAAGCTGGGATCAGATGCTGTGTCCTGCCAGCACAAGGCCGTGGCCACGTCGCCAATCCTAGGCGTGATCCCGAGAATGAAGTCAAGGAGCTGGTTGCCGAGGGACGGGCAATGCCACCCGGAGGCTCCCAGGAATTGGTCCACGACCGTCCCCCCTGCACCATCACCGGCCGTGTCGACGGCAGCTTTGATCTCCTTGCGGTGGGCCAGGAGGAAGTCACGGATGGTGGAGCCCGCAGGAGCAGCGTGTGCGGTGCCGCCCCCCTCACGGACCGGGAACGCTGTTGGCACAGCGGTCAGCCCGAGCGCCAGCAGCGCGGCTGTCATGAAGAGGTACAAGAAGTGGCGCGCCGGCCGGCGCTCGATATGTGTACGAGCCATGGAGACTCCGTTCGAGGAGGCGTGACCTGGTGACCCACTGAAGTGATGGCGTCACGAGATGTGACCTGTTTCAGGGTCTCGTGTCCCAGGCGGTTCGGCTCGAGAGAAGTCTCCAAGACTTGTCCGCAAAACTTGATGGTTTTTCATATAGGGATCCTTGTGGGGTCTACACACCGAATAGACCGACAAGAGCATGACAAGGCAAATGTCGCACGTATTGGCTTTGCAGGTCAGGTTCGGGCGGACGGACCGGGGCCCGCTGGCCGGCAACCGCCTACTCGCCTGAGGGCTCCTCGTTGTTGGCCCGTTGACGGATGTCACCCGGACGCCATTTGCCACCGCAGGACAGCGTTCAGCGTCCCCGCACTGGGCGATTCACGCGTAGAGGCGCAGCAGGGGTGAGTGTCTAACTGCGTGACAACGCCGACGAACAGCGGCGGACGGGCGCAGACGTCTGCGGACCATCTGAGCAGGTGAGAAGCACGCCAGCCCAAGGTGGAGTCCCCATTCAAGTTGCTTCGGGACGAAGCCTGGAGACGATCTTGGAATTCGTCTCCAGTCAGCGCCCTACTGGCGAGCGGAACCCATCGCCCGACGTGCTTCCACCCCCTCCCGCATCCCAGCGGTGGCTGGGGCGGTCGGCTCCACGGCTTTAGGCAGCCCACTGTGGCGCGAGCCTCGCAGATCATGGCCCCAACATCGTGCTTTACCGGGCAGGTGTACAGACTGCCCGACGCGCCGGAAGCCTACGGGGCCATGATCACTCGCGCCAAAGCAGCTCCAACCCAAAGCCGCTCCGCCAGCAAACTCGACATTGCCGATCGGAGGCCCTGGGACGCTTCAGGGGCGCAGTGCTTGTTGCAGTGCCTCGATGGCGAGTGTGCGGGCGACCGTTGTGGCCTTGGAGTCACGGAGGCTGTCGAGCATCAGGAAGTCGTGGACCATTCCCAGCACTCGGACCGCGGTGACGTCTACTCCCGCTTCGCGGAGCTTGGCCGCGTAGGCCTCACCTTCGTCGCGCAGCACGTCGGCCTCGTCGGTGATGACCAACGTGGTGGGAAGACCACGGAGCTGCTCGATGTCGGCTCGCAGCGGCGAGGCATAGATCTCGGTGCGCTGCTGAGGGTCCGAGATGTAGGCGTCCCAGAACCACTTCATCCCGTCGCGAGTGAGGTAGTAGCCGTCGGCGAACTGCTGGTAGGACGGAGTGTCGAAGTTGGCGTCGGTGACGGGGTACAGCAGCACCTGGGCAGCCAGTTGGACATCTCCGCGCTCCTTGGCCATCAGTGCGAAGACCGCCGACATGTTGCCGCCCACCGAGTCGCCGCAGACCGCCATCCGTGAGGCGTCGAGGTTCTGTTCCCCGCCGTTTTGAAGGATCCACTTCCCGACCGCGTAGTTCTGCTCGATCTGAGTCGGGTACTTCGCCTCGGGGGCCCTGTCGTAGACGGGGAAGACCACCGCGGCGTCCACTCCCACCGCCAGTTCGCGGACCAGCCGGTCGTGCGTCTTCTCATCGCCGAACACCCATCCGGCGCCGTGTATGTACAGGATCACCGGGAGGGTTTTCATCGATCCTTGGGGGCGGATAATGCGTGTGCGGACGTGGCCGTACTGTCCGGCGTCGATGGTTACCCAGTCCTCATCGACCGCGGGCTTGGCCACCCCCGTTCCCTCCTGGAGGCCATCGAGGATCTCGCGGCCGTTCTCCGGCGGGACTTCGTAGATGCGTGGATGCGGTGATGTGGCCTCCGTCAGCTCTCGGGCAGAGGGTTCCAGGACGGGGGTTGTCACAGATCGAGAATCGGGCACAACGCGCCTCCTGCCTCAGACGTAGCGGTATGTGCGGCCGGCCCCACCTTTTCCCATCGTCTCTCGGCAACGCACCGGTGCAACCGCGGAACAGGGCGTGAAGGCCACACCACGTTAGGTCGTCGAAGCTGGGCCCCAGTGCGAGTCGACCGGACGCCCCCCGATTGCGTCCTGGCCATGCGGGCCGCAGTCTGCCGACATGGACTACAGCCCGGAAGCAGGCGTGCGGCCCATTCTGGTGACCGGTGCTGCGGGCAGCGTCGGGGCTGTCGGCAGGACCGTGGTCCAGGGTCTACGGCGCCGGGGTCTCCAGGTCCGTGCTCTGGTGCGCCGGGATGACGACCGTGCCCAGGCGCTGCGCGCGACGGGCGCCGAGGTCGTGGTCGGAGATCTGACGTGTGCTCGTGATGTCGCCGACGCCCTCGACGGCTGCGGTCGGATGTATTTCGGCATGGCCGTGTCGGCACAGTATCTGCTGGCTGCCGTGACCACGGCGGCGGTCGCGCGCGCCTACGGAAGGCTGGAGGCGTTCGTGAACATGTCGCAGCTGACCGTCTCCGAGATGGACGCCACCAGCGGCTCCGAGTCGCACCAGCATCGACAGCAGTGGCTGGTCGAACAGGTTCTCGACTGGTCAGGCCTGCCCGTGGTTCAGGTCAGGCCCACCGTCTTCCTGGAGAACCCGCTCTTCCAGACCGTGTTTTCCTCGATCGCCAAGGACGGCGTGATCAGGTGGCCCTTTGGCGAGGCGAGAACCTCCCCGATCGCGGCCGATAACGTTGCCGCGGTTGTCGAGGAGATCTTGGCCGATCCGGCCGGGCACATCGGCCGGAGCTATGAGCTGACCGGCCCCCGATCACAGGACGTCGCCGCTCTGGCCGCGGAGATTTCCGATGCTTTGCACCGCACGGTCGGCTACACCGCCGTCCCGTTGCAGGAATGGCTGGACAACGATCTCGCGGCGCTGGAACTGCCGGCCCATGTACGTCAGCACATCTCCACCATGGCTCGCCTGCACCTGGACGGCCGCTATGACCGCCAGGCAGAAGGCATGGCAGAGGTCACCGGGCGGTCCGCCGAAGGAGTAGCCGACTTCGTCCGCAAGAACCCCGAGCTGTTCACTCGCTGACGCCGACAGCCGCCGTGAGAAACCAGACCCGACGCTGACCGAAGAGACAGACCGTAGGGGCACCTTCCCCACTAGTTTGAAGCCTTTTCACATGCAGCGCGTACTTCACGCTTCCGCTGTCCGTACGTCTGCTGTACGGCAGTGAAGTACAGCAACCGCCACAACCCCACGTCCATGGCCTCCGCGCCCTCGGTGATGACCGGCCGCCGGAGCTGCTTCCGGTAGACGGCCTCCGTCGTCGCTTGACTGGTGTGCCCGACAAGCTGCGCGATGCGCTCCAGCGGAATTCCGTGATCCGAGAGCAGCGAGACGAGGCTGTGCCGCCACTCGCGCGGCGTCCGCGCCGGGGCCGGCCCCGCCTTCTTCACGATGGCCTTGAAGTCACGCCGGACGTTGGCCGCGTCCAGCGGTTCACCGGGCCTCGTCGTGAAGACACGGCCGGCCGGACTCCACTCTGGCCGCGCCTCCTCCGTGCGTACGCCGCTGAGGAGTGAGAGCACGAGTTAGGCGTACAGCCGCGAGGGGCGAGCGGCGGCGCGCACAGGTTCCGCCTGCTTCAGGTTCAAGGCCTTGCTCGGACGCCCCGGCCTTCCCTCTGGAGCGGTGACGAGCAGGGCGACGTTCCGCGCGGCCTTGTCCCTGCGGCTGAGCCTGCTCGATGGAGCGGCGCAGGACGGCGAGCAGGTCGCGGAGAGTACGCGTCGCGAGGAATTCAGCCCTCCCGTCCATCCAGTCGTCGACGTCGTCCGCGCCGAAGTCTTCCAGCTTGGCTTTGCCGGTGAACGGGATCAGGTGCTTGTTCGCCATCGAGCGGTTCTTGCCGAGGGTGCCCTTCTCGTCGCGACCTTTCAGGCCGCGCTCCAGCCAGTCGTTCACCGCGTCGGCCACGGTGCAGTTGGCCGGCGCCTTGACGCCCGACTGCACTTCCTTCCTCAGGTCCCGCATCTTCTGGCGGACCTCAGTCTTGGTATCGCCGTACACCTTCGGTCGGCGCCCCTTGCCGATCCGCACCGTCTGGAGACGCCCGAGACGGATCTCTTCGTAGACCAGCGAGCGGCCGATACCCAGGGCCGCCACCGCTTCTTCCGGTCGGTACAGAACCCGCTGAGTGGCGAAGCAAGGGTGATGCTCATCCGGGATTGCTCCTCGACTGGCGTCCGAGCCCTGCTGCTTGCCGCTTCCGTGTGGCGGACGTGGCGGATTCTGCGGGGCGGAGGGCAGTACCGCGTCCAGGCGTCCGTGAGGTCTTCTGCGTAGTAGCCCTTAGAGAAGCCGGACAGGGCAGTCGCTACCTCGCCTCCTCGGCCTGGCTACGGCCCTTACCTGCTGGAAGCGACTCGCGAAACTCAATATGTGAGACAACCTCTGAGCGCTCGTCAACTGATGACACGTCAAAAATGGCTAAAGCTAAGCCCCTTGAGTTAAAATCCAAAAGTCTGTTCGATCAAGGATAAGGACACTTGGCATGAGCATGCTGAAGAAAGGCCTGACGCTGGCAGCTGTGACCGGCGCGTTGCTGGGCAGCGCGTTCGTCACGCCGGCTGCAGCCGATCCAAATACCTGCCCGAAGGGGTATGCATGTGGATGGACGGGGGCAAACAGGACCGGAACCAGGCACGTCAACTCTCTGACGCCCGGCTGCTATCCCCTTGAGAGGGTCAATCGGTCCGTCTCAAACCAGACGCCCTATCGCGTGGAACTCTGGCACATCACCACCGGCTGCAACCAAGGCACCAAGCTGGCTACTCTGAATCCGGGCCACTACGCAGACAATCCCGGCGCCGTTACAGGGATAGCGGTCTACAAAATTTAGCGCTGCGGCCTTCGCAGAGAAGGCCGAGCCCGAGGTGCACCGACGCTGCTCCGCCCGTCACGGGCGGAGCAGCACGCTTAAAAAGTTGTCTCACGTGGCGTGATGCCCGTGCGGCATGATGCGGATCACGGGTGCTAGTTCGCACCCAGGAACGGCGCCGTCCACTACCTCTGCTTCCAGGACACCCACGAGGCGTGGATCTACCCGGGCCAGTACATGACCTGGACCTTCGACCTGCGCGTCGTCGATCCGGCCGCCCTGAAGCCGGGCCGGGTCAAGGTGTCGTCGCTGAGCACCGACCCCGACGCGAGCAACAACACCGCGGCGATCGTCGTCCGCGCCCCGGGCCACGGCTCGGGCACCGGCGGTGCGGGCAAGGGCGGTACGGGCAACTGCGGTACGGGCAACGGCGGTACCGGCAAGGGCGGTACGGGCAACGACGGTGCGAGCGGTGCGGCGGGGTCCGGCGGCACGTCCGAGGGCAAAGACACTGGCGCCAGCACCGGAGGCGCCACGGTGACGGGCGGCTCCGGGAACGGGGCCATGGCCGACACCGGCACGAGCCGTGTGGTGCCGCTGGCGGCCACGGCGTCGGCACTGGCCGTCCTCCTCGGCGGAGCGCTGTTCGCCGGCTTCCGCCGCCGCAGGCAGGGCTGAGCCGGCCGGGGCGACGAGAGACCTCCGCAGCACCCGGCAGGGCGCCGTGCGGAATCCGCGACCCCGCCAGTGCAGTACCGGCTCAGGGGCCTGATCCAGGAAATGGATCAGGCCCCTTGGCGGTTCCGCCGACCGGCACCGAGGCACCGGGCGCGGGCGTGGGCGTGCCGGGGCCGGAACACTCCCCGTCGCTGCCAGGCCGCTGACAGGCTTCGACGGCCTCTGCCAGCGGTCTGCCAGTGGCCTGCCAGCACGGTCCGGCACCGTCTTCCTCATCGAGAGCAGCGAGGACCGCGAGAGCGGGCGAGCGAAGAGATGGGGAGGGCACAGATGTCGTACGCCATCCGGGCCGAGGGTCTGGTCAAACGCTACGGGGACATGGTCGCGCTGGACGGCGTCGACCTGGAGGTGCCGGCCGGCAGGGTGATCGGCGTGCTGGGGCCGAACGGGGCCGGCAAGACCACCACCGTACGGATCCTGTCGACGCTGCTGCGGCCGGACGGCGGACGGGCCACGGTCGGCGGGCACGACGTGGTGCGGGACCCGGTGCGGGTGCGGCAGCTCATCGGACTCACCGGGCAGTACGCGTCCGTCGACGAGAGCCTGTCCGGCACGGAGAACCTGGTGCTGCTGGGCCGGCTGCTCGATCTGCCGAAGCGGGCCGCGAAGGCGCGGGCGGCCGAACTCCTGGAGCAGTTCTCGCTCACCGAGGCGGCGAGCCGGCCGCTCAGCACCTTCTCCGGTGGTATGCGCCGCCGGCTGGATCTGGCGGCGAGCCTGGTCGGGCGGCCGCAGGTGCTGTACCTGGACGAGCCGACCACCGGACTCGACCCGCACGCCCGCGGCGAGGTGTGGGACGTGGTCCGGCGCCTGGTCGACGACGGCTCCACGGTGCTGCTCACCACGCAGTACCTTGAGGAGGCGGACCAACTCGCCGACAGCATCACGGTGTTCGACCGCGGCCGGGTGGTCGCCGAGGGCCGCCCCGGCGAGCTGAAGCGCCAGGTCGGCGGCCAGATCCTCCAGGTCCGTCCGTCGCTGCTGCAGGACGTGCCCCGGGTGACCGCGATGCTGACCGAGCTCACCGGCACGGCCCCCGTCCAGGACGGTACGAACGGGCTGCTGACCGTGCCCGCCGACGACCCCCTGCTGGTGTCCGCCCTGGCCCGCCGTCTGGCCGCGGACGGCATCGGCACCGACGAGATGGGGCTGCGCCTGCCCAGCCTCGACGAGGTCTTCCTGGCCCTGACCGGCCGCCCCGGCACCACCGACGCCCAGCAGAACGACGACACCTTCGCTGAGAGGACCGCGGCATGAGCGCCCAGACCATCGCCCCCGCCCGCACCACCCGCCAGGCCGCCGCCCCCTTGCGCATCGGTGCGGCACGCTCCCTGCGGCACAGCTTCGCCCTTGCCGGGCGCGGCGCCACCAAGTTCATGAAGTCGCCGCTGCAGCTCACCGACGTGGTGCTGACGCCGGTCATCTCGCTGCTGATGTTCGTCTACCTCTTCGGCGGCGCCATCTCCGGCGGCCATGACCACGCGTATCTGCAGATGGTCACGCCAGGGGTCATGGTGATGACCGTCTTCCAGGCGAGTATCGGCATCGGCGTCTCCCTCAACGCCGATGCGAGCACTGGGATGTTCGACCGGTTCCGGTCCATGCCGATCGCCCGCTCGGCACCGCTCGTCGGCGCCGTCCTCGCCGATTTCGTGCGGTACGCCATCTGCCTCGGCACGCTGCTGGTCCTCGCTCTGATCATGGGCTACCGGGTCGGGACGGACCCGCTGTCCACGCTCGCCGCGCTGGTCCTGCTCATCGGTTTCGCGCTGAGCTTCTCCTGGCTGTCGGTGTACATCGGCATGCTGGCCAAGACGCCCGGTTCGGTGCAGGGCCTGATGACGGTCGTGGTCCTGCCGCTGACCTTCGCCAGCAACGTGTTCGTGCCGGACCGGACCATGCCGGGCTGGCTGCACGCCTGGTCGGACATCAACCCGGTCAGTCTGATGGCCGACACCGTGCGCGGTCTGCTCAACGGCGGCGCCGTCGCGGACCCGCTGCTCGGCAGCCTCGGCTGGATGGCCGGCATGGTCGCGGTCTTCTTCCCGCTGGCGATGCGCGCCTACCGCAGGAACGCCGGGTAATCACCGACTCCCTCGGGAAACAGGGGCGCTACGACGGCACCGGCCGGCCGACTTCACCGGCCAGCCGGTGCAGCGCGTCCGCCCGTGACAGCGCGGCGCCCTCGTCGAACGCCGCGCGGTACTCCTGCTCGCCGAGCCGCCCCGTCAGCCGGTCGACGAGTTCGCGCAGCTCGGGCTCCCCCTCGTCGAACGCGCCCCGCATCACCTGACTCATGCCCAGCGAGCGCGCCGCACCGGCCGGGTCGCCCTCCAGCGCGAGCAGCCCGCCGAGCAGCTCCGCGACCCAGGCGAGGCCCGCTCCCGCACCCTGGGCCAGCAGCCCGCCGGCCGCCTCGGGCAGCAGGGCCCGCGCCCCGGCGGCGTCGCCTGCGGCCAGCCGGTTCTCCATCCGGGTGCTGATGATCAGGTCCCGGGCCGACTCCGCGGGGAGGGACCGGCTGCGGACGAACGACTCCAGCGCGTCGAGGACCCGGTCGGCGCCCGCCAGATCGCCTTCCCTGCGGTGCAGATTGGCCATGCCGGCCACGATGTTGGCCTCCAGGCGGCGATGGCCCCGCTCCCTGGCCTGGGCCTGGGCCCACTCCAGGTCGCGCCGCGCGCCGGCCAGGTCGCCGCTGCGCCGCCGTTCGCGGGCCAGGCGGACCCGGCCGAGGTCCAGGTAGTCGTCGGTGCCGAGCTCCGAGCTGAGCGCGACCACCCGCTCGAAGGTGGCGATGGCCTGTGCGTACTCACCGCGCAGCGAGTGGTCGCGGCCGATGGGGAGCAGGCTCATCACCAGGCCCCAGCGGTCCCCCACCTCCTCGAAGCCGCGCAGCGCGGCCAGCCGGGAGGCCGCACCGGTGCGCAGATCGCCCTGCTCGGTGAGGACGAAGTCGTACGCGAGGTGGGCGCTGGCCCGCACCCACGGGTCGGGCGACCGCAGCGAGCGCGCGAGGCGGCCCTCGGGGGTCTCCGACTCGTCGTCGGACACGGCGAGTTGGGAGATGCGCAGAAACAGCCCGGCCGGGCGGAACTCGCGGGCACCCGCCGAGTCCACGTCCGCGACCGGCAGGCCCGCCCGGGGCGTCGTACCACCGAGGGTCTGCAACTCCGCCAGCGCCGAGTCCAGTTGGGAACTCATGCCGCGCACACCCCAGTACCAGGACAGCGCTCCGACGAACCGGGCGGCCAGGTCCCCGTCCCCGGCGTCCACGGCCGAGCGCAGCGCATGCACCAGATTGGGGTGCTCGGCGTCGAACACCGCGATGGCATCGAGCTGCCGACCGGTGCGCAGCCGGGGTTCGTGTTCCTGGGCGAGGGCGAGGAAGTACTGCGTGAACCGGCCGGTGAGGTCGTCGCCGGAGGTGTCGAGCCGGGTGGCGGCATAGGCGCGTACGGTCTCCAGCATCCGGTAGCGCGGCTCGCCGTGTGCGGAGTCCGAGGAGTCGACCAGTGACTTCTCGATGAGCGCGTCGAGGATGTAGAGGACGTCGTCGGCGGGGAGGTCCGCGTCCGCGCAGACCGCTTCGAGGGCGGCGAGCGTCGCCCCGCCGGGGAACGCGGACAGGCGGCGGGCGAGGATCCGTTCGGGCGCATCGAGCAGGTCCCAGCTCCATTCGACGACCGCGAGCAGGGTGCGCTGGCGCGGCAGGGCGGTGCGGCTGCCCGAGGTCAGCAGCCGGAACCGGTCGTCGAGGCGGCGGGCGATCTGGTCGACGCCCATCGAGCGCAGCTTGGCGGCGGCCAGCTCCAGGGCGAGCGGCAGCCCGTCGAGCCGCCGGCAGATCTCGACCACGGCGCCGACCGTGGCGTGATCGAGCGTGAAGCCCGGCCGGACGCTCGCGGCCCGCTCGGTGAACAGCCGCACCGCGGCCGACCGGGCCGCCTCGGCGGGCTCCGGCTCGCCGGCGGGTACGTCGAGCGGGCCGAGGTGGCACAGTGCCTCGCCGTCGATGGCGAGGGGTTCCCGGCTGCTGGCGAGGATCCTCAGCTGCGGGAGCCTTTGGAGGAGTTGCCCGGCGAGTTCGGCGGCGGCGTCGACGAGGTGTTCGCAGTTGTCGAGGACTAGGACGGCGTCGCCGATGTCGAGGAGCTCGGCCATCCGGTCGACCGGTGCGGCGCCCTGGGTGCGTCCGGCGTCGTAGAGGCCACCGTCCGTGGAGCCGACCGCGCCGAGCACGGCGTCGGCCAGCTGGTCGGGCGCCCCGACCCCGGCCAGCGGCACGAACCGGACGCGGCCGCGTTCCTGGGCCCGGTCCCGGCCGACGGCTTCGAGGGACAGCCGGGTCTTGCCCGCGCCGCCCGGGCCGACGATGGTGACCAGGCGGGACGCGGCCATCAGCGCGGCCAGCTGGGACAGTTCGCGCTCGCGGCCGACGAAGCTGGTCAGCCGGGCCGGCAGCGGGTTCGCCACCGTGTGCGGCCGGGCCGCCGCCGGGCGCGCCAACTCTCCGCGCAGCAACGCGAGATGGGTCTCCCGAAGGCCGGCCGACGGATCGACGCCCAGCTCGTCGGCGAGCCGCTCGCGGATCTCCTCGTACGCCGCGAGGGCGTCCGACTGACGGCCCGCCGCCCACAGGGCCCGCATCCGCAGCTCGGCCAGGCGCTCGCTCAGCGGGTTGGCCGCCGCCACCGTGCCCAGGTCGGCGAGGATCTCCGCGTGCCGGCCGAGCCGCAGCTCGGCCTCGAAGAGGTCCTGCGCCGCCGCGACCCGCAGATCGTCGAGGCGGGTGACGACCGCGGCGGCGAAGGGCGCCTCCCGTACGTCGGCGAGGGCCTCGCCCTGCCACAGCCCGAGCGCCTCGCGCAGTACGGCCGCCGCCTCGTCGTGGTCGCCCTCCGCGCACCGCTTGCGCCCCTCGGCGGCCAGTTCCTCGAACCGGGCGGCGTCGACCTCCATCGCCTGGCCGGCGGTGAGCCGGTAGCCCCCGGCGGCGGACTCCACGCGGGCCACGCCGCCCAGCGCCCTGCGCAGCCGGGACACCAGGGACTGCAGCGCGTTGCCCGCCTCGGCCGGCGGGTCCTCGCCCCACAGACCGCCGACCAGCGCGTCCACGGACACCGGCCGCCCGGCATCCAGGGCAAGCCGGGCGAACAGCATGCGCAGCCGGGCCCCCGAGACGACGGCCGGCGGCGGACCGTCTGCGCCGTCCCCGTGTCTTTGCACCTGGACAGGGCCCAGCAGAACTATGCGCACGGCGCTTCCCCCGAGATCAACCGACGACCCGACACAGCATCCAGCACAGGCCGTGCCCGGTAAAGGCCGAAGGAGAGCGGCAGGCGCCACAGCGGGGGCGCTCACCTGAGCAGGGCGTTCAGGTGAGCAGGGCGTTCAGGTGAGCAGGGCGTTCAGGTGAGCAGGGCGTTCAGGTGACGCTGCTTCTCCATGCGGCCTCGGCCTTCTCCAGCTCCTTCACCGCCGCATCCGACGCCTCCTGCGCGCGATCCGCCGCTCTTCTGCCCACTGCCAGGAACCCGACGAGTGCCGCCGCATACCCTGCGAGCACCGCGCTCCTGTCGGCTGTCCGGGCCAGGAGCCGGGCGTGGCGCAGATTGAGCCGAGCCGCGCCGGCCCTGCCCGCCTCTCCTCGTGCGACCGCCGCGCCGGCTGCATTACCGGCGCCCGCGGCGCAGACTTCGGCAAGCGCGGCGAGCGCGAACGCCAGGGGCACCAGTCCACCGATCGCCAGGCCTGCGGCCACGGGCACCGACAGGACCCGATCCGCTGTCGGCGTACGCGCGGCGAACGTGTCTGCCGCTCCCACGCCCGCAGCCGCGAAGAGCAGGAGTGCGGCGAAGGAACAACCCATCAGCGACCCGAACGGGCCGTATGCGGCGCCCCTGCCACCGGCGGTCTCCTGAGCATCGGACGCCCTCCCATCGGTGCGGGCGCCGGCCCCCTTCGGAGGCAGGTCGGGTGGATGCCCTTCCTGCGGGGACGGCGCGTAATGATGCACGTCACCCAGAACATGCCCTGCGATGAAGATGCCGGGGCCGTGGTTGTGCTGCTCCCGCTGTCTCAGGGGTTCAGGCTTCTCGGCCATGCGTCGCGCCGTGATGGATCGTGAGGCCGCCCTGGACATTGCCGTTGATGAACGTGCCCTGGCCGTGATTGTGCTGGTTGATCACGCTTGTCGGCCGATCCGCCCCCGTAAGGGCCCGTAGCTCCGCAAAGGCCACCGGGTCCCCTCGCATCAGCTCCTCCAGAGCGGGAGCCCGGGCGGCTGCCGCACTGCGCGCCTCCTCGTCGCGGTACGCCGCCGGGCACCGCTCCACACGCGCTCGATCCTCGTCCAGCCGCTCCAGTACGACGCCGGTGTCCCGCCGGTCACCGCGTCGCACGGCACGCCGGATGACATCCCTGGCCTTGGCGTAGGTGTCCTGTGACGCCTCACTGAGGAGTGCCGCGAGCACTGTCGTCACGGTGAATGTCAGCTCGTCCACGGTCGTCGTCTTTCCCCCGATGGTCCCAGCACTGTATCGGCGCACGCACCGGGCGGCAGCCGGAACGCTCAGGTTGACCGGACGCTGCTCGGAGTTCTACCCCTCACGCGGCCTGCAGCGCGGGCGATTCGGAGGCGGCCGGTGCGGCGGGCGGGGCCGTGAACCGCGGGTCCACCGTGAGGGCGGTGACACCGAGCGGCGCGGTCAGCGCGCGCAGGGCGGGCTCGGCGAGGCGGATCCACGGCCGACCGGGGCCGAGGGCGGCGGACAGCCGGCGCTCGGTGGTGAAGCCGACGGCCGTACGGTCGCCGAGCGGGGTGCGGAAGAGCCGGGCCGCACACCCGGAGGGTCCCGGCCGGACCGGGACGTACAGGGGTCCGGCCGGGAACGGATCGGAGGGCTCGGGGTCTTCGCCGTAGCGGAGTTCTGCCATGGGGTGCCTCCCGGTTCGGCAGGGAGCGAGGGATCTGGGTGCCCCGGACGCGGGGAGGCGGTGCCGGGGCGCGGTGCCGAGGTTATGCCCGGTGCCGGGGCGTACCGGAGGTGCCCTGACGGGACGCTTACGGTGTTCGGGACGCCCTTGACGGCATGCTGACGGCACCGGGGCCGGGCAAGGGAGCCGCACCCGCTCCGGCGGGGGCGCCGCGCGGGCAGGGCCGGCCGCCATGGACGCGCACCCGGCAACGGCGAGGCATCCGCCGGCCGGGCCCCTGGTTACTCTTCGGGGCGTGACGACCGAGCTGACCCTGCTGTCCGAAGTCGCCTGCCGCGGGCGGGAGATCACCGCACCCCGGCTGCGCGGTCTGCTCGCGCTGCTCGCGGAGGATCTGCACACCGGTTGCAGCACGGCCCGGCTCGTGGAGGGGCTGTGGGCGGACGAGCTGCCCGAGCGGCCGGGCAAGGCGGTGCAGATCCTGGTGTCGCGGCTCAGGGCGCAGCTGGGTGCCGAGCTGGTCGTGAGCACACCGGCCGGGTACCGGCTGGCCCTGGACGAGACGCAGGTCGACGCGTCGGCGCTGCTGCTGCGCGAGGCGGCGAGCGCCGAGCGCGCACGGGCCGGGGACCACGACGGCGCGCTGGCCGAGGCCGAGGCCGGGCTGGCGCTGTGGGACGGAAGCGTGGGTGCCGCGGCCGGAGAGGACCTGCACGACCCGCTGGTGGCGCTGCGTGCCGACCGGGTCCGGGCACACCGCTCGCTGGTCCGCTCCCGGGCGCTCGCCCTGGCCCGGCTGGGCCGGCGGGATCAGGCCGCGGCGCCCCTGGCCGAACTGGCTCAGGAGCTGCCGCGGGACGAGGAGGTGCTGGCGGAGCTGCTGCGCTGCGAGGCCGCCACCGCGGGCCGGGCCGCGGCACTGACCCGCTACGACGCCTACCGCCGCCGGCTGCGGGACGATCTGGGCACCGATCCCGGACACCGACTCAGGGCCGTGCACCAGGAGTTGCTGAGCGCGGACGCACCGCCGGTCCGTCACGGTGTGCCGCACGACCCGAATCCGCTGCTGGGCCGGGACGCCGACATCGCCGCCGTGGCCGGGCTTTTGCGCGCGGCCCGGGTGGTCACCGTGGTCGGCCCCGGCGGGCTGGGCAAGACGCGGCTCTCGCACGCGGTGAGCCGGGCGGCCGAGCAGCCCGTGGTGCACTTCGTCGCCCTGGCCGGTGTCACCGCCGACGCCGACGTGGCCGGTGAGGTGGCCTCGGCGGTCGGCGCCGGAGAGGGCCGGCAGTTCGCCGGGGGCGGGGACGTGGTGAGCGGCATCGTGGGCGCGCTGGGGGCCGGGCCGGCCCTGCTGGTGCTGGACAACTGCGAGCACGTCATCACGGGTGCGGCCGCTCTCGTCCAGGCGTTGGTGTCGCGGTCCAGGCAGCTGCGGGTCCTGGCCACCAGCCGGGCCCCGCTGGGGCTGACCTCGGAGTCCGTGTACGCCCTGCCGGAGCTGTCCCAGGCGACCTCGGTGGAACTCTTCACCCGGCGGGCACGGGCCGCCCGGCCCGGTGTGGAGCTGCCTCCCGAGCTGGTCGCCGACATCTGCCGGCACCTGGACGGGCTGCCGCTCGCCGTGGAGCTTGCCGCGGCCCGGGTCCGGGTGCTGTCCGTGGCCGACATCTCCCGCCGGCTCAGGGACCGGTTCACCCTGCTGCGCGGGGGTGCGCGCGACGCGCCCGAGCGGCATCGCACCCTGCGGGCCGTGGTCGACTGGAGCTGGAACCTGCTGGAACCCGACGGACAGGCCGCCCTGCGCGCCCTGTCCGTGTTCCCGGGGGGTTTCGCCGAGGACGCGGCGGAGTACGTCCTCGGCGAGGGCGGGGACACGCTGGCGCTGCTGGAGCAACTGGCCGGGCAGTCCCTGATCAAGGTGGACGACAGCCCCTCCGGGGTGCGCTTCCACATGCTGGAGACACTCCGGGAGTTCGGCTCCGTCAAGCGTGCCGAAGCCGGCGAGGAGGACGCGGTCACCGACCGGTTCCTCGCCTGGGCACGGGACTTCGGCCGCGCCCATCACGACGTCCTGTTCAGCTCCGACGCGGTGGCCGCGTGGCTGCGCATCCGCGCCGAGCAGGACAACCTCGTCCTGGCGCTGCGGCACGCCCTGGCCCGCGAGGACGGGCCGAGCACGGCCGCCGTCACCGCCGTACTGGCCTCCCTGTGGGCCACCGACTCCAACTACCTCCGGCTCGCCGCCCTGGTCGCCGAGTCCGGCGGGCCGCTGTCCCGGTTCCGCCCCGGTCCGGACGACGTCGAGGCAACCCGCAGCGCGGCGGTCGTGTGCACCGCGAGCCTGTTCATGGGCCGCGGCCCGCACGCCGTACGGCAGTTGGTGATCCTGCGCCGGCTGCCGCCCGCGCCACCGGACACCGTGGTGCGGGCGCTGTCGATCGTGCTGTGTGCCGTACCGGACATGCACCCGCCGCGGTACGGGCGGCTGCTGGAACTCTGCGAGGCCGACGAGCCCCTGCTGGCGGGCGTCGCGGCCTGCGTGGCGAGCTATGTATGGGAATCCCGGCACGACTCGGAAGGCGCGCTGGAGTACGCCCGCCGGATGCTCGACGCGCTCGAACCGCTCGGGAATCCGGCCATGGCGTTGCTCAGTCACGGGCGGATCAGCGAGCTGTGCCTGCAGTCCGAGCGGGGCGCGGAGGCGTACGGCCATCTGCGGGCCGCACTGGACGCGCTCGACGAGTTCGGCCGGCACGGCGACTGGTCGGACTCGGTCGGGGTGCACTCGGGGCTGGTACTGGCCTGTCTGCAGCGTGGGGAACTGGACGAGGCCGAGTACTGGCTGAGGCTCGCGGAGCTGGACCGGCCATCGGAGTCCGCCCAGATCTTCTCCTCCGATCTGCCGAGCCGGGCGGAGATCGCGTTGGCCCGGGGGCTGACCGAGGTCGGACTCGGGCTGTGGCGCCGGGCGGTCGCGCAGGTACAGGAGGTCGGACTGCTGCATGCCGGTGACCCGTTCGTGGAACCGTGGTCGCTGGAGCTGCGGTCGGCCGCGCTGGCGGCGCACGCGCAGGCCGGCCGGCTGGAGCCGGTGGCCCACCTCGCCGAGGAACTGCGGGAACGGCTGCTCGACATGCTGTCCGGCGCCCCGGCGGACGGCACTGTGGCCGACGGCGCTCCGGTGGAACTGCCGGTGTACGGCACGGTGTTGCTGGCGCTCGGCTTCGCCGGGCTGGCCCGGGGCGAACGGGAAGCCGTACGGCTGGTGGCGCTCGCGGAGCGGATGCCGGCGGTGCGGGAGTTCCCCACCCTGTCCCTGTCCCGGTCCCGGGCACTGGCCGGGAACGCCGACGGGGCGGCGTACGCCGACGCGAGGTCGAGGTACGCCGCCCTGGGGCGGGAGGAGTTGCGCGCGGAGGCGCTGCGCGAGCTGACTGCTCCCCAAGGTTGACCGGCACCCTGCGGGCCGGTGGGGGTGGGTTCGCTGACCCGCGTCGCCAGGTGCCGCAGCTACGGCGCCTGAACGGGGCGGCGAGCTGCAGCTCCCCTGGGGCGCGGAGAACTGCGCGACCAGCCCACCACGCACCCGCGGCCGCCGGCCGGCAGACCTCACCGCTTCGGCTCGCGATTGAACTGCGCCTTCGACCACAGATACCCCAGCACCGACAGCCCCACGAACCACGCCACGGTCAGCACGGCGTTCTCCGTGCCGATCCCGCTGCCCAGCAGCAGCCCCCGCAGCGTCTCGATGGCCGGCGAGAAGGGCTGGTACTCGGCGAACCAGCGGAACCAGCTCGGCATGGCGTCCACCGGCACGAACGCGCTGGACAGGAACGGCAGCATGACCAGCGGGGTGCCCATGTTGCTGGCCCCCTCGGGGTTGGGGCTCGCCAGGCCCATGCCGACCGCGATCCAGGTCAGCCCCAGGCCGGCCAGCGCCATCAGCCCGATCACCGCGATCCACTCCACCGGCGTCGCGTCGGGCCGGAAGCCGATGGCCAGCCCGATGCCCAGGACCAGCACCAGAGCCAGCAGCGTCTTGATCACGCTGCCGACCACATGGCCGATCAGCACGGAGGCGCGGGAGATCGCCATGGTGCGGAACCGGGCCATGATGCCCTCGGTCATGTCGGTGCACACGGACACCGCGGTGCCGAGCGAGGTCATCGCGGCGGTCAGGAAGAGAATGCCGGGGACGAGGTAGGCGACGTAGTCCGACCGGTCCGCGTGGCCGCCGTTGATGCCGGCGCTCATCACGTCACCGAAGACGTACACGAAGAGCAGCAGCAGGATGACCGGGGTGAGCAGGAGGTTCAGGGTGAGGGACGGATAGCGGCGGGCGTGCAGGAGGTTGCGCCGCAGCATGGTGAGGTTGTCACGGACGGCGTGGGTGGCGGCGGCACTCATCGGACGGTCTCCTTGTCGGTGGGCTGGGAAGGTACGGAGCTGCCGGTCAGGGCGAAGAACACGTCGTCCAGGTCGGGGGTGTGCACGGACAGCTCGTCGGCCTCGATACCGGCGGCGTCGAGCCAGTCGAGGATGGCGCGCAGCTCGCGCTGGGTGCCGTCGCTGGGGATCTGCAGGGTGAGCGCCTGGTCGTCCCGGGTGACCTCGCGCAGCGCGGTGGCCGCACGTTCGTACGTCACCGGGTCGGCGAAGCGCAGCCGTACATGGCCGCCGGGCACGAGCCGCTTGAGCTCTCCGGCGCTGCCCTCGGCGACCAGCTTGCCGCCGTTGAGAACGGCGATGCGGTCGGCCAGCTGGTCGGCCTCCTCCAGGTACTGGGTGGTGAGGAAGACGGTCGTACCGCCGGAGACCAGCTCGCGGATGATCTGCCACATGGTGTGGCGGGAGCGGGGGTCGAGGCCGGTGGTCGGCTCGTCGAGGAAGATGATCCGCGGGTCGCCCACCAGGGTCATGGCGATGTCCAGGCGGCGCTTCATACCGCCGGAGTAGGTGGAGGCGGGCTTCTTCGCGGCCTCGACCAGGTCGAAGCGTTCCAGCAGCCCGGCGGTGACCCGCCGGCCCTCCCGGCGGGAGAGGTGGTGCAGGTCGGCCATCAGCAGCATGTTCTCCTCGCCGGTGATCAGCCCGTCCACGGCCGAGAACTGGCCGGTGACCCCGATGGCCGCCCGGACCGCCTGGGCCTCACGGGTCAGATCGTGCCCGGCGATCCGCGCCTGGCCGCCGTCGGCGGAGATCAGGGTGGACAGGATGCCGACCGCGGTGGTCTTGCCCGCGCCGTTCGGTCCGAGGAGGGAGAAGATCGTCCCGGCGGGCACATGGATGTCGATGCCGTCGAGGACGGTCTTGTCCCCGTAGGACTTGCGCAGCCCGGTGGCTGCGATCGCGAGTTCGTGGTCCGTCGTCGTCATGCCGCAGAGACTGCCGCCCGGGCGGTTCAGCACGGCTTCAGCCGGGTTTCAGCCCGCCAGGAAGGGCTTCAGCACACTGAAACCCGCAGGTGGGCGGTGGGTGACGGGCTCCCTTTAGGCTTCCTGTTGTGGGAAAGTCGCTTCGGAAAGAGGTCCCGTTGAGCTTCTGGTCGGTCTACCAGCACGGCTTCGCGCGCGTCGCCGCGTGCACGGGCCACACCGTCATCGCCGACCCCGCCGCCAACGCCGGGGCGGTGTTGCGCCATGCGCGCCGGTGCGCCGAGGAGGGCGTCGCCGTCGCCGTGTTCCCGGAGATGTGTCTGTCCGGGTACGCGATCGACGACCTGCTGCTGCAGGACGCCATGCTCGACGACGTCGAGAAGGCGCTCGCCACGATCGTGGCCGAGTCGGCGGACCTGCTGCCGGTGCTGGTCGTCGGCGCCCCGCTGCGGCACCGCGACCGGCTCTTCAACTGCGCGGTGATCGTGCACCGCGGCCGGATCCTCGGCGTCGTACCGAAGTCGTACCCGCCGAACTACCGGGAGTTCTACGAGCGCCGGCAGATCGCCGGGGGCGACGACGAGCGCGGCGGAACGATCCGGCTCGGCGGCGCGGAGGTCCCCTTCGGCGTGGACCTGCTCTTCGCCGCGCAGGACGTCCCCGGTCTCGTGCTGCACGCGGAGATCTGCGAGGACATGTGGGTGCCGGTGCCGCCGAGCGCGGAGGCGGCCCTCGCCGGGGCGACCGTCCTGGTCAACCTCTCGGGCAGCCCGATCACGGTCGGCCGGGCCGAGGACCGCAAGCTGCTGTGCCGGTCGGCGTCCTCACGCTGCCTCGCCGCGTACGTCTACGCGGCGGCCGGTCTCGGCGAGTCGACCACCGACCTGTCCTGGGACGGCCAGACCCTGATCTACGAGAACGGGGTGCTGCTGGCCGAGACCGAACGCTTCCCGCTCGGCGAGCAGTACGCGGTGGCCGACGTCGACCTCGACCTGCTGCGGCAGGAGCGGCAGCGGATGGGCACGTTCGGCGAGAACCGCCGCACCCACACCGCCCGCACCGCCGACTTCCGCACGGTGTCGTTCGAGCTGGACCCTCCGCTGACCGACCTGGGCCTGCGCCGCCGCCTCGAACGCTTCCCGTTCGTGCCCGCCGACCCCGACCGCCTCGCCCTGGACTGCTACGAGGCGTACAACATCCAGGTCGCCGGCCTCCAGCAGCGCCTCGCGTCGATCGGCGGCCCCAAGGTCGTCATCGGCGTCTCCGGCGGACTGGACTCCACGCACGCGCTGATCGTCGCCGCCCGCGCCATGGACCGCGCCGGCCGCCCGCGCAGCGACATCCTCGCCTTCACCCTGCCCGGCTTCGCCACCAGCGACCACACCAAGGACAACGCCCACCGGCTGATGCGGGCCCTCGGCGTGACCGCGGCCGAGCTGGACATCACGCCGACCGCACGCCTGATGCTGAAGGAGATCGGCCACCCCTTCGCCTCCGGCGAGCCGGTGTACGACGTCACCTTCGAGAACGTCCAGGCGGGCCTGCGCACCGACTACCTGTTCCGCCTCGCCAACCAGCGCGGCGGCATCGTGCTCGGCACCGGCGACCTGTCCGAACTGGCGCTCGGCTGGTCCACGTACGGCGTGGGCGACCAGATGAGCCACTACAACGTCAACTCCGGTGTGCCGAAGACGCTGATCCAGCATCTGATCCGCTGGGTCATCAGCAGCGAGCAGTTCGACGAGGAGACCGGCAAGATCCTGGCCGCCATTCTGGACACGGAGATCAGCCCCGAACTCGTCCCCGGCGAGGAGATGCAGTCCACCGAGTCGAAGATCGGCCCGTACGCGCTGCACGACTTCACCCTCTTCCACGTCCTGCGCTACGGCTTCCGCCCCTCCAAGATCGCCTTCCTCGCCTGGCACGCCTGGCACGACAAGGAGGCCGGCGCCTGGCCCCCCGGCTTCCCGGAGGCCGACCGGGGCACGTACCAGCTGCCGGAGATCGTGCGCTGGCTGGAGGTCTTCGTCCGCCGCTTCTTCGCCTTCTCCCAGTTCAAGCGCTCGGCGATGCCGAACGGCCCGAAGGTCTCGGCGGGCGGCTCCCTCTCCCCGCGCGGCGACTGGCGCGCCCCGTCGGACGGCAACGCCCACGCCTGGCTGCGGGACCTGGAGCGCTTCGGCCTGCTCGGGGAGGAGGGCAGGAAGTAGGCGGGCCCACCGCCCCGGCACCCCGAAGTCCTATGCGAGTCGCGGCACTTGCGGCTCTGGCGGCGTCGGGAAACGGGTGGCTCGCCAGGCGAGGACGAACAGGGCGACCGAGACCAGCGAACCGACGGCCAGCCAGGTGACCGGCCCCGTGGCGCCGGCCAGGTCCGTGGGGTGGAGGTAGCACAGCGGCAGCAGCCAGGCGGCCGTACCGGCGAGGGCGCCCGCGAACGGCAGGACCGACGGCAGCACCTCGTCGTCGGGCCGCCGGAGCCGCCGCCCGCGCAGCCGCAGCAGCACCTGGGCCGCCGGATACCCCGCGACGAGGACGAGCGCGGCCGCCGTGACGGCCACACTGCCGCCCGTGATGACGTGGTCGTGCCAGACGTACCGCTTCCCCGCGACCTTCATCACCTGGTGGTGCCAGACAGTCAGTTCGACCCGGTCGCCGGGCTGGAACGCCTCGGCGGCATCGGCGGACACCGCCAGCCGGTCGGTCGGGTTGCCATGGGCGAAGTACAGATGGCTGGTCTGCTTCGGCCCGCGCGGATCGGTCCGGGAGATCACCGCCGGAAGGGTGGACAGACAGTCGTACGCGTCGGCGTCGGACGTCCCGGCCGCGCAGGGCACGGCCTTCTCCCAGGCCCGCTGGTGCGCCGTGGCGGCCGACACGAACCACGCGGCCGTACCCGCCGCCACGAGCAGCAGCAGGCAGGCACACAACCGGCCCGCCCAGCCGCTGCCCACGCTCTTGCCGGTGACATGGCGGACCGCGGTCGACTCGGGAGTGCCGTACCGACGGTGCATCCGGCGCAGCGCGGCCAGCCGTTCGGCGAAGGCCGGTTTGCCGTACCCGGCACTGGACGGCTGGGGCAGCAGCAGCCTCCGCCCACCCCGCAGCGCCACCATGACGCGCCGGTTCTCCCCGCCCCGGGGCAGGGTCTGCACCCGCACCAGCAGATCCGTGACCTCCTGCCACGGCACGCTGCGGCGGCGCAGCAACGTCCAGGTGTGCAGCCCGTAGGCGTCCGCGCGCGCCCAGCCCGTCACCAGGTACAGCGACCACGCGGCGGCCCCCACCAGGCACAGTCCGATGGTCACCAGCACGAGGGGGACGGTGTCCGGCAGCACGCCCGCACACCCCAGCCCCACTCCGGCGAGCAGTCCCCCGCCCGCCCCGATGACCACCGACCAGCGGACGCCGTGCTTCCAGGGGGACCGGCAGAGCATGTCAGAGCTGTTCACGCCCGCGATTGTGCATCCGGGCCACCGGGGTGTTCTTGTGCCGGTTCCGGCAATGAAGGAGGGTCAGGTGTTGCCTGGACCACGCTCACTTGACGACCTCGTGCGCGGATGGCTCAGGTGTTCCAGGTCTCGTCGTACGGGTCGTGCGGTACCGGAACCGGTTTGGCCGACGTGACCTTCAGGTACGGGATGGGGCCGCCGTTGACGGGATCCCGCGTGAGCCGGGGCGAGTAGGTGCCGGTGACCTCCAGCCAGGCGTCCGGCCGCAGGACCGGCGGCAGGGTGCCGGTCAGGGCGATCTTCACCGGCTGGGCGTCCGCCGCGCAGCAGTTGAGGGCCATGCGGACCAGGTACGGCGCGCCCGAGTGGTCCAGGGCGAGGAAGCCGGTGACGCGGACCGTGCGGCCGTGCAGGGAGCGGCCGTGGCCGTAGGCGGCGCGGGAGGCGTAGTCGATCACGGAGAGGGGGGCGGGGTCGGCGGCGGGCAACGCGCCGTAGGCGTACGGCTTTTGCAGCGCCGTCCCCGAACGCAGGGCGCTGTAGGAGCCGAGGGCGGGCGGGGCGACCAGGATGAGGGCGAGGAGGGGGAGCAGCAGCAGCCAGGAGATGCGGGGTTCGGGGTGGGCGTGACCGTGTGAGCGGGCGGCGGCCCGGGCACGCCGGCGCTCGTACCAGACCGTCGCCACCGCCGCCGCGATCAGCACCACACCCGCGGCCAGCAGCAGCGGGCGCAGGCCTTCCTTGACGTAGCGGAGGTAGAGGCCGGTGCCGCCCGCGTGCAGGAGGGCGGCACCGAGCAGGAACAGGACGGCGGCCTGGGACTGACGGTTCACAGCAGCACCGCCGAGGTCAGTACGGCGCCCGCGATCGCCAGCGCGAAGGTGGCGGGGGCGAAGCGGAGGGCGAAGGTACGGCCGAAGGTGCCGGCCTGCATCGCGAAGAGCTTGAGGTCGATCATCGGACCCACGACCAGGAACACCAGCTTGGCCGTCGGCGAGAACTGGATGAGGGAGGCCGCGACGAACGCGTCCGCCTCCGAGCAGATGGACAGCAGCACGGCCAGGACCGCGAGGGCGAGCACGGAGAAGACGGGGTTTCCGGCCGCCGTGCGCAGCCAGTCCGCCGGGACCGCCGCCTTCAGCGTGGCCGCCGCCATCGCGCCGAGCACCAGGAACCCGCCGGCGTGCATGGTGTCGTGCCGCACCGAGTTCCAGAACGCCTCCCCCTTCGTCGCGCCCTCGTGCGCACCGTGGGCCGGCGGGCGCAGCCAGTCGGTGCGGCCCAGCCGTTGCCACAGCCAGCCCATCGCGCACGCCACGAGCAGGCTCGCCAGGAAGCGGCCCAGCACCATCTCCGGGTCGTGGGGAAAGGCGACGGCGGTGGCGGTCAGCACGATCGGGTTGATGGCGGGGGCGGAGAGGAGGAAGGCGAGGGCGGCGGCCGGGGACACGCCCCTGCGCACCAGTGCTCCGGCGACCGGCACCGACGCGCATTCGCAGCCCGGCAGCACGGCGCCCGCGATCCCGGCGACGGGGACGGCGAGGGCGGGGCTGCGCGGGAGGGCGCGGGCGAAGAACGACGGCGGCACGAACACCGCGATCGCCGCCGACAGCAGCACACCGAGCACCAGGAAGGGCAGCGCCTGCACGGTCACCGCGACGAACACCGTCATCCAGCTCTGCATCGCCGGGGTGCCGAGGAGCCCGCGGATCGGGGACTGGGCGAGCACCGCCAGCAGCAGCGTCAGCACCAGCACCAGCGGGGAGCTGAGCCGGCGGCCCTCCTGGGCGGCCGGTACACCGGTGGGGGTGACCTCCGCGCCGGGCGGGGCGTCTTCGGTGATGGCCACGGGTGGATACCTCCGGCTGTACTGGCTCCCTCCCCCTCAGTACGCGCAGGGTCCCCCAGGTGTTCACACCGCTGCTGGAACCACCCTTCTTCCTGGGGCACTCTTTCACCTCGTGGCGAGCGTTCCGTATCAAGGGGGGCCCAGTGCCCCGCCGGCGCACATGGTGGTGTGCGGTGACGACGGGCTTGCGCACCGGCTGGCCGCCGAGTTGCGCGGGGTCTACGGCGAGCAGGTCACCCTCGTGGTACCGCCGAACGAGCGCACCGCCAGACCCCCGGTGGTCGGCCGGGCCCGTTCCGCGTCGGCCGCGCTGTTCGACCGTGTGGTGAGCGCCGCGGTCGGCCGCGGCGGCGCCGGATCCGCGCACACCGCGCCGGCCACGAGCACCGGCGGCGGGGGCAACGGGGGTGACGGTGCACGCGTGCTGGAGGCCTTCGAGGTCACCGAGGCCGTGCTCGCCGAGGCCGGGGTGGAACGGGCCGCCGCGCTCGCCCTCGTCTTCGACGACGACGAGACCAACATCCGGGCCGCGCTGACCGCCCGCCGGCTCAACCCGCGGCTGCGGCTCGTCCTCCGGCTCTACAACCGCCGGCTGGGCCAGCACATCGAGGAACTCCTCGACCAGGCCGCTGCGTTGGCGGCCGGCAACGGCGAGGGCGGCTCGGACGCGTCCACCACCGTGCTGTCCGACGCCGACACCGCCGCACCCGCACTGGCCGCCACCGCCGTCGCCGGCACCAGCAAGGTCGTACAGACCGAGGGGCTGCTGCTGCGCGCCGTCGAACGGCCGTCGGCCGGATCCGGGCTGTGCACGCTCGCCCTGCTGTCCCCGCCGGGCGCGGATCCCGAGGGCGGCGGGGAGCAGGAGCCGCGGCTGCTGCCCGACGACGACGAGGTACGGCAGGCCGCCGGGCGGGCGGCCGTGGTGCTGGAGCAGGTGTCGTCGGCGGGCGGCGGGGAGTCGGCCGCGCCCGGCCGAGGCGGAGTACCGCCGCTCGCCTCGCTGTTCTCCCGGCGGCTGCGGTGGTCGCTGGCGGGCGCGACGGCGTGCGTGGTCGCGCTCGCCGTGGCGCTGTGGGTGGTCACGCCGGGGATCCATCCGCTGCGTGCCTTCTACTACACCCTCCTCGACCTGTTCGCCATCGACGACCCGGCCATCGGCGCGCCGCTGGGCCGGCAGATCCTCCAACTCCTCTCCGGACTCGTCGGGTTGCTGCTGCTTCCGGTGCTGCTGGCGGCCGTGCTGGAGGCGCTGGGCACCTTCCGCACGGCCTCCGCGCTGCGCAAACCACCGCGCGGACTCGGCGGCCATGTGGTGCTGCTCGGGCTCGGCAAGATCGGCACCCGGGTGCTGACCCGGCTGCGCGAGCTGAACATCCCCGTCGTGTGCGTCGAGTCCGACCCGGAGGCACGGGGCCTTGCGACCGCGCGCAGGCTGCGGGTGCCGGTGGTGTTCGGGGACGTCACCCAGGAAGGGGTGCTGGAGTCCGCCAAGATCCACCGGGCGTACGCACTGCTCGCCGTGACCAGCGCGGACACCACGAACCTGGAGGCCGTGCTGTACGCACGGTCCGTACGGCCCGACCTGCGGGTGGTGCTGCGGCTGTACGACGACGACTTCGCCACCGCCGTGTACCGCACCCTGCGCGCCGCGTACCCGCACGCCCTGACCCGGAGCCGGAGCGTCACCCATCTGGCCGCGCCCGCGTTCGCCGGGGCGATGCTCGGGCGGCAGGTGCTCGGCGCCATCGCGGTGGAGCGGAGGGTGCTGCTGTTCGCCGCGGTCGATGTCGCCGGGCACCCCCAGCTGGAGGGACGGACGGTGCGGGACGCCTTCCGGGCCGGGTCCTGGAGGGTACTGGCCCTGGAGGGACGGACGGACACGGCACCGGACCATGTGCTGTCGAAGGAGGACCGGGTCGTCGTCGCCGCCACTCGCAGAGGCCTCGCGGAACTGCGCTGACCCTCGCTCAGGAAGCACCCAGGTGCCGGGCCGCGAAGTCCATCTCCAGTCTCACCTGCTTGATCCGCTCGTCCACCACCAGTGAGCCGTGCCCGGCGTCGTAGCGGTACACCTCGTGGGGCGCGCCTCTCATTTCCAGGCGCTTGACGTAGTTGTCGATCTGGCGGATCGGGCAGCGCGGGTCGTTGACGCCCGCCGAGATGTAGACCGGGGCCTTGACGTCGTCGACGTACGTCAGCGGGGACGAGGCCTCGAAGCGCTCGGGGACCTCCTCCGGGGTGCCGCCCAGCAGGGTGCGGTCCATGGCCTTCAGGGCCTCCATCTCGTCGTGGTACGCGGTGACGTAGTCCGCGACGGGCACGACCGCGATGCCCAGCGTCCACGCCTCGGGCTGGGTGCCGAGGCCGAGCAGGGTGAGATAGCCGCCCCAGGAGGCGCCGGTGAGGACCAGGCGGGCGGGGTCGGCGAGGCCCGAGGACACCGCCCAGTCCCGGACCGCGGCGACGTCCTCCAGCTCGATCAGGCCGACCCGGTGCTTGAGGGCGTCGGTCCAGGCGCGGCCGTAGCCGGTGGAGCCGCGGTAGTTGATGCGGATCACCGCATAGCCCTGGTCGACCCAGGCGGCCGGGCCCGCGGCGAAGGAATCGCTGTCGTGCCAGGTCGGGCCGCCGTGCAGGTCGAACACCGTCGGCAGGGGGCCGCTCGCACCCGCCGGCTTCTGGATCAGCGCGTGGATGCGGCCACCGGGGCCCTCCACCCACGCGTCCTCCACCGGCACCGACGGCGGGCAGGCCATGCCGGGCGGATCCAGCACCACACCACCGGAGGTCGACCGCACCGCCGGGGGCTCGGCGGCCGACGACCACAGGTACTCCACGCTGCCGTCCGGGCGGGCCGTCGCGCCGGAGACCGTGCCGGGCGGGGTGGGGATGCGGGTCAGCTCGCGGCTTCCCAGGTCGTAGCGGTACAGCTCGCTGCGGGCCTCGAAGCCATGGGCGATGAGCAGGGCCGAGCCGTCCGGGTACCACTCGGCGCTGACGTCACCGGGGAGGTCCAGGGCGAGGTCGGTCTCCTCGCCCGTCGTCACGTCCCACACCAGCGGCTCCCAGCGGCCCCGGCGCTGGTGGCCGATGAGCAGGCGGGTGTCGCCGTCGACCGGTGCGAAGCCCAGCACCTCCAGGCCCAGCTCCTCGGTGCCGCCCTTGGTGTCGTCCAGCTCGGCGACCGGCGTGCCGTCCGGGCGGAGCACGCGCAGCGCCGCGTGCATGGCGTCGCCGTGCTCGGTGTGCTCGACGGCGATCAGGGAGCCGTCGTGCGAGAGGTCGCCGACGCCCGCCGACTCGCGGTGCCGGTAGATCTCGACCGGGTCCTGGCCCTCGCGCGCCAGGTGGATCGTCGTACCGTCCTCGTCCGTGGAGCGGCCGACGACCGCCGTGCGGCCGTCGCGGGCCAGGGCCAGGCCGGCCGGGTAGGAGGGGTCGAGGCCGGGGACGGCGGGCTCGTCCGCCCCTCCTCCGAAGGGCTGACGGCGCCAGATGCCGAACTCGTCGCCGTCCTTGTCGTCGAACCACCAGATCCAGGCGCCGTCCGGGGAGAGCACGCCGTCCGTCGTGCCGTTCGGCCGGAACGTCGCCTGCCGCTGCTCGCCCGTCGCACGGTCCCAGGCGTACAGCTCGTACGTGCCCGTCGCGTTCGACACGAACAGGGAGCGGTGCGGCGCGTCCTCCGCCCAGTCGGGCAGCGACACCCGCGGCGCACGGAAGCGCTTCTCCCAGTCCGGCATGCCGGCCGCGTCCCGCGCACCCGGCCCGTTGCTCTCACTCATCGCCCCAGTCATGCGCCCATACTGCCTGGCCGCGCCGACAATTGGGTGGCGAGTGTGCGCAGCCTGTGGATAACTTCCCGACCATGAGCACGCAGGTCGACCATCATTCCGCACCCGAC
Organism: Streptomyces sp. NPDC030799; assembly: GCF_055572255.1. Lineage (NCBI taxonomy): Bacteria > Bacillati > Actinomycetota > Actinomycetes > Kitasatosporales > Streptomycetaceae > Streptomyces > Streptomyces sp. NPDC030799. The sequence goes on along the minus strand of NZ_JBVIDS010000020.1, from coordinate 11,288 downwards.
GGCTGGCGCGAGGACAACCGGGCCATGTGGGACGAGAGGGTCCCCGTGCACGTCGCCGGTGAGTACTACGACCTCGCCGGCTTCCGCGCACACCCGGACGTCCTGCGGGACTTCGAGGCGGCCGAGGTCGGCGACGTCACCGGCAGGACGCTCCTGCACCTGCAGTGCCACATCGGGACGGACACCCTCTCCTGGGTCCACCGGGGCGCCGCCCGCGTCGTCGGCCTGGACTTCTCCCAACCGGCCGTCGAGGCCGCCCGCTCCCTTGCCGCCGACCTTGGCCACGGGCCCGAACGCGCCGCGTTCGTCACCAGCGACGTGTACGACGCGGCCGACGCCGTACCCGAGGCGTCGTACGACATCGTCTACACCGGGCTGGGCGCGCTGTGCTGGCTGCCCGACATCCGCCGCTGGGCCGAGACGGCCGCCTCGCTGGTCGCGCCCGGCGGCTTCCTGTACCTCGCCGAGTTCCACCCGATCACCGAGGCCCTGGACGACGCGACCGGCTCGCGGATCGTGCGCGACTACTTCGCCCGCGACGGGCAGGTGTGGGAAGAGCCCGGCACCTACGCCGACCAGGACGCCGTGACCGTCCACAACCGCAGCGTGCAGTGGCAGCACACCCTCGGCGACGTCGTCTCCGCGCTCGCCGCGACCGGGCTGCGCATCGAGTTCCTGCACGAACACGACGTCTCGCTCTTCCCGCGCTTCGAGAACTTCGAGGTCCGGGACGGCTACCACCGCTTCCCGGCGGACCACCCGCGCATCCCGCTGATCTACTCGCTCAAGGCCACCAAGGGCTGACCCGCGGGCAGCGACGCGGCACGGGCGCCGTACCGTGGGAGGCGTGTACCGGTTTCTGCTGACACCCCGCTGGTGGGGCATCAACGTCTTCGTGCTGCTCGCCATCCCGTTCTGCGTCTTCATGGGGTCCTGGCAGCTGAGCCGGTTCGAGGGGCGGGTCCAGGACCACCGGGCCGCGACCGAGCAGGCCGCGTCCGACCGGCACGAGACCGCACGTCCGCTGGAGTCGATGCTGCCCGTCGACAAGGCCACCTCGGGCCGCCGGGTCACCGCGAGCGGGCACTACGGCAAGCAGCTGCTGGTGCCCGGCCGGCAACTGGACGGCAAGAACGGCTTCTACGTCCTCACCCTGCTGCGCACCGGCTCCGGCAAGGCGCTGCCGGTCGTGCGGGGCTGGCTGCCGGGCAAGGCGGACCCGGCGAAGGCGCCCGCGCCGCCGAGCGGTGAGGTCACCGTCACCGGCGCGCTGCAGGCGTCCGAGACGCCCGGGGACAACGGGGTCAGCGCGCAGGGCGGGCTGCCGGCGGGGCAGACCGCGGCGATCAGCTCGGCGTCGCTGGTCAACCTGGTGCCGGACCGGCTGTACGACGCCTGGGTCACGCTCGACCGGGCCGACTCCGGGATGAGGGGCGTGCCCGCGACGGCGCCGGGCGGTACCGGGCTGGATCTGAAGGCGTTCCAGAACCTCGGATACACCGGGGAGTGGTTCGTCTTCGCCGGCTTCGTGGTCTTCATGTGGTTCCGGCTGCTGCGGCGGGAGGCGGAGGCGGTGCGGGACGCTGCGCTGGGCCTGGTGCCGGAGGAAGCGCCGGAACCGGTGAGCAGTAGCTGACCGGTACCGGTGCGGGCCGGGGCGGGATCGCTTGCCGGCCCGTGCAGGGTGCCGCTGCGCCCACCCGTGCCGCCCCGGCGGCACGACTGCCCGCAGCTACGGCGCCTGACCGCCGACGGCGCTAAGCCCCCGCCAGCACCCCGGTGTAGATCACGGTGCCCGCGCACTCCCCGGTCACCGTCGCCGTGGCCGACGGTGAACCGCCCTCCGCGGTATGCGTGACCTGCACGCTCCCGTCCGCCGTACCGCCCTCGGTCATCAGCTGGGTCGTGGGACCCGCCGAACCCCCCGAACCGCCGCCGTCGGCCGAACCGCCGGAGGCGTTCGCGTCCGGGGTGGGTGTCGGATCCGGCGAGGGCCGGCCCGGGTCCGTGCCGCCGGTGGGGTTGTCGCCGCCGGTGGTGGGGCAGGTCTCCGAGGGTACGAAGGCGAACTTCTCCTCGTAGGCCGCGCCCGGCTGCAGGAGCAGCCCGGTGACCTCCAGCGAGGGGTCGGGCAGATCGGTCGCCGCGTCCCCGGCCACATGCCGGGTACTGCTGATCTTGGCCTGTTCGGCCGCGCCCACCGCGGTGGGGGTGATGGTGCCCGCACCGGCGACGGTACAGGCGGCGGCGGAGGTGTTGACGACGCGGAACGTGCCGTAGACCACGCCCGCGGAGTCGGGGACGTCGGCGGTGCCGGTGGCGGAGCCCAGCTGGGCCGCCGTGCACGTGGGTACGCCGCCCGCGGTGAGGGTGGCGGACGGGTTGGCGCCGCCGGTCGAGCCGGTGGTGCCGCCGCCGGGCTTGCCCGTCTCACCGGGCTTGCCGGGCCCCTTGTCCGGCTGGGCGCTCGCGCTGCTGGTGCCCCTCCGGGGGCCCTTGTCGCCGCCCTTGTCCCTGCTCTGCCCGGTACCGCCCTGGGCCTGGGAGGACTGGCCGGCCATGGCGGTGTTGTAGTCGGTGTCGCCGGCGCGGGAGACGTGCACGAGCGCGGGGATCGCGGTGCCGATGAACAGGGCCGCGGCGGCCATGCCGACGGCGGCCTGCCGCTTGCGGGCCCGCCGCGCGGGGACGGCCCGGCGCAGCTGGTCCAGCGTGCCGACGCGCGGCTCGATGTCGTCGACGGCGGAGTGCAGCATCCGGCGCAGCGCCGCCTCGTCGGCGCCGAGCCCGTCCCGGGCCGGGCCGGACCCGTCCAGGTCCTGGCCGAGCCCGTCCCGGTCCGCTTCGGGCCCGGTGGGGCCGTGGCGGCGGCCCTCGGTGCCCTTTTCGTCGGGGCCGTGGTTCACAGTTCCGTTCCCAGCGTGCGATTGCGTGTGCTCTTGCTCGTCCCGCTTCGTCGGTTCGTGCCAGGCGAAGGGCTCGTGACGTTCGTGGGAGTGGCGCTCATCGGAATCGCCCCCTTCGGCTCGCTCGCTCATGCTGGTGCCTCCATGGCCACCCGCAGCGCGGCGATCCCCCGTGACCCGTACGCCTTCACCGAACCGAGGGAGATGCCGAGGCTCTCGGCGACCTGGGCCTCGGTCATGTCCGCGAAGTAGCGCAGGACCAGGACCTCGCGCTGGCGGCGCTGCAGGCCCTTCATCGCCTTGATGAGGTCGCGGCGCTCCAGCTGGTCGTAGGCGCCCTCCTCCGCGCTCGCCATGTCCGGCATCGGCTTGGAGAGCAGCTTCAGGCCGAGGATGCGGCGGCGCAGGGTCGAGCGGGAGAGGTTGACGACGGTCTGGCGGAGGTACGCGAGGGTCTTCTCGGGGTCGCGGACGCGCTTGCGGGCCGAGTGCACGCGGATGAAGGCCTCCTGGACGACGTCCTCGCAGGAGGCGGTGTCGTCGAGGAGCAGCGCGGCGAGGCCGAGCAGCGAGCGGTAGTGCGCGCGGTAGGTCTCGGTGAGGTGGTCGACGGTCGTACCGACGGCCTCGGTCGCCGCGGCATCCTCGGCACCGTCACGCTGACTGGGTATGCGGGCGGGCCGCGCTGCGGGCATGGGCGCGATCACCGGCATGCCGCCGGGCGTGCGGGGCCGGAGCGCCGCACGGGGCGGCCGGAGGGCCGCCGTGCCGCGGACCGCACTGAGTTCGAGTACCTCTGCCACGCCAGTTGGACACGCCTGCCCCCGCCAGGGTTGTACGTGCCGGGCGTCACATGTGCGACGACCGGCCGTACCTCAAGTGCCGTCATGCGTCCCGCTCTTCCCTTATATTCCGATATGGGTGGGTCCCCGCACCCGACCCGGTCACGGCGTCCCCACGCCCGAAGAGTGACCGCAAAGACGCTCCCCGTCCGCCGCAAGGTTGCGGGGACGGGGAGGGAAATCCTCTGTTGCCCTGGGCAATGGTTTCAAGTGGTTCGGACCATGCTTCCGGCCACACTTCTTACACAGATCCTACAAACCTGCTCCTGACGGGCCTAAGCCCGGTCGCCCCGCTCCGCCGCGACCAGTTCCGCGATCTGCGCGGTGTTCAGCGCGGCCCCCTTGCGGAGGTTGTCGCCGCACACGAAGAGTTCGAGCGCGGTCGGGTCGTCCAGGGCCCGCCGCAGCCGGCCCACCCAGGTCGGGTCGGTGCCCACCACGTCGGCGGGGGTGGGGAACTCGCCGGCGGCCGGGTCGTCGCACAGCACCACACCGGGCGCGGTCGCGAGGATCTCCCGGGCCCGGTCGACCGTCACCTCGCCCTGGAAGCGGGCGTGCACGGTCAGCGAGTGGGTGGTGATCACCGGGACCCGTACGCAGGTCACGGCGACCGGCAGCTGCGGCAGCCCGAGGATCTTGCGGGCCTCGTCGCGGACCTTCATCTCCTCCGACGACCAGCCGTCCTCCCGCAGGGAGCCGGCCCAGGGGACGACGTTCAGGGCGACCGGATCGGGGAACGGCCCGGTGTCCTCGCCGACGGCCCGCCGTACGTCGCCGGGCTTGGTCCCCAGCTCGGTCCCGGCCACCAGGGACAGCTGGGCGCGGAGCGTGTCCACGCCGGCCCGCCCGGCCCCGCTCACCGCCTGGTACGACGACACCACCAGCTCGCGCAGCCCGAACTCGGCGTGCAGCGCGCCCAGGGCGACGATCATCGTCAGGGTCGTGCAGTTGGGGTTGGCGACGATCCCGCGCGGGCGGACCCGTACGGCGTGCGGGTTGACCTCGGGTACGACGAGCGGCACCTCGGGGTCCAGCCGGAAGGCGGCGGAGTTGTCGACGACGACCGCACCGCGCGCGGCGGCGATCGGCGCCCACTGGGCGGCGACCTCGTCGGGGACGTCGAACATCGCGATGTCGACCCCGTCGAAGGCCTCTTCGCTCAGGGCCGTCACCTCGACCTCCTCCCCGCGCACGGCCAGCTTGCGGCCGGCCGAGCGGGGGGAGGCGATCAGGCGGATCTCGCCCCAGATGTCCGCGCGCTGGGACAGGATCTGGAGCATGACCGCGCCGACGGCTCCGGTCGCTCCCACGACCGCGAGCGTCGGCTTGCTGGTCATCGGCCTGTACCCGGGATCAACGGCCGGTGCCGCCGTAGACGACGGCCTCGTCGGTGTCCGAGTCGAGCCCGAAAGCGGTGTGCACGGCACGGACGGCCTCCGGCACGTCGTCCTTGCGGGTGACGACCGAGATACGGATCTCGGAGGTCGAGATCAGCTCGATGTTCACGCCCGCGTCGCTCAGCGCCTCGAAGAAGGAGGCGGTGACGCCCGGGTTGGTCTTCATACCGGCGCCGACCAGCGAGATCTTGCCGATCTGGTCGTCGTAGCGCAGCGAGTCGAAGCCGATGCCGGAGCGGCTCTTCTCCAGCGCGTCGATGGCCTTGCGGCCCTCGGTCTTCGGCAGCGTGAAGGAGATGTCCGTCAGGCCGGTGGAGGCGGCGGACACGTTCTGCACGACCATGTCGATGTTGATCTCGGCATCGGCGATGGCCCGGAAGATCGCGGCGGCCTCACCCGGCTTGTCCGGCACGCCGACGACCGTGATCTTGGCCTCGGAGGTGTCGTGCGCGACACCGGAGATGATGGCCTGCTCCACCTTCTTGTCCCCAATCGGCTCACTGCTGACCCAGGTGCCCTGCAGTCCGCTGAAGGACGACCGCACGTGGATCGGGATGTTGTAGCGGCGGGCGTACTCCACACAGCGGTGGAGCAGCACCTTGGAGCCGGAGGCCGCGAGCTCCAGCATGTCCTCGAAGGAGATCCAGTCGATCTTCTTCGCCTTCTTCACCACGCGCGGGTCGGCGGTGAACACGCCGTCCACGTCGGTGTAGATCTCGCAGACCTCGGCGTCGAGCGCGGCGGCGAGCGCCACGGCCGTCGTGTCGGAACCACCGCGGCCCAGCGTGGTGATGTCCTTCTTGTCCTGGCTGACGCCCTGGAAACCGGCGACGATCGCGATGTTGCCCTTGTCCAGCGAGTCGCGGATCCGGCCCGGCGTGACGTCGATGATCCGTGCTTTGTTGTGGACCGAGTCGGTGATGACGCCTGCCTGGCTGCCGGTGAAGGACTGGGCCTCGTGGCCCAGGTTTTTGATCGCCATCGCCAGCAGGGCCATGGAGATCCGCTCTCCGGCGGTCAGCAGCATGTCGAATTCGCGCCCGGCAGGCATCGGAGAAACCTGCTCGGCGAGATCGATCAGCTCGTCCGTCGTGTCGCCCATCGCGGAAACGACGACGACAACCTGGTTGCCGTTCTTCTTCGCTTCCACGATCCGCTTGGCGACGCGCTTGATGCCTTCGGCATCGGCTACGGAGGAGCCTCCGTACTTCTGCACGACAAGGCCCACGTGCGCTCCTCGCTCGGTTCGTTTGTGTCGGCTCAGTCTAACGAGCGCCCGAATCCCACCACCGTGCTCCCGCATGGTGAGACGTCGGCCGTCGTGTTCCGGAAGGGCTCTTGCCCACCGGGCCGGGGACCACGCGGAAAGTGCCCCGGGTCACAGCGAGCACCGCTAGCGTTCCCTTCCATGAGGGGGGCATGACATGACGGAAACGCTGCTCGCCGGGATCGTCCTGCTCGGCGGATGCGTGCAGTGGCTGACCGGCATGGGCTTCGCGCTGGTCGCCGTACCGGCGCTGGTGCTGCTGCTCGGCCCCGCCGACGGGGTGGTGCTCGCCAACTGCGCCGCCGGGGCCATCAGCGTCGTGGGCCTCGCGGGCGGCTGGCGCCGCGTCCGTCCCGCGGCCATGGTCCCGCTGTGCCTGGCCGCGGCCTGCACGGTCCCGGCGGGCGCCTGGATGACCCGCCAACTCCCGCGTCCCCTCCTGCTGGTGGTGATGGGCGGGCTGGTGACGGCGGCCGTCCTGCTCGTGATGCGCGGCGCCCGGGTGCCGGCCCTGCGCGGCGGCAAGGGAGCGGTGACCGCGGGAGCGCTGGGCGGCTTCATGAACGCGGCGGCGGGGGTGGGCGGCCCACCGGTGTCGTTGTACGCCCTCAACGCGGGCTGGACGGTACGGGACTTCGTGCCCAACGCCCAGTTCTACGGTGTCGCCGTCAACGCGTTCTCGATCGCTGCGAACGGCACGCCCCGCCTGACCGGACCCCAGTGGGCGGTGGCCGTCGCCGCGCTGGCGCTGGGTGCCCTGACCGGCCACACGATCGCCGACCGCATCCCCGAACACCGGGCCCGCCATCTGGTTCTCCTGTTGTCCCTGGCGGGCGGCGCGACGGCGATCACGAAGGGGCTGTGGGGAATGGGGACGGCTTGACCCCGCTCCGGCCACATCGCACCGTCCGACGGCGAACTCCCTTTCCCCTGAGTAGAGTTCAGCCGAAAACCGATGATCGAGGTACGGGGGAACGATGATGACCGGTCAATGGGAGACACTCGGCGAAGCGGGCGGCATCGAGGCGTACGTGCACCGCGCGACGGGTGAGGTGCGCGGCGCCGTGGTGGTCTGCTCCGAGCTGTACGGGGTGAACGCCTACGTCCGCGACACCTGCGCGGAGCTGGCGGCAGCGGGGTACACCGCGCTGGCCCCCGACTACTACTGGCGCAACGCGCGCCGCACAGAACTCGGATACTCCGCCGAGGAACGCGAGGACGGCCTGGTGCTGATGCGCGCGCTGGACCGGGACGAGCTGGTGGCCGACGCCGCGGCGGCCCTCGCGGCGGCACGCGGGGAGGCCGGGCAGCGGGGCGTGGCCTTCCTCGGGCTGAGCATGGGCGGCCACATCGCGGTACGGGCGGCGACCGAGCTGAGCTTCGAGCTGGCCGCCGTCTTCTACCCGGGTTGGCTCCTGAACAGCGGCTTCCCCCTGGTCGGCCCGGTGCCTCCGCTGGAGACCAGCGAGCGGATCGCCGAGGGCGGTGCCTTTCTGCTGGGCTTCCGCGGCGAACTGGACCACATCATCCCGGCCGAGGAATGGGAGCAGGCCGAACAGCGCCTCACCGAGGCGAAGGTCCCGCACGAACTGGTGACCTACCCCGGCGCCCGGCACGGCTTCGCCTGCGCGGACCGCCCGGCCGACTACGACCCGCAGGCCGGCGCGGACGCCTGGCGGAAGGTCTACGCCGCACTGGAGTCCCACCTTTAGTCTCGCGCCCTTCGGTACCGCTCTGTCTTGAGACCCCGTTCGGCGTAGAGCCACAGACCGGTACACCTCGGCGTGTAGTACTGGGGTCACTACCGACATCGTCTGCGCGGGCGGCGGCGGGACGCGGCGTGGGTGCACTTCCTGCCGGCGGCGTCGTGCACCGCTACGACTGGCGGCGTTCCGGCGCTGGAGGGCGAGGCCTGGCCGCTGCGCCGGTACAGCGAGCCGACTCCGACCGCGCCGTACGTCGACGCGGAGGCGCTGCTCGCGGTCACTTCCCCTGCCGGATCCCCAGCGGTGCGTCGATCTCCTGCGCCATGACGCGGCGGCCAGGGCGGAGCGCTCGGCGGGAGTGGGGCTGCGGTAGCCGCCGTCCCGGGGAAGCCGTCGACGTGGCCGCGGAGGTCGGCCGCCAGACGCAGGAGGCGCGCTGGTGCGGGCTCGGGGCCCTGCGCGGTCATGAGGGCAAAGGTGGTCGAGGCCGCGGCCGCGCTTGTGGTGAGAGCGATCAGCAGGGCCTTTCGCCGCGTCGGGAATCGGGCTGGGGGCTCGTTCGTGAATTCGCAGTTCCTCTGTATGAGAGAGACCGCACCGACACGGGTTGCGGTCACATCATGTGGCACCCGTCACAGGCTCAACTGACGGGAAATTTGCGGTTGTCGATGAACCCGCCCATGACTTCCCTCGTCTTGGAGGTCGCCTGCAGCTGTGGTTGCGAACGTCGTCCCCGGGGCGGTCGCGGACACCGCCGGCATCTCCATGCAAGCTGCGTTCTGACTGTTCAGGAGTGTTCTCATGCAGGCAGAGAAGCCTGCCCCTCACCCCCGCAAGGTGCGACGCCGGCGCGCGGACATGCCGCTGCTCGGTGGTGTCCGCCCACCCATAGCCCTGTTACCGAGCCTCTTGGCGGCCGTTTGCGCCCTGACCATATTTACTGTCGGGAATTCTCAAGACCATGACGTGTCCCGCGCCGTCTCCGAGTCCCAGAGGGATATCGCGACCGATTCCGCGCTTTCTCTGGGAGCGTCTCTGGAACAGAGCGCACAGGATCTGCACGATGCCGTCGAGCTGCTCGGCGGTGGCAGCCGGAAAAGCCCTGACGCGATCCTGACGTCCCTTACGAACGTCTACTCCAAATGGCGCGGGCTCGCCGTCGTGGACACCGGCTCGGGCCGGCTGCTCGCCGCGCGCGGAGAGGCCGTGCCGCTCGACGGACTCACCGCGGCCGACCGTGGCAGCGGTGGACTGCGGCCCCGGCTCGTCGCCGGGCGTTCCGGCGCTCCCCGGTTGCTGTCCTTCGCCTCCCTCGACGGAGCCGCGGGCAAGAGCCGGCTGGTCGTCTCGTCCGCGACACTGCGCCTGCCGAGCGAGCAGGACGCCCGCTCCACCTTCGTCACCGACAGCGGCGGCCGCATCATCGCCGCCGTCGGCAAGAACGTCACCAACACGGCCCTGCGTACGGCAGTCGAGGACGGAAAGGTCGACCTGCGCCGCGCGGGCCGGGGCTATCTCGTCATCGGACGCGCGGCCGTGCCCGACGGCGACCGCGTCCGCGGGCTCGGGCTCTCCGTGGCCACGGCGGTTCCGGTACCGGCCGGGACCGCCGCGCACGGCAACAGCCTCATCGGCCCCGTGGCAGCGGGCGTGCTGCTCGCGATAGGCCTCCTCGTCACCTGGCTGCTGGTCCGTCATGTGCAGCGCCCGCTGCTCCGGCTGCACCAGGAAGCACGCCGCCTCGCAGGCGGGGACGTCAAGCGTCCGGTGTCGGTGCGCGGGTGGGGGGAAGCCGCACGGATCGGACGGTCGCTGGAGTCGCTGCGCCGCCGGCTCTCCGGGGAGAGCGATGCCTCCGGCCCGGCCCTCGCGCCGTCCCGCCGCGCCGGTCTGCGCATCGTCGTCCTGTGCTGCGCCGCCCTCGTCACGGCCTGGGCCGTGGCGCTGCCCCTGCTCAGCTTCGCCGAAGGGCGGACGCAGGCGCCGGCGCAGGCCGCGCAGGACCAGCGGCACCGCGCCCAGGCCGCCGCCGACCGCGTCCGGCGCACCCTCGACGAGAATGTCGCCGACCTCTCCTCGATCGCCCAGCTCGCCGCCGACGACAGCCGCGGCGGCATCTCCGCCGTACTCCACGAGCAGCTGCTCCGGCACGAAGCCTGGCGCTCCCTCTACCTCGTGGATGCGGGCGGCCACGTCGTCGCACGCACCGGCGAGGCCCCGTACGGCATCGACCGCGCCGCCGCCGCCAGGTCCGTGAAGCCGGGTGCGCCCGCCGTGCTCCAGCTCAACACCTCCGGCACGACGCCGGTCTCGGCGGCCGTGGTGCCCGTGGGCGACGGCAGGCGCAAGCTCTTCGCCGAACTGCGGCCGGACGCCTTCAACGGCGTCCTGAACCGCCCCGGCCTCGGCCGGTCGTGGCTGGTCGACGCGCGGGGCAGGATCATCGCTGCCAACGGGGGCTTCATCGCCTTCAGCACCCCGCCGGGCCATGGCCGCACCACCCTCGCCGCCGACGCCGACGTGAGCGGGACACCGGCCGTCGCGGGCCTGCACTGGCGGGTCGTCACCCACAAGCCGCTGTCCTGGACGCGCCTCGCCGCGTACGAGACGGAGCGGCACGCCGAGCTGGCCGGGCTGCTCGCCTTCACGGCGATGCTGCTCTGTCTGGGCTGGCTGGAGCTGGCCGTCCTGCGTCCGCTGCGCGCCCTCGACCGCTCGGCGGCGGCACTCGCCTCGGGTGACCGGACCAGTGTGATCTACCCCGTCCACCACGACGAGGTGGGCTCCGTGGCCCGCAGCCTCGAACTCGTCCGGCAGCAGCTGGTCGCGGCGGGACGCCGGCGGCGCGACCACGCCCCCGCCACCGAGCGGCGGCCCCAGCCCCAGAGCACCTGAGCACCTGAGCAGAGCCACTCCCGTCCCAGAGCACCTAGCCGCTCCCCTCAAGAGCCCGCCCCGAGAAGCAAGGTCATGCTCTTCCTCTACAGCGTCCTTCTCATCAGCTCCCTGGGCCTCCTGATCGCCGGCATGGTCGAACAGCGCAGGCACTACGACAACCTCGCCGCGATACCCCAGCGGGTGCTGGTCAACGGCATCCGCGGCAAGTCCTCCATCACCCGGCTGTGTGCGGGCGCGCTGCGCGGCGGCGACCTGGTCACCGTCGCCAAGAC
>NZ_JBVIDS010000019.1:0-209465 GCF_055572255.1 Streptomyces sp. NPDC030799 | reverse complement strand
TGGTACTGCAGGGGGGACCCTGTGGGAGAGTAGGACGCCGCCGAACAAATTTTGAGAAAACCCCCGCACCACACGGTGCGGGGGTTTTCTGCGTTCAGAACGCATACTGATGCATCCCCGAAGGGCGGCATAGCCGGAGCGATCAGTGATCAGAGCCGGCCCGCTGCCTTCAGAGACAGATACGCGTCCGCCAGAGCCGGTGCCAGCTCCTCCGGTGTCGCGTCCACGACCGTCACCCCGTGCCGTCGTAGCTGCTCCGCGGTGCGCTGACGTTCGCTCTGTGCCTGAGCCGCTGCCGCGGCCTCGTACACCGCCTCCGCGTTTCCTCGGGCCTCAGCCATGCGTGCGATGTACGGGTCGGCCACCGAGGCGACCAGGAGGGTGTGCCGCTGTGCGAGCTGCGGGAGTACGGGGAGCAGCCCCTGTTCCACCGGGGCCGCGTCGAGCGCCGTGAGCAGCACGATCAGGGAACGGCGAGGTGCCGTGCGCAGAGCCGCCGCGGTGAGCCCGCGGGCGTCGGTCTCGACGAGCTCCGGTTCCAGTGGCGCCATCGCGTTCACCAGGCCCGGCAGTACGTCTCCCGCTGAGCGGCCCTGGACCAGGGCCCGTACACGGCGGTCGTACGCCAGAAGAGCCACGCGGTCGCCGGCACGGGAGGCCAGTGCCGCGAGGAGGAGCGCGGCGTCCATGGAGGCGTCGAGGCGCGGGGCGTCGCCCACACGGCCGGCCGAGGTGCGGCCGGTGTCCAGGACGAGCAGGATGTGCCGGTCCCTTTCCGGGCGCCAGGTGCGGACGGCGACGGCGGACTGGCGGGCGGTGGCTCGCCAGTCGATCGAGCGGGTGTCGTCTCCGGGCACGTACTCGCGCAGGCTGTCGAACTCCGTTCCCTCACCGCGTGTCAGAACGCTGGTGCGGCCGTCGAGTTCACGCAATCGGGCGAGTTTCGACGGGAGGTGCTTTCGGCTGGTGAACGGGGGCAGAACTCGTACCGACCAGGGCAGTTTGTGGGCGCCTTGGCGGGAGAACAGACCGAGGGGGCCGTAGGAGCGGATCGTCACGCGGTCGGCCTGGCGGTCGCCGCGACGGGTCGGCCGCAGTCTGGTCGTCACGCGCCTGCGTTCGCCCGGCGGGACGGTCAGACGGTGGCGGGAGGCCTCGGTCTCGGTGCCGGGCTGCCAACTGCTGGGCGGCCAGGCGTCCCGCAACTGTGCCCGCATCAGGCGCCGGGAGGGGTTGGTGATCGTGAGCGTGACGTCGGCGGTCTCGCCGAGACGGGTGGAGGTGTCACCGGAACGGGACAGGACGAGCCGTCGTACGGGGGCGGCGAGTGCGTAGTCGCAGGCGCAGGCGAGGGCCAGTGGGCCGTTGACCGCGAGGATCCCCGTCCAGCCGGGTTCGAGGATGCCGACGGGGATGGAGCCGAGGGCCGCGAGGAGGGCGGCGCGTCCGGTGAGGGCCATCAGCGGGGGACCGGGACGTGGGCGAGGATGGCGTTGATGACGGAGTCTGCTGTCACGCCTTCCATCTCCGCCTCGGGGCGCAGCTGGACGCGGTGGCGCAGCGTGGGCAGGGCGAGGGCTTTGACGTCGTCGGGGATGACGTAGTCGCGGCCCGTCAGCCAGGCCCAGGCGCGCGAGGTGGCCAGGAGGGCGGTGGCACCGCGCGGCGAGACGCCGAGGGTGAGGGAGGGCGACTCGCGGGTGGCGCGGCAGATGTCCACGACGTAGGCGGTGATCTCTGGGGACACGGTCGTCTTGGCGACGGCGGCGCGGGCGGCTTCCAGCTCGGCGGGGCCGGCGACGGGGCGTACGCCGGCGGCGCGCAGGTCGCGTGGGTTGAAGCCGGAGGCGTGGCGGGTCAGGACGTCGATCTCGTCCTGCCGGGAGGGCAGAGGGACCGTCAGTTTGAGGAGGAACCGGTCCAGTTGGGCTTCGGGGAGGGGGTAGGTGCCCTCGTACTCGACCGGGTTCTGTGTCGCGGCGACCAGGAACGGTTCGGGGAGCGGGCGGGGGGTGCCGTCGACCGTGACCTGCCGTTCCTCCATGGCTTCGAGGAGGGAGGACTGGGTCTTGGGTGGAGTGCGGTTGATCTCGTCCGCGAGAAGGAGGTTGGTGAAGACCGGGCCTTCCTGGAAGGAGAACTCGGCGGTGCGGGTGTCGTAGACGAGGGAGCCGGTGACGTCGCTCGGCATCAGGTCCGGTGTGAACTGGACGCGTTTGGTGTCGAGTTCGAGGGCGGATGCGAGGGCGCGGACGAGCAACGTTTTGGCGACTCCGGGGACTCCTTCAAGGAGAACGTGTCCGCGGCAGAGGAGGGCGACGACGAGGCCGGTCACGGCGGGGTCCTGGCCGACCACGGCTTTGGCGATCTCGGCGCGCAGGGCTTCCAGGGATGCGCGGGCGGTGCCCGTGTCCCCGGTGTTCCCGGCGTTGTCAGTGGTCGGGTCCATCATGAACGGCGTACCTCTCTTTCGAGGGCGTCGAGTTGATCGGTCAGTGCGATGAGGGCCGCGTCGTCGCCGGGCGGCGGTCCGAAGAGGAGTGAGTGCAGGGCCTGTCCGTCGCCGGAGAGGTGGGCGGACAGAGCGGGGAGCAGGGCCTCGGGCGTGTGTGCCTGGGTGGCGGGGACGCCGACGAGGGGGGCGAGGCGGGTGCGGGTGCGGGAGCGAAGTGCGGCGGCGGCGCGGTCGCGGGCGTTGGCCTTGCGATAGAGGCGGGCGCGGCCTTCGGCGGTCTCGGAGGCGCGGATCGCGACGGGGAGTCGTTCGGGCACGAGGGGACCGAAACGGCGGGCCCGCCAGAAGGCGGCGAGGACCGCTGCGACGAACAGTTGCAGGGTGCCCCAGAGCCAGCCCGAGGGGAGCAGGTCGAGGAAGTCCTTCCGGTCGCCGGTGTCGGTGGCCGAGGCGTCGGAGAGCGAGGGGAGGTACCAGACCAGATGTGGGCGGGAGCCGAGGAGTTGGAGGGCGAGCGAGGCGTTGCCCTGCTTGTCGAGGCGGTCGTTGTAGAGGATGTCTGGCGCGCCGAGCACGACGGTGTCACCGCCCGCGGATGCCTCGGGGATGCGGAGCAGGGTGGCGAGGCGTGCGCTGAAGTAGCAGGAGTCGGCGTCGAGGTGGGTGGTGGTGTAGCGGATCCCGCCGGTGTCGGCGCTGCCCGCGCGCCGGGCTTCGGGCAGGGCGCAGTCGGGAGCGAGTGTCGTGCCGGTGCTGGTGGCGGGGTCCGCTGTCACTCCTGGAACCAGTCGCTGCACGGACGGGCTGCCGGCCGCGACGAGGACGGTGCGCCCGCCGGAGGCCGCGGTGGCCTTGTGCAGCTGGTCCTGCTGACGAGGGGCCAGCAGGTCGGGCACGGCGACCAGGAGGGTGGTGTCGGGGCCGGCGGCGGCGCGTGCCGCGCCGAGCGTGGTGACCACACGCGTGGAGACGCCTCGGTCGGAAAGGAGCCGGGCGACAGCGCGGCTGCCGTAGGGGTCGGCGGAGCGCGGGTCGAGTTCGCCGTGCCGGGCGGTGGAGCGTACGGCCGCCATGGCGACGGCCCCGGCCAGGATCAGCACGACGGCGAGGGCGATGCCTCGTGCACGCGTCCAGACCTGGCGGGCGGTGGGCGCGGTGGAGGTCGTCGGCAGCGTGGCCTCGGCGGTCACTCGGCGGCCCCCTGGTCGGTGCTGGGGGCCGTGCCGGCGGTGCTGTGGGCGAGGGCGGGCCTGGTGCGTTCCAGGTCGCGGTCGAGTTCGGCGATGCGGAGGTACGACTGCTCACCGGCCGTGCGTCCGCCGTATGTCACGTCGTCGAACTCGCGGGCAGCAGCGCGCAGCCGGTCCCTGTGCGCGGGCAGGGTACGGCCGGCTTCGTGGGCTGCTTCGTCGGCGGTGCGACCGGGACGGGCGTCGAGGAGTGTCCGCTCCTCCAGGGAGCGGACGATGGCCCGCATGCGTTCCTGCACGGCCTGGTTCCAGTGGCCCTGGGCGGCGTGCGCCTCGCTGGCCGCGCGGTGTTCGGCGGCGCTGCGGGGGCGGTCGTCGAACAGGACGGCGGCGGAGCCGGGTTGCCGGCGGGGGGTGCCGAGGCGCCACCACAGGGCGGCCAGGACGGCGACGACGAACAGGACGACGACGATCAGGCCGACCGTGCCGCCGGGTGTCGCGGAGGCGGCCGAGTTGAGCAGCCGGTCGAGCCAGTGCCAGAACGCGTTCAGTGCGCGCTGGAACAGTCCGGGGTCGTTCTCGTGGTACATCCGCTTGGACAGCTCGCGGCGGGCCGCATCCCGCGCGGGATCACGCGGGATGGTCACGGGCGGCTCGTCTCCCGAGCCGCCTGCTGCGCGGACGGTCGTGTCGGCAGCGCGCAGCAGGCCTCGTACGACCGTTTCAGCGGCGCCGGACGAGGCCGCCGCCGTGAGTACTCCCCCCGTGAGGCTCACCGCATCAGCTCCCCGGGACGGGACCGGGCGAGCCGGTGGCGGAGGCCTGGACGCCGGCGGCACGGGCCAGTTCGAGGTCGAGGGCCTCGCGGCGGATGCGCTGGTCGATGTAGAGGAGCACGGTGACGCCGGCACTGATCGGCAGGGTGAGTGCGCTGCCGATCAGGGTGCCGATTCCCTGGATGACCAGGGCCGTCCAGCCGGGGTGTCCGCCGCCGGTGCCGAGCAGGTTGTTGATGCCGTCGCCGCTCACGGCGGCTCCGACGACGGTGAAGGGGATGGCGATGAGCGCTTGCACGATCCGGACGATGAGTCCGGTGAGCAGCAGGATGCCGAATGTGCGCCACCAGGAGCCGCGTACCAGCTTCGCGGAGCGGCTCATGGCCTTCACGATGCTCTGCCGTTCCAGCATCAGGGCGGGAGTCGACAGACAGAATCGGATCACCAGCCACGTCGTGACGACGGTGGCTCCGAGGAGGCCCAGGAACAGCAGGCCCGCCCCTGCGACCACGTCGTCGCCGGCGAACATGACGAGGATGCCGGGCAGTGTCCCGGCGCACATGACTCCGACGACGATCAGTCCCAGCAGGAGGATCAGGCCGAACAGCCTCGGGAGTTGCGGGCGGGCGTCGCGCCAGGCCTCGCCGAGGGCGACCGGCCTGCCGAGGACGGCGCGGCTGGTGATGGTCGTGAGCAGGGCGGTCGCGATGATCACGGCGATCGTGGAGATCACAGCGACGATGCCGGTGCCGGCCATGACGTCGGGCAGGGCACGGAACACGTCGTCGGGGTTGGCGTCACGGCTGCCCAGTTGCACCTGGGCGAGGGCGTCGTTCAGGACGAAGCCCTGCATGAGGACGAGGGCGGTTGTCGTGACCAGAGCGACCCCGAGCGAGACGCCGAGCACCGTGCGCCAGTAGGTGCGCATGGTGGAGACGGCGCCGTCGAGGATCTCGCCGACGCCGAGCGGACGCAGCGGGATGACACCGGGCTTGGCAGCGGGCGGGGGGCCGCCCCAGCCGCCGCCCCAGGCTCCGTAGCCGCCGGGGGTGCCGTAACCGCCGTAGCCGGGCGGAGGGCCTGCGTAGCCGCCTCCGTGGCCGCCGGGCCCCGGGCCCATGGGCGGCCGGCCGCCCCAGCCCGGACCGGGCGGCGGGGGCGGAGGGGTCTGGTTCGGGCTGGGGGCACCGGTGGGCGCGGACCACTGGCCGGGGGGCGGCTGCTCCGTGGACCACTTCACGCCCGGGCTCTGCGCGTTCCCGTCCGCCTGCGGTGCGGGTGGGGTGTCGCCGGGGCGGTCTGCAGGCTCGGCGGGACGGGACGCGCCGGGTTCCCGTCCCTCGGACGACGGGGCGGATCCGGGCGAGGCCCAGCCCGGAGTGTCTGTCATCGAAGCTCCTTCTCGGTGCCCGTCCGCGGTCGCGGCGGCAGGTTGGCAGACATCGTGCCATGGGGTGGTCACCGGGGGATGGGCCGCGGTGGGCGCTGGATCCCTTCAATTGTCCGCCGGATCCGGGGCAGACTGACCGCATGGCTGATCAGCAGGCGCGAACCGACGGGGACAGGCGGCCGACCGAGATACCTGCGATCCGATGGGAGGAACCACCCGAAGGCCCTGTGCTGGTCCTTCTCGACCAGACGCGGCTGCCGGCCGAGGAGGTCGAGCTGGTGTGCACGGACGCGCCGGCGCTGGTGGAGGCGATCCGTTCGCTCTCCGTGCGCGGTGCGCCGCTGCTGGGGATCGCGGGCGCGTACGGTGTCGCGCTCGCCGCCGCGCGCGGCTTCGACGTGGCCGAGGCGGCAGGGGCGCTCGAGGGCGCCCGGCCCACCGCGGTGAACCTGTCCGTCGGCGTGCGCCGGGCCCGGGCCGCGCATCAGGCGGCGCTGGCCAGGACCGGGGATCCCACGGAGGCGGCCGCGGCGGCGCTGGCCGCGGCGCGGGCGCTGCACCGGGAGGACGCCGAGGCCAGCACCCGGATGGCGGCGCACGGTCTGGCGCTCCTGGACGAGTTGCTGCCCGGCGGCGGGCACCGGATCCTCACCCACTGCAACTCCGGTTCGCTGGTGTCGGGCGGCGAGGGCACGGCCTTCGCGGTGGCCCTGGCGGCGCATCGCGAGGGGCGGCTGCGGCGGCTGTGGGTGGACGAAACGCGTCCGTTGCTGCAAGGTGCTCGCCTGACGGCGTACGAAGCGGCCCGCAGCGGCATGGCGTACACCTTGCTCACCGACAACGCGGCGGGGTCCCTGTTCGCGGCGGGTGAGGTGGACGCGGTGCTGATAGGGGCGGACCGGATCGCGGCCGACGGTTCGGTGGCGAACAAGGTGGGGAGCTATCCGCTCGCTGTGCTGGCGAGGTACCACCATGTGCCGTTCATCGTGGTGGCGCCGGTGACGACGGTCGATCCGGACACCCCTGACGGGGCGTCCATCGAGGTCGAGCAGCGACCCGGCTTCGAAGTGACGGAGGTCACAGCACCCCAGGTGCCGGTGACAGGAGCAGGAGGCGGGATTCCGGTGGCACCCCTGGGGACCCAGGCGTACAACCCGGCGTTCGACGTGACGCCGCCCGAGCTGGTGACGGCCATCGTCACCGAGGAGGGAGCCGTTTCACCCGTGACGGCCGAGGCTCTTGCGGAGCTGTGTGCCAGGTCACGCCAGGTAACGATTAGCTAATGGGATGATGTCGTTTATGAAGGGACGAGTCCTTGTCGTCGACGACGACACCGCACTGGCCGAGATGCTCGGGATCGTGCTGCGTGGTGAAGGTTTTGAGCCGTCTTTCGTAGCCGACGGCGACAAGGCGCTGGCTGCTTTCCGGGAGACCAAGCCCGATCTGGTGCTGCTCGACCTGATGCTGCCCGGGCGGGACGGCATCGAGGTGTGCCGGCTGATCCGGGCGGAGTCCGGGGTGCCGATCGTGATGCTCACGGCGAAGAGCGACACCGTCGACGTGGTCGTGGGCCTGGAGTCGGGCGCCGACGACTACATCGTCAAGCCGTTCAAGCCGAAGGAGCTGGTCGCCCGGATCCGGGCGCGGCTGCGGCGGTCGGAGGAACCGGCGCCGGAGCAGCTGACCATCGGTGACCTGGTCATCGACGTGGCCGGGCACTCGGTGAAGCGGGACGGGCAGTCGATCGCCCTGACCCCGCTGGAGTTCGACCTGCTGGTCGCGCTCGCCCGTAAGCCGTGGCAGGTGTTCACGCGTGAGGTGCTGCTCGAGCAGGTGTGGGGCTACCGGCACGCTGCCGACACGCGGCTCGTGAACGTGCACGTCCAGCGGCTGCGTTCCAAGGTCGAGAAGGACCCGGAGCGGCCGGAGATCGTGGTGACCGTCCGTGGTGTCGGTTACAAGGCCGGGCCGAGCTGACATGTCCGGGGACAGCGCCGCTTCGGCCCCCGGCCGGTCCGGGGCCCGTCCGGGGCGGTCTGTCGGCCGGACGGCGGGTGCCCGGTTCAGGGGTCTTTTCGAGGGTGGGCTGCTCGAGGGCGGGGTCCACGGCAGCCCGGTCATCAGGCTGTTCCTGCGCTGGGTGCGCCGTCCGCTGCTGCCGGTGATGCGGCTGTGGCGGCGCAACATCCAGCTGCGGGTCGTCGCCACGACGCTGGTGATGTCGCTGGGCGTGGTCCTGCTGCTCGGCTTCGTCGTGATCGGGCAGGTCCGCAACGGCCTGCTGGACGCGAAGGTGAAGGCCTCGCAGAGCCAGGCCACGGGCGGCTTCGCGGTGGCCAAGCAGAGGGCCGACGAGGCGGCCAGCGGCGCCGCTACCGGTGCCGGCGCCGGCGCGGCCGCCGGGAGCGGCACCGCCGACGGCACCGCCACCGTGGACGGCCGGCAGTCGCAGAACGTCATCCAGTGGATGAGTGACCTCGTCGAGTCGTTGTCCAGCGGCGGCGCGGGCGCCTTCGACGTCGTCACGCTGCCCGTGGGCGACGACAGCGGCGGTGGGCGCAGCCCGCGCGGTTCCGGGAACGTCAATCCGACCTCCAGCGTGCCCGCGGACCTGCGCGAGAAGGTCAACGGCAATATGACCGCCGCCCAGAGCTACACCCGGATCGTGTACTCCAACGGCAAGGAGTCGCAGCCGGCGCTGGTCATCGGCAAGCAGGTCAACGACCCCAACGGGCGGCCGTACGAGCTGTACTACCTCTTCCCGCTCACCCAGGAGGAGAAGTCGCTGAGCCTGGTCAAGGGCACGCTCGCGACCGCCGGGCTGTTCGTCGTCGTGCTGCTCGGTGCCATCGCCTGGCTGGTGGTGCGGCAGGTCGTCACGCCGGTGCGGATGGCGGCCGGGATCGCGGAGCGACTGTCCGCCGGGCGGCTGCAGGAGCGGATGAAGGTCACCGGCGAGGACGACATCGCGCGCCTGGGCGAGGCCTTCAACAAGATGGCGCAGAACCTCCAGGTGAAGATCCAGCAGCTGGAGGACCTGTCGCGGATGCAGCGCCGGTTCGTGTCGGACGTCTCGCACGAGCTGCGGACTCCGCTGACCACGGTGCGCATGGCCGCCGACGTCATCCATGAGGCGCGCGAGGACTTCGACCCGGTGACCGCGCGGTCGGCCGAGCTGCTCGCCGACCAGCTGGACCGGTTCGAGTCACTGCTCGCGGACCTGCTGGAGATCAGCCGCTTCGACGCGGGGGCGGCGGCGCTGGAGGCCGAGCCGATAGACCTCAGGGACGTCGTCCGGCGTGTGGTCAGCGGCGCCGAGCCGCTCGCCGAGCGCAAGGGCACGCACATACGCGTGGTCGGCGACCAGCAGCCCGTCGTCGCCGAGGCCGACGCCCGCCGGGTGGAGCGCGTGCTGCGCAACCTCGTCGTCAACGCCGTCGAGCACGGCGAGGGCAAGGACGTCGTCGTCAAGCTCGCCGCGGCCGGTGGCGCGGTCGCCGTCGCGGTGCGCGACTACGGCGTGGGACTCAAGCCCGGTGAGGCGACGCGTGTCTTCAGCCGCTTCTGGCGCGCGGACCCGGCACGCGCGCGTACCACCGGCGGTACGGGCCTCGGGCTGTCGATCGCCCTGGAGGACGCGCGGTTGCACGGCGGCTGGCTGCAGGCCTGGGGCGAGCCGGGCGGCGGCTCCCAGTTCCGGCTGACGCTGCCCCGGACCGCGGACGAGCCGCTGCGGGGCTCGCCGATACCGCTGGAGCCCAAGGACTCGCGCCGCAACCGCGGCCTCGACGAAGCGGGGCTGCCCGGAGGGGCCGAGGAGAAACGGGCGACCGTCCCGGTGCAGCACGGTGGCGCCCAGGCGCCCGCGCTGCCGCCGCGCGCCCCCATCGCGCCCCGGCTGGTCGCTGCCGACCCGGCCGCGCTGCCCGGCAACGGCAACGGCGCGCGCGTGGTGTCCCGGCCCGCCGGCGGCCCGCAGCCCGCGGACGGCAAGTCCGCCACACCTCCGGCACCCGAAACGGGCGCGACCCGGCCCGATTCGGCCCAGGTGGAGGACTCGACCGAGCCAGGGGAGGCATTTCGTGGGCGCTGACCGCAAGGGGGGCGCCCGGCCCAGGCCTGGGCGCGCGGTGGCGTACGCCGCCTTGGGGGCCGTACTGCTGGCCGGGTGCGCCTCGATGCCCGACAGCGGGGATCTGCGGAACGTGGAGTCCACACCGCGGCAGGACACCCGGGTCCGGGTGTTCGCCATGCCGCCGGCCGAGGGCGCCGGGCCCGCCGAGATCATGCAGGGCTTCCTGGAGGCACTGACCAGCGACGACCCGGACTACGACACGGCCCGCAAGTATCTGTCGTCCGATGCGGCGCGCAGCTGGCGGCCGGAGCGGTCGACGACGGTCCTCGCGGGCGGCCCGAGCATCGAGCCGGACTGCCGGGCGGGCGCGGAGCCGACCAGTACCGTCACCTGTGTGCTGGCGGGCAGCAGGGTCGCGACGGTGGATGCCCAGCTGGCGTACGAGCCGGCCGGCGGCGCCTACCGCAAGAAGGTCCACCTCACGCGGAGCTCCAAGGACGGCCAGTGGAGGATCGACGGGCTGCCCGACGGTGTCGTCATGGGCAAGTCGGACTTCCAGCGCAACTACACGTCCGTCGACAAGTACTACTTCGCCTCCGACACCGCGGTCGGGTCGACGGGGCAGCCGGTGGCGGTCGCCGACCCGGTGTTCGTGCGCAGCAAGGTGGACCCGATGACGCAGATGGTCCGCTCGCTGATCGGCGGTCCCACCCGCTGGCTCCGGCCGGTCGTCAGGTCCAGCTTCCCGACCGGTACGGCCCTGCAGAAGGACGCGTCGGGGCTGGCGCCGGACGACCAGAACAAGCTGACCGTGCCGCTGAACCTCCAGGCGTCCCAGGTCGCGCCGCGCAAGTGCACCGAGATGGCGACGCAGGTGCTGTTCACGCTGCGGAACCTGGCGCCGACGCTGGAGTCCGTGGAGCTGCAGGGCGCCGGCGGGCACCGGCTGTGCGATCTGAGCGAGGAGCGTGCCGAGGCCGTCGCATGGCGGGGGTCGGCCAAGAGCCCCGAGAACCTGTACTTCCTCGACGGCAAGCACCGACTGGTGCGCATACCGACGGGAAGCACGAGCACCAACGCCGTTCCGGTACCGGGTCCGCTGGGCGAGGGCGGCAAGGCGCTCGATTCGGTGGCCGTGTCGCGGGACGAGCACACCGCGGCCGGTGTCGGAGACCAGGGCAGGTCGTTGTACGTGACGTCGCTGGCGTCGGGCGGTTCGCTCGGGGACGCGCTGGTGACCAGCCAGGGTGCGACACCGGCCGACCGGCTGACGACACCGAGCTGGGACGCCCGGGGCGACCTGTGGGTGGCCGACCGTGACCCGCACCGCCGACGGCTGTACGTCATGGCACAGGGCGTGGCCAAACCGCAGGAGGTCGCGGTCCCGGACCTGTCCGGGACGATCCTGGATGCGCGGGTCGCCGCCGACGGGGTGCGGATCGCGCTCGTCGTGAAGAAGGGCGACAAGCGGTCCCTGCTCATCGGCCGGGTCCAGCGCGACGACGGGACCGGGGAGGGTACGTCGGTCGTCGAACTGCGCTCGGCCGCACCGGACTTGGAGCAGGTCAGCGCCCTGTCGTGGGCCGGGGACAGCAGGCTGCTCGTCGTCGGCCGGGAGCAGGGCGGGGTGCTGCAGATGCGGTACGTCCAGGTCGACGGCTCCACGCTCGACGGTCCGGCGCCGGGCGCGCTCACCGGCGTGAAGTCGATCGCCGCGTCCGAGGACGAGCGGGTGCCGCTGGTGGCCTACTCGGAGGACGACGGGATCGTGCGGCTGCCGTCCGGGGCGCAGTGGCAGAAGGTGGACAAGGACGGGTCGGCACCGGTCTATCCGGGCTGAGCATCGCGCCACGCACCGCCCGTTCCCCCGTGCGGGTGACGGGCGGTGTGCGGTTCTCCGGGTTGTCCACAGGGTGTTGTCCACAGGAGTGGCCGGACGGCTTCGGTGTTGGCACAGTGGTGGACATGCGGGGGTGGTGGCGAGACCTCACCGACCTGGTGCTGCCGGCCGACTGCGCGGGCTGCGGGGCACCTCGTACGGTGCTCTGCCCGCGCTGCCGGGCCGCGCTGTGCGGTCGCGCGCCGCGGCGGGTGCGGCCGGTACCGGAGCCGGCCGGACTGCCGGTGGTGCATGCGGCGGCTCCGTACGCGGAGGAGGTGCGCACGCTTCTCCTCGCCCACAAGGAGCGGGGCGCGCTGGCCCTCACGGGAGAGCTGGGCGCCGCTCTGGCGGGGGCTGTGCTTGCGGGGCTCGGCGGGTGCGGTGCTGATGCGGGTGAAAGGGGGTCCGGGACCGTGCTGCTCGTCCCCGTGCCCTCCGCCCGGTGGGCCGTTCGGGCGCGTGGGCATGATCCGGTGCGGCGGATGGCGCTCGCGGCGGCCGGGGAGCTGCGGCGCAGCGGGACGCCGGCCAGGGTGGCCGCCGTGCTGCGCCAGCGGCGGCCGGTGGCGGACCAGGCCGGGCTCGACGCACGGCGGCGCCTTGCGAACCTGGCGGGCGCGCTGGAGGTGACGGCGGGCGGCGGCCCGTTGCTCGGGGCGGGACACGTCGTGCTCGTGGACGACCTGATCACGACGGGCGCCAGCCTCGCGGAGGCGGCACGGGCCCTGCGAGACGTGGCAGAGGAGCGAAGTCGAGTGAGAACAGCCGTGTACGGGGCCGTAACTCGGGAAGGAAGGGATGAACAGCGGACCGGAGCACGGACGGAGCGCGAGAAGTGGGTGCATGGTGCACCGGAAAAGCCGTCACCGAACACCGTCGGGCATGCGCTCCGTGCGGCCGTGATCGCCGCTCCGCGGGATTCTTTCGAAATAAACAGGAACTGATCGCCGACTTGCGTCGTTGCAGGCAGGGAGAGGGGTAATTCACCTGAACGGAGGTACGCCGGAGTAGAGGGTGACGACATCCGTCCGGGCGAGATATGTTCGGTTGTGAGGAAAGGCGCAGGCCACACCTCTCATATCGGAATGCCGTGCCACGGGTTTTCCGCAATCACCCGTGGCGGTGGGGTGGAGATCTCGCCCATGGGGGAGGAGGAGGTGGAAGTCACCGAGTCCGAGGTCCGGTGCTCACCGGACCTGGTGCGAAAGGGAGATGCTCCGCCGACCGAGCGGAGTGATCCGGGAACGGAGTTCTGCGTGGACATCGTCGTCAAGGGCCGCAAGACCGAGGTGCCCGAGCGGTTCCGCAAGCACGTGGCCGAGAAGCTGAAGCTGGAGAAGATCCAGAGGCTCGATGCCAAGGTGATCAGCCTCGACGTCGAGGTGTCCAAGGAGCCGAACCCCCGACAGGCCGACCGTTGCGATCGAGTGGAGATCACGCTCCGCTCCCGCGGTCCGGTGATCCGGGCGGAGGCAGCGGCCAGCGATCCCTATGCGGCACTCGACCTGGCGGCGGAGAAGCTGGATGCCCGGCTGCGCAAGCAGCACGACAAGCGTTTCTCGCGCCGAGGCGCACGCCGGATCTCGGCGGCCGAGGTGGCCGACCACGTCCCGGGCGCGGCGACGCTGAACGGCACCGGCCTTGCCGTCTCGGAGGAAGAGACGGAGGGAGTGCCGACGAAGAAGATCGGCTCGCTGGAGGTCAAGGGTGACGGCCCTCTCGTCGTCCGCGAGAAGACCCACGTCGCCTCCCCGATGAGCCTCGACCAGGCCCTCTACGAGATGGAGCTGGTCGGCCACGACTTCTACTTGTTCGTCGACGCGGAGACGAAGGAACCGAGCGTCGTCTACCGGCGGCACGCCTACGACTACGGCGTGATCCACCTCAGCACGGATCCGATGGTCGCCGAGGCGCAGGCCCCCGCGGCAGGTGGCACGCTGGGCGGCTGACGTCCGGCCCACGCCGGTCCAGTGCCCCTGGAAGCGCGTGTGCGCCCCCAGGGGCACCTGTGTGCGACCACTTCACGCCCCGCACGTCACCTCCGTGTCGCCCGGGCATGAAATCATGACCGGACCGGCCCAACCGGTGG
Source organism: Streptomyces sp. NPDC030799 (assembly GCF_055572255.1). NCBI lineage: Bacteria > Bacillati > Actinomycetota > Actinomycetes > Kitasatosporales > Streptomycetaceae > Streptomyces > Streptomyces sp. NPDC030799. Next base: position 195,608 of record NZ_JBVIDS010000019.1, on the reverse strand, counting down.
GCCGCTGCCTTGGGTTGGCGATGGCACAGGACCACGGGCCACAGCCTCAGGGGGAGGAACGATGGCGGACACCTTCGGACCGATGCGGGACGAGGACGGCGACGACGGCGTCATCGGCATGCGGCCGGACGCGGGCGCCGTACGCGCGGAGCCGATCAGAGTCCTGGTCGTGGACGATCACGCCCTCTTCCGGCGCGGCCTGGAGATCGTGCTCGCGGCCGAGGAGGACATCCAGGTCGTCGGCGAGGCCGGCGACGGCGCCGAGGCCGTGGACAAGGCCGCCGACCTGCTGCCCGACATCGTGCTGATGGACGTCCGCATGCCCAAGCGCGGCGGGATCGAGGCCTGCACCTCCATCAAGGAGGTCGCACCCAGCGCGAAGATCATCATGCTGACGATCAGCGACGAGGAGGCCGACCTCTACGACGCGATCAAGGCGGGTGCGACCGGGTACCTCCTGAAGGAGATCTCCACGGACGAGGTGGCGACCGCCATTCGCGCGGTGGCCGACGGGCAGTCGCAGATCAGCCCGTCCATGGCGTCCAAGCTCCTCACCGAGTTCAAGTCGATGATCCAGCGCACCGACGAACGCCGCCTGGTGCCCGCGCCGCGGCTGACCGATCGGGAGCTGGAGGTCCTCAAGCTCGTCGCCACCGGGATGAACAACCGGGACATCGCCAAGGAGCTGTTCATCTCGGAGAACACCGTGAAGAACCATGTCCGCAACATCCTGGAGAAGCTCCAGCTGCACTCCAGGATGGAAGCCGTGGTCTACGCGATGCGGGAGAAGATCCTCGAGATCCGCTAGCGGCGGCGCGCCGGGCGCGCCGGGCGCGGCTAGGTGAGGATGCGGGCGAGTTCTCTCGTCAGGGGCTCGCGCAGGGCGGGCGTGTCCACCCGCTCCACCCGGACGTCCGTGCAGTTCACCCAGGTGGCCGCCTCGACCAGGGCCTGGGCGACCGCCGGAACCGCCTTCGGGCCGTCCAGGGTGACCTGCTTGGCCACCAGCGTGCGGCCCTCACGGGCCGGGTCGACCCGCCCGACCAGCCGGCCGCCCGCGAGCACCGGCATCGCGAAATAGCCGTAGACCCGCTTCGGCCTGGGCACGTACGCCTCCAGGCGGTGGGTGAAGCCGAAGATGCGCTCCGTGCGCGCCCGCTCCCAGATCAGCGAGTCGAACGGCGACAGCAGCGTGGTCCGGTGACGCCCGCGCGGCGCCGTGGCCAGGGCCCCCGGGTCCGCCCAGGCGGGCTTCCCCCAGCCCTCGACCTCGACCGGCACCAGCCCCGAGTCGGCGATGACCGCGTCGACCTGCTCGCCCTTGAGGCGGTGGTAGTCGGCGATGTCCGCGCGCGTGCCGACGCCGAGGGACTCACCGGCCAGCCGGACCAGGCGGCGCAGGCACTCGCCGTCGTCCAGCTCGTCGTGCAGCAGCGCTTCCGGGACGGCGCGCTCGGCGAGGTCGTACACCCGCTTCCAGCCGCGCCGCTCGACGCACACCACCTCGCCGTACATCAGCGCGCGCTCCACGGCGACCTTGGTGCCGGACCAGTCCCACCACTCGTTCGTCTTCTTCGCGCCGCCCAGTTCCGTGGAGGTCAGCGGGCCCTCCGCGTGCAGTTGCTTGATGACCTGGTCGTAGGCGCCCTCGGGCAGCTCGTGGTTCCAGTGCGGGCGGTCCCGGTAGGCGCGGCGGCGGAAGGCGAAGTGCGGCCACTCCTCGATGGGCAGGATGCACGCCGCGTGCGACCAGTACTCGAAGGCGTGCGGGAGGGCCGGCGACACACCCGTGGACGCGCCCTTCCAGTAGGCGGCCTCGACCGCCTTGCGGCCGACCGCACCGAGCCGGGCGTAGGCCACGAGTTCATGGGAGCGGGCGAGGACCGAGATCGTGTCGAGCTGGACCGCGCCGAGATGGCGCAGCACCCCGCGGACTCCGGCCCGCCGGTCGGGCGCGCCGAGGAAGCCCTGGGCCCGCAGGGCGATACGGCGGGCGTCGTCCGCGGTGAGTGTGGTGGTCGGGCGCGGCAGGGTCGTCATGCCCCGGACGATAGAGGGTGCCACTGACAGTCCCGGCTGACCTGCGGTTTCGCTAGACGCGCGCGGGCAGGTACGGCGCCGTGGACGGCAGGCCCAGGTCCGAGGGCAGCAGCGAACCGACCCAGCAGTCCCGGCGTACGCCCTTGTTGTTGACCGCGGAGCGCAGGGTGCCCTCGATGGCGAAACCCGCGCGTTCGGCCACCGCGCGGGAGGCGTGGTTGCCGACCTCGGCACGCCACTCGACCCGGTCGACGCCGACCTCGGTGAAGATCCACCGGCAGGCGGTGAGCGTGGCCTCGGTGACGTACCCCTGGCCGCGATGCTCCGTGGCCGCCCAGAAGCCGACCTCCGCCACGCCGAGCGAGCGCATGGTGAGACTGAGCATGCCGGCGAGTTCCCCGCCGGCGAGGAAGACACCGAAGGTGAACATCGAACCCGCTGCCCAGCCGTCGGGGACGAGCTGCTCGGTGAAGCCGCTCGCGTGCTCGGGCAGATACGGCGACGGCACGGTGGTCCAGCGCTGGATGTCGGGGTCCTGCACGGCGTCGTACACCGCCTGCGTGTCGTGCGGGCCTACCGTGCGCAGGACCAGGCGGTCCGTGGTGAGTGTGACGGGGTCCATCGGCCGATTGTGCTCGGCCGCCCGCGGTCGGGCCATCCGTTTTCGCCATCCGTGAGCACGCGATCACAGTTCGCGCAATTCCTCCCGCCGATGCGGCACTATCGCCGTGGCCCGTCCGTTGTCCTTGATGAAGCAGCCGTCGGGCCGCCAGGCCTCCCGGCCCAGCCGGGTCCTCGCATACGATGGCCGTTGCTCAGTACGTCAAATGGAAACCGACCGTCCCAGGCCCGACCGGCAAGGAGACAAACCCCCGTGTCCGTCCTCTCGAAGATCATGCGTGCAGGCGAAGGCAAGATCCTGCGCAAGCTGCACCGCATCGCGGACCAGGTCAACTCCATCGAAGAGGACTTCGTCGACCTCTCCGACGCCGAGCTGCGAGCCCTCACCGAGGAGTACAAGCAGCGCTACGCAGATGGTGAGAGCCTGGACGACCTGCTCCCCGAGGCGTTCGCCACCGTGCGTGAGGCCGCCAAGCGCGTCCTCGGCCAGCGCCACTACGACGTGCAGCTGATGGGTGGCGCCGCCCTCCACCTCGGCTACGTCGCCGAAATGAAGACCGGTGAGGGCAAGACCCTCGTCGGCACGCTGCCCGCGTATCTCAACGCCCTCTCCGGAGACGGCGTCCACATCGTCACGGTCAACGACTACCTGGCCGAGCGCGACTCCGAGATGATGGGCCGCGTCCACAAGTTCCTGGGCCTGAACGTCGGCTGCATCCTCGCCAACATGACGCCGGCCCAGCGCCGCGAGCAGTACGCGTGCGACATCACCTACGGCACGAACAACGAGTTCGGCTTCGACTACCTGCGCGACAACATGGCGTGGTCGAAGGACGAGCTGGTGCAGCGCGGCCACAACTTCGCGATCGTCGACGAGGTCGACTCCATCCTGGTCGACGAAGCCCGTACGCCGCTGATCATCTCCGGCCCGGCCGACCAGGCCACCAAGTGGTACGGCGACTTCGCCAAGCTCGTCACGCGCCTGAAGAAGGGCGAGGCGGGCAACCCCCTCAAGGGCATCGAGGAGACCGGCGACTACGACGTCGACGAGAAGAAGCGCACGGTCGCCATCCACGAGTCCGGTGTCTCCAAGGTCGAGGACTGGCTGGGCATCGACAACCTCTACGAGTCGGTGAACACCCCGCTCGTGGGCTACCTGAACAACGCCATCAAGGCCAAGGAGCTCTTCAAGCGCGACAAGGACTACGTCGTCATCGACGGCGAGGTCATGATCGTCGACGAGCACACCGGCCGTATCCTCGCCGGCCGCCGCTACAACGAGGGCATGCACCAGGCGATCGAGGCGAAGGAAGGGGTGGACATCAAGGACGAGAACCAGACGCTCGCCACGATCACCCTGCAGAACTTCTTCCGCCTCTACAACAAGCTCTCCGGCATGACCGGTACGGCGATGACCGAGGCCGCCGAGTTCCACCAGATCTACAAGCTCGGCGTGGTCCCGATCCCGACCAACAGGCCGATGATCCGCAAGGACCAGTCGGACCTGATCTACCGCACCGAGGTGGCCAAGTTCGAGGCGGTCGTCGACGACATCGCCGAGAAGCACGAGAAGGGCCAGCCGATCCTCGTCGGCACGACGTCCGTCGAGAAGTCGGAGTACCTCTCGCAGCAGCTCTCCAAGCGCGGCATCCAGCACGAGGTGCTCAACGCCAAGCACCACGAGCGCGAGGCGTCGATCGTCGCCCAGGCCGGCCGCAAGGGCGCGGTGACCGTGGCCACCAACATGGCCGGCCGTGGTACGGACATCAAGCTCGGCGGCAACCCCGAGGACCTCGCCGAGGCCGAGCTGCGCCAGCGCGGCCTCGACCCCGAGGAGCACATCGAGGAGTGGGCACACGCCCTGCCCGCCGCCCTGGAGAAGGCCGAACAGGCCGTCAAGGCGGAGAAGGAAGAGGTCGAGGCGCTCGGCGGCCTCTACGTGCTGGGCACCGAGCGGCACGAGTCGCGGCGCATCGACAACCAGCTGCGCGGTCGTTCCGGCCGTCAGGGCGACCCCGGCGAGTCCCGTTTCTACCTCTCGCTCGGCGACGACCTGATGCGCCTGTTCAAGGCCCAGATGGTGGAGCGCGTGATGTCCATGGCCAACGTGCCGGACGACGTGCCGATCGAGAACAAGATGGTCACGCGCGCGATCGCGTCCGCGCAGTCGCAGGTCGAGCAGCAGAACTTCGAGACCCGTAAGAACGTTCTGAAGTACGACGAGGTGCTCAACCGGCAGCGCGAGGTCATCTACGGCGAGCGCCGGCGCGTGCTGGAGGGCGAAGACCTGCATGAGCAGGTCCAGCACTTCATGGACGACACGATCGACGCGTACGTCGCCGCCGAGACCGCCGAGGGGTTCCCGGAGGACTGGGACCTGGACCGGCTGTGGGGAGCCTTCCGGCAGCTGTACCCGGTGAAGGTCACCGTCGAGGAGCTGGAGGAGGCCGCCGGCGACCGGGCGGGTCTCACCGCGGAGTTCATCTCCGAGTCCATCAAGGAGGACATCCACGAGCAGTACGAGGCCCGGGAGGCCCAGCTCGGCTCTGAGATCATGCGTGAGCTGGAGCGCCGGGTCGTGCTGTCGGTCCTCGACCGCAAGTGGCGTGAGCACCTCTACGAGATGGACTACCTCCAGGAGGGCATCGGCCTGCGCGCGATGGCGCAGAAGGACCCGCTGGTCGAGTACCAGCGCGAGGGCTTCGACATGTTCACCGCGATGATGGACGGCATCAAGGAGGAGTCCGTCGGCTACCTGTTCAACCTGGAGGTCCAGGTCGAGCAGCAGGTCGAGGAGGTCCCGGTCGAGGAAGCCGAGCCGGTCGGCGAGGGTGTCCACGACACGGTTCCGGCGCAGGCCGGGGCGCGTCCGGAGATCCGCGCGAAGGGGCTGGACGTTCCGCAGCGGCGGGATCTGCACTTCTCGGCGCCGACCGTGGACGGTGAGGGCGGCATCGTGGAGCGTGACCTCGAGGACGACGAGCCGGTGCGGTCGGAGTCGGACGGGCTGACCCGGGCCGAGCGGCGGCGGCAGGCCAAGGGCGGGCGGCGTCGTAAGAAGTAGCGGCTGCCCGCGGCGCGGTTGCCCGCGGCGCGTCGGCCGTTGAAGGGCCGGGTCCTTTTCGGGGCCCGGCCCTTTCGTGTTGCCTGCTTCCCGGTGCCCCGTGCCTGTGGCTGGGCGGTCGGTCAAGGGCGGGGGCCGGTTTCCACCGCTGTGCAGCGCCAGCGGAGGTCCTGGCCGAGTTCCAGGCGGAAGGCCAGGGCGCGGAGCCGGTCGCCGGCGGCGATGCGGGCGAAGACCTCCAGGGCGCCGTCGCGGGGGACGTAGTAGCCGATGTCGTGGACCTGGGGGCGGGAGCCTCGCGTACGCAGGGGGCCGCGTTCGGCCAGGCGGACCAGGTCGTCGTAGGCGCGGCCCGCGGTGTGGCGGAGCATCCAGTGCACGGGCCGTTGACCGCTCAGGACGGCCAGCAGGCGGTCGGCGAAGAGATCGGTGGGGCGGGGCTGCCGTACCGACCTCCGGGGCGTTGTGCGGGCCGTTTCCGGAGCATCGGGCAGCGGGGCCGGTGCCGGCTCGGGGCTCGTGGTCGGGCGGGGCCGGGCTGGTTGCGGGGTGGTGGCCGGCTGGTGGGCCGTCGGGCGGTGGGGCGGGATCCTGGGCGGGGCTCCTGCCGGGCGGCGGGTGTCGTGACGGGTGGGCGGGCGGTGGCGCGGGCGGGGCTGGGAGACGCGGCTCGTCGCCTTGTTCGCGGTGCGGCTCATGACCTTGTTCATGAAGTCCCCGTTCGCCGGGCCCGGTTGATACCGGGCGGTAACTCGCTGGTGGGGATCTTGTACGGGGACCGGGAGCGGGGTGGCAAGGGCGGCGGGGAGCGCTCGGGAGGGGCGGAGAGGTTCACCTATCCGGGGGATGCCGGACGGGGGGACGGTGGAGATGTGGCGGGTGCTCCGGGTGAATTCACGGCGCGGAGTCGACGGCTTCCGGGGCGTGGGCACAGACCCGAAAGGGGACGGGCGCACGTATCCTGAAGGCCCTCCGGGAGACGCGGCAGCCGGCCTTCCCGGGGCCCCAGCGGAGCCTTTGAGCAGGAAAGAGCGGCCAGCATGCGCGTCTACGTCCCCCTGACCCTCCCCCGTCTCGCCGAGGCGTACAAAACGGGTGAGCTGGGGACCGGCCCCTTCGCCGCGTATGCGGTGACGCCCGCGTTGCGCGAGTGGTATCTCTCCGAGGACGTCGAGGAGCTGGAGTACGCGGCGCTCAGCCGGGCCGCGCTGGCCTCGCTGCGGCTGCTCGCGGCGGACCCGGGTGCGGTACGGCGCCGGGTGGTGGTCGCCGTGGACGTGGCCGACGGCGCCGCCGGTGTCGACCCCGGCCGCGGGCTCGATCCGGCCGCTCTGGGCGAGGTGACCGTGACGGCGACCGTGCCGCTCGCCAAGGCGGCCGCGGTCCATGTCGACGCCGATGACGCGGAGCAGGACGTGGCCGCGGCGGCGGAGGCGCTGGCGGCGGCCGACGGCGGGGACGACGACGCGCAGTTCGTCGTGGACGGAGCGGACGACCACGAGCTGCTGTGGTACGCCACGCAGGAGATCCCCAACCTGGTCGAACGGGCCTGACCTGGTCGTATCCGCTCGCAGAGGTCGTTGTCAGTGGGGGCGGGTACGGTCTTTGGCATGGGGATGCAGGCAAGCGCGCACATCGTCTGGGACTGGAACGGCACGCTGTTCCATGACAATGACGCGATCATCGGGGCGACGAACGCGGCCTTCGCCGAGTTGGGGCTCGCGCCGATCACGCTGGAGCAGTACCGGTCGCTGTACTGCGTGCCGGTGCCGAAGTTCTACGAGCGGCTGATCGGCCGGCTGCCGACCGATGCCGAGTGGGAGCTGATGGACGGGGTCTTCCACCGGTACTACGCCGAACACCGGGTGCGGTGCGGTCTGACCGAGGGGGCCGCGGACCTGCTCGCGGGGTGGCGGTCGGCGGGGCGCAGCCAGTCGCTGCTGAGCATGTATGTGCACGAGGAGCTGGTGCCCCTCGTGCGGGGCTTCGGCATCGAGACGCACTTCCTGCGGGTCGACGGGCGTACGGGCCCGTCCGGGGGCAGCAAGGCCGAGCACATGGTGCGGCATCTGGAGGCGCTGAGCGGCGTGGTGGAGCCTGCGCGGACCGTGGTGATCGGGGATGCGGCGGACGACGCGGTCGCGGCCGGGCGTGTCGGGGCTCGGGCCGTGCTGTACACCGGGGGCTCGCACAGCCGGGCCAGTCTGGAGGAGGCGGGGGTGCCGGTGGTGGACACGTTGGCCGAGGCGGTGGAGGAAGCGGAGCGAATAGCGGCTTAGCGGGGCTTGGCGGACGGTGTGCGGCGGCTGCAGTTCCCCAGGGGCGCGGGGAACTGCGCGACCAGCCACGACGGGCCGCCATCCGGCGGCTCACCGCAAGCGCAACGACGAGACCCGCCGCCGTCCCGTCGCTCAGCTCACCGGCGCCTTCGAGCGCAGCACCCTGAGGAACTCCCGCATCCAGGCCGGGTGGTCCGGCCAGGCCCGGGACGACACCAGGGTGCCGTCGACCACGGCCTCGGTGTCCTGGAAGCCTGCTCCGGCCGCCTGCATGTCCGGTTCGAGTGCGGGGTACGCCGTGACCCGGCGGCCCCGCAGGCTGTCGATCGCCGCGGTGAGCAGCGGGCCGTGGCAGATCTGGGCGACCGGCTTGTCGGAGTCGAAGAAGGCCTTGAGGATCTTGCGGAGTTCGGGGTCGTTGCGCAGATACTCCGGGGCCCGGCCGCCGGGGATGACGACGGCCGCGTACTCGCCGGGGTCCACATCGGCGAAGGCCAGGTCGGCGGGCCAGGTGTAGCCGGGCTTCTCGGTGTACGTGTCGTAGCCGGGTTCGAAGTCATGGACGACGAAGCGGAGCGTCTTGCGGGAGGGGGCCGCGATATGGACGTCGTAGCCTTCCTCAAGCAGACGCTGGTACGGGTAGAGGACTTCCAGGGACTCCGCCGCGTCGCCGGTGACGATCAGGATCTTCGCGGGCATGTCGGCTCCTCCGGGTACTCCGGTACTCCTGGGCGGGACGCACTGTCCCTGGGCAAGGTGCCAACACCGGGCGGGCTTGCCAAGAGGGCCGTCGCGGTTCCGGCGACGGCTTCGGAGCGTTGCCGGATGTCGGTATGCCCTGTTCTCAGAGTGGGCTCGGGGCTCTGCCCGCGCGACCGGACGCCGCCGCCCGCCCCTGCCGCCCGCGCCCCCGGTGACCCAGGGGCCGCACCCGCCCGAATACGTCACCGCCCCCCGGCCGACCGCTGTGCAGAACGTCAAACTTCACCCCTCGGTTTTGTACACATACGGCTCATGACGTGCCCGGGGTGAGGAGCGATAGCCTTGTGGCGTGATCAGCGCGATATCTCGCGGGGGCGATCCTGCCCCTGCCCTGCGCCCGGGTTGCACGGAACACCTCCGTGACCGGGCGGCGGTCGCTGGTCTTCGCGGGCGGGACGGGGCCGCAGGAGCCCCCGGGACGCCGAGGACAACCCTGGACACGGCGGCGCCGAGAGCAGCGTCACACCCGACGGACGTGTCGAGAATGGCCGAATTCCCCCCGCGCATCTCACCTCGCGGCATAGCGTCGACACGGACCGGACACCCCGGGCCGTGGCGTCGAGCCGGAGGGAAAGAGACCGTACTTCCTTCTACGTCACGCAACGGCGCGCGACAGGAGTCAGAGGACAATGCAGACCAAGCTGGACGAAGCCAAGGCCGAGCTGCTCGAGAGGGCCGCCCGGGTAGCTGAGAACAGCCCGGTCGGGGGCCACCTTCCGACCGGGACCACGGGCGAGGGCTCCCCGGACACCCCGGACAGCGAGTCCGTGCTCGCGTTCCTCCAGCGCTACTACCTGCACACCGCCCCGGAAGACCTCACCGGCCGTGACCCGGTCGACGTCTTCGGCGCCGCGCTCTCGCACTACCGGCTCGCCGAGCACCGCCCCCAGGGCACGGCGAACGTGCGGGTCCACACCCCGACCGTGGAGGAGAACGGGTGGACCTGCAGTCACTCGGTCGTGGAAGTCGTCACCGACGACATGCCCTTCCTCGTCGACTCGGTCACCAATGAGCTGACCCGGCGCGGGCGCGGCATCCATGTCGTCGTCCACCCGCAGTTCGTCGTCCGGCGCGACCTGACCGGCAAGCTGATCGAGGTCCTGCCGACCCCGCCCGCCGGTGACCTCCCGCACGACGCGCACGTCGAGTCCTGGATCCATGTCGAGATCGACCGGGAGACCGACCGCGCCGACCTGAAGCAGATCACCGTCGACCTGCTGCGCGTGCTGTCCGACGTCCGCGAAGCCGTCGAGGACTGGGAGAAGATGCGGGACGCGGCGACCCGGATCGCCGACGGGCTGGAGAGCGAGCCGCTGCCCGGCGACCTCCCCGCGCCCGAGGCCGAGGAGGCCCGCGAGCTGCTGCGCTGGCTGGCCGACGACCACTTCACCTTCCTCGGCTACCGCGAGTATCAGCTGCGCGACGACGACACGCTCGCCGCGGTGCCCGGCACCGGTCTCGGCATACTGCGCTCCGACCCGCACCACGCCGAGGACGAGAAGCACCCGGTCAGCCCCTCCTTCGAGCGGCTTCCGGCCGACGCCCGCGCCAAGGCGCGCGAGCACAAGCTGCTCGTGCTCACCAAGGCCAACAGCCGGGCCACCGTGCACCGGCCGTCGTACCTGGACTACATCGGCGTCAAGAAGTTCGACGAGCAGGGCAACGTCGTCGGCGAGCGGCGGTTCCTCGGGCTGTTCTCCTCGGCCGCGTACACCGAGTCCGTGCGCCGCGTCCCCGTCATCCGCCGCAAGGTCGACGAGGTGCTGGAGCGCGCCGGGTTCTCGCCCAACAGCCACGACGGCCGGGACCTGCTGCAGATCCTGGAGACCTACCCGCGCGACGAGCTGTTCCAGACGCCCGCCGCCGAACTGCAGTCCATCGCCACGTCCGTGCTGTACCTGCAGGAGCGCCGCAGGCTGCGGCTCTACCTGCGCCAGGACGAATACGGCCGCTACTACTCGGCCCTCGTCTACCTCCCGCGCGACCGCTACACCACCGGTGTCCGGCTCAGGATCATCGACATCCTGAAGGAGGAGCTCGGTGGCATCAGCGTCGACTTCACCGCCTGGAACACCGAGTCGATCCTCTCCCGGCTGCACTTCGTGGTCCGTGTTCCGCCGGGCACCGAGCTGCCCGAGCTGTCGGACGGCGACAAGGAGCGCATCGAGGCCCGTCTGGTCGAGGCGGCCCGCTCCTGGGCCGACGCGTTCGCCGAGGCGCTGACCGCCGAGTGCGGCGAGGAGCGCGCGGCCGAGGTGCTGCGCCGCTACAACAACGCCTTCCCCGAGGGTTACAAGGCCGACCACACCCCGCGCGCGGCGGTCGCCGACCTGGTCCACCTGGAGCAGCTCAGCGAGGACAAGACCTTCAGCCTGAGCCTGTACGAGCCGGTGGGCGCCGGGCCCGAAGAGCGCCGCTTCAAGATCTACCAGAAGGGCGGCACCGTCTCCCTCTCCAAGGTGCTGCCGGTGCTCAGCCGCCTCGGCGTGGAGGTCACCGACGAGCGGCCGTACGAGCTGCGCTGCGCGGACCGCACCACGGCCTGGATCTACGACTTCGGTCTGCGCATGCCCAAGGCGGCCGGCGGCGGGGAGTACCTCGGCGACGACGCCCGCGAGCGCTTCCAGGAGGCCTTCGCGGCCACCTGGACCGGCAAGGCGGAGAACGACGGCTTCAACGCGCTGGTGCTGAGCGCCGGGCTGAACTGGCGGCAGGCGATGGTGCTGCGCGCCTACGCCAAGTACCTGCGGCAGGCCGGTTCGACCTTCTCGCAGGACTACATGGAGGACACCCTCCGCAACAACGTCCACACCACCCGGCTCCTCGTGTCGCTGTTCGAGGCCCGGATGTCGCCGGACCGGCAGAAGGCCGGCCTGGAGATCACGGACGCCCTGCTGGAGGAACTGGACGCGGCCCTGGACCAGGTGGCGAGCCTGGACGAGGACAGGATCCTCCGCTCCTTCCTCACCGTCATCAAGGCGACCCTGCGCACGAACTTCTTCCAGGCCGCGCAGGGCGGCGGGCCGCACGACTACGTCTCCATGAAGTTCGACCCGCAGGCCATCCCGGACCTGCCGGCGCCGCGCCCGGCGTTCGAGATCTGGGTGTACTCGCCGCGTGTCGAGGGCGTGCACCTGCGCTTCGGCAAGGTCGCCCGAGGCGGTCTGCGCTGGTCCGACCGGCGTGAGGACTTCCGCACCGAGATCCTCGGCCTGGTCAAGGCGCAGATGGTGAAGAACACCGTCATCGTGCCGGTCGGCGCCAAGGGCGGCTTCGTCGCCAAGCAGCTGCCGGACCCGGCCAAGGACCGCGACGCGTGGCTGGCCGAGGGCATCGCCAGCTACAAGACGTTCATCTCGGCGCTGCTCGACATCACCGACAACATGGTCGCCGGCGAGGTCGTGCCCCCGCAGGACGTGGTCCGGCACGACGGCGACGACACCTACCTGGTGGTCGCCGCCGACAAGGGCACCGCGACCTTCTCCGACATCGCCAACGGGGTCGCCGAGAAGTACAACTTCTGGCTCGGCGACGCCTTCGCCTCCGGCGGCAGCGCGGGCTACGACCACAAGGGCATGGGCATCACCGCGCGCGGCGCCTGGGAGTCCGTCAAGCGGCACTTCCGCGAGCTGGGCGTGGACACGCAGAGCCAGGACTTCACGGTCGTCGGCATCGGTGACATGTCCGGTGACGTGTTCGGCAACGGCATGCTGCTGTCCGAGCACATCCGCCTGGTCGCCGCCTTCGACCACCGGCACATCTTCATCGACCCGACCCCGGACGCGGCGACGTCGTACGCCGAGCGCCGCCGTCTGTTCGAGCTGCCCCGCTCCAGCTGGGCCGACTACAGCACCGAGCTGCTGTCGGCCGGCGGCGGGATCTTCCCGCGCAGCGCCAAGTCCATCCCGGTCAACGCCCACATCCGCGAGGCCCTCGGCATCGAGGACAAGGTCACCAAGATGACCCCGGCCGACCTGATGAAGGCGATCCTGCAGTCGCCGGTCGACCTGCTCTGGAACGGCGGCATCGGCACGTACGTGAAGTCGTCGGTGGAGTCCAACGCGGACGTCGGCGACAAGGCCAACGACGCCATCCGCGTCGACGGCAAGGACCTCAGGGTCAAGGTCGTCGGCGAGGGAGGCAACCTGGGCCTGACCCAGCTCGGCCGGATCGAGTTCGCCATGCACGGCGGCAAGATCAACACCGACGCGATCGACAACAGCGCCGGCGTGGACACCTCCGACCACGAGGTGAACATCAAGATCCTGCTGAACGGCCTGGTCGCGGACGGCGACATGACCGTCAAGCAGCGCAACAAGCTGCTCGCCGAGATGACCGACGAGGTCGGCGCGCTGGTCCTGCGCAACAACTACGCGCAGAACACCGCCCTGGCCAACGCCCTGTTCCAGGCGAAGGACATGCTCCACGCCCAGCAGCGGTTCATCCGCCACCTGGTGCACGAGGGCCACCTGGACCGGGCGCTGGAGTTCCTGCCCACCGACCGCCAGATCCGCGAGCGCCTCGGCCAGGGCCAGGGCCTCACCAGCCCGGAGACGGCCGTCGTCCTGGCGTACACGAAGATCACGGTCGCCGAGGAGCTGCTGCACACCTCGCTGCCGGACGACCCGTATCTGCGCAGCCTGCTGCACGCGTACTTCCCGACGGCGCTGCGCGAACGCTTCGCCGACGCCATCGACCACCACCCGCTGCGCCGCGAGATCACCACGACCGTGCTGGTCAACGACACGGTCAACACGGGCGGTACGACGTATCTGCACCGTCTGCGCGAGGAGACCGGGGCCTCCCTGGAAGAGATCGTCCGCGCCCAGACGGCCGCCCGCGCGATCTTCTGCTCGGCACCGGTGTGGGACGCGGTCGAGGCCCTGGACAACCAGGTCGACGCCGCCGTCCAGACCCGCATCCGGCTGCACTCGCGCCGCCTGGTGGAGCGCGGCACGCGCTGGCTGCTGAACAACCGGCCGCAGCCGCTGGAGCTCGCCGAGACCGTCGAGTTCTTCGCCGAGCGGGTCGAGCGGGTGTGGCAGGAGCTGCCGAAGCTGCTGCGCGGCGCGGACCTGGAGTGGTACCAGCACGTGTACGACGAGCTGTCCGCGGCCGGCGTCCCGGACGAGCTCGCCACGCGCGTGGCCGGGTTCTCCTCCGCCTTCCCGGCGCTCGACATCGTGTCGGTGGCCGACCGCATGGGCAAGGAGCCGCTGGACGTCGCCGAGGTGTACTACGACCTCGCCGACCGGCTCAGCATCACCCAGCTGATGGACCGCATCATCGAGCTGCCCCGCAACGACCGCTGGCAGTCCATGGCCCGCGCCTCCATCCGTGAGGACCTGTACGCGGCGCACGCGGCGCTCACCTCGGACGTCCTCGCGGTCGGCAACGGCACCTCCACCCCCGAGCAGCGCTTCAAGGCCTGGGAGCAGAAGAACGCACCCATCCTGAGCCGGGCGCGCACCACCCTGGAGGAGATCCGCAGCTCGGAGACGTTCGACCTCGCCAACCTCTCGGTGGCGATGCGTACGATGCGGACGCTGCTGCGCACGCACTCGTAGCCGTACGGCGCTGAGAACGCCCCGGGCCGACGTCGAATCGGCCCGGGGCGTTCCGTTTCTTGCCGGCCCTTAGCCAAAAAAGATCTGCGAATTTACCGTTTCCTGCTTATCGGTGGCCTTCGGCTAGGGTCTGGGTTGTGACTGTTCAACTCACCGAGACCCGCCCGGCAGCACCCCCAGCGCCGGCTCCGGCCCGGCGGCCCGTCACCCGTGTCGTGCTGGAGATCGTGAAATTCGGGATCGTCGGCGGCAGCGGCGTCCTGGTCAATTTCCTGGTCTTCAACCTGCTGCTGCACGGCCCGGCTTGGCCTGCGATGACCGCGACGGTCCTGGCCAGCTGTGTCGCGATGGCGACCAATTACCTGGGGTTCCGCTATTTCGCCTATCGGGACCGGTCTGCGCGCACCCGCAGCCAGATCCTGCTGTTCTTCGTCTTCAGCGGCCTCGGCGTCGGGATGGAAATCGGCCTGTTCTGGGTCGGTTACCAGGGTCTCGGCCTGCACGGCGTGGTCGGGTCGAATGTGGTGAAGGCCCTGTCGATCGCGCTCGCCTCCACCTTCCGTTTCCTGGTCTATCGCACGTGGGTGTTCCAGCAGGATGCACGCCGCACCGTCTGACACCGAGCCGTTGAGCCGCACCACGCCGCCGGCCGGCGCCGCGCGGACGGGCCGGATACTGCCGCATGCCGCCGCCGCGCTCGTCGTGGTGCTGCTGCTCCTGGTCATCGTCCGGCTGCCCTGGGCCGGCGACCTCGGCATGCACGCGGCCACTGTCCAGCGCCTGCGCCACAGCCTGCTGCATCCCGGCAACCCGCTGGTCGACGCGGACACGCCGAGCCCCTACTACTCGCCGTGGATGCTGGTCCTGGGCGTGATCGCCAAGCTGACCGGCCTGTCGGTGTTCGTGGTGCTGCGGATCGCCGCGCTCGCCGGGCTGACCCTGCTGGTCACCGGGGTCTGGCGGTACGTCCGTACCCTGAGCCCGCACCGTGCGGCCCCCGCCCTGGCCCTGCTCAGCCTGGTCTTCCTCTGGGGCCCGCTGCTGTTCAACTGGTCCGGCTTCCTGGGCCTGAACTCCCTGGCGCTGACGGTGTCGTACCCCAGCGTCTTCGCGCTCGGCCTCACGTTCCACTTCTGGGCCTGGCTCACGCGGGCGACGCGGGAGGAGGCCACATGGGGCAGGTGGCTGGGGCTCGGTGTGCTGTGGGCGCTGATTCTGCTGTGCCACCAGTTCACGGGCGTCGTGGCCTCGTTGGGCGCGTTGGCGACGGTGATCGCGGCCCGGCCGGCCCGGCCGGTGCTGCCGCGGCTTGCCGCCTCGTCGGCCCTGGGCATGCTCCTGCTGTGGCTGTGGCCGTACTACGACTTCTTCTCCCTGTTCTCCGCGGGTGCCGACCTGGAGGCCATCCACCGGCCGCTGTACGAGCACCTGGCCGCGCGGTTCGGTCTGGTCCTGCTCGGGGTGGCGGCGCTGGTGCTGCGCGTCCGGCGCGACCGCTGGGACCCGTTGGCGCTGTTCTTCGTCCTCGGCGCGCTGGTGTTCGCCGCGGGCGGGCTGACCGGCCACTACTCCTGGGGCCGCGCCCTGCCGGCCGCGCTGATCCCGGCACAGCTCGCGGCCGCGCTGGAGGCCGTGTCGCCGGGGCGGCGTGCCGTACGGGCGGGGTGGGCGTGTGTGCTGGGCGCCGCGCTGGCCGTGGGGGCGTGGACGCAGGCCGGGACGCTCGGCTATGTGACGGGGAAGAGTGCGCTGCCGTCGGTGGTCGCGGCGAAGTACCACACGCCGTGGGTGGGGTATCACTGGATCACGCCGTGGGTGAAGTACGGCGATGTGGTGATGGCTCGAAGGTTTCCCGCGCGGCAGATCCCCGCGTACGGGCCGTACACCGTGGCGCCGGGCTATCCGGATGTGTTCCTGCGGGACGCTGCGCGGCGGGAGGCGGCGGTGGAGCGGTACTTCGCCGCGGGGACGTCCGGCTCCGGCCGGGCCGGGATTCTGCGCGAGTACGACGTGAAGTGGGTCGTGGGGCCGGAGGGCATGACGGGACCCGGGTTGCGGAAGGTGACTGTGGGCCCGGAAGGCCAGGTCCTGTACCGAGTGGTGCGCTGAGCTGCAGGCGCCCCGCAGGGGCGGGGGGAACTGCGTGAGCAGCCCGCCCCGCGCCCGTCGCCGGGCATCCGCCTGCAGCGCAACGGCGCTTCGGACAGGCCCTCCTACCTCAGCACGCTCGCCACCAGCTTCGCCGCCCTGCGGACGCGCGGGCGGGCGATCTTGCGGATGACCGGGCGGATGACGCTCGCCGTCACACCGACGGGATGCCAGCGGATCTGGAGACGGCCGGGGTTGCGGCCCTCCGGTTCGACGGTGACCTGGTGCGGGGTCGCGCCGGAGTGGTAGTCGACGCGGGCCGTGGCCGTGGGGAAGTCGAGGGGGGCCAGGAGCAGGCCCGAGTGCGACAGGCCCTGCTGGTTCAGGACGACCAGGGGGTGACGGACGCCCTCGAAGCCCTGCAGGGGGATCGGTGCGGCGGCGAGGTCCAGGTGCACGGTGCCTTCGAACAGACCGGGCCGGACCGGGTCCAGCCGGAACGGCACGGCCATGCGGCGCCGGCCGGGCGACAGCACCAGGCGGGCGCGCTGGGGGCCGATGGGAAGGCGGAGGCCGGGGTCGTATGTGCGGATGGACAGGGTGAGCGTGGCTCCGGGGCCACGCGTCAGTTCCGTGATCTCGTGGCGGAACTGCGCGCTCGGGAACGGACGTGTGTCCAACTCCAGGTCGGACACGTCCAGTTCGCGGCGGGCGCGGTCGTCGGTGGGGACGCTGTCGCCCCAGTACGGCACTCCGGACGCGTCGGTCGTGATCTGCCGCGGTGCCACCCCGTGACTGAGGCCGCGCGCCGCGAGCTGGGCGTCGGCCGGACGCCCGTCCCGCAGCAGCTCCAGCACCACCCGCTCCGGGCGGGGCAGACGGGCGTACGCGCCGGGAGACAGCGTGTCCAGGTACGGGTTCATGATGTCCGCGAAGGCGGCCAGCCACTCCGCGTCCCGGTAGGGCAGGTCGCCCGCGTAGAGCCTGAAGTCGTGCTTGAGGAACTTGAAGTCCTTGGCCTCCCGCAGCCCGGCATGCCCGCTCTTCTCCAGGAAGTCGTCGATCATGCGGTGCACGCGGATACGGTCCTGGACGTTGGAGATCTTGTGCCGCTGGTTGGAGATCGTGGCCGACTCCGCCGCCGCGAACGGCTCGATGTGCCAGACGTACACCGGGTCCGGGATGATCGTGAACGCCTTCGCCAGGCAGAACGCCTGGATCGAGAACAGCTGGTCCTCGTAGTGGACGCCCTCCGGGAAGCGGAGGTTGTGGCGGTTCAGGAAGTCGCGCGTGTACATCCTGTTCGTCGACAGCGGCCAGAAGAGCAGCTCGGTGTCCGACGCGATGTCGTCCAGGGTGCGCCGCTCGGCGAACAGGTGCGGCATCCACGTCGTACGGCGGCCGGTGTCCACCCGGAGGCGCTGGCAGGCGCCCATGGCGAAGTCCACCTCGCGCTCGCGGTGCGCGGCGAGCAGCAACTCCACGGCGCGCGGCGGGAGTTCGTCGTCGCTGTCGAGGAACATCAGATACGGCGCCCGGGCGATCTCGATGGCCCGGTTGCGCGGGGCGCTGCAGCCGCCGCTGTTCTCCGGCAGGCGGAGATAGCGGATGCGGGAGTCCTGCGCCTCCAGTTGACGCGCCACCGTCGGTGTGTCGTCCGTGGAGTGGTCGTCGCTGATGATGATCTCGATGTTCGCGTGCGTCTGCGCGCGCAGGGACGCCACCGCCCGGGGCAGGCGCGCCGCGTCGTTGTAGACGATGACGGTGACCGTGACGTCGGGGGTCGTGGTCGTCGTGGTCGTCATGCCGAGGCCTCCTCGGGGGTCGGGGCGGGGGTGCGTTCCTCCAGCGGGATCACCGGGGGAAGTGACTCCTCCGGTTCGCCCAGGAACACCCGTCGTACGACCCGTTCGGCGGCGCGTCCGTCGTCGTACTCGCAGAACCGGCGCCGGAACGCGGTCCGCGCCTTGGCCGCGTTCTCGTCGCGCCAGGCGCCGGAGACGAAGATCTCCGTCAGCTCCTCCTGGGTACGGGCGACCTGGCCGGGATGGTCGGTCATCAGGTCGAAGTAGACGCCCCGGGTGGTGCGGTAGGTCTCCCAGTCGTCGGCGTAGACGATGATCGGACGGTCGAGGTTGGCGTAGTCGAACATGATCGACGAGTAGTCCGTGACCAGCGCGTCGGCGGCCAGGCACAGCTCCTCGACGGGGTCGTAGGAGGAGACGTCGATGATCCGGCCGGAGCGGCGCAGGCCGGTGAGCGGGGAGGCCGCGCCGCCGTAGAAGTAGTGGGCGCGGACCAGGAGCACGGTGTCGTCGCCGAGCCGGTCGGCGAGGGCCGCGAGGTCCAGGCGCGGGGTGAAGCCGGCCTCGTAGTCGCGGTGGGTGGGCGCGTACAGGACGGCCGTCTTGCCGCGCGGGATGCCGAGGCGTGCGCGGGCGGCACGGACATCGGCGGCCGTGGCCGAGTAGAAGACGTCATTGCGCGGGTAGCCGTGGTCCAGCGAGGTGTAGCGGGCCGGGTAGGCGCGCTCCCACATGCGTGTGGAGTGGCTGTTGGCGCTGACGCTGTAGTCCCACTTGTCGATGCGGCCCAGCAGGGCGTCGAAGTCCAGGCCCTTGGCGGCGGCCGGGTGTTCCATCTGGTCCAGGCCCATGCGCTTGAGCGGAGTGCCGTGGTGGGTCTGGAGGTGGATCGCGCCGGGGCGCTTGACCACCGCGTTGGGGAAGTTGACGTTGTTGACGAGGTACTTGGCGGTGGCCAGGGTCTCCCAGTAGCGGCGGGTGCCGGGGATCACATGGTCGGTGCCGGGCGGCAGCAGGGCCTCGTTGCCCTTCGCCACCACCCACACCGGGTGGATGTGCGGGGCGAGTTCGCGGAGTTTCGCGGCGATCGCGGCCGGGTTGCAGGCCACTCCGCGCTCCCAGTAGGCGGCGAACACGGCCAGGTCCGGGTCGAGGGGGCGGGTCAGGGCGCGGCGGTACTGCTGCTCCCGGAGCAGGGCGCCGACCTGCTTCTTACGGGTCCGTACGGCCTTCTTGGCGGCGCGGCGGGCGCGGTTGGCGGCCTGGAAGGCGCGGTACTTCGTGTACGCGCCCTCCTCCAGCAGCGCGTGCCGTACGCCCTCCACGCCCGCCGGGCGCTCGTGGTTCTCGGGGCGCCAGCGGACCGCGGCGAGGGAGGCGCGGCGGAAGAACTCCCGGGCCACGTCGTCGGGCAGGCTCTCACCGGCGAAGGTGCGCACGAGGTCGCGCATCATCAGGTCGTACAGCACCGTGCGGGCGGCGCGGCGGTCCTTGGTGAGCGCGAGCAGCGACTCGTAGCGCTCGATCAGCGCGAACCGGTCCTCGGGGGCGCGCGGCGGCAGGCTCTCGGGGCGCAGTTCGCGGTTCTCGTACGCCACCTGGTTCAGGCAGGCCACGCGGCCGGTGTGCAGCAGGGTCGCGTACGCCGCGTGCGGTTCGTCGTCGGTGGTGAACCGCTCCTCGTGCGCCTGCCAGAACTGCGCGCGCAGGGCGCGGTTGCCGAGCAGCGGGGCGAGGCGCAGCAGGTCGGCGGACTCGTCCAGGGGCAGGCCCGCACGGCCGACGGCGGCGAGCAGCCGCCCGTCTCGCGAGGGGGTGGCGGCGGTCTGCCAGGTGGTCGTGACGTGGTCGAAGAGGAGCACGTCCACGGGGGCGGCACCGTCGGTGCCGGTGGCGGCGTCCAGTTCGGCGGTGCGTTCGGCGATCAGCCGGGCGGCGCCGGCCGGCAGGCCGTCCTTGGCGTGCACGAAGTGCAGCCAGCGGCCGGTGGCGCGGGCGGCGCCGGCGGCCCGGGCCGCCGCGTCACCGGTGCCGTCGGGCAGCGGTACGACGATCGTGTCGGGGGCGTGGCCCTCGGCCGTCTCCCGCGCCCAGTCGCCGACCGCGGCGACGATGACCTCGGCGTCGGGGAGCGGGTGGGCCTCCAGGGAGCCAAGCAGCTCTGTCAGATGCCCCTGTGCGTTCGGTCCGTAGACGATGACGCTGAGTTGGGGCATCGCAGTGGACTCCTTCTGCTCGTTCAGCTCGGGGCACCCTTCATAACATACTGTCACTAAGCGGATGAAAGGGATGACCGCGCTCGGGGTGAGAGACGCTCAGGAGGGAAGAGGAGGTTCCGCGACTCCTGGTTTCCCTCCCTGTCACTTTTACGCCGCTTTCGTGGCGCCGGCCTTCTTGTCGCTCTTGTCGCCGGTGAAGGTCTCGTACTCCTTCATGACCTCCTCCGTCGGCCCGTCCATGCGCAGCTCGCCGCGCTCCAGCCACAGGACCCGCTCGCAGGTGTCGCGGATCGACTTGTTGTTGTGGCTGACCAGGAAGACCGTGCCCGCCTTCTCGCGCAGTTCGCGGATCCGCTCCTCGGAGCGCATCTGGAACTTGCGGTCGCCGGTGGCCAGGGCCTCGTCGATCAGCAGGACGTCGTGGTCCTTGGCGGCGGCGATGGAGAAGCGTAGCCGGGCGGCCATGCCGGAGGAGTACGTGCGCATCGGCAGGGTGATGAAGTCGCCCTTCTCGTTGATCCCGGAGAACTCCACGATGTCCTGGTAGCGCTCCTTGACCTGTTCCCGCGACATACCCATGGCGAGACCGCCGAGGTGGACGTTGCGCTCGCCGGTGAGGTCGTTCATCAGGGCCGCGTTGACGCCGAGCAGGGAGGGCTGGCCGTGGGTGTAGATGTGGCCGTTCTCCACGGGGAGCAGGCCGGCGACCGCCTTGAGGAGCGTCGACTTGCCGGAGCCGTTGGTGCCGATGAGGCCGATCGCCTCGCCCTTGTAGGCGATGAACGACACCTTCTTCACCGCGTGCACCCGGCGCACGCCCGCCGCCTTCTCGGCCTGCTTGCGGCGCAGGATGCGGTTGAGGGCGGCGGTGGCGCTGCCGCGGCCGGCGCCGGTGCCGTGGACCCGGTAGACGATGTCGACGTTCTCGGCGATGACGGTGGGGATCTTCGCTTCGGTCTGCTCAGCCACGGCCGTACCTCTCCTCAGCCTTCCAGAAGTAGATGAAACCGCCGATGCCGGCGAGCAGCGCCCAGCCGGTGGCCGCGGCCCACACGTGCGGGGGCAGCTGGTGGGCGTGGAAGCTGTCGATCAGCGCGAACCGCATGAGGTCGATGTAGACCGCGGCCGGATTGGTCTCCAGCAGGACCGTGACGATGTGCGGCAGGTGGTCCTTCTTGGTGAGCTTGTCGATGCTCCACATCACGCCGGACACGTACATCCAGGTGCGCAGGATGAAGGGCATCAGCTGGGCGATGTCCGGGGTCTTGGCGCCCATCCGCGCCATGATCAGCGACACGCCGGTGTTGAACACGAACTGCAGGACTAGGACCGGGATCGCCAGCACCCAGGAGGCGGCGACCGGGACGCCGAAGCAGAGCAGGATGACGATCAGCGCGGCCATCGAGAACAGCAGCTGCTGCAGCTGCTGGAGGCAGAAGGAGATCGGCAGCGCGGCGCGCGGGAAGTGCAGGGCACGGACCAGGCCGAGGTTGCCGGAGATCGCGCGGGTGCCGGCCATGATCGAGCTCTGTGTGAACGTCCAGATGAACACGCCCGTGACCAGGAAGGGGACGTAGTCCGGGACATGCTGCTTGGTGCCGAGCAGGACGCCGAAGATGAAGTAGTAGACCGCCGCGTTCAGCAGCGGGGTCATGACCTGCCAGACCTGGCCGAGCTTCGCCTGGCTGTACTGCGCGGTGAGTTTGGCGGTGGCGAAGGCGGTGATGAAGTGGCGGCGGGCCCACAGCTGCCGGACGTACTCCGGCAGGGAGGGGCGGGCGCCACTGACCGACAGGCCGTGCCGGGCGGCCAGCGCCGCGAGGTCGTCGTCGGCCGGGGCCTGGGTGGGGGGCGGTGTGTCGAGGACCTGGCTCACATCCGCTGCTTTCGCTCGGGGGAGGGGGTGGCGCGTCCGGCCGCCGGCCGGGGCGCGTCGGGTCGGTCCGTCGTCCGGCGCTTCCTCCGCTGCGCCTTCCTTACGCTTCTCTTCACGTTCTCTTACGTCGGAACGGGACCGTATCGTCGCAACGTGAGCGTAGAACCAATCGACGTCGGAACGCAACCGTATCGTCGTAACGGCCTATGCTGTGCGTCATGACGACGAACGCCGACGAGCCGCCGACGCGTACGCGCCGCCGGACCCCCGCGGGGGCCGCCGTACTCCGGGAGGACGTGACCGAGGCCATCCGCGCGGCGGTCTTCGAGGAGCTGGCGGCGGTCGGATACGCGCGCATGTCCATCGAGGGCATCGCGCGGCGGGCGGGCGTCGGCAAGACGGCGGTGTACCGGCGCTGGCGTTCGAAGCTGCACCTCGTGCTGGACGTGGTGTCGGCGATGGCGGTCCTCGGCCTGCCCGTCCCCGACACGGGTTCCCTGGAGGGCGACCTCCGCCTCCTTTACGAGGTCACCTCCCGCGCCCTGCGCCACCCCGTCGCCTCGCAGATCATCCCCGACCTGCAGGCGGAGGCGGCCCGCAATCCCGACATCGCCGACGCCTTCCAGAAGGCCCTGCGGGACGGTCAGGAGGGCGTGGCCAGCAGGATCATGGCCGCGGCGGAGGAGCGGGGCGAGGTACGGGCGGGGCTCGACCCCGACCTCGCGCTCGATCTGATCTCCGGCCCCCTGTACTGGCGCGCGGTGGTCATCCGCTCCCCGAAGCTCCCCAAGGGCTACCTGGAAAACCTGGCCCGGGCCGCGGCGGGGGCACTGAAGGCGCTGTGAGGGCCGGGTGCGCTGCCCGCCCCAGGTCGCTGCGGCAACGTTCACCGGCGCAGACTACGACCGCGCCGCCTCCGGGTGGTGGTGTACCCAGCCCTCCCAGGCCGAGGTGATCATGTCCTGGACGTCGTACTTGGCCTGCCAGCCCAGCTCGGTGGCGATGCGGGTGGCGGAGGCGACGACGCGGGCGGGGTCGCCGGGGCGGCGTGCGGTGACGGTCGGCGGGTGGTCGTAGCCGGTGACCGCGTTGATGCGGTCGATCATCTCGCGGACGGACACGCCCTCGCCGCGCCCGATGTTGAGGGTCAGGTCCGTGCCGGGGGAGGAGGCCAGGGCGCGGGCGACGGTGACGTGGGCCTCGGCCAGGTCGACCACGTGGATGTAGTCCCGGACGCAGGTGCCGTCGGCGGTCGGGTAGTCGTCGCCGAAGATGCGCGGGGCCGCCCCCTCGGTGAGCTTCTCGAAGACCATGGGGATCAGGTTGAACACGCCGGTGTCGGCGAGTTCGGGGCCGGCCGCGCCCGCCACGTTGAAGTAGCGCAGGGAGGCGGTCGACATGCCGGACGCCCTGCCCGCGGCGCGGACCAGCCACTCGCCGGCCAGCTTCGTCTCGCCGTAGGGGGACATCGGCCGGCACGGGGTCTCCTCCGTCACCACGTCGACGTCCGGCATGCCGTAGACGGCGGCCGAGGAGGAGAAGACGAAGGACGGGATCTCCGCCGCCGTCACCGCCTCCAGGAGGACCCGCAGGCCCTCGACGTTCTCGTGGTAGTAGTGCAGCGGGCGCTCCACGGACTCGCCCACCTGCTTCTTCGCCGCCAGATGCACGACCCCGCTGATCTCGTGCTCGGCGAGCGTGCGGGCCAGCCGGTCCGCGTCCAGGGTGGAGCCCCGCACCAGGGGGACGTGTGCCGGTACGCGTTCGGCGACGCCCGAGGACAGGTCGTCGTAGACGACCGCGCGCTCGCCCGCCTCGGTCATCGCCCGTACGACGTGAGCCCCGATGTATCCGGCACCGCCGGTGATCAGCCAGGTCATGGCGGCTGTCTCCTCGTCAGTCGGCCCGCTGCGCCGCGTGGTGCGGCGCCGGGCATCTCTCGGTCGGGCAGCGGGCGCGTCGGTGACGCGCCGGGCGGCTCAGCGCAGCAGGCGCCGGAGCCGGCCGCGCAGCACCTGGACGACCCCGCGCACGCCGGTCGCCACACGCACGGCCAGCGCGCCGGAGTGCGTGGCGTACGGCTGCACCAGGAGCACGCCGTACCGGGCACTCGGGACGGCGCGCCGGCGCAGCCGGCCGGCGCCCGTCAGGGCGTGCGCCGTGACCTCCCGTTGCGTGCCGTCCGCGAAGCGCACGGTCAGCTGCAGGTCCCAGGTGCCCGCGCCGAGCGCGGCCAGGTCGACCGGCAGCTTCGCCGACCAGCCGTCCGTGCCCGAGGGCGCGAGCGGCACCGTCGTGCGCCCCCGCGTCCGCTCGTCGTCGCGCGAGACCCACTCCACATCCACCTCCCGCGGGCTGCCCTCGGCCACTCTGCCGTACATCTCGTGCAGCCGCAGGCGCAGCAGCGAGGCACGCGCGCGTGGCTCCAGTGCCGCGTCGACGGCGAGCGGGAGGGCGGCGACCGGGCCGGTCAGGTACGGCGCGAGGGTGACCTGGGGAAGGTCGGCGGACCAGACGGGGACGCCGTCGGGGGTGCGGGCGTACGGCGGCAGGAGGCGTGCCGGGCGGGCGGCCAGTTCGCGCAGCCGGGGCAGGTCGCGCGGCTCGGGCGACTCCAGGACGACCCGCGCGAGCACCCGGCCGGCCGCCGTCGGGTTCAACTCCCAGTCGGGGGCTTCGTAGTGCGCGAGGTACTCCCGGGTGTGCGCCCACCATGCGCGCTGGTAGTGCACGTCGCGCAATCCCAGCTCGCGCGCGTACATGCGCACCTCGTGGTCGAGGAACTTGGCCCGCACCGCCCGCGCCAGCTCCTTCTGCCCGGAGCTCAGCAGGATGTCGTACGCCTGCGCGCACGCCTCCACGCGCGCCTGCCAGTTGCCGATGTGCTCCCGGTCCAGCGAGAGCGACAGCCGCTCGGCACTGCGGCGCACGTGCCACACGTACACACGGTCCGGTACGAGCGCGATGCGCGGGCCGGCGGCCAGCACCCGTGCGGTGAAGACGATGTCCTCGTAGAGGAAGCGGCCCTCCGGGAAGCGGATGCCGTGCTCACGCAGGAAGTCGGTGCGGTACAGCTTGTTGACGCACAGCGTGTCGTGGACCAGACGCGGCCGCTGGGAGGGGTGCGGCAGGGTGGTGTGCGCCGTGTAGAGGGGCGCCTGCCAGGGTTGTTCGCGCCCCGAAGGCAGCTCCCGGCGCACGCACAGACCGCTCGCGACCTCGGCGTGCGCCCCCGTGGCCGCCGCCAGCAGCGCGTCCACCGCACCGGACGGCAGCACGTCGTCGCTGTCCAGGAACATCACGTACGGCGTGGTCACCGCGTCGATGCCGGTGTTGCGCGGGGTGCCGCAGCCGCCGCTGTTCTCGCGCAGGCGCACCACCCGCAACCGGGGCTCGTCGGCGGCCAGCCGGTCGAGCAGCTCGGCGCTGCCGTCCGTCGAGCGGTCGTCCACGGCGACGACCTCGGCGACCGCCGGCCCCTGGGCGAGTGCCGAGCGCACGGCGTCGGCGACATGCGCACGGTCGTTGTAGCCGATGACGACGACACCGACCCGCGGCACGGGCGCGGGCTCGGCGGTGTCCGGCCTGACGGGCGGATCTGGCCGGTCGGGTCTGTCGGGCTGGTCAGGTCGCATGGAATCCACAGGCCGAAGCGTAGAAATGGAGGGTAATAGTCCGTTAAGAGCTGCTTAGCAGTCGTTCCGGAAGACGGTCGGAATCGGGTCGGGGTTGCGTCGTTCGCAGGTTCTTTCCGTCCGCTCCCGCGGCCCGCCACAACCGGAGGAAGGACAGCACGGCGGCGGCCGCCAGGACCCCGTTGCGGATCAGCATCAGCAGACAGCCGGTCCAGGTGCCGCCGATCACCTCGCGGTAGTACATCGGGTACACCACGGTGCTCAGCGCGGTCGCTGCCAGGACCAGCGCCGCGACCGGCCGTTGGCCGGTGTGCCGCGAGGTCAGGCAGACGGCGGCTAGACCGAGCAGCCAGACCATGTACTGCGGACTGATCACCCGGCTGGTGACCGTGAACAGCAGCACCGCGCTCAACGCCGCGTCGTACGGCGTGGCCTCGGTCCAGCGCCGCGCCCGCACCCGCCACAGCACCAGCAGCGCGAAGGCGACCGCCGTCAGCGCGAGCGAGGCGGTGGCCACGGCGTCCACGTACGGGCCGGCCAGTTCGACGGCGCCGTACCGGTAGCGCGTGCGGCCCCGCCAGCCGGCGTGCCGCGCGAGATTCAGCGCCGTACCGCCGAGCGACTCGATCTGCACCCCGCGCCCGCCCTGCTGCCGCACAAAGGACAGCGGGTGGTCGAAGAACACGGCGAGGACACCGAGCGAGCCGGCCCCGGCGGCAACCGCCCACCCCCACGCCCCGCGCGTCACCCGCCCCCGCGGCGTGCCCAGCAGCACCAGTGCCGGCCACACCTTCACGAGCGCGCCCAGCGCCCCCAGTACCCCGCCCGCACGCGGGGAGCGGGCCAGCGCCAGCAGGGAGAGCACCGCCAGTCCGGTGACCTGGACGTCGTACCGGGCGAGCGGGACGTGCAGCAGCAGCGGCAGCCCGCCCGTCCACACGAACGCGCCGAGCAGACTGCGTCCGGCAGCCGCGCCCGCGCGGGTCAGCGCCGCCGTGACCAGCGCGTCCACGGCCAGTGTGAGCGCCACGAACGCCTGAAAGTACGTCAGCCGCGGCAGCAGGCCCGGCGCCAGCAGGACCACGCCCGCGCCCGGCGGGTACTGCCACAGCGTGTCGTGTGCCGGGAAGGAGCCGTGCGCCAGTACGCCGTACCAGCTGAAGTACAACCGCCATACCTCACGTGCCACCGACCCCCCGCCGAGCAGCGGGGCGTTGTCGTGGGCGAGCAGCCACAGCATCAGGGCGCGCGTGGTGAGCCAGAGGGCGGTGACGGAGAGGACCGGGCCGGGGGTGACACGGGGACGGTTCATCACATGGGAGCCTAAGCCGCACGGATGGTGTATCCGTGCTGATACGCCGTCATGACCGCTGAATGGTTGGTTAATCGCACAAGATCGGGCCGTGGTGAACCTCGGGCTTCCTGTGAGACCGCAGTCGCGCAAGACGGCTGCAACGACAGCCGTCGCGGCGGCCGGTGGGGCGGGGCACGCGTCGCGGGGGCACCCGGCGCGGATCCACCGCCGCGTCGCCGTCTGCCTGCCCGCGCTGGTGATGCTCGGCACCGGGCTCTGGGGGCTCGACCGGGGCGGGATGTGGCGGGACGAGGCCGTCAGCTTCCAGGTGGGGCGGCGTACGGTGCCGCAGATCTGGCAGCTGCTGCACGACGTGGACGCCGTGCACGGTCTGTACTACCTCCTCATGCACGCCGTCCTCGCCGTGCACCCGGGCGAGGTCGTGCTGCGGCTGCCGTCGGTGTGCGCCGCGGCGCTGACGGCCGCGCTGGTGGCGGCGCTCGGCACCCGGCTGGCCCGGCCGCGCGTCGGACTGTGGGCGGGGCTGCTCTACGCCGTCGCGCCGATGGCCGGCCACTATGCGCAGGAGGGCCGCTCGTACGCCCTGGTGGCCGCCGGGGCCACCGGCGCGACGCTGCTGCTCGTGCGCGCGCTGCAGGGGGGCTCCTGGTGGGGGTACGGCGCCGTCCTGGGCGTCACCTGCTGGCTGCACGAGTTCGCGGTGCTGGTGTTGTGCGCCCACGCCGGGTCGCTGGCGCTGGCCCGGGTGGGGATGCGGGCCTGGCGGGGCTGGGGGTGCGCGGCGGGCGGTGTGGTGCTGTCGCTGCTGCCGATGGCGGTGGTGTCCTGGGGGCAGGCGGCGCAGGTGGCGTGGTTGCGGAGGCCGACGGCGTCTTCGGCGGAGGAGCTGTTGCGGGGGTTTCTGGGGCCTGCCGCCGGGGTGTACGCGGTGTGTCTGGCCCTTGCCTTACTGGGGCTGTCGGGACTCTCGGGGCCCGCGGGGCGACGGGGGCAATTCACCCTTCCGGGGGTGGCGTTGCCGTTGACCGTGGTTCCTCCGATGGTGTTGATGTCGGCTTCTCAGATTTCGCCGCTGTATGTCGATCGGTATGTGCTGTACGCGTTGAGCGGGGCGCCGTTGCTGGTGGCCGGCGGAGCCGAGTGGGTGGCCGGGGCTGTGGGGCGGCTGTCCGCCGGGGGTCCGAAAAGGCACTCCTCGGTGCGGTCCCCTGTCGTCACCCTCGCCGGTGTTCTCGCGATCTGCCTCGCCTTCCTGCTTCAGCTCCCCCTCCTCCGCGAGGACCGGGATCCCCGTACCCGGGCCGACGACCTCGGGGCCGCTTCCCGCGTGGTGGCGCGGGAGGCGAGGCCGGGGGACGCGGTGGTGTTCGTGCCGGGGAGCGCGCGGAACGCGGCCCTCGGCTATCCGCGGGCGTTCCGTGGAGTGCGGGATGTGGCACTGGCGGAGGGGGCGGCCGAGTCGGGGACCCTGTACGGACGGGAGGCCGGGGCCCGCGAGGTGCGGGACAGGCTGGCGCGGCTGGACCGGGTGTGGGTCGTCGCGGACCCGGACCTGCTCGCCGGGCGGTGGAGCCCCCGCAGTCCCGCCGAGCGGACCAAACTCGCCGTGCTGCGCAGGGAGTTCGCCGTGCGGGAGGAGATCCTCCGGGGCGGGACCGCCGTACGGCTGTACGTCCGCAAGCCGCTGTCCGCCCCGGCCGGCGCGTCTAGGGGGTGTCGTGTGGATCATCCCGGCGTCGCGGGGTCCGGCACGCACATCTGCCGCGTTGTCGTCACTCGCCGACGCTCCGCGTCGACTCCCTCCTCCGCCTTGCAGCTGCCCACACCAGACCCCGCTCGGGTCGGTCGGCACCGCTCGTCACGGCCGGCCTGATCCGAACGACACCCCCTAGCGCTCCTCCGCCAGTGCTGCCGCGTCCAGCGCGGTGGTGAGCCGGTCGAGGCGTTCGCGCAGTTCGGCGATCTCCGCCAGGTCGAAGCCGGTCGCGCCCATGATCCGGCGCGGCACCTCCAGGGCCCGCTCGCGCAGTGCCGCGCCCTCCTCGGTGAGCCGCACCCGGACCGAGCGCTCGTCCTGCGCGCTGCGCTCCCGGCGCACCAGGCCGGCCCCCTCCAGCCGCTTGACCAGCGGGGACAGTGTGCCGGAGTCGAGCCGCAGATGTTCGCCGAGCGCCTTGACGGGCAGGTCGCCCCGCTCCCACAGGACGAGCATCACGAGGTACTGCGGATAGGTCAGCCCGAGGTCCCTGAGGATCACGCGGTAGACGCCGTTGAAGGCGCGGGACGCCGCGTGCAGCGAGAAACAGATCTGGCGGTCCAGGCGCAGCCACTCCGTGTCGGTCATGAGTCCAGAGTAGCTCTTGCGGTCCATTTAGTTGTACACAACTTAATTGTGTGCTCTACTTATGGTCGTCAGGCGGTCAGGACAGGGGCCGCCGGAACCCCGACTTCGTAAGGGATGGTCTTCATGGACGCGCTCTACACCGCCGTCGCCACCGCCACCCACGGCCGTGACGGTCGCGCCGTGTCCTCCGACGGCAGGATCGACCTCCAGCTGGCCCCGCCGGTGGAGCTGGGCGGCAACGGCCAGGGCACCAACCCGGAGCAGCTCTTCGCCGCCGGTTACGCCGCCTGCTTCGGCAGCGCCCTCGGCCTCGTCGGCCGGCAGGCGAAGGTGGACGTCAGCGACGCGGCGGTGACCGCCGAGGTCGGCATCGGCAAGCAGGGCGAGGGCTTCGGGCTGAAGGTGACGCTGCGCATCGAGCTGCCCGAGACCGTGGACGAGGAGACCGGCCGCAAGCTGGTCGAGACCGCCCACCAGGTCTGCCCGTACTCCAACGCCACCCGCGGCAACGTCGACGTCGACCTCGTCATCGAGTAATCCCGCAGGTCAGGCGTGACGAGGGTGCCGGGCAGGGGCCGGCACCCTCGCACCCGTGCGGCTACGCCGAGGTCAGCGTGTCCCGGCCGGCCGCCTGGCCCGGGATCCGTACCGTGCCCTCGCCGGTCATCGGCTCGCCCAGCAGCAGCGTCCGTACGACACGCTCGGCGGCCCGGCCGTCGTCGAACTCGCAGAACCGGGCCCGGAAGTCCGCCCGCAGCCGCGCCGACTCCTCGTCCCGCCAGGACCCCGAGGCGAACAGCCAGGCCAGCTCCCGGTAGGAGCGCGAGACATGGCCCGGCGGCTCGGCGGTGATGTCGAGACAGGCGCCCCGGCTCGCCGTGTAGGCGGACCAGTCGTCGGCGTGCACCACGATCGGCCGGTCCAGGTTGGCGTAGTCGAACATGATCGACGAGTAGTCCGTGACCAGGACGTCCGCCGCGAGCAGGACGTCCTGCACCCGCGGCTCCCCGGTCGCGTCGACCACGACCCCGCGCCGGGCCAGCTCCGCGAGGCCCATCCCGCGCGCGGGACCGCCCGCCAGGGACGGATGCAGCCGGACCACGAGGGTGCGCCCCTCGCCCAGGTCGGCCGCGAACCGGGCCAGGTCGAACCGGTCCACGTGGCCGCTGCGGCGGTAGTCCCGGCGGGTCGGCGCGTACAGCACCACCGTGTGGTCCGCCGGGATGCCGTGCCGCTCGCGGAAGCCGCCACAGTCACCGAAGCCGCCCTGCACCAGCACGTCGTTGCGCGGGCTGCCGGTGCGCAGCGAGGTGAAGTGGCAGGGGTAGGCACGCTCCCAGACCAGCTCGGAGTGCCGGTTGGCGACCAGGCTGTAGTCCCAGCGGTCGGCCCGGCGCAGCATCTGCGGCACGTCGAAACCGAGCCGCGCGCCCGGCTTGTCCCGCAGGTCGGCGCCCATGTACTTCAGCGGGGTGCCCTGATGGGTGTGGATGTGCACGCTGCCGGGCCGCTTGGCCAGGGTGCCGGGCCAGTTGACGTCGTTGACGAAGAATGCCGCCCGCGCGGTGACCTCCAGATAGCGCCGGGAGCCCAGGATCACGTGCTCGACGCCGGACGGCAGCCGTGCGGCGGTCTCCGCGTCCTTCACCACCCACACCCCGCGCAGCTGCGGGGCGATCCGGCGGGCCGCGGCGTACACGGCGGCCGGGTCGCCGAGCATGCCCCGGTGCGAGGACGCCGAGTAGACGACCAGGTGCGGGTCCAGCGGGCGGTGCATGTGCAGGGACGCCCAGCCGGAGCGGGCCCGCGCGGTGGCCGAGCCGCGCACCAGGTCCGCGCGCCGTGCCGCCTCCCGCCCGGCCCGCGCCGCCTGCCGCCTGATCCGGTACGCCGTCCAGGAGCCCTCCAGCAGGCGGACCTCACCGTCGGCCTGGGCGCCCTCGGGCCTGTGGTCGCGGAACATCCGCGCCGTACGCCGGAAGAACTCGGCCTTGTCGGCGGGCGGCAGCCGGTCCGGCTTGGCCAGGATGTCCAGGCAGTGCTCGCCCATCTTGCGGTGCAGATAGGGCCGCCAGTGCGCCAGCTGGGGCCGCTGCTCGACGAACGCGAAGACCCGCTCGTACTGGTCGTGGATGTCGAAGTGCTTGCGGCTGGTCGTGGACAGGATGCTGCCCTGCCGGCGCTGCCGGTAGTTCACGCAGATCCGGTCCAGCGTGGCGATCCGCCGGGCGCTGAGCATGGCCGGGAAGGTCCAGGGGGTGTCCTCGTAGTAGCCGGGCGGGAACCGGAAGCCCTCCGACTCCACGAACCGGCGCCGGTAGACCTTGTTCCACACCACCATCAGCAGATCCAGGATCTGCGGGAACTCGTCGGCGGTGAAGGTGTCCGGGCCGGCCTCGCCGAGGACGTGGGCGAGGACGTTGCGCCGGGTGCCGCCCCACCAGTAGGTGCGCGCGTAGTCGAAGACCAGCACGTCCGGGTCGCGGGCCTCGGCCAGCCGGTCGGTGATGGCCTGCAGCGCGCCCGGGGTGAGGGTGTCGTCGCTGTCCAGGAAGAACAGGTAGTCGCCGGTGGCGTGCGGCATCCCGGCGTTGCGGGCCCGTCCGAGGCCCACGTTCTCCGGCAGGTGCAGCACCTTCACGCGCGGGTCGCGCTCGGCGTACTCGTCGAGGATCGCACCGCAGCCGTCCGGGGAGCGGTCGTCCACGGCGATCAGCTCGAAGTCGTTGAAGGACTGCAGCAGCACCGAGTCCAGGCACTCGCGCAGAAACCCCTGCACCTTGAAACAGGGCACGATCAGACTGAAGCGGGGCACGGCGGGTCAGCTCCTCACGAGGGTCGCGGCGGCGGGGGCGGGGACGCGCTCCGCGAGCGGGATCACGGGCGGGATCGCCTCCGGCGGCTCGCCGAGCAGCACCCGCCGTACGACACGCTCGGCGGCCCGTCCGTCGTCGAAGTCGCAGAACCGCTCCCGGAACGCGGCCCGCAGCGCCCTGGCCTCCCCGCCCCCGTACGAGCCGTCACGGAAGACCGCGGCCAGCTCCTGCAGGGTGCGCACGACGGGGCCGGGCGGTTCGGCCATCAGGTCGAAGTAGACGCCCCGCGTCTCCCGGTAGACGTCCCAGTCGTCGGCGTACACGACGATCGGCCGGTCCAGGTTGGCGTAGTCGAACATGATCGACGAGTAGTCGGTGACCAGCGCGTCCGCCGCCAGGCACACGTCCTCCGAGGAACGGTGCCCGGTGACGTCGATGACGCGGCTGATCCGGCCGGAACTCGTCATGGACCGCCGGTCGTAGAAGTAGTGGGCGCGCAGGAGCACGACGACGTCCTCGCCGGCCGCTTCGCAGAACGCCTCCAGATCCAGCCCGGGCTCGAAGCCGGTGTGGTGGTCACGGTGGGTCGGTGCGTACAGCACGGCGGTCTTGCCCTCCGGGACCCCCAGCCGCCGCCTGATCCGCGCCACGTCCTCGGCGGTCGCCGTGTAGTACACGTCGTTGCGCGGATAGCCGTACTCCAGATGCTCGTAGGAGCCGGGGAAGGCGCGCTCCCACATCTGTGTCGAGTGGCGGTTGGCGGAGAGGTTGAAGTCCCAGCGGTCCACGCGGCCCAGCAGCCGGGTGTAGCTGCCCGACTGGGCGGCCACCACCGGGTACGTCGACTGGTCCACGCCCATCGTCTTCAGCGGGGTGCCGTGCTGGGTCTGCAGATGCACGCTGCCGGGCCGCTTGACGATCCCCTCGGCGAAGTTGGCGTTGTTGATCAGGTACGTCGCGCGGGCCAGCACCTCCCAGTAGCGCCGCGAGCCGATCACCGCGTAGTCCACGTCCTTCGGCATGGCGTGCGCCTGGTCGGCCTCGACCAGGAACACCGAGCGGATGTGCGGGGCGAGTTCGCGGGCCTTGGCGTGGATCGCGGCCGGGTTGCAGGCATAACCCCGGCCCCAGTAGGCGCAGTACACGGCCAGTTGCGGGTCCAGCGGGCGGCGCAGGTCGCGGGCGTAGCGCAGCCGGGTGCGCAGCATGTGCGGACGCGGCAGCCGCTCGGCGGCCCCGGAGACCACCCGGTTGGCGCCGCGCAGACCGCGGAACGCACCGTACGCGCCCGTGGCCAGCAGCCGGTGCTGCACGCCCAGGCTGCCGCCCGGCGGCCGGAAGCCGGCCGGCCGGTGGCGCCGGTAGAGGCGGCCCGCGCGGCGGAAGAACGCCCGGTGCCCGGACGGCAGCCGCTCGGGCCGGGACGCGGTCTTCAGCACGGGCAGGAACAGCTGCTCGAACAGCGGCCGGATCCGCTCGGCGGGCAGGGCGGCCTCGGCGGCCCGGGTCAGCACCAGGTCCACCTGGTCGAGCAGGGCGTGCTGGTGCGGCCCGGGCAGATTGAGCCGGCTGCCCTGCCGGCGCAGCCGGTGCCGTACGACGACCCGGCGCAGCACCGCGATCCGCTCGGCGGCGAGCGTGACCAGGCCGGCCCAGCCCAGGTCGGTGAAGTGGCCGTCGGGAAAGGCGAGCCGGTGCTCGGTCAGGAAGGCGCGGCAGTAGACCGCGCTCCACGCCGGCAGCTGCACACCGGTCAGCTGCGGCAGGTCGGCGGGGGCGAAGGCGTCCTGCGGAGCCCCCGCGAGCAGCGGCGCGGCCGGGTTGGCCGGCTCCCCCTCCCACCAGGGGACGCGCTCGTGCTCGGCGTAGAGCACATCCACGCCGGCGGTCTCGGTCAGCCGGGCGTCCAGCGCCGCGAGGGCGCCCGGCAGCAGCAGGTCGTCGCCGTCGAGGAACAGCACATACGCGCCGGTCGCCGCCCGCATCCCGGCATTGCGCGCCCCGCTCAGACCGGCGGACGGCGGCGAGTCGACCGGGGTCACCCGGGAGTCCCGCTGCGCGTGTCCGGCGGCCACCGCGGCGGCCGGGGAGTCGGGGGCGTCGCAGACCGGGATCAGTTGCAGATCGCCGAAGGACTGGCCGAGAACCGAGTCCAGCGCCTGGGACAGCCGGGCGGCGACCCCATGGGACGGGACGATGATGCTGAAGCGGGGCATTCTGTACTTTCTGTTGTCTTGCGGACACGTGTCCCGCGGACGACGCCGGACGCGCGACCGGGCCGCCCCGCCGGACGCCAGGTGGACGGCCGGCTCGGGGCGGGCCGCGTCGAGCCGAGGTGCAGGGGAACTCCCGCAGGGACCAACGGTGTTCAGCGCCTCTCGGTGACGGGGAGGGGACCGGAAGGTTGCGCCACGGTGGCCAGCGGAGAATGCGCGCAGGCCGACGGCACCGGGCGGCGCTCCGCGAGCGGCACCACCGGCGGCCGGTCCGTCTCGCCCAGCACCACATGCCGTACGACCCGCTCGGCGGCGCGTCCGTCGTCGTACGGGCAGAACCGCTCCCGGAACGCCGCCCGCAGCTCGGCCGAGCGCGAGCCGCGCCAGTGGCCGGTCGCGAAGATGTCGATCAGCTCGTCCTCGCTGCGCGCGACCGCGCCCGGCGGGAAGGCGCGCAGGTCGAAGTAGGTGCCGCGGGCCGCCTGGTACGCCTCCCAGTCACCGGTGTGCACCACGATCGGCCGGTCCAGGCCGGCGTAGTCGAACATGATCGACGAGTAGTCGGTGAGCAGCGCGTCCGAGGCCAGGCAGAGCGACTCCACGCTCGGGTGGTCGCCGACGTCGATGATCCGGGTGCCCGTGCCGAGCGGACCGCCGCGGGTGGGGTGGGGGCGGGCCAGGATCACGAAGCGCGGGCCGAGGCGGCGCGCGATCCGCTCCAGGTCCAGCAGCGGGCGCTGGGTGCGCCGGTGGTCGCGGAAGGTCGGCGCGTACAGGATCGCGACCGCGCCCTCCGGGATGCCCAGCGACTCGCGCAGCCGGGCCACGTCGGCCGAGGTCGCCCGCAGAAGGGCGTCGTTGCGTGGGGCGCCGTACTCCAGCGTGGTGTAGCGGCCCGGGAAGGCCCGCTCCCAGACCAGCGTCGAGTGCCGGTTGCCGGACAGGACCACGTCCCACTGGTCGACGCCGCGCAGCAGCTCGGCGAAGTCGGTGCCGCGGGCCGCAGCCGGGTGCTCCTGCAGGTCCAGGCCCATGTGCTTGAGCGGTGTCCCCTGCCGGGTCTGGATCACCACCTGCCCGCGCCGTTTGCGCAGCCGCCGGTCCAGGACGTCATCGGTGACCAGGTACCGGGAGCGGGCCAGCGCCGTCCAGTAGGCGGCCGTGCCCGGCCGCAGCCGGCGCGGCCCCGGCGGGACCGTGTGCTGGTGCTCGGGGCGGCTGATCCATGCGGTGCGGATGTGCGGGGCGTGGGTGCGGAACGCCTCCTCCAGGGCGCCCGGGTCGCCGCCGTGGCCGCGGCCCGCGCCGGAGGCGAACACCGCCCGGTCGGCGCGGACGGGCAGCCGCAGCTGGATCCGGTAGTGCAGCCGCAGCGCGCCGGTGCGCACGGCGCGGGCCAGCTTCACCGCCGCCTTCAGTGTGCGACGGCACCCGGCCGAGGACAGCTGCAGCGCCCGGAACGTGCGGTGCAGGCCGAAGCGGACCAGGATGTTCCGGCGTCGCATCCGGGTGCCGGGGACGCCGTGGCGGCGGTAGTGGGCGCGGGCCCGGCGCAGGAACTCACCGTGGCTGCCGCGCGGCAGCCGGCCCCGCTTGGTGAACACCGTCGCGTAGTGGTCGATCATGCGGCGGAACAACTCCGGCCGCCACCGGGCGAGTTCGGGCCGCCCCTCGATGTAGGCGAACACCCGGTCGTACTGCTCGAACAGATCGAAGTGCTTGCGGCTGGTGGTGCCGAGGATGCTGCCCTGCCGGCGCTGCCGGTAGTGCACGCACACCCGGTCGAGCGTGGCGATCGACTCCGCCGTCATCAGCACCGGGAAGGTCCAGGGGGTGTCCTCGTAGTAGCCCGGCGGGAAGGCGAAGCCGTTGTCCTCGACGAACTCCCGCCGGTAGGCCTTGTTCCAGGCCACCATCAGCACCCTGATCAGCCCCGGCCGGTCCTCCAGGCGGAACGGCGCCGGGCCCTGCTCGGTGAGCTGGGCGGTGAGCTGGTTGCGCACCGTCCGGCCGTCCCAGTACGTGCGCGCGTAGTCGTACACCAGGACGTCCGGCTCGCCCGACTCCTTGATCCGGTCGGCGATCGCGCGCAGTGCGTCCGGGGTCAGTGTGTCGTCGCTGTCCAGGAAGACCAGGTAGTCGCCGCTCGCCTCGGCCATCCCCGCGTTCCGGGCCCGCCCGAGCCCCTGGTTCTCGGCCAGGTGCACGGGCCGCACGCGCGCGTCGCGGGCCGCGTACTCGTCGATGATCGCCCCGCAGGCGTCCGGGGAGCAGTCGTCCACGGCGATCAGTTCCAGATCGGGGTACGACTGCGAGAGCACCGAGTCCAGGCACTCGGAGAGATACGCCTGGACCTTGTACGCGGGGACAATGACACTGAACCTGGGCAAGGGACATCCAAGGGTCGTCGGTCGGCGCGAGGGTTCTGACCGGAAACGGCCGATGGAGTGAATTGGTTACGGTTCGTACGGCATGTGGGGGACATACGGTGAACGCCAAGGGGCGGGCCGCTGAAGACCCGCCCCTTGAAAAGGGTCGCTCGTGCGACTACTTGACCGCGCCCGCCATCACCCCGGACACGAACTGCCGCTGGAACGCGAAGAACACGGCCAGCGGGATCACCATGGAGATGAACGCGCCCGGCGCCAGCACGTCGATGTTGTTGCCGAACTGCCGTACCTGCGTCTGCAGCGCCACCGTGATCGGCTGGGTGCCCGACTTGGTGAACACCAGCGCGACCAGCATGTCGTTCCACACCCACAGGAACTGGAAGATGCCGAGGCTCGCGATCGCGGGGCCGCCCAGCGGCATCACCACCCGCGCGAACAGCCTCAGTTCACCGGCGCCGTCCAGCCGGGCCGCCTCCAGCAGCTCGCGCGGGATCTCCGCGAAGAAGTTCCGCAGCAGGAACACCGCGAACGGCAGA
The DNA here is from genome assembly GCF_055572255.1 of Streptomyces sp. NPDC030799. Classification (NCBI taxonomy): domain Bacteria; kingdom Bacillati; phylum Actinomycetota; class Actinomycetes; order Kitasatosporales; family Streptomycetaceae; genus Streptomyces; species Streptomyces sp. NPDC030799. The sequence goes on along the minus strand of NZ_JBVIDS010000019.1, from coordinate 158,035 downwards.
CCGAAGCCGGTGTGGAACAGGACCACCCCGAGGATCGACCCGAACAGGCCGATCCTCCCGAACAGTTCGGCGATCGGGATCAGCGCCACCTGCACCGGCACCACCAGCAGACTCACCACGCCCAGGAACCACCAGTCCCGGCCGGGGAACTCCATCCACGCGAACGCGTAGCCCGCGAGCGCGCCGATCACGACGACCAGCAGGGTCGCCGGGACCGTGATCAGCACGGTGTTCAGCAGAGAGCTGGTGATGTCGCCGTTCTCCAGCAGCTTCCGGTAGCTCTCGAAGGTGAGCTGGGACGGCTTGGAGAACACCGTCCACCAGCCGCTCGCGCTCATGTCCTCGGGCGCCCGCAGCGAGGAGATGAGCAGCCCGATCGTCGGCACCAGCCAGAACAGGCCCACGACGATCAGGAACACGCGGACCAGACCACCATTGATCTTCTCCAGCAGCCAGGTCATCGCCGCACCTCCCGCCTCAGCCGACGGATGTTGAACGCCATCACCGGGATCACCAGCACGAGCAGCAGCACCGCGATCGCGCTCGCCACGCCCGGCTGGTCCTCCGCGAAGCCCTTGCGGTACAGCTCCAGGGCGAGCACGTTCGCGTCGTCCTGGGAGGAGCCCGGCGCGATGATGTAGACGAGGTCGAACACCTTCAGCACATTGATCATCAGCGTCACGGTGACCACCGCGAGGACCGGTGCGAGCAGCGGCACGGTGACCTTGCGGAACACCTGCCACTCGGTGGCACCGTCCACCCGCGCCGCCTCCAGCAGCTCCCGGGGCACGCCCGCGAGCCCGGCCGCGATCAGCACCATCGCGAAGCCCGCCCACATCCACACGTACGCCCCGACGACCGCCGGGGTGACCAGCGCCGGGCCGAGCCACTCGACACCGTTGTACGGCTCCCGGAAGTTGCTCGCGGGCAGCCGCAGCCGCGCGCCGTCGGCGGAGGCCGGCAGCGTGAAGGTGCCGTCGCCGGCCGCCTTCGTGGAGGCGACGACCTTGCCGTCCTTCACCGCCTCGATCCGCATCCCGGCGTACCCCAGCTCGGACGGGTCGGGTGCGCCGAGCCGTCCCACGCCCTTGCCGCGCGTGAAGTCCTGCCACGTGGTGCCGGTGATCCTCCCCGGCTCCGGCCTGGCGGCGACGGCCTTCTTCGCGCCGTCCGGCATCCGGTCCGGGGCGACGCCGACGAGGGGCAGGGTCACCGTCTGCCCGGCATGGACGGTTGTCCTGGTGAGGAAACCGCCCCCCTGTGCCACGAGCGGTGACTCGCGGCCCGGGTGCGCCTTCGGGAACGCCGACGACTGGGCGAAGGTGTCGTGGACCCCCACCCACACCGCGTTCGCGACCCCCTTGTGCGGATCCTGGTCGTACACCAGCCGGAAGATGATCCCCGCCGCCAGCATCGAGATCGCCATCGGCATGAAGACGACCAGCTTGAACGCCGTCCCCCAGCGCACCCGTTCCGTCAGCACCGCGAAGACCAGACCGAGCGCGGTGGAGACCGTGGGCGCGAACACCACCCAGATCACGTTGTTCTTCAGGGCGGTGCGGATGCCGTCGTCGGTGAAGAGGGTCTTGTAGTTGTCGACGCCGGAGAAACCGTCGCCATGGGCGTTGTAGAAGCTGCGGACGAGCGAGTACCCGATCGGGTAGACCACGAGCGCGCCGAGCAGCACCAGGGCGGGCAGCAGGAACAGGGCTGCCACCGTCCTGCGGGTGCCGGTCACGCTCCTACGGCTGCGGGGCGCGGCGGGACCCGGTGAGGCCCCGGCCGCCGTTGCCGCCGACGCCATCGCCGGCTCAGCTCCCGCTTCCGTACGCGGCCGCCGCGTCCTTCTCCAGCTTCGCCTGGGTGCCCGCCACGTCCGCCGGGTTCTTCAGGAAGTCCTGCAAGTCCTTCCACTCACCCTTGCCCGGGGTGCCGCCGAAGGCCTGCGGGGCCTGGTCGGACATGTCGAAGCGGAAGTCGTCGCCGGACGCGATCAGCGCCTTGGCGATCTTCTGCTGCACCGCGTTCGGATACGCCGAGATCTGCACGTTCTTGTTCGGCGAGAGATAGCCGCCGAGCTTCGCCTGGATGGTCGCCGCGTCCGGGGAGGCGAGGAAGGTGACCAGGGCCTGGGCCGCCCTGGAGTCCTTGAGGATCACCGCCGCGTCGCCGCCGGAGACCACCGGCGCGGTCGAGCCGACGGCAGGGAACGGGAACACCTTCGCGTCCGTGCCCACCTTCGCCTTGGTCTCACCGATGTTGACCTGCACGAAGTCACCCTCGTAGACCATCGCGGACTTCGGCTGGTCGCCGCCGGTGAAGGTCTGGGTGACCGACGCCGGGAACTCCGTCTGCAGCGCGCCGCCCTGGCCGCCCGCGAGGTAGTCCTTCTTGCCCCAGATCTGCGCCAGCGTCGTCAGCGCCTGCTTGACCGAGGGATCCGTCCACTTGATCTTGTGCTGGGCGAGCTGGTCGTACTTCTCCGGGCCCGCCTGGGACAGATAGACGTTCTCGAACCAGTCCGTCAGCGGCCAGCCGTCCGCGCCGGCCACCGAGAACGGCGTCACCCCGGAGTCGTACACCGCCCGCGCCGTGCCCAGCAGGTCCTTCCAGGTCTTCGGCTCCTTGGCGTTCGCGTTCTCGAAGACCTTGGCGTTGTACCAGATCAGCGACTTGTTGGCGGCCTTGTAGTACACGCCGTACTGCTTGCCGCCGACCTTGCCGATGTCCTGCCAGCCCTGCGAGTAGTTCTTCTGCAGCTCCTTCACGGCCTCCGGCCCGAGCGGCTTGGCCCAGCCCCGCTGCACGGCCTGCTTGATGGCGCCGGGCTGCGGCAGCAGCGCCACGTCCGGCGGCTGGCCGCCCGCGATCTTGGAACCGAGGAAGTTGATGATCGGGTCCTGCGCGGGCACGAAGGTGACCTTCGCGCCGGTGCGCCTCTCGAACTCGGCCAGTACCTGCTTGAAGTTCTTCTGCTCCTGACCGGTCCAGACGGCGGCGATCTCCAGGTTCGCGCCGTTCAGCTTCGGCAGGGTGACGGTGGAGCCGGTGGCCCCGCCGGTCTGCTCCCCGCTGCCCTTCCTGTCGTTGTCACTGCTGGAGCAGGCACTCAGCGCGAGGGCTCCGGCCAGCAGCGCGGCGAGTGCGGTGACGGTCCTGTGGGTCCGGATGGTGCTGCTCTTGCTGCGCATCACTTCCCCGTTCGTCGTTCTTCGTTGAACGTCAGAACTCTGTCCGTGCGCTCCGGTGTACGCCGCGCCGCACAAGGGCGGCAAGAGCGCCTGCGCCGTCCGGCGGCTCATCGTGACCGGCTCGTGATCGGGGAGGCATGCGCATACGGTTCGGGCTGGTTCCGCTCAGAGCAGGCTCAGAGCAGTGAGGGCACCTGAGCCGCGGACACCTCGCGCGCCGCCCGCTGCACCGCGCTCGCCAGCAGGGCCAGGTCGGTGGGGCCGTTGCCCAGCTCCCGCACGGGCCGGCGGGCCGGCGGGTCGCCCATGCGCTGCCAGTCCAGCGGGACGACCGTGGGCCGCTGGGTCGCGGTACGCGGGATACGGCCCGTCACCCGGCCGCCCTGGAAACCGACGACCCGCCCGTCCGCGTACGCCAACCGTCCACGCCCCGGCGCCGGTTCGTCCGGCCCCTGGTTCACGGTCTCCAGCACGACCCGCAAGGCGGCCCGCCGCGCGGGTTCGGTCTCCGCCGTACGACCGCCCGTCCCGGCCGCCGCCACCAGATGCACCCCCAGCCGTTCGCCCTCCCGGGCCACCGCCTCCAGCGCTCGCAGCACCGACCCGGCGGCGGGCCGGCCCGGCGAGCCGAGCGGGGGCGAGACCAGCGCGTCCAGGTCGTCGACGACGACCACGAGCCGCGGCAGCGGCGGTGCGGCCTCGGCCTGCTGCCGCGCGGCCGCACCCGGGCGCAGCCGCAGGGTGGAGCTGGGCGGCGCCTCTATGCCACCGTTCGGGGCCGTGCGCTGCGCCACCATCCGGCCCGACACCGCACGCCCCGTGTGCCACTGCGTGAAGTCCGTCCGGCCCAGCAGCTCCGCCCGCCGCTTCAGCTCCGAGGTCAGCGACTGGGCGAACTCCCGCATCCGCACGGGGTCGTTGGCGATGAGATGCGTGGTGACGTGCGGTATGTCGGTGCACACCCGCAGCCCCTCACCTCGCCCCGCGCCCGCTCCCACCCCGTCCCGCCCGTCGATCAGCACCACGCCCAGCCGGTCCGGCCGCTCGGCGGCGGCCAGCGAGGCCACCACGGCCCGCAGCAACTCCGTACGACCACTGCCGGCCGGTCCCTCGATCAGCAGATGCGGCCCCTCGGCGACGAGATCGGCGGTGACCGGCCCGCGCGGCCCGGCACCCAGCACGGCGCGCGCCCGTCCGCCCGGCGCCTGGGTGTCGTCCGCCGCGTCCGCCCAGCGCGCCATCAGCGACGCCGGGGTGGCGCGGGCCAGCCCCAGCTCGTCCAGCAGCCGCGCCGACTGCGGCAACGGAGTCGCCACGCGGGTGTCCCGCTCGCCGGCCGGGCCGTCCGGACGCAGCGGCGCCAGTGCCCGCGCGAACCGCTCCGCCCAGGCGGGGGAGACGGCGTCGACGACGGCCGGCGAGCCCGGTCCGACGGGCCCGCTCGGCGCCACCCGCATCAGCTGCAGCGCCGTGGCGACATCGCCGCTGAGCAGTGCCACGGCACCGCAGTGCCGGAACGTCGGCGTCACCGCGCACGCGGCCTCGTACGTCAGTGTCACGGGGGAGGCGGGCGAGGCGGGCTCGGTCTCCGCCAGACACACCACATGGATCCCGGCCCGCGGCCCGGCCACGGCCAGCCGCGCCACGGTCTCCCGCAGCGCGGCCCCTCCCGGGTCTCCGTCCACGACGAGGACGGTGTACGGCCCGGGGAACCCGCTCACTCGGCCGACTTCGCCGTCCTCCCTGGCCCAGGAGGGGCGACGGGCGGGGGAGCCGTCGGCGGGCTGCGGGGTGGCGGCGGTGGCGGCTCCGGTGGGGTGCGCGGAAGTGTGGGAGGCGGTGGTGGAGCTGCGGCCGGGGGTGGAGCCGGCCCGCTGTCCGGGGTGTCCCGGGGCCTGCGACAGGGCGGCCGGGGAAGTGGACGGGGGCGCGGGGTGGCCGGGGTGCTCGGGGGTGCTCCCCTGGGCGGCGGTGCCGGGGCGGCCGTACAGAGGCCCCGGGGCGGGGACTCCGGGGTGGTCGGGGCCCGCTTCGGGGAGGGGCCCGCCGAAGGGGCCGGCCGTGGCGCCGGGGCCGCCGGACGGGAGCCCCTTACCGGGGGCGGCCGGCGTACCGGGGTGCGCGGTGGCACTGTCCGGGTGCCCGGAGACGGGCCGGTCGGGGTGGCTGCCCTGGGCCGGCGCGCTGCCGGGGGCGCCCGGGGTTGCGGCACCGGTACCGGCTCCGTACGTGGCCGCACCCGACGGGTTGGTGTGTGCGGCGGTGTCGGAGGTGTTGCGGGGGCCGGGGGTCGAGGCCTGGGTGCCGGTGCCGGGTGTGTGGGTGGTGGGGGCGGTGGCAGCTGGGCGGGGGCCGGGCGTGGCCGGGTCGGACGGGGCGTGGTGTATGGCGGTGCCGGAGGTGTTGCGGGGGTCGGTGGTCGCGGCCTGCGTGCCGGTGCCGGTGCCGGGTGCGGTGGCGGCCGGGCCCAAGCCGGGTGTGGCCGGGGCGGCGGGGTCGTCGGGGGTGAGGGCGCCCGGCACCGTGCCCGCTGGGGTGCCGGGGGCCGGGACACGGGGCGGGGCGGGGTGGGCCGCGCTTCTGCCGGTCACCGCATGGTCCTCCACCCGGCGCAGCAGCTCCTCCGCGCGCGCCGCCGCCTGTTCGCGGTCGTAGGCGAGCAGCAGCCGGCAGTCCTGGCCGTGGCCCGGCCGGACGTGCGGGAGCCAGCCGAGCCAGGACCACTCGGCCGTGCGTTCCTCCACGGGACGGGCGCGGTCGGCGCTGATCAGCACGATCTCCAGCAGGTCGGGAGAGTGCAGCGCGGCCAGCTGCGCCAGCACCGAGCGGGCCAGCCCGGACAGCCGGGGGCGCGGACCGGCCAGACCCAGGGCGCCCGCCTCGCGCAGCGCCGCCGTCACGGGCACCGCGGGCAGCAGCCCGGAGCCGTCCGGCGCGCTGCGGTCGGCCGTGCCGAGCCGCACGGTCAGCGCCTCCGCGTGGTCCGGCCCCCGCTCCCACAGCCGGGGCCCGGGACCGAGCGCCGTCAGCAGCAGCGCGGCGGGGTCCGGCCAGGTCTCCGGCTGCTGCGGTGCCGGGTCCGCCGGGACGGCGTCCGCACGGGAGGCGGTGCCGTCGTACGTCCCGGGTCCCACGGGCTGCTCCCCGCGCCCGCCGGTCAGCTTGCGCGCCCAGGCGCCGAGCCCGCGCCGCCGCGCGCCCGGGGAGATGCCGCTGCCCCTGGCAGGGGTGCTTCCACGACCCTGCGCCCGCGGATCCCGGACGGGTTCCGGCTCACGGCCGGCGGGCCCGTATTCGGCCGCACCCGTGTACGGCTCACCGGCCACCGGGCTCGGTCCGCCAACCCCGAAGCGCCCGGCGTGCGTGTCCCCGCCGCTCCGCCTCTCGATCCGCGGCGCCCCGCCCTGCCCCGGCACCACCCCCGGTTCCCGCCACCGGTGCTCCGGCCCCTCGCCCCCCGAGGCCCCCCACCCCACAGCGCCATAACCGTGCTGTCCGGAGCCGACCGGCCCCCCGGACACCCCTCCGGCACCTGGGAACGCCTCACCGGCCCCCTCCGCAGCCGCCGACGGCGCTGGCCCTCCGCCGGGGCCACCCGCACCCGGAGGCGAAACCCGCCCGGGTAGTGCTGGTGGGAACCCGGATCCGGAGCCGGACCCCGACGCACCCGCACCCGCACCCGGCACCTCGTCCCGAACGACCCGGACGCACCCTTCCCCGTCCGGTACGACCCGCAGCCCGGTCCCCTCGGACGGAGCAACCCGCAGCGCCGACTCCCCGATCCGCAACAGGCCCCCGGCCGGGAACCGCACCGGATGCGAGTCCACCCGCACCCCGTCCAGCGCCGTACCGTTCGTGGAGCCGAGGTCGGCGACCGCGACGCGTCCGTCCGCGCCGACGGTGACCGCGCAGTGCAGCCGGGACACGTCGGGGTCGTCCAGCGGTACGTCCGCGTCGGCCGAGCGGCCCACGGTGATCCGGCCGCCGTGCAGCAGATGGACCCCGCCCGCGTCGGGGCCCGCGACGACATGCAGCTGGGTCGGCGCGTCGGCCGGTTCGGGATGCGGCTCGGCGACCGCCGGGGCGCCCAGGGACAGCACGGCGCCGTCGACCAGCGGGGGCTCGCCGAGGGTGCAGCGGCGCGGGTCGAGCCGTTCCGTACCGGCGTACAGCACGACAGTCGCGTTGGAGGCGTCGCGGCCCTCCCCGGTGACCGCCCCGGCCAGCGCCGAGGCGACCGCGGACAGGTCCGTGCCCGTGGGCGCCGTGACCAGCACGTCGCGGCTCGCGGCGCGGCCCCGCTGCGGGGACGCGCCCAGCGGGTCTACGACGGTCAGCCGGATCTGCATCCCCACCCCACACGAGCACGTCGGCCAGTACTGGAAGGCATCCTCGCACCTGCCACTGACAGCTCGCCGGGCACCCGGTAACAAGTGATCTTGATTGGTCGCCTCTGCCCCCAAAAGTGCCTGACCATGAGGGTGCGGGCGATCACTTGAGATCGGTCACGTCTGTTTCCGGCAACCAGTGGACCGGGACGTGCGTCTTTCCGTCGAGCACCTGGCGCCCTCCAGGGCGGCACTACAGTGGGTCGGACAACCGGAATGACAACCGGAATGCAGGCAAGCAAGCATCAGCAAGCAGCAGGGAGCGCGTGACGTGCGGCCAGTCGGCAGCAAGTACCTGCTTGAGGAGCCGCTCGGGCGCGGCGCCACAGGCACCGTCTGGCGTGCCCGCCAGCGCGAGACCGCGGGCGCCGAGGCGGCCGTACCCGGGCAGCCCGGCGAGACGGTCGCGATCAAGGTCCTCAAGGAGGAGCTGGCGAGCGATCCGGACATCGTGATGCGCTTCCTGCGCGAGCGCTCCGTCCTGCTCCGCCTCACCCACCCGAACATCGTCCGGGTCCGCGACCTGGTCGTCGAGGGCGATCTGCTGGCGCTGGTCATGGACCTCGTCGACGGCCCCGACCTGCACCGCTACCTGCGCGAGAACGGCGCCCTCACCCCGGTCGCCGCCGCGCTGATGACCGCGCAGATCGCCGACGCGCTCGCCGCGAGCCACGCCGACGGCGTCGTCCACCGTGACCTGAAGCCCGCCAACGTCCTGCTAGAGCAGCACGAGGGCCGGATGCACCCGATGCTGACCGACTTCGGCATCGCCCGCCTCGCCGACTCCCCGGGCCTGACCCGCACCCAGGAGTTCGTCGGCACGCCCGCGTACGTGGCACCGGAGTCCGCCGAGGGCCGCCCGCAGACCTCCGCCGTGGACATCTACGGCGCCGGCATCCTGCTGTACGAGCTGGTGACCGGACGCCCGCCGTTCGCCGGCAGCACCGCCCTGGAGGTCCTGCACCAGCACCTGAGCGCCGAGCCGCGCCGCCCCTCCACCGTCCCGGACCCGCTGTGGACGGTCATAGAGCGCTGCCTGCGCAAGAACCCGGAGGAACGGCCGAGTGCCGAGAACCTCGCGCGGGGCCTCAGGGTCGTCGCCGAGGGCATCGGTGTGCACGCCAACGCCGCGCAGATCGCCGCGGCCGAGGGTGTCGGCGCGCTGCTCGCGCCGGACCCGGAACCGGCCGCCGTCCCGGGTGTGCCCGGCGCCGCCGACCCCACCCAGGTACTGCCGAACACCGGCCCGCAGGGGGCGTACGACCCGAACGCCGCGACCAGTTTCCTGCCGCACACCGGCGGCCCCGCCGGCGCGGCCGACCCCACCGCCGTCCTGCCGAACACGGGCGCGGCGGACCCGACGGCGGTGCTGCCGAACGCGGGACCGCAGGGGCAGCAGCCCGAGCAGCCGCACCCCTGGCAGAGTCAGCTGCGCGCCGCCCGCGACCGCAACGAGCAGACGCAGATCCAGTACCTGTCCCCGGAGGACGATCCGCTGCGCCACCGGCCCCAGCGGCAGGTCGCCCGGCCCCAGCAGCAGCCGCGCCCGGCCCCGCAGGGCCGCCCGCAGCAGCCGCAGCAGCGCGGCGGGCAGCAGCGGTACCAGCAGGGGTACGGCTATGCGCCCCAGCAGCCGCAACAGGCCCACCAGCCTCAGCAGTACGCCCCGCCGCAGCAGCCGCAGCGGTACGCGCCGCCGGAGCCGCAGCGGCCCGCGCGCGAGCCCCGCGCGCCGCGGCAGCGCAGTGCCAACCCCATGAAGATCCCGGGACTCGGCTGTCTGAAGGGCTGTCTGTTCACGATCGTCATCCTGGTCGTGGCGAGCTGGCTGATCTACGAGCTGACCCCGCTGCACACCTGGGTCGGCCAGGGCAGGAGCTATTGGCACGAGCTGACCCACTGGATCGGCCAGGCCGGCCGCTGGGTCAAGGACCTGGGCGGTTCGTCCGGCAGCGCCAACTGATCACAGGCTTGTGGATTTGTCGACATCTGACGGGTGATTTCCGTCTCCGCGGTGAAGGTTGGCTCATCGGACGCGTAGTTTTAGCGACAACACGCGTCTGTAGGAGCAGTCTTGGCACGGAAGATCGGCAGCCGGTACACCGCGAACCAGATCCTGGGGCGGGGCAGCGCCGGCACGGTGTGGCTGGGCGAGGGTCCGGAGGGGCCCGTCGCCGTCAAGCTGCTGCGTGAGGACCTCGCCTCCGACCAGGAGCTCGTCGGACGCTTCGTCCACGAGCGCACCGCGCTGCTCGGTCTGGAGCACCCGCACATCGTCACCGTGCGGGACCTGGTGGTCGACGGCAACGACCTGGCCCTGGTCATGGACCTCGTGCGCGGCACCGACCTGCGCACCCGCCTGGAGCGCGAGCGGCGGCTGGCCCCCGAGGCGGCCGTGGCGATCGTCGCCGACATCGCCGACGCGCTGGCGGCGGCCCACGCGGCCGGGATCGTGCACCGGGACGTGAAGCCCGAGAACGTCCTGCTGGACATGCAGGGCCCGCTCGGCCCCGGCGGCGCCCACCCGGCGCTGCTCACCGACTTCGGCGTCGCCAAGCTGATCGACTCGCCGAAGCGGACCCGGACCACGAAGATCATCGGTACGCCGGACTACCTGGCCCCGGAGATCGTCGAGGGTCTGCCGCCGCGCGCGGCAGTGGACATCTACGCCCTCGCGACCGTCCTGTACGAGCTGCTGGCCGGGTTCACCCCCTTCGGCGGCGGCCACCCCGGCGCGGTGCTGCGGCGCCACGTCACCGAGACCGTCGTACCGCTGCCCGGAATTCCAGAAGAGCTGTGGCAGCTGATCGTGCAGTGCCTGGCCAAGGCGCCCGCGTCCCGGCTGCGCGCCTCGGAGCTGGCGGCGCGGCTGCGTGAGCAGCTGCCGACGCTGGCGGGGATGCCACCGCTGGACGTGGACGAGCCGGACCTCTCCGAGGAGGCCGCCGAGGAGCCCCTGCCGTCGGCTCCGCCGGGTGAGCCGGTACGGCGTCGGGGGGCCGTGTCCCTCGTCCCCGGGGCCAAACCGGACTCCAACCGGGACACGCACACGTCGATGCGGGTGCCGGCGCCGGACGAGCTGGCGGGGGGCGCGCACGGTACGGCCCGCGCTCCTCGGGCGGCCGGTACGCCCAGGCCCGGCTCGGCCCGCCACCGCGCGGCGGTACGGCGGCGCAGGGTGACGCTGGGAGTGGCCGGGGTGGTCCTGGCGGCCGTGGTGGGCGTCGGCGCGTGGTGGGCGTCGGCCGACGGCAGCTCCGAGAAGCCCTCCGACACCCACAGCACGTCGACCCCCTGACCCACCCAGGGGGCTCCGCCCCCTGGCCCCCCTTTCCCACCCACCCACCCGTCTCGGTCGGCTGAGCGTCCCCCAGCCCAGCTGCCCCTCGGCCGATCAAGAAACGCCCCCGGGCCGCCCCACAGCCCCACCCCGCCCCGTTCTGCCCCCCCAGCCCAGCCCAGCCCGGCCGAGGCGGGTGGGTGGTTGGGAAGCGGGGGGCTGGGGGCGGAGACCCCAGAGCGGTGGGGGGCGGTGCCGGGCATGCCGTCGGCTGGGACACACTCGACCCTCGCCGCTCGGCGGAGCCGTTACGCTGGAACCGTGGCAGTCGTCGATGTATCCGAAGAGCTGAAGTCCCTCTCCTCGACCATGGAGTCGATCGAGGCCGTCCTGGACCTCGACAGGATGAGGGCAGACATCGCCGTGCTCGAGGAGCAGGCGGCCGCGCCGTCCCTCTGGGACAACCCGGACGAGGCGCAGAAGATCACCAGCAAGCTCTCCCACCTCCAGGCCGAGGTCAGGAAGGCGGAGGCGCTGCGCGGCCGGATCGACGATCTCGCCGTCCTCTTCGAGATGGCCGAGGAGGAGGACGACCCGGACACCCGCGCCGAGGCCGAGTCCGAGCTGGCCGCGGTGAGGAAGTCGCTGGACGAGATGGAGGTCCGCACCCTCTTGTCCGGCGAGTACGACGCCCGTGAGGCGCTCGTCAACATCCGCGCCGAGGCCGGTGGCGTCGACGCCGCCGACTTCGCCGAGAAGCTGCAGCGCATGTACCTGCGCTGGGCCGAGCAGCGCGGCTACAAGACCGAGCTCATCGAGACGTCGTACGCCGAAGAGGCCGGCATCAAGTCGACCACCTTCTCCGTGCAGGCGCCGTACGCCTACGGCACCCTCTCCGTCGAGCAGGGCACGCACCGCCTCGTGCGGATCTCGCCCTTCGACAACCAGGGCCGCCGCCAGACCTCCTTCGCGGGCGTCGAGGTGCTGCCCGTCGTCGAGCAGTCCGACCACGTCGAGATCGACGAGAGCGATCTCCGGATCGACGTGTACCGCTCCTCCGGGCCCGGTGGTCAGGGCGTGAACACCACCGACTCGGCGGTGCGCATCACCCACCTCCCCACCGGCATCGTCGTCTCCTGTCAGAACGAGCGCTCGCAGATCCAGAACAAGGCCACGGCGATGAACGTCCTCCAGGCCAAGCTGCTGGAGCGCCGCCGGCAGGAGGAGCAGGCCAAGATGGACGCCCTCAAGGGCGACGGCGGCAACTCCTGGGGCAACCAGATGCGTTCCTATGTGTTGCACCCGTACCAGATGGTCAAGGACCTGCGGACCGAGTTCGAGGTCGGCAACCCCGAGGCCGTGTTCAACGGCGAGATCGACGGCTTCCTGGAGGCCGGTATTCGCTGGCGCAAGCAGCAAGAGAAGTAACTTTGTCGACAAGACAACCGGCCTGACAACTGCCGCCCCAGAGGCGGCAGTTGTCTTTTGTCTGGGTTTTACATCACACTCACAGGTTTCAACTCGCCCCAAACGCCACCCCAACGGACATTGCGCCCGCAACGCCCTTGACGTTGCTTTGAAAAATCGGAAGGGTGAGGCGCGGCATGCGTACATCTGGGGCGCATGTGAACCGGGGGATCAAGACGCGTACTTCGTCGCCAGCTGCCTCCGTCGATCACGGCACGCCCCACGCGCGGCCTCATTGACGAACAGCTACTGGGGGTAGCAACCATATGACGAAGAAGACGCGGATCCGGGTCGCGCGGATAGCCGCGGGCGCCGTGATCGCGGCCGGTGCGTCACTGACCGCAGCCGGTGCGGCTTCCGCCCTGGACCTCGATGTCCAGGCGGGCCCGATCAGCCTGGGCGCGCACACGAACGTGGGGGGTGACGACGGCGGCACCGACGGTGGCACCACCGACGGCGGCTGCCCGATCGCCGTCTGCACCACGGACGGTGGCACGACCGACGGCGGCACCACGGACGGTGGCACGACCGACGGTGGCACCACGGACGGTGGCACGACCGACGGTGGCACCACGGACGGTGGCACCACTGACGGTGGCACCACTGACGGTGGCACCACGGACGGTGGTACGACCGACGGCGGCACCGTCACCATCGGTGGCACCACGGACGGTGGTACGACCGACGGCGGCACCACGGACGGCGGCACCGGCAACAACGGCGGTACGACCGACGGCGGCACCGGCAACAACGGCGGTACCGGCAACAACGGCGGTACGACCGACGGTGGCACCGGCAACAACGGCGGCACCGGCAACAACGGCGGTACGACCGACGGCGGTACCGGCAACAACGGTGGCACCGGCAACAACGGTGGCACCGGCAACACGGGCGGTACCGGCACCTCCGGTGGCACGGGTGGCGGCCACGGTACCGGTGGCGGTTCCAGCACCGGCGGCAACCACGACACCCCGCAGGGCGGCAACAACAACGCCTCGCAGGAGGAGGGCTCCTCGGAGCTCACCGACACCGGCTCCGACACCCAGGCCCAGGGCAAGGGCAGCGGCAAGCAGCTCGCCGAAACCGGTGCCGGTCAGACCGCGTTCCTGGTCATCGGCGCCGCGACGATGATCGCCGGCGGCGTCGGCTTCCGCGTCCTGCCGCGTCTGGTGAACGGCCGTGGCGGCGCTGCGGCCTGATCGTGACCCCACGGTCACGGTGCGCACACATCGCGCATGCTGAAGGGCCCGGAGCTCGGCGCTCCGGGCCCTGACGCTGTTCTCAGAGTTTTCTCACGCGTTGTCTCACGCGGTCTGGTGCGCCAGCAGCGCCACCGCGGCGATCAGCACCGCCAGCAGCGCGACCAGCGCCATCGGGTTCACCCCGCCCAGAAAACCCTCTTGCTGCAGTCGCTCGCGGTTGGCACGGCACACCGGGCACCGGCCCTCGCTCACGGGCGCCGCGCAGTTCGCGCACACCAACCGGTCGTACGTCATGCGCTCGCCCTCCTTGCACCGGCCATCGCTCGTACAACGCTCACGGGAACCAGAACGTTCCCCCTCCACTGTGCCAGGTTCGCGGAGTGCATGCGCGGGGCCTTGGGGAGCCGGGCAAGGACAGGACACGGTACAAAAACGTACAAGCCTTACCCAACCTCGTCCTGCGACTGCACTTGCACACCCGGTTCGCGTATGGTCACGCTCATCTACCCCCGGCGACCCGTGGTGCATCCGTGATCCGATTCGACAACGTCTCCAAGGTCTACCCCAAGCAGACCCGCCCCGCACTCAGGGATGTCTCCCTGGAGGTGGAGAAGGGCGAGTTCGTGTTCCTCGTGGGGTCCTCCGGCTCCGGAAAGTCCACCTTCCTGCGGCTGCTCCTCCGCGAGGAGCGGTGCAGCCACGGCCAGGTGCATGTGCTGGGCAAGGACCTCGCGCGCCTCTCCAACTGGAAGGTGCCGCAGATGCGCCGCCAGCTGGGGACGGTGTTCCAGGACTTCCGGCTCCTGCCGAACAAGACCGTCGCGGAGAACGTGGCCTTCGCCCAGGAGGTCATCGGCAAGTCCCGCGGCGAGATCCGCAAGTCCGTGCCGCAGGTGCTCGATCTCGTCGGGCTCGGCGGCAAGGAGGACCGGATGCCGGGCGAGCTGTCCGGTGGTGAGCAGCAGCGCGTGGCCATCGCGCGGGCCTTCGTCAACCGGCCCAAGCTGCTGATCGCCGACGAGCCCACCGGCAACCTCGACCCGCAGACCTCCGTCGGCATCATGAAGCTGCTCGACCGCATCAACCGGACGGGCACCACGGTCATCATGGCGACGCACGATCAGAACATCGTGGACCAGATGCGCAAGCGCGTCATCGAGCTGGAGAAGGGCCGCCTCGTCCGCGACCAGGCCCGCGGCGTCTACGGCTACCAGCACTAAGCAAGTTCACGACGGAAAGGCTCGACCAGACGCCATGCGCGCCCAGTTCGTCCTGTCGGAGATCGGTGTCGGTCTCCGCCGCAATCTGACGATGACCTTCGCCGTCATCGTCTCCGTCGCCCTCTCCCTGTCCCTCTTCGGCGGCTCGCTGCTGATGAGCGACCAGGTGAGCACCATGAAGGGCTATTGGTACGACAAGGTCAACGTCTCGATCTTCCTGTGCAACAAGCACGACGCCGAATCGGACGTCAACTGCGCCAAGGGCGCGGTCACGGCGGACCAGAAGAAGCAGATCCTCGATGACCTGAACAAGATGACGTCGGTCGTCGAGAAGGTCTCCTACGAGTCGCAGGACCAGGCGTACAAGCACTACAAGGAGCAGTTCGGCAACTCCCCGCTGGCCGGATCGCTCACGCCGGACCAGATGCAGGAGTCGTACCGGATCAAGCTCAAGGACCCGCAGAAGTACCAGGTCATCGCGTCGGCCTTCAACGGACGCGCCGGCGTGCAGTCCGTGCAGGACCAGAAGGGCATCCTGGACAACCTCTTCACGCTGCTGAACCTGATGAACCGGGGCGCGCTCGGCGTGATGGCGCTGATGCTGATCGTCGCCCTGCTGCTGATCGTCAACACCGTGCGTGTCTCGGCGTTCAGCCGCCGGCGTGAGACCGGGATCATGCGGCTGGTCGGCGCCTCGGGCTTCTACATCCAGGCGCCGTTCATCGCCGAGGCCGCGGTCGCCGGGCTCATCGGCGGCGGGCTCGCCTGTGTGGCCCTCGTGGTCGGCCGGTACTTCACGATCGACCACGGCATGGCCCTGTCCCACAAGCTCCAGCTCATCAACTTCGTCGGCTGGGACGCGGTGTTGACCAAGCTGCCGCTGATCCTCGCCACGAGCGTGGTGATGCCGTCGCTGGCGGCGTTCTTCGCGCTGCGCAAGTACCTGAAGGTGTGACGCATGCCAAGAGGGCCGTACGGGCATCCGGCCGTACGGCCCTTCGCGTTGTCCTAGACTCACCGCCATGTCAGGCCGAGAGCTGTGCGGAGACCTGTTCAGCCAGCCCCGTCGCATCCGCCGCGGGGCCGCCCTGACATTGGTCTTCGCCGGCGTTCTGGTCGCCGGCGCCGCCACCGGCTCCTTCCCGGAGACCGGTACCCCCGCGCGCAGGGCCGCCTCCGGGCCGGTGCCGTCGGCCACCCGGCACGAGGACGTGCAGAAGGCCGCCGCCGAGGCGATGGCCGACGGCAAGTCCCCGATGGAGGCCGCCGAGCGGGCCGTCAGCCGCAGCGGGGACCGCTGGGGCGCCGTCTACTCCGAAGGCGAGTACCAGGAGTTCCAGGACGCCCTCGACGGCCGGTACACCGGCGTCGGGCTGTGGGCGCGCAGCGACCGGGACGGCCGGATCGAGGTGACCAAGGTGCAGCCCGGCTCGCCCGCCGCCGAGGCGGGGGTCCGCACGGGCGACCGGCTGCGCAGCGTCGACGGCCGCAAGGTCGACGGACGGCCGGTCACCGAGGTCGTCTCCTTACTGCGCGGCGACGCCGACGACGCGGCCGCCGGTACGACCGTCACCCTGGGTCTGCAACGCGGCACGCGCGCGTGGACCGAGAAACTGCGCCGGGCCAGCCTGTCCACCCACTCCGTGACGGTGAGCAGACTGCCCGGCGGGGTCACCGTCATCAAGATCGCCGCGTTCACCAAGGGCACCGGGGACGCCGTCCACGCCGCGGTACGGCAGGTGCCGGCCGACGGCGGGATCGTCCTGGACCTGCGCGGCAACTCCGGCGGACTGGTCACCGAGGCGGTGGAGACCTCCTCCGCGTTCCTCGACGGCGGCCTGGTCGCCACCTACGACGTCGACGGCGCCCCGCGCTCGCTGCACGCCGAGCCCGGCGGCGACACCGCCCGGCCGCTGGTCACCCTGGTCGACGGCGGCACGATGAGCGCGGCCGAGCTGCTCACGGGGGCCCTGCAGGACCGGGGCCGTGCGGTGGTGATCGGCTCGCGCACCTTCGGCAAGGGCTCCATCCAGATGCCGACGAAACTCCCTGACGGCTCGGTGGCCGAGCTGACGGTCGGCCACTACCGCACTCCCTCCGGCCACACCGTCGACGGCCGGGGCATCACCCCGGACCTGGAGGCGGCGCCGGGCGAGTCCCTGCGGCGGGCCCAGACCGTGCTCACGGGCCTGGGCAACCCCTCGTAGCCCCGTGTTAATCGGCTGTACGCATGGCCCCTCCGTAGTGCGAAAATGGTCGGCACTATGAGCAAGGGAATGTACGTACCGAAGGAGTCCCAGCCCAAGCAGGGCGGCGGGGCCGCCAAGGCCAGGGACGGCGAGAAGGGCGGCAAGCGCAAGATCGTCGCCCAGAACAAGAAGGCCCGGCACGACTACGCGATCATCGACACCTACGAGGCCGGGCTCGTGCTCATGGGCACCGAGGTCAAGTCGCTGCGCGAGGGGCGGACCTCGCTGACCGACGGCTTCGTCCAGATCGACCGCGGTGAGGCGTGGCTGCACAACGCCCACATCCCCGAGTATCACCAGGGCAGCTGGACCAACCACTCCGCGCGCCGCAAGCGCAAGCTGCTCCTGCACCGCGAGGAGATCGACAAGCTGGAGTCGAAGTCCCAGGAGACGGGTCACACGATCGTGCCCCTCGCCATCTACTTCAAGGACGGCCGGGCGAAGGCCGAGATCGCCCTCGCACGGGGCAAGAAGGAGTACGACAAGCGGCAGACGCTGCGGGAGAAGCAGGACCGGCGGGAGTCGGACCGGGCGATCGCGGCGGCGAAGCGCAGGCAGCGCGGCATGTAGCCGGCCGGCCGCCGGGGAATAGGCTGGCATCGTCGTGCGTTGGTCACGTACGATGGCAGTGCACTCCACGGAGAGTGCGGCACCCTCCATACGGAGGGATTGAAAAATCAACATGGGGATGATCGGTTTCGACAGCGGCTGTCGAAGCAGGGGAAGCGTGTCGAGGAAGCGGCAATGATCTCGTAAACCATATGTCGCAAAAAATAATCGCCAACACCAAGCGCGATTCCTTCGCCCTCGCTGCCTAAGCAGCGACTTGCGAAGTGTCAGCCCGGGGCTGTTCCCGACCCGGATCCTGGCATCAGCTAGGGAACTAAACCTCTAGACCCGGTCACGGGGCGTAGAGGGAAATCAAACAGTGACTGAGCCCGTCGGAGACTTGTCCGCGTGATCTCCGGGGCCGAGAAAAGCGAAGCGGACTGCACACGGAGAAGCCCTGATTCCGCACCGTTGGACGCGGGTTCGATTCCCGCCATCTCCACCAAGCCCCTCCGGGGGTTCACCCCATGTGGGCAACGGCCCCGTCGCTTTTCAGCGGCGGGGCCGTCGTCATGGGCAGCCGTACCGCTGGGGCTGCACCCGGCCGGCGCCGGTGAGTGTGGCCAACCCGAGGGCGAGGGCAGCGGCGGCCACGGGTACGGCGTACGCGGAGACGGGGGAGAGGTGCTCCGCCGTCCAGCCCCCCGCCGCCGAGCCGCAGGCGATCCCGGTGAGCAGGGCGGTCACCATCAGGCTCATCCCTTCATTGAGCCGGTCGGCCGGGGTCCGCCGCTGCACCAGCGTCATCGCCGTCACCATCGTCGGCGCCGTCGCCATGCCCGCGACCAGCAGCGCGCCCGCCAGCGTCCACAGCGAGCCGGTGAGGCCGGCGGCCGCCCACGGCAGTGTCATCAGTACGGCCATCCCCGTCAGGCAGTGGCTCAGCCGCAGCCCTGTCGGCTTCAGCGCGCCGTACGCCAGACCCGCCGCGCACGACCCCGCCGCCTGCAGGGCGAGCACGGCGCCGGCCGCCGACCGGTGTCCCTGCGCGTCGGCGTAGGCGATCGTGACGACCTCCATCGAGCCGAACACCGCGCCGGTTGCGAGGAAGCAGGCCAGCAGCGGCGGGATGCCGGGGCTGCGCAGCGGCGAGGGCGCCTGTGAGCGGGCCCGCGGCGGTGGCTCGGTGGCTCGCTGGGCGGTGAACAGCAGCATGCCGGACAGCAGCAGCACGGCGCCGGTGAGCGTGCCCGCCTCCGGGAAGAACGTGCCGGTGAGGAAGGAGGCCAGCACCGGGCCGAGCATGAAGCACAGTTCGTCGGCGGCCTGCTCGAAGGAGTTGGCGGTGTGCAGCGCGCCGGGCTCGTCGCGCAGCAGGTGGGCCCAGCGGGCGCGGGAGAGGCCGCCGATGTTCGGGGTGGTCGCGGTGAGGGCGTAGGCGGCGAAGAGCGTCCAGTCCGGGGTGCCGTGGCGCACGCACAGCAGCAACGCGAGGCTGCCGAGCACGGACGCGAGCGTGGCCGGTACGGCGATGCGGGCCTGCCCGTGCCGGTCGACGAGCCGGGCGATCCAGGGCCCGGCCAGCGCGGTCACCGCGAGACCGGTCGCGGTGACGGCACCGGCCAGGGCGTACGAGCCCCGCGACCCGGCGATCATCACGACGGCGCTCACGCTGAACATGCCCATGGGCAGCCGGGCGAGGAGGTTGCCGGTGGTGAAGGCGCGGGTGCCGGGGAGGCGGAAGAGGCGGCGGTAGCTGTGGGTGGTGGATATGACCGAGGGCATGGAGCCACCCTCGCCCTCGGTGGATCAAGGGGTCCAACACCTTCTCCGCGCTGATTCACTCACCTGTGTTGTAAGTTCACGGCCATGCCCGCCCACCTGGACCCACGACTCCTGCGCGCCTTCGTCGTCGTCGCAGAGGAGTTGCACTTCACCCGCGCCGCGGCCCGCCTGTACGTCGCCCAGCAGGCGCTCAGCAGGGATGTGCGGCGCCTGGAGCGGGAGTTGGAGGTGGAGCTGTTCGTGCGGACGACCCGGCAGGTGACGCTGACCGCGGACGGTACGCGTCTGCTGCCGCACGCCCGGCGGGTCCTCGCCGCCCAGGACGACCTGCTCGCCGCCTTCGGTCCCGGCCAGTCCCGCCCGCTGCTGGTGGACCTCAACACGCCGGGCCTGGTCACCGGCCGCCGGGTGCTGCACCGGGCTCGTGAACTGGCCCCCGAGTGCGAGCTGCTGGCCCGCTACGAGAGTGGCCTGACCGGAGCCGCCGGCGAACTGCTGGCCGGCCGGCTGGACGCCTCCTTCGGCCGTTTCACCGGCCTGGACCCGGCGCTGCGGTCCGCGCTGGAGCAGCAGCCGGTGCGCTACGAGCCGATGGCCGTCGTACTGCCCGAGGACCATCCGCTGGCCCCCCTCGCCGAAGTGCCCCTGGCCGCGCTGGCCGGCGAGACGGTGTACGCCGGCGCCGGGAACCCGCGCACCCTGGAGTGGACCGACCTGGCGGGACGGCTCTTCGAGGGACGCGGCATCCGGCTCGCCGCCCCCCTTCCGCCGGCCTTCGGGGACGAGGAGTTCGAGCGGATCATGGCCAAGACCCGCCACCCCGTGCTGGCGGTGGTGGACTTTCCGCCGATGCCCCGCACGGTGCGCCGGGCCCTCGTCGACCCCGTCCCGCTGTCGCCGGTCTCCCTGGTGTGGCGGAAGGGACTGGTCCATCCCGCACTGGACGCGCTGCGCCGGGCGGCGGCCGAGCTGGCACGGGCTCAGGGGTGGCTGCGGCGGCCCGCCGGGAGCTGGATGCCGGCCGCCGATGCGGATGTCATGCACACGACTGGATGACCCTCACCGGGCACGGGGGCGGTGAGTGAGAGCAACGTTCCCTTGCGGTCATTCACAGCCACAGGCAGGAAACGCGCCCTCCCTACCTTCGGGCTGAGTCAGTCGATGGCAGGTCGACGGCAGACCGAGCAGCCGGAGCCCCGTGGAGGCGTGATGACAGCCCCAGCCCCAACAGCCCCAACCCGTCGCAGTGGCCGCTGGATCGAGCGCTGGGACCCGGAGGACGAGGGATTCTGGAAGGCGACCGGGCAGAAGGTCGCCAACCGGAACCTCTGGTTCTCCGTCCTCTCCGAGCACATCGGTTTCTCCGTCTGGGCCCTGTGGTCCGTCCTCGTCCTCTTCATGGGCCCGGCGTACGGTCTCACCCCCGCCGACAAGTTCCTGCTGACCTCGATGGTCACGCTCGTCGGCGCCGTCGTCCGCATCCCCTACACCTTCGCCGTCGCCGTCTTCGGCGGCCGTAACTGGACGATCATCTCGGCGAGCCTGCTGCTGATCCCGACCGTGGCCGCGTTCGTGGTGATGGAGCCGGGAACGTCCTTCACCACCTTCCTCCTCGTCGGCCTGCTGGCCGGCATCGGCGGCGGCAACTTCGCCTCCTCCATGACCAACATCAACGCCTTCTTCCCGCTCAGGAAGAAGGGCTGGGCGCTGGGTCTGAACGCGGGCGGCGGCAACATCGGCGTGCCGGTCATCCAGCTGGTCGCCCTCGCCATCATCGGCGCGAGCGGCGGCCCGCGCGTCCTGCTCGGGATCTACATCCCGCTGATCGTCGTCGCCGCCACGCTCGCCGCCCTCTTCATGGACAACCTGGCGACGGTGAAGAACGACACGGGCGCGGCCAAGGACGCCGCGAAGGACGCCCACACCTGGATCATGTCCTTCCTCTACATCGGCACCTTCGGCTCCTTCATCGGCTACAGCTTCGCCTTCGGCCAGGTCCTGACGAACCAGTTCGGCCGTACGCCCCTGCAGGCCGCCTACCTGACCTTCATCGGCCCGCTGCTCGGCTCCCTGATCCGTCCCGTCGGCGGCTGGCTCGCCGACCGTTACGGCGGTGCTCGCATCACCCTGTGGAACTACGTCGGCATGGCCGCCGCCACCGCCGTGCTGATCGTCGCCAGCATGCAGAAGTCGCTGCCGCTGTTCGTGTCCGTCTTCGTCGTCCTGTTCGTGCTCAGCGGGCTCGGGAACGGGTCGACGTACAAGATGATCCCCGGCATCTTCCAGGCCAAGGCCCTGGCGAAGGGGCTGACGGGAGAGGCCGCCGCAGCCCACGGCCGCCGCCTCTCCGGCGCCTCCATGGGCCTCATCGGCGCCGTCGGAGCGCTCGGCGGAGTCGGCATCAACCTGGCCTTCCGCCAGTCCTTCCTGTCCTACGGCTCCGGCACCGGCGCATTCGTCGCCTTCCTCGCCTTCTACGGCGTCTGCTTCGCGGTGACGTGGGCCGTATACCTTCGCCGCCCGGCCGGGCAGGAACAGACGGAGCCCACAGCTGAGGCAAAGCAGCAGCTCAGCTACGTGGAAGTGTGACGTAACACCGGTGACATCAAGCCGAACCGAGCCTGTCACGCGCCGTTGACAGGCTCGATTCGCGCGCCGGTCAGCTAGGAGAGCCCCATGTACGACGTAGAGCAGCATTCCGAGCACGGTCCGCTCGCGGGATTCACCGTGGGCGTCACCGCCGCGCGCCGTGCCGACGAGCTGGGCGCCCTGCTCCAGCGGCGCGGTGCAGCGGTCCTGCACGCCCCCGCCCTGCGTATCGTGCCGCTGGCCGACGACGGCGAACTCCTCGCCGCGACCAAGGAGATCATCGACCAGGTGCCGGACGTGGTCGTGGCCACCACGGCGATCGGCTTCCGGGGCTGGATCGAGGCCGCCGACGGCTGGGGCCTGGGCGAGCAGCTGCTCGGACGGCTGCGCGGCGCGGAGCTGCTGGCCCGGGGACCCAAGGTCAAGGGAGCGATCCGGGCGGTCGGCCTGACCGAGGAGTGGTCCCCGTGCTCGGAGTCCCTGGCCGAGGTCCTGGACCGCCTGCTGGCGGAGGGCGTCGACGGCCGCCGCATAGCCGTACAGCTGCACGGCGAACCGCTCCCGGGCTTCGTCGAGTCCCTCCGGGCCGGCGGAGCGGAGGTCGTCCCGGTCCCGGTGTACCGGTGGATGCCCCCGGAGGACATCACGCCGCTGGACCGGCTCCTGGACGCGGCCGTGTCCCGGTCCCTGGACGCGCTCACGTTCACGAGCGCCCCCGCGGCGGCGTCCCTGCTGGAGCGGGCGGAGACCCGAGGCCTCCTGCCGGACCTGCTGTCGGCGCTCGCCCACGACGTCCTGCCGGCCTGCGTGGGCCCGGTGACCGCCCTTCCGCTCCAGGCGCAGGGCGTGGACACGATCCAGCCGGGACGCTTCCGCCTGGGCCCCCTCGTCCAGCTCCTGTGCCAGGAACTCCCGGCCCGCGCCCGCGCCCTGCCGATCGCCGGCCACCGGGTGGAGATCCGCGGCCACGCGGTCCTGGTCGACGGCGCGCTGAAGCCGGTCCCGCCGGCCGGCATGTCCCTGCTCCGGGCCCTGTCCCGCCGCCCCGGCTGGGTCGTCCCCCGGGCGGACCTCCTGCGCGCACTGCCGGGCGCGGGCCGCGACGAACACGCCGTGGAAACGGCGATGGCCCGTCTCCGCACGGCGCTGGGGGCGCCCAAGCTGATCCAGACGGTGGTCAAGCGCGGGTACCGGCTGGCGCTGGACCCCGCCACGGACGCGAAGTACGCGGACGCGTGAGCCGGAGCCCGGTCACCTGGGCGGAGTTCCTGGCGTACGCGGCGGAAGCGGCAGGCTGAGCTGGTACCAGGTCCCCGGCCTGCCCCCGACCTCGGACGGGTCGGCCGGTCCGACCGCGAGGAAGCCGGCTTTCGTCAGCACCCTCCGGGACGCGGTGTTCTCCAGGGCCGTGGCCGCCCTGACCGTGTGCAGTCCATGGCGTTCCGCCGCCGGCCGGCACAGTTCCCGGACGGTCGCCGTCGCCACGCCGCGGCCGGTGACGTGCCGGGCGACCCGGTAGCCGAGTTCCGCCGTGCCGTCGGTGATGTCGACCAGGTTGAACCTGCCCAGCACCGAACCGTCCTCGGCGACGAGCACGTGGAAGGCGCAGACGCCGGCCTCCTGCTCCGCCAGCAGGGCGTCGTACCGCTCGGTGAACTGCTCGAAGTACGCGTCACCCCGGTCGGAGACCGAGGCCGCGAAGTAGGCGCGGTTCGCCAGCTCGAAGGCCAGGACCGCCGGGGCGTGGCAGGCGTGCAGCCGCTGCAGCTCGGGCATCGTCCGACTGTACCCACCGAAGTGCCCCCAAGACGTCCGGCCGCCGTACGACGTTGGGGGGACCGCGGCACAGCAACGGGCCGAGCGGCGAGGGGTCGTGGCCCGTCGCGGGGGGTGCTCGGTTCGCCACTCGGGGCTCTTCCTCCACCGTCCGGGCCTTGCCGCCCCGCCCGGCCGCGCACGTGCGACCTCGGGTGCTCCGGGGTGCCGGGTGTGCGCTCTGCCGGATGTTTTCGGCCGGGCGTCAGGCTGACGCCGGACGGTGGTGGGGAGGCGCCGCACCCGGAGACGGGGCGGCCGGCACTCGGGGGGACGAGGATGACACGCTGGCGGCCCCTGCCGGATTCGCTGCCGAGAGAGTGCCGGCACCTGGTCGGGCAACTGCGCCTGCTGAAGGGCCGTACCGGACTCAGCCTCGCCGAACTGGCCCGGCGGACCGCGTACAGCAAGTCGTCCTGGCAGCGGTATCTCAGCGGGTCCAAACTGCCGCCGAGGGGAGCGGTGCAGGTGCTGTGCCGACTGGCGGGAGCGGATCAGGCGCGGCTGCTGGCGCTGTGGGAGCTGGCCGGACAGGCATGGCCGCAGGGCGCGCCGGAGCCCGTGCCGCCGCCGGAGTCCGCAGTGCTGCGAGAGTTCGCGGCGCCGCCGGAAGCCGAAACCGGGACCGGGGGCGAGCCGCAGCCGTGCGGCGCCGGGCACGGGCGGTGGCGGACGGCGGCGCTGGCCGCGTTCGCCGTCGGCGTGCTGCTGGGGGCGGGGCTGCTGTGGGCGCTGCCCCGTAGGGCGGGGGACCGTACGATCGCCCGCCCGCGGGCCGGCCGTGTGCTCAGCCGAGCTTGTCGTAGTACGCGAGCCGCCATGGACCGGAGCCCTTGATCCGCACCCGGTACTTGCCGCCGATCCGCTTGAAGGTGACGTTCCGTGCGTCGCCCTTGTACGTGACGACGCCGCCGGAGGACGGGCCGACGAGCCACCGCTGGGCGAACGCCCAGCTCTGGTCGGTGACGACACCGTCGTCGTCCGAGAGGTGGTAGTGCTCCTGCCACCACTGGGTCGCCGATTCCGTCTCCGGGCCGAACGAGCCGTCGATCTGGCTCTTCTTGAAGCTGTGCCAGTCGCCGTCGTCGTCCTGCCACTGGGCGCCGTCCGCGTACAGGACGGTCTCCCACAGGGCCGTGGCGTTGCTCTGGGCGTAGTCGTCGAGGCCGAGGTCCTCCTCGTCCTGCCAGTCGTCGGTGACGGCGCCGCCGCCGTCGATGCCGTGGTACGAGGCGGCGTTGGCGGTGGGCGCCAGGGCGATGCCGGTGGCTCCGGCGCCCAGCAGCGCGGCCGTCGCCAGCGCGACGATCCGGGTGCGCGTGCTCATGAACGTTTCCTTTCTGGGCCGCCGTCCCCCCGGGTCTTCTCTGGGGCGGCTCGCGGTGCTTTCGCAGGACAAAGACTCGCGGCCGTGAGCGGGGGCGGCGAGGGCCGACGGGGTATCCGGACCGGACGGGGACGACCCGCGCTTCGGGCTGCGCGGTCCCCGCCGGGGACGGGCCGGACGGAGAACCCCGTGGGCCGGGGGACGGCGCGGTGACGGCCGGGTCGTGCCCCGGGCGGTACGAGGGGTTCCGGAGACGTCTGCGGGCAGGCACTGTGAAGAGGAGACCCCACGCTTCCTGCCTAGGCGGTGACAGGCGCATGGCACTGGGTACGGCCACGTCCCCGTACGAACTGCGGTTCGACGCCGGACGGATCTGTCTCGATCTCCTCGCGACCACGCATCCGGTCGAACGGCTGGACGGCGTGGAGGCGTTGTGCGGGTGGATCGGCGGGGCCGGGCTGGTGCCGGAGGGGACGGAGCTCGGTCACGCCGACGCCTCCTGGCTCGTGGGGTTCCGGGAACTACGGGCGCACATCGGGCAGTTGGTGCCCGACTCCCGCGTGCCGGACTCGTCCTCGCAGGCGCGGGCGCTCGGACGGGTCAACGAAGCCGCCCGTCCCGCGCCTCCGGCCCTGCGTGCCGTATGCCGTGAAGGGGGCGGTCTGGTGCGGGAGTTGGCCGACCCGCCGACCTGCGCGGCGCTGCTCGCGCTCGTCGCGCGGGACGCCGTGGAGCTGCTCACCGATCCCGTCGCTCGGGCGGCCGTGCGGGAGTGCGAGGGGGACAACTGCCCGCTCGTCTACCTGGACACCTCCCGGGGGCGGCGCCGGCGATGGTGCTCCAGTGAGGTCTGCGGCAACCGGGAGCGGGTGGCCCGGCACCGGCGGCGGGCCGCTCTCGCCCGAGCGTGATTTCCGTTACAGCGAGTTTCGGTGGCTGGTACACGGGCATCTCCCGGGAGCCCCCGGCGATGTGTCGGAAATGTAAAGATCAGGCGGTGGGATTATGCGTGCATGTCCCGCTCGTCACGTCACTCCGAAGAAATCTGTCACCTCCGTTTGAACACCGCGCCGCTTCTCTCCGTACGGGTGGGCGAGCGACCGACTGGGGGAACCCCCGGACACCGGAGGTGGGCGTGCGCAAGGATGCGGCCGTGGCCAATGAACGTGGATCGAGGGCCCGACATCGCATGTCCTCACAGCCCTCGGAACCTGACGAGGAGTTGATGCGTGCCCTGTATCGAGAGCACGCCGGACCCTTGCTCGCGTATGTCCTGCGCCTCGTCGCCGGTGACCGGCAGCGCGCCGAGGACGTCGTACAGGAAACGCTCATCCGTGCCTGGAAGAACGCCGGTCAGCTCAATCGGGCGACCGGTTCGGTACGCCCCTGGCTGGTGACGGTCGCACGCCGCATCGTCATCGACGGCCACCGCAGCCGGCAGGCCCGGCCGCAGGAGGTCGATCCGTCGCCGCTGGAGGTCATCCCCGCGGAGGACGAGATCGACAAGGCGCTGTGGCTGATGACGCTGTCGGACGCGCTCGACGACCTGACCCCGGCCCACCGGGAAGTGCTCGTGGAGACGTACTTCAAGGGGCGTACGGTCAATGAGGCGGCCGAGACGCTGGGTATCCCCAGCGGCACGGTGCGCTCTCGGGTGTTCTACGCCCTGCGATCGATGAAGCTGGCACTGGAGGAGCGGGGGGTGACGGCGTGATGAGCAGCGGATACGGGGGGATGCAGGGATTCGGGGCAGGTGGTCCGGGTATGTCTGGGCCTATGAACCCCCCATCGGGATCTTCGGTGCCGAACGAGCACGAGACCGTCGGCGCCTACGCCCTCGGAATTCTCGACGACGCCGAGGCAACCGCTTTTGAAGCGCACCTCGCCGGCTGTGAATGGTGCGCCCAGCAGCTGGACGAGCTGGCCGGGATGGAGCCGATGCTGGCCGCGCTCGCGGATCTGCCGGGCTCCGGCAGCACCCCCGCGATCGGCGACTCGCTGTCCGCCAGGCCCGGCCCGCGGCTGGCGGAGAAGCTGGTCGACGAGGTGGCGGAGAAGCGCGCCCAGAAGCGGCGGCGCTCCTTCTACATGATCGCCGCGGCGGCCGCGCTGATCATCGCCGGGCCGCTGGCCGCGGTGGCGGTCAACAGCGGCTCGGACGGGGGCGGGAGCCAGGTCGCCGCCTCCAGCGCCCAGACCACGTTCTCCGCCATGCCCGACAAGAAGTCGGGCACGGACCCGTCGTCCCAGGTCAGCGCCACCGTCGGCATGGCGCAGAAGGACTGGGGCACCCAGGCGGTCCTGGAGCTGAAGAACGTCAAGGGCCCCCTGAAGTGTTCGCTGGTGCTCGTCGCGAAGAACGGTCAGCGCGTGACCATGTCGTCGTGGTCGGTGCCGGACTGGGGCTACGGCATCCCGAACGGGAAGACCCCGGAGTCCAGGAAACCGCTCTACATCGGCGGTGCGGCGGCCTTCAAGCCGAACGAGATCGACCACTTCGAGGTCGTGACCTTCGAGGGCAAGAAGCTGGTGCAAGTGGACTCGTAGCTTCGACGGGCCCCCTTCGCGTACGGTTGACGGCTGCCCAGCACGTCAGAAGGGGGCCCGGTGGCCGCTCAGGTTCAGCAGTCCGCGGTCGGCTCGGTACACGACGCACACGATTCCGTCCGTGACCGGGAGATCAGCGTCGAACAGGAACACCTGGACCGGGTGTACCGGCGGCTGGAGGAGAAGATCCACGAAGCAGAGTTCCTGATGAACGACGCGGCCAAGCGCGGCCAGGTCGGCACCCCGGGTGCGCTGGCCGAGCGGGACGCGCAGGTCTTCCGGGCCGGCATCCACCTCAACCGGCTCAACAACGAGTTCGAGGACTTCCTCTTCGGGCGGATCGACCTGCTGCTCGGGAAGGACGGGAAGAAGGGACCCGACGGCGCGTACACGGCGGTCGAGCCCGCGGAGGGCGCGGTCCGGCCCGACAACACCGCCGACATCGCCGAGACGCTGCACATCGGCCGCATCGGCGTCCTCGACGAGGACTACTCCCCGCTGGTCATCGACTGGCGGGCACCGGCCGCCGCGCCCTTCTACCGCTCCACCCCGGTCGATCCCGGCCGGGTCGTACGACGCCGGGTCATCCGGTCCAAGGGACGCCGGGTCCTCGGCGTCGAGGACGATCTGATGCGGCCCGAGCTGACCGCCCGCCTCGACGGCCGCGAACTGCCCGTCATCGGCGACGGCGCCCTCATGGCCGCCCTCGGCCAGGCCCGCAGCCACACCATGCGGGACATCGTCTCCTCCATCCAGGCCGAGCAGGATCTCGTGATCCGCGCCCCCGCCGCCTCCATCACCCATGTGGAGGGCGGTCCGGGCACCGGCAAGACCGCCGTCGCCCTGCACCGCGCGGCCTACCTGCTCTACCAGGACCGCAGACGCTACGCGGGCGGCATCCTGATCGTCTCGCCGACCCCGCTGCTCGTGGCCTACACCGAGGGCGTGCTGCCCTCGCTCGGCGAGGAGGGCCAGGTCGCGATCCGTGCGATCGGCTCGCTGGTCGACGGTGCCGAGGCCACCGTGTACGACTCCCCGTCCGTGGCCCGCGCCAAGGGCTCGTACCGCATGCTGAAGGTGCTGCGGAAGGCCGCCCGGGGCGCGCTGGAGCTGGGGCCCACGGCTCCGGTGCGGGACGAGGACGCCGGGCCGCAGACGGTCACCGGGGCACCGGCCCGGCTCCGCGTCGTCGCCTTCGGGCGCCGTCTGGAGCTGGAGGCGCAGGAACTGGAACGGATCCGCCGTACCGCGCTCGGCGGCACCGCGCCCGTCAACCTGCTCCGGCCGCGCGCCCGCAAGCTGCTCCTGGACGCCCTGTGGGCCAGGTCCGGAGCGGCCGCCCGGCACACCGACCCGGAGCTGGCCGCCGAGCTGCGCTCCTCCTTCGACGAGGACGTCACGAGCGAGGACTCCTTCCTCGCCTTCCTCGACGCCTGGTGGCCGGAGCTGACGCCGAGGGCGGTGCTCGCCGCGATGGCCGACGAGAAGCGGCTCGGCCGCTGGGCCCGCCGCATCCTCAACCCCGGCGAGATCCGCAAGGTGGCCCGGTCGCTCCAGCGCGACGGCCTCTCCGTGCACGACATCGCCCTGCTGGACGAGCTGCAGGCGATCCTCGGCGCCCCGGCCCGCCCGAAGAAGCGGCGTGAGCTGGACCCGCTGGACCAGCTCACCGGCCTGGAGGAGCTGATGCCGGTGCGCGAGGAGACCCAGCGGGAGCGGGCCGAGCGGCTCGCGCAGGAGCGCACCGAGTACGCGCACGTCATCGTGGACGAGGCGCAGGACCTCACGCCGATGCAGTGGCGCATGGTCGGCCGCCGTGGCCGGCACGCCACCTGGACGGTCGTCGGCGACCCGGCCCAGTCCTCCTGGTCCGACCCGGACGAGGCGGCCGAGGCCCGCGACGAGGCCCTCGGTACCCGCCCCCGGCGCCGCTTCCAGCTCACCGTGAACTACCGCAACCCGGCCGAGATCGCCGAGCTGGCCGCCAAGGTGCTCGCGCTCGCCATGCCCGGCTCCGAGGCGCCCAGGGCGGTGCGGTCCACCGGGGTCCAGCCGCGCTTCACGGTCGTACCCGAGTCGCTGGGGCGCACCGTGCGGGCCGAGGCCGAGCGGCTGCTGGACCTCGTCGACGGCACGGTCGGCGTGGTCGTCGCCATGAACCGGCGTGAGGAGGCCCGGCGCTGGCTGGCCGGGCTCGGCGACCGGGTGGTGGCGCTCGGCAGCCTGGAAGCCAAGGGCCTGGAGTACGACGCCACGGTGGTCGTGTCCCCGGCCGAGATCGCCGACGAGTCCCCGGCCGGCCTGCGCGTGCTGTACGTGGCGCTGACCCGGGCCACGCAGCAGCTGACGGTGGTCTCGGGGGAGCGGGACGAGCCGGACGCCGCCGGGGTGCCGGATCTGCTGAGGGACTGACTTTTCTGTGAACTCCCCGCGGGGGGAATGGTCCTCGGCATCCGTTTGTTAGCCTGGAGACGGCACCGGCCCGATCCAAGCCCCCGGGCCCAACCTTTGTCCCTGCGAGGGACCACTTGCCGCGAGGCGAGCATGGCGGGTCGGTGTCGTAAGCGTGGGAGGCCCACGTCACGAATGTGACGTGGGCCTCTTTCTTTGCCACGCACGACCCTTCCCCCGTCTGATTGTTTCTCGTATGGTGGAAGTGATTTTCCGAAACTGCGCGCCTGGCCGTGCGCCTGCTGTGAACAAAACGTCCGCAATGCCGGGCGACTATCACGTACTCACGGGTAGGTGCGACGATCGGACGGCACAACTCGCGACACGGTGAAAGCAGAGGAAGTCGGCCATGGCAACGGCGCCCAGCGTCTCCTACTCGATGACCATCCGGCTGGAGGTGCCCGCGAGCGGAACCGCCGTCTCGCAGCTCACCACCGCCGTGGAGTCCTCCGGAGGCTCGGTGACCGGCCTCGACGTCACCGCGTCCGGACACGAGAAGCTCCGTATCGACGTCACCATCGCGGCCGCCTCGACCGCGCACGCCGAGGAGATCGTCGAGCAGCTGCGCGGCATCGAGGGCGTCACCCTCGGCAAGGTCTCCGACCGTACGTTCCTGATGCACCTCGGTGGCAAGATCGAGATGGCGTCGAAGCACCCCATCCGCAACCGTGACGACCTCTCCATGGTCTACACGCCCGGTGTGGCCCGCGTCTGCATGGCGATCGCCGAGAACCCCGAGGACGCCCGCCGGCTGACCATCAAGCGCAACTCCGTTGCGGTCGTGACGGACGGCTCCGCCGTGCTCGGCCTCGGCAACATCGGACCCAAGGCGGCCCTGCCCGTCATGGAGGGCAAGGCGGCCCTCTTCAAGCGCTTCGCCGGCATCGACGCCTGGCCGATCTGCCTGGACACCCAGGACAGCGACGCGATCGTGGAGATCGTCAAGGCGATCGCCCCCGGGTTCGCCGGCATCAACCTGGAGGACATCTCCGCGCCCCGCTGCTTCGAGATCGAGGCCCGGCTGCGCGAGGCCCTCGACATCCCCGTCTTCCACGACGACCAGCACGGCACCGCCATCGTCGTCCTCGCCGCCCTGACCAACGCCCTGCGCGTCACCGACAAGGCGATCGAGAACATCCGGGTCGTCATGTCCGGTGCCGGCGCGGCCGGGACGGCCATCCTCAAGCTGCTCATCGCGGCCGGCGTGAAGAACGCCGTCGTCGCCGACATCCACGGTGTCGTGCACGCCCGCCGCGAGGACCTGGTGAACGCCCCCGCCGACTCGCCGCTGCGCTGGATCGCCGACAACACCAACCCCGAGGGCCTCACCGGCACCCTGAAGGAAGCCGTGCGCGGCGCCGACGTGTTCATCGGTGTCTCGGCTCCCAATGTGCTGGACGGCGCCGACGTGGCCGCCATGGCCGACGGTGCGATCGTGTTCGCGCTCGCGAACCCCGACCCCGAGGTGGACCCGGCAATCGCCCGTCAGACGGCGGCCGTTGTGGCCACCGGCCGCTCCGACTTCCCCAACCAGATCAACAACGTGCTGGTCTTCCCGGGCGTCTTCCGTGGCCTGCTGGACGCCCAGTCCCGCACCGTCAACACCGAGATGATGCTCGCCGCCGCGAAGGCCCTGGCCGACGTGGTGACCGAGGACGAGCTGAACCCGAACTACATCATCCCCAGCGTCTTCAACGACAAGGTCGCGGGCGCGGTCGCCGGAGCGGTCCGCGAGGCGGCGAAGGCGGCCGGGGCGACGGTCTAGTCGCCCGGTGAAGGAAAAGCGGCGGCCGGGCGTCGGCCGGGTGACGGCGTACCGTACTGTGCAAGGGCTGTGAGGATCACCACGGCGGCCCCTGCACCGGCGCGTCGTGGAACCAGCTGATGCCGGGCGCGCTCTAGGGTGACGCCGAGCGGGCGCCTTTCGTGTGACTCCCCAGGGTGTTCTCACGACTCCTACGGGTGCCGGATTGGCTTTACCGCCGCAGGTAGGGGCAGGATGCGTCCCTGGGCGCGAGCGCATCGGCATCGCAGTGCCTCGGGCGGATCCGCCGCGTGGCACACCCCAACGGCAAGAAATACACGGGAGTAACAACATGAACCGCAGTGAGCTGGTGGCCGCGCTGGCCGACCGCGCCGAGGTGACCCGCAAGGACGCCGACGCCGTGCTGGCCGCGTTCGCCGAGACCGTCGGCGAGATCGTCGCCAAGGGCGACGAGAAGGTCACCATCCCGGGCTTCCTGACCTTCGAGCGCACCCACCGTGCCGCTCGCACCGCGCGCAACCCGCAGACCGGCGAGCCCATCAACATCCCCGCCGGCTACAGCGTGAAGGTCACCGCGGGCTCCAAGCTCAAGGAAGCGGCCAAGGGCAAGTAAGCGCAAGCGCTCCGCTTCGGGCGCCGGGTCCACCGGAGCGCCGTTCTGCCGGAGCGCCGTGGGTGACTGCGGGCCGCCGGTGGCTGGTCGCGCAGTTCCCCGCGCCCCCCTCGGGGCGCGCCGCAGCCGACGATGTCCAAAGGGCGGCCCCCCTCTTGCCGAGGGGGGCCGCCCTTCAGGCGTGTACGAAGGCTAGCCCAGCGCCTTGCCCGGCAGTTCCACCTTCGCGCCCAGTTCCACGAGCTTCTCCATGAAGTTCTCGTAGCCGCGGTTGATGAGGTCGATGCCGTGGACTCGGGACGTGCCCTCGGCGGCCAGGGCCGCGATCAGGTACGAGAAGCCGCCGCGCAGGTCGGGGATGACCAGGTCGGCACCCTGCAGCTTGGTGGGGCCGGAGACGACCGCGGAGTGCAGGAAGTTGCGCTGGCCGAAGCGGCAGTCGGAGCCGCCCAGGCACTCGCGGTACAGCTGGATGTGGGCGCCCATCTGGTTGAGGGCCGAGGTGAAGCCGAGGCGGGACTCGTAGACCGTCTCGTGGATGATGGACAGGCCCGTGGCCTGCGTGAGCGCCACGACCAGCGGCTGCTGCCAGTCGGTCTGGAAACCGGGGTGGACGTCCGTCTCCAGCGCGATGGACTTCAACTGGCCGCCGGGGTGCCAGAAACGGATGCCCTCGTCGTCGATCTCGAAGGCGCCGCCCACCTTCCGGTAGGTGTTCAGGAACGTCATCATCGAGCGCTGCTGGGCGCCGCGGACGTAGATGTTGCCGTTGGTCGCGAGCGCCGCGGACGCCCAGGAGGCGGCCTCCAGGCGGTCCGACAGGGCGCGGTGGGTGTAGCCGCCGAGCTTGTCCACACCGGTGATGCGGATCGTGCGGTCGGTGTCCATCGCGATGATCGCGCCCATCTTCTGCAGCACGCAGATGAGGTCCTCGATCTCCGGCTCGACGGCCGCGTTGGACAACTCGGTTACGCCCTCGGCGAGTACGGCCGTCAGCAGCACCTGCTCGGTCGCACCGACGGACGGGTACGGCAGCCGGATCTTCGTTCCGCGCAGCCGCTGCGGCGCCTCCAGGTACTGCCCGTCGGCCCGCTTCTCGATCGTCGCGCCGAACTGCCGCAGCACGTCGAAGTGGAAGTCGATGGGCCGGCCGCCGATGTCACAGCCGCCGAGACCCGGGATGAACGCGTGGCCGAGACGGTGCAGGAGAGGGCCGCAGAAGAGGATCGGGATACGACTCGACCCCGCGTGGGCATCGATGTCAGCCACGTTGGCGCTCTCGACGTGCGTCGGGTCGAGCACCAGCTCGCCGGGCTCGTCGCCCGGACGGACCGTCACCCCGTGCAGCTGGAGCAGGCCGCGGACGACCCGCACGTCACGGATGTCGGGGACGTTGCGCAGTCGGCTCGGCGCGCTGCCCAGCAGGGCGGCGACCATGGCCTTCGGTACGAGGTTCTTCGCACCGCGGACACGGATCTCGCCCTCCAGCGGGGTTCCGCCGTGGACAAGCAGGACATCGTCGTTGACGGTCATGTATCTCGCGTTCCGATGAGTTGGGCAGGGGCCGGCCGATCACTGTGCGCAGGGGCCGGGAAGACAGGGTAATCGCCGATTACCCCCCGTCCGTAAGCCCGAGTACCACCCAGACACGTCATAGCTGTGTCACAACACGAACCGTTTTCTTTCGGGCACATGGGGTCACCGCTCGCGGTGTGCGCCCGGAGTGCTTCCCCGCTCCCTGAGCTGCGTTCACTCCGGCACGCCGATTGGCTCCCCACCGAAGGGGAAGATGCGGGATCATGTCTGGCATGACCGAGGTGTCCTCGCTCACAGGGCGGCTGCTCGTGGCCACTCCCGCCCTGGCGGACCCGAACTTCGACCGCGCGGTGGTGCTCCTTCTCGACCACGACGAGGAGGGTTCCCTCGGCGTCGTCCTCAACCGCCCCACCCCGGTGGACGTGGGTGACATCCTGGAGGGCTGGGCCGACCTCGCCGGCGAGCCCGGTGTCGTCTTCCAGGGCGGCCCCGTCTCGCTCGACTCGGCGCTCGGCGTCGCGGTCATCCCGGGCGGCGCGAACGGCGACCTCGCCCCGCTCGGCTGGCGCCGGGTGCACGGCGCGATCGGCCTGGTCGACCTGGAAGCCCCGCCCGAGCTGCTCGCCTCGGCCCTCGGGTCCTTGCGGATCTTCGCCGGATACTCCGGCTGGGGCCCCGGCCAGCTGGAGGACGAGCTGGTCGAGGGCGCCTGGTACGTGGTCGAGTCGGAGCCCGGGGACGTCTCCTCGCCGGCCCCGGAAAGACTCTGGCGCGAGGTCCTGCGCCGCCAGCGCAACGAGCTGGCGATGGTGGCGACGTACCCGGACGACCCGTCGCTCAACTGATGCGTGTGAGCTTCAGTACCCTTGGCGATATGAGCACTCTTGAGCCCGAGCGCGGGACTGGTACGGGGACCCTCGTAGAGCCGACGCCACAGGTGTCCCACGGCGACGGCGACCACGAGCGCTTCGCCCACTACGTCCAGAAGGACAAGATCATGGCGAGCGCCCTCGACGGCACCCCCGTCGTGGCGCTGTGCGGCAAGGTCTGGGTGCCGGGCCGCGACCCGAAGAAGTACCCCGTGTGCCCCATGTGCAAGGAGATCTACGAGTCCATGGGCAGCGGTGGCGAGGACAAGGGCGGCGACAAGAAGTAGACCCTGACGGTCTGCCCGCCGGTCCCGGTTTTCGCAGGGCCCCCGGGGTGCGCGTGCGAGACGCGCACCCCGGGGGCCTTCATGCTTTCCGGTCACGAGGTGCCGGTCACGAAGTGGTGCAGACCACATCGACGTCTGGCCTCCCCGCGGGGCGGAGCGGTAAAGGACTGGACATGACGGATCTGATTCCGGCGCCGCGCGCCATCGAGGGACCGATGCGCTGCGGCGTCCTGCTGGACCACGAGACCACGCTGTGGGCTGCCCCGGGCACGCAGACCACGGAGCGCTGGCTGCGCAGCACGCTCGGCGCCGCTCTGGGGCTGCCGCTGCGGCCCGGCCCGGAGGACGCCCGCGGGTGTGTGCGCCTGCTCCTGGACGACTCGCTGGAGGCGGAGGCGTACCGCCTGAGCGTGGTCGCCGGCCGGGGCGTGGAGATCCGCGGCGGTGACCCGGCCGGCGTCTTCTGGGGTGCGCAGACCCTGCGTCAGCTCCTCGGCCCCGAGGCCTTCCGGCGCGCCCCCGTACGCCCCGGCCGCACGTTCGGCATCCCCCACCAGACCATCGAGGACGCGCCCCGTTTCCGCTGGCGCGGTCTCCTCCTCGACGTCGCCCGGCACTTCATGCCCAAGGACGGCGTGCTGCGCTATCTGGATCTGATGGCCGCGCACAAACTCAACGTCTTCCACTTCCACCTGACGGACGACCAGGGCTGGCGGCTGGAGATCAAGCGCTGCCCGAGGCTGACGGAGATCGCCTCCTGGCGGTCGCGGACGAAATTCGGTCACCGGGCCTCGCCGCTGTGGGAGGAGAAGCCGCACGGGGGTTACTACACCCAGGACGACATCCGGGAGATCGTCGCCTACGCCGCCGAGCGGCATATCACCGTCGTCCCGGAAATCGACGTACCGGGCCACTCGCAGGCCGCCATCGCCGCGTACCCGGAACTCGGCAACACCGACGTCATCGACACCTCCGCCCTCTCCGTGTGGGACACCTGGGGGATCTCCCCCAACGTACTGGCCCCCACCGACAACACGCTGCGCTTCTACGAGGGAGTGTTCGAGGAGGTCCTGGAACTGTTCCCTTCGCAGTTCGTCCACGTCGGCGGGGACGAGTGCCGAAAGGAGCAGTGGAGCGAGTCGCCGGCGGCCAAGAACCGGATCGCGGACCTCGGACTCGCCGACGAGGACGAACTGCAGTCGTGGTTCATCGGGCACTTCGACGCGTGGCTCGCCGCGCGCGGGCGCCGGCTCATCGGCTGGGACGAGATCCTGGAGGGCGGGCTCGCCGAGGGGGCCGCGGTGTCCTCCTGGCGCGGTTACGGCGGCGGCATCGCGGCCGCGCGGGCCGGCCACGACGTCGTCATGTGCCCGGAGCAGTACGTGTATCTGGACCATCGTCAGGCCCCGGGCGAGGACGAGCCCGTGCCGATCGGGTTCGTGCGCACCCTGGAGGACGTCTACCGGTTCGAACCCGTCCCGCCCGGGCTCACCGAGGAGGAGGCCCGGCATGTGCTGGGCACTCAGGCCAACGTCTGGACCGAGGTGATGGAGGACGCCGCACGCGTGGACTACCAGACGTTTCCCCGGCTCGCGGCCTTCGCCGAGGTGGCCTGGAGCCGCCTGCCGGCCCCCGCGGACCGGGACTTCGCCGGCTTCGAACGCCGTATGGCCGCCCATTACGCGCGACTGGACGCCCTCGGAGTCGCTTATCGGCCGCCCACCGGGCCCCGGCCGTGGCAGAAACGCCCCGGCGTCCTCGGTCGCCCGAAAGAGGGGCCGCCGCCGAACAAGTGACCACCCCGAACACGTGACCGTTCCGAACAAGGAATGGAAAACCGCGTCAAGGGTCACCGAAGAGTGTCAATCGGTGCGCACCGGTGATGCCGTGCGAAAACGGACCATCTCCATGGTGAGGTGGGCGAATGCCTCCTAGCGGACCCCCGCGTTCGGCCGTGGCGAAGATGTGCCAGAGTTGCCACGTCCGCCCTGTGAGCACGTACGGTACGGCCACACAGGTGGGACCAGTGGGGCAGCGGGAAGGGGCAGCCGGTTTGACCACGCACGCACCG
Organism: Streptomyces sp. NPDC030799; assembly: GCF_055572255.1. Lineage (NCBI taxonomy): Bacteria > Bacillati > Actinomycetota > Actinomycetes > Kitasatosporales > Streptomycetaceae > Streptomyces > Streptomyces sp. NPDC030799. Next base: position 120,834 of record NZ_JBVIDS010000019.1, on the reverse strand, counting down.
CAGGCGGCGCAGGCCGTCACGCTGCCCACGACGCTGGACGAGGCGGTGGCGGCCCTCGCCGAGATGCCCACCGCGGTCCCCGTCGCGGGCGGCACCGATCTGATGGCCGCCGTCAACTCCGGTCAGCTCAGGCCCGCCGCACTGGTGGGTCTCGGGCGGATCAGCGAGATCCGCGGCTGGCAGTACCAGGACGGCCACGCGCTGCTCGGCGCGGGCCTCACGCACGCGCGGATGGGCCGCCCCGACTTCGCGGCCCTGATCCCGGCGCTCGCCGCCGCCGCGCGCGCCGCGGGCCCGCCGCACATCCGCAACGCGGGCACCCTCGGCGGCAACATCGCCACGGCCGCCCCCACCGGGGACGCGCTGCCGGTCCTCGCCGCCCTGGAGGCGACGCTGATCATCGCGGGCCCGGGCGGAGCCCGCCGGGAGATCCCGGTGTCGCACCTGCTGGCCGGCATGGAGATGCTGCGCGGCGGTGAACTCATCGGCTACGTGCGCGTGCCGCTGCTGCACGCCCCGCAGGTCTTCCTGAAGGCGACCGGACGCACCGGCCCGGGCCGCGCGCTGGCCTCCGTGGCCCTCGTCCTCGACCCCGCCCGGCGCGGAGTGCGGTGCGCCGTCGGCGCCATAGCGCCGATGCCGCTCAGGCCCCTGGAGGCCGAGCAGTGGGTCGCCCAGCTGATCGACTGGGACAACGACCGCGCACTCGTGCCGGAGGCTTTGAACGCCTTCGGCGAGTACGTCGCCGCGGCCTGCATCCCGGACCCGGCACCGGAGCCGGACGGCTCGGTCGCCCCGCTTCCGCCCGCCGTACTGCACCTGCGGCGCACCGTCGCCGCACTGGCCCGACGAGCACTGGGGAGGGCGCTGTCGTGACCGACGACCAGCACGGAGAGGGCACGCCCCAGGGCGGCGGACGCTGGAACCCGCTGCCCCAGGGCGACTACGACGACGGCGCCACCGCCTTCGTCAAGCTCCCCGAGGGCGGTATCGACGCCCTGCTGTCCGGCGACAGCCCGCTGGCCGCGCCGGGGCACGGCTACGTGCCGCCGCGGATAACGGCCGCCCCCGGCACCGGGGACCCCGCCGCCCCCGGCACCTGGACCGCGCCCGCGGGCGGCGCCGAGTGGCCCGACCCGAACGCCACGCCCCAGGTGCCCTCCGCGGACGACCGGTTCACCTACCAGCCCGGCGCGACCCAGCACTGGACCTTCGACGAGGCCGCGGCCCCGGCCGCGCCCGGGCACGACGTCACCGGACAGTGGTCCATCCCGGTCGCCGGCGGCGACCTTCCGGACGAATCGGGCGAGTTCACCACGTCCTCCCTGGTCGAACAGTGGGGCGGCACCCCGCCGGCCACGCTGCCCGGCGGCGCGCCCGCGCCATGGGCGACGCAGGACACGGGCGGCCCCTGGGACCCGCCCGCGGACACCGGCCACACCGCCCTGCCCGACCACACCGACGCGCACCCCGCGGGCGCTCCGGCCGCACCGGCGCCGGCGGATGCGGCAACGCCGGGCTACGCCCCCGCACCGGACGAGCGGTACGGGCAGGCCCCGGCCGACCACGGCACGGCCGCGCACGAGGAGACCGGGGCAGATGAACCCGGTCACGGAGGCGCCGGCCATCCGCCGGCCGGCCACAGGGAGGCCGCGCACCCACCGGCCGGTCGCGAGGACACCGCGCACCCACCGGCCGGTCACGGGGACGGTCGGCGCGGCGAGGGCGCTGCCGCACATGTCGAGGCGCGCCGCGCCGAGGACGACCGCCCCGGCGCGTTCGGCGGGTCCGCCGGGCCTGCCCGGTCCGCCGAGTTCGGCGAGGCCGCGGAGCCGGAGCAGTCCGGCGTGCCGACCGCGTTCCCCGAGCAGCGGGGCGAGCCGACGGCCGGAACGGGACCGGACACGGAGGGCCACGGCCCCGGGGAGGCCTCTGAGCGCCCCGCTGACGGCCCAGCAGGCCACGAGGGCCCCGCGGCCTCCGCCGAAGCCCCACGGGCGGCCACAGCGCCCACGACGCCCACCGACCCCGCCGCGGCCGACGCGGTGGCGGGCGGCCACTCGGCACCGCAGCCCCCGGCCTCCGCGGCCGTACCGGAGAACGCCGCCGACGCACCCGGGGCCGCCGTCGCAGCCGAGGGCGCCGCCGAGGAAACCGCGCCCCGGCCGCGGGAGGACGCCGCCGAGGAACACGCGGACCACGCCGCGCCCCTCCCGCCGAACGACGACCACCCGCTCGCCTCCTACGTCCTGCGCGTCAACGGCGTCGACCGTCCCGTCACCGGGGCCTGGATCGGCGAGTCGCTGCTGTACGTCCTGCGGGAACGGCTCGGTCTCGCGGGCGCCAAGGACGGCTGCTCGCAGGGCGAGTGCGGGGCCTGCAACGTGCAGGTCGACGGCCGGCTGGTGGCCTCCTGCCTGGTCCCGTCGGTCACCGCGGCCGGCAGCGAGGTGCGCACGGTCGAGGGTCTCGCCGTCGACGGACAGCCCTCCGACGTACAGCGCGCGCTCGCCCGGTGCGGCGCCGTGCAGTGCGGCTTCTGCGTGCCCGGCATGGCGATGACCCTGCACGACCTGCTGGAGGGCAACCCCGCGCCGACCGAGCTGGAGACCCGGCAGGCGCTGTGCGGCAACCTGTGCCGCTGCTCCGGCTACCGGGGCGTCCTCCAGGCCGTCCAGGAGGTCGTCGCCGAACGCGAGGCGTCGCACGCCGCCGACGCCGAGACGGACGCGGCCGAGGCCCGTATTCCCCACCAGGCGGGCCCCGGCGCCGGCGGGGTCAACCCCTCGGCGTTCGAGGTGCCGGGCGCGTTCGACACGCCGCAGGCCGCTCCCGGCGGCTACGGCGACGCACCGGATCCCTACGGCGCGCCCGACCCGTACGGCACCCCGCCGCACGGCACCCCGGGACCGCACGGCCCGCACGACCCGCACTACGGCCAGGACGGAGGCCAGGCGTGAGCAACGAAGCCGCCACGGCGACCACCGCCGGGGAAGCAGCCCCCGAGGCCGAGGCGTGGCCGCACGGCATCGGCGCCTCCCTGCCGCACGCCGACGCCCGTGCCAAGACCGAGGGCACCTTCCCGTACGCGGCCGACCTGTGGGCCGAGGGCCTGCTGTGGGCGGCCGTCCTGCGCTCCCCGCACGCGCACGCGCGCATCGTGTCCATCGACACCAGCCACGCGCGCGAGATGCCCGGCGTCCGCGCCGTCGTCACCCACGAGGACGTACCCGGCACCCCGCGCCACGGCCGGGGCACGCCCGACCGGCCGGTGTTCGCCTCCGAGGTCGTACGCCACCACGGCGAACCCATCGCGGCCGTCGCCGCCGACCACCCCGACACCGCGCGGATGGCCGCCGCGGCCGTCATCGTCGAGTACGAAGTGCTCGACCCGGTCACCGACCCCGAGCAGGCCTTCGAGGCCGAGCCGCTGCACCCCGACGGCAACCTGATCCGGCACATTCCGCTGCACCACGGCGACCCGTCGGCGGTCGGCGAGGTCGTCGTGGAGGGCCAGTACCGCATAGGGCGTCAGGACCCGGCCCCGATCGGCGCCGAGGCCGGCCTCGCCGTGCCGCGCCCCGACGGCGGCGTGGAGCTGTACCTGGCCTCCACCGACCCGCACACCGACCGCAACACCGCCGCGGCCTGCTACGGCCTGTCCCCCGATCGGGTGAAGATCGTCGTCACCGGGGTGCCGGGCGCCACCGCCGACCGCGAGGACCAGGGCTTCCAGCTCCCGCTCGGCCTGCTCGCCCTCAAGACCGGCTGCCCGGTGAAGCTCACGGCGACCCGCGAGGAGTCCTTCCTCGGCCACGCCCACCGCCATCCGACGCTGCTCCGGTACCGCCACCACGCGGACGCCGAGGGCAAGCTGGTGAAGGTGGAGGCGCAGATCCTGCTGGACGCCGGCGCGTACGCCGACACCTCCTCCGACGCGCTGGCCGCCGCCGTCTCCTTCGCGTGCGGCCCGTACGTCGTCCCGAACGCCTTCATCGAGGGCTGGGCCGTGCGCACCAACAACCCGCCCTCCGGGCATGTGCGCGGCGAGGGCGCGATGCAGGTGTGCGCCGCCTACGAGGCGCAGATGGACAAGCTGGCCAGGAAGCTGGGCCTGGACCCGGCCGAGGTGCGCCTGCGCAACGTCCTGGCGACGGGGGACGTCCTCCCGATCGGCCAGACGGTGACCTGCCCCGCCCCCGTGGCCGAACTCCTTCAGGCGGTACGGGACTTCCCGCTGCCGGCCCTGCCCAAGGACAGCCCCGAGGAGGAGTGGCTGCTGCCCGGCGGTCCCGAGGGCGCGGGCGAACCGGGCGCGGTGCGCCGGGGCGTCGGCTACGGCCTGGGCATGGTGCACATGCTCGGCGCGGAGGGCGCCGACGAGGTGTCCACGGCGACGGTCAAGGTCCACGACGGCGTGGCGACCGTCCTCTGCGCCGCCGTCGAGACCGGCCAGGGCTTCACCACGCTCGCCCGGCAGATCGTCCAGGAGACCCTCGGCATCGAGGAAGTCCACGTGGCGCCGGTCGACACCGACCAGCCGCCGGCCGGTGCGGGCTGCCGGGGCCGGCACACCTGGGTGTCGGGCGGCGCGGTGGAGCGGGCGGCGAAGATGGTCCGCACCCAGCTGCTGCAGCCCCTGGCGCACAAGTTCGGCATGTCCACCGAGCTGCTGCAGATCACGGACGGCAAGATCACTTCGTACGACGGCGTGCTCTCGACGACCGTCACCGAGGCGCTGGACGGCAAGGAGCTGTGGGCCACCGCCCAGTGCCGCCCGCACCCCACCGAGCCGCTGAACGCCTCCGGCCAGGGCGACGCCTTCGTGGGTCTGGCCTTCTGCGCGATCCGCGCGGTGGTGGACGTCGACATCGAGCTGGGCTCGGTCCGGGTGGTGGAGCTGGCGGTCGCCCAGGACGTGGGCCGGATCCTCAACCCGACCCAGCTGGCCGCCCGGATCGAGGCGGGCGTCACCCAGGGCGTGGGCATCGCGCTCACGGAGAACCTCCGTACGCCCCGCGGTCTGGTCCGCCACCCCGACCTGACCGGATACGCCCTCCCGACCGCCCTGGACGCGCCGGACATCCGGATCGTCAAACTGGTCGAGGAACGGGACGTGGTCGCCCCCTTCGGCGCCAAGTCCGTCAGTGCGGTCCCGGTCGTGACGGCACCGGCCGCGATCGCCTCCGCCGTCCGCGCGGCCACCGGCCGCCCGGTCAACCGCCTCCCGATCCGCCCGCAGGCAGCGGTGGTGACGACCCAGTGAGCACTCCCGAGACCCCCGGGACCCCCGACGAGCCCCGCTACGAACCCCCGCCGAGCGTCGGCAAGTTGTTCCTGTGGATCCTGCTGTTCCTCGTCGCCGCGCTGGCCGTGGTCCTGGGCGGTATCTACTTCACGTGACGCAACGGACCCGGGTCGCCCGGCGTCCTTGCCGGTGAGGGCCGTTGTCAGTGGGGCGGCGTAGTGTGCTTGAGCGGTGGGGGCAGCGGCACTCACGGACGCAATGGCGCACCGTACGGGGAAGATCGCGGGGGAGCGATGGGCACGACCGAGGCCGGGATCACGGCGATCACACTGACCGAGGCGGAGCTGGACCGCTATGTCACGCACGGGCCGACGCGCGGCCTGCTCAGCGGCACCGGCCTGCCCGCGGCCACCGACCTGCTGACCTTCTCCCCCCTGCGCACGCACGGCCTGCGCACACTCGCCGACGCCGCCAAGGGCCCCTTCCGCGTGGCGGACGAGCTGCGGGACCGGCTGGTGATAGGCGAACTGCTCAACCCGGCGGGCACGGAGCGCGAGTCCATCCTGCTCGACGGCGGCACCGGCGAGCTGACGACGGCGTACCTCTTCGCCCCGTCCGACGCCCGCCCCTTCGCGCCCTCCCTGGCCACCCTGCTGCGCTTCGCCGCGGTCACGGAGGAACTGGCGGGCCTGCGCGGCCGTTTCGCCTCCCTGGCGGGCCAGTACGGCCCCGGGACGGCGGCCGAGGCGACCCGCCGGCTGCTCTCCCTCTTCCAGGAGGGTGCGGGCGGCGAGGTCCCGCCGTACTGGAAGGCGGCGGCCCTGATCCGCCCGCTCGCCCTCGCCGCGGGTCCCGGCACGGCCTGCGGGCTCACCCTGGACGTGCCCGCCCGCCTGCTGGACCAGGAGTTCGGGCACGGCCGGGTGGTGCGCTTCGAGGAGGTCGACTTCCCCGCGACGCTCACGCACGAGCCGACCCGGCGCTTCCTGCGGGAGACCGGCCTGCCGGAGGAGGCGGTCCTCTTCCACGCCGACACGGACGTCCCGCTGCCGACGCTCCGTGAGTACGTCACCGAGGGATACGCGGGCGACCGCATCCCGGACGAACTCCCGGCCCACGCCGACCACTTGGTCCGCCTCGGCCGCCTGGTCGGGGACCACAGCCTGGTGGTCGACGGCAGAACGGGCGCGGTCCTGACCTGCGGCGAACCGGATGCGACGCTCCACCCGCTCAACACCGACGTCTCCACCCTCGCCTTCACACTCTGGCTCCTGCACCACGAGCGCACCATCGACGAGCACCTGGGCAACGAACTGACCACCAACGCCTACGACCAGCTCGCCGCCGCCATGATCCACACCCTGACCACCCTCGACCCCACGGCCACCCTGCCGGACACGACCTGGCACTACTGGACAGCCCTGTTCCGGGACGAGGCGGGCGGGGTCCTCTGAAGCGATCCCGCTGCTGACTCACCCGAATGCCCGATGCGGCGAGAGCGGCTCGGGGCCGGCAGTGACAATTCTCTTAGCTCCGAACCCACGTCGCGTCGCCTTGCGGACCAGGGAGAAGACAATGGCCGGGTCGAACCTCCGCACGCTCGCGATCGGTGGGGCAGTCATAGCCACCGCCGCCACCGCTTGGGCGCTCGGGGATCCGGTCACTGCCCCTTCTGCCCCGGCCGACGCTCCGTCGGCCGGGGCAACGAAGCGGACCCTGTCATCCGCGCTCACCATCAAGACCGCCGGTCCCAGGGAGGACGGCACTGCAGTTACGCCCCTGGGATACCGGGTCACACCAGCGGGGGACCAGACCCGGCTCGGGGACCTCCCACTGAACGCAGCTCTTCACCCGGACGGTCGCCATCTGCTGGTGACCAACGACGGTCAGGGCGTACAGAGTCTGCAATTGGTCGACACCCGGACGAACAAGGTCGTCCAGACACTGTCGTATCCGTCACCGGAGTCGCTGTACATCGGCCTGGTGTGGAGTCCGGACGGCAGGACTGCCTATGCCAGTGCCGCGGCGAACTCCAAGATCCGGGTGCTGTCGTTCGCCGGTGGCCGACTCACCGAACGTGATCCCATCAAGCTGCCCACCAAGTCCCCGGACGGCAAGGCCGTCACACTGTTCCCGGCCGGCCTGGCCATCACCCCGGACGGAAGAAAGCTGGTGGTCGCCGATCAGCGCGGTGACGCCGTGACGGTCGCCGACACCGTCAGCCGGCGTGTGCAGACCGTCGCCGCAGGCCGTCGGCCGGTGTGGGTGACGCTCAGCAAGGACGGGCGAACGGCCTACGTGTCGAACCAGGGTGCCGACACCCTGGACATCGTTGATGTGGCGGGCGCGGCGCCCCGGGTGACCGGGCGGATCAAGGTGGGTCTGCATCCGAACAAGTCGGTGCTTTCCGCGTGCGGTCGGAAGCTGTACGTCGCGATCGGCGACGCCGACAGCGTCAGCATGGTGAATCTGCCCACCAGGAGCGTGGTACGCCGGTTCTCCCTGTCGCCTCCCCGGAAGCCTCTCATCGGCAGCAACCCCACGGGCCTGGCCCTGGATTCCGCGGGTAACCGGCTCTACGTCGCCAACTCGGGCAACAACAGCGTGTCGGTGCTCGATCCGACCAGCGGCAGGATCCTGGGGCAGATACCCACCGGCTGGTACCCCAGTGCGGTGGTCTGGCGCAACGGACGCCTTTGGATCACGAACGCCAAGGGGCTGGGGGTAGGCCCGAACAACGGTCCCGGACACCCCGATCCCGAGCGCCCCATCGGGGCGGCACCCAGCCGGCAGCTCGCGTCGATGGGCTTCGGCACGCTGAGCAGTGTGGCCGTGCCGGCATCGGGCGAACGCCTGGCTGAGTACACCCGCCAGGTGCAGCGCAACAACGCCCCGGTGACCGGGGGCGGTGGTGCCGTCGTGCCGCGCAAGCCCGGCGGAGGGACTCCCGTCAAGCATGTGATCTACATGGTCAAGGAGAACCGCAGCTACGACCAGGTGCTCGGCAGCCTGGAGAAGGGCAACGGCGACCCCGGCCTCAACCTGTTCGGGGACGAGTCGGCGCCCAACACGCGCGAGTTGGCGCGGCGCTTCACCACCATCGACAACTTCTATGCCGATGGCAAGGTCAGCGCCAGCGGCTGGAACTGGGCGGTCCAGGCCAACTCCAACCCTTACGACGAGCAGATGTGGCCTGCACGTTACTCGGGCCGCAAGGGTGTCTATGCCGGCGGGAACAACGCCGAAGAGAACGCCGCGCAGGAGCCCGGGAACTCCTATCTCTGGCAGCGCCTCGACAAGGCCGGTGTGAGCTTTGCCAACTTCGGCTTCTACGTGACGCGTCGGGGGAACGAGGCGCACGCCGCGGATCCGGTGCTCGACGCCCGGACGGACCACGGGTTCCAGGTGGAGGTGGGCTGCCCGGACTCGGCGGGAACGTTCGCGGCCACCAAGAAGGACTGCCTGACCCCACGGATCGACCAATGGCTGAAGAGCTTCCGCAGGTACGAGACCAAGGGCGACATGCCGACGGTGCAGTTCATCCAGCTCCCCGGTGACCACACCTTGGGCACCAGGGCCGGTCGGCCCACCCCCAAGGCGATGGTGGCCGACAACGACTACGCCCTCGGAAGGCTGGTGGATGCGGTGTCCCACTCGCAGTTCTGGAAGGACACCGCCATCCTCGTCACCGAGGACGAGGCCCAGGACGGGCCCGACCACATCGATGCCCACCGGACGATCGCCCTGGCAATCAGCCCGTACACCCAGACGGGAAGGATCGACTCGACCTTCTACAGCACCGCTTCCATGGTCCGGACCGTGGAACTGTTCGCCGGAATCGGCCCCCTCACCCAGTTCGACGACTATTCCACGCCACTGAGTGCGTCCTTCACCGACAAGCCCGTCTACCGGCCCTACGCGGTGATCAGACCGACCTACCCGATGAACCGCCTCAATCCCCCTCGCGGATGACTCGGCCAAGGGAGAAGGGGCGGCACCCCGTTACGGGTGCCGCCCTTGTCTTCTGCCTGGTCAAGGCCTCAGAGGCCGTGGCGGGATTCGAACCCACGTAACTCGCTTTGCAGGCGAGCCCCTGAACCACTCGGGCACACGGCCGTGTTCGTGGAAATGACGTTATGGCGAGGTGCTTCCCGGACTCAAGGGGATCGGTGGGGGTGCAACGGGACTGCCATACGGCGTTCATGAACGGGGGCGTGGGAGCGCTGGGGGGAGGGGGCCGCCGGCCCGGCGTTGGTCCGACAAAATCCGTCGCCCGGTGATCTTGCGGCCGTAGCCTTCCTTCCGGTGCAGGAGCTGACCCTCTCCCTCGACGCCGACCGAGGTCACCGCCATCGCCGAGATCGCCTTCGGCGGCCGGCCGCCGAAGGCGCGGGACCGGGGCTGCTGGTCTCCGCCGTGCACCGGCCCCGGGCCCGGAAGTTCGGCACGGCCGCCCATGCCGACCTGTACGAGCAGGCGGGCGCCCTGCTGCACGCCCTCGCCACCAACCACCCCCTGGTCGACGGCAACAAGCGCACCGCCTGGCCGGCGACGGCCACCTTCCTGGCATGCAACGGAGTGGATCTCGCCGACATCGACCAGGACACCGCATACGACCTGGTCAGCGATGTGGCCTCGGGAGACGTCAGTGATGTCACGGTGATCGCGGGGCGGCTGCGGCGGCTGTGACGTGGATCCCACCCGAGGGCGACCCGGGCTCGTCCGGGCGTTGACGGGCGCGGGGCGCCGGTAGGGTGGCCCGGTTGTCATACGTAGCCGAGCCCCCGACCCGCAAGACATACGGAGACCGTGACTACCGCCCGCCCGTCGCCCGCCACCACCGTCAACGGAGGACCCTCCGGGCCCGCCCCTATGACTGCTTCCTCCGCTCACTCCCATCACCTGTCGCCCGCCTTCCCGGGCCGCGCGCCCTGGGGTACCGCCAGCAAGCTGCGTGCCTGGCAGCAGGGGGCGATGGAGAAGTACCTCCAGGAGCAGCCGCGTGACTTCCTCGCCGTCGCCACGCCCGGCGCCGGCAAGACCACCTTCGCGCTGACGCTCGCCTCCTGGCTGCTGCACCACCACGTCGTGCAGCAGGTGACCGTGGTCGCGCCCACCGAGCACCTGAAGAAGCAGTGGGCCGAGGCGGCCGGAAGGATCGGGATCAAGCTCGATCCCGAGTACAGCGCGGGGCCCCTCGGCCGGGAGTACGACGGCGTCGCGGTCACCTACGCCGGTGTCGGCGTGCGGCCCATGCTGCACCGCAACCGGGTCGAGCAGCGCAAGACGCTCGTCATCCTCGACGAGATCCACCACGCCGGTGACTCCAAGTCCTGGGGTGAGGCCTGCCTGGAGGCGTTCGAGCCCGCCACGCGCCGGCTCGCGCTGACCGGTACGCCGTTCCGCTCCGACACCAACCCCATCCCCTTCGTGACGTACGAGGAGGACAACGCCGGGATCCGGAGGTCCGCCGCCGACTACACGTACGGCTACGGCAACGCCCTCGCCGACCACGTGGTCCGGCCCGTCATCTTCCTCTCCTACAGCGGCAACATGCGCTGGCGCACCAAGGCCGGTGACGAGATCGCCGCCCGGCTCGGCGAGCCGATGACCAAGGACGCGGTCAGCCAGGCCTGGCGTACGGCGCTGGACCCGCGCGGCGAGTGGATGCCGAGCGTGCTGCGTGCCGCCGACCAGCGGCTGACCGAGGTCCGCAAGGCCATCCCGGACGCGGGGGCGCTGGTCATCGCCTCCGACCAGGACTCCGCCCGCGCCTACGCCAAGCTCATCCGTGAGATCACGGGGACGAAGGCGACGCTCGTGCTGTCCGACGACGCCGGCGCCTCGAAGAAGATCGACGAGTTCAGCGAGAGCAACGACCGGTGGATGGTCGCGGTCCGGATGGTGTCCGAGGGCGTGGACGTCCCCCGGCTCGCGGTGGGCGTGTACGCGACGACGATCTCGACCCCTCTCTTCTTCGCGCAGGCCGTCGGGCGTTTCGTGCGGTCCCGGCGGCGCGGCGAGACCGCGTCCGTGTTCCTGCCGACCGTGCCCGACCTGCTGACCTTCGCCAACGAAATGGAGAAGGAACGGGACCACGCCCTCGACAAGCCCAAGAAGGAGGGCGAGGAGGACCCGTACGCCGAATCCGAGAAGGAGATGGAGGAGGCGAACAAGCAGCAGGACGAGGACACCGGCGAGCAGGACATGCTGCCCTTCGAGGCGCTGGAGTCCGACGCCGTCTTCGACCGGGTGCTGTACGACGGCGCCGAGTTCGGCATGCAGGCGCACCCGGGGAGCGAGGAGGAGCAGGACTACCTCGGTATCCCGGGGCTGCTCGAACCCGAGCAGGTACAGCTGCTCCTGCAGAAGCGGCAGGCCCGCCAGATCGCGCACAGCCGTAAAAAACCGGACACCGAGGCCGACCTGCTGGAGCTGCCCGCCGAGCGGCGGCCGGTGGTCACGCACAAGGAGATGATGGAGCTGCGCAAGCAGCTGAACACCATGGTCAGCGCGTATGTGCACCAGAGTGGGAAGCCGCACGGCGTGATCCATACCGAGCTGCGCAGGGTGTGCGGGGGACCGCCCAGCGCGGAGGCCACGGCGGGGCAGCTGCGGCAGCGGATCGCCAAGATGCAGGAGTGGGCTACGCGCATGCGCTGACGCCCCGCTGGGACTGACGGCCGGCGTCGCCCCGGACCCCCCAGGGATTGGCGTGTGTCAGTTCCTGGGGCCCGTGCGTTTCCGGACGAATTGCGGCAGGCCGGAACTGGTCTTGCCCGGATTCTGGACTGAGACTTCCGCTGAGCGAACCTGCTTCGCTACTGTCCCGCTACGCACACGCCCCGTGGCAGCGCCGCCGCGGAGCGCAGCCGTGAAGCGACATGGCCCGGAGCCGCCGGGCCGTTCTGCCGATCGGCGGCCTCTGAGGCGCGTCGCCGACGGGACTCGGTGACGCATCCGCCGCTCAGGGGACCGCCGGCCTCACCACCAAAGGAGTGGGCGTCGTGACCGCGGAGACCTCTCAGACGCTCGACCGGGGACTGCGCGTCCTCAAACTGCTGGCCGACACCGACCACGGGCTGACCGTCACCGAGCTGTCCACGAAACTGGGCGTGAACCGTACCGTGGTGTACCGGTTGCTCGCCACGCTGGAACAACACGCGCTCGTACGGCGCGACTTGGGCGGTCGAGCCCGGGTGGGCCTCGGGGTGCTGCGGCTCGGCCGGCAGGTGCATCCGCTGGTGCGGGAGGCCGCGCTGCCCGCGCTGCGGGCGCTGGCGGAGGACATAGGCGCGACGGCGCACCTGACGCTGGTGGACGGGACCGAGGCGCTGGCCGTCGCCGTGGTCGAACCGACGTGGACCGACTATCACGTGGCGTACCGCGCCGGGTTCCGGCATCCGCTGGACCGGGGGGCGGCGGGCCGGGCGATCCTGGCGGCTCGGCAGTCGCCGTCCGTGGATCCCGGGTACACCCTCACCCATGGTGAGCTGGAGGCCGGGGCGAGCGGGGCCGCGGCGCCGCTGGTCGGGGTCACCGGGGTCGAGGGCAGTGTGGGCGTCGTGATGCTGGCGGACTCCGTGCCGGAGCGGGTGGGGCCGAGGGTGGTGGAAGCGGCGCGGGAGGTCGCCGAGGCGTTGCGCTGACGCGGGGGCCGGTGCCGGGTGCACCGCGCTGCAGGTGCCCGTGGGCCGGGTCGCTCGCCGAGCGCCGAAGGGGTGCGGGGAACTGCGCGAGCAGCCCCCACCCAGCCGCACAGGCAAACGACCCCGCCACCAGCCCCACCCAGCCGCACAGGCAAACGACCCGCCGGCCCTTTGCTCATCCGGCCAATCGCCACCCCCCCACCTTTGGCCGATCCGCCCACCCCACCGCCCCACCCCCTCCGCATCATCAAGGCTCATACAGCCCCGAGGCGGAGGGAACAGCGCGGTGGACACAGTGGACACCCGGCCGGAGGCCACAGCAGCAAGAACCAGGACACACAGCCTCACCCGGCGTCGGCCGGTGCAACGCCTCCTCGGCGATGCCGCCGGCAGCCGGCTCAAGCGGACGATGGGCGTGGCCCAGCTGACGCTGCTCAGCGTGGGTGCCACCCTCGGCACGGGGATCTTCGTGGTGCTGGGCCAGGCCGTCCCCGAGGCCGGGCCCGCCGTCGTCATCTCCTTCGTGCTGGCCGGCGTCACCGCCCTGTTCTCCGCGCTGTCGTACGCCGAGCTGGCCGGCATGATCCCCGGCTCGGGATCCTCCTACAGCTACGCCTACGCCACCCTCGGCGAGCTGGTCGCCTGGGTGTGCGGCTGGTGTCTGATCCTGGAGTACGGGGTCTCCGTGGCGGCCGTCGCCGTGGGGTGGGGGCAGTACGTCAACGAACTGCTGGAGCTCACCTTCGGCGTCTCGCTCCCCGACTCCCTCAGCGCGCCGCCCGGAGCCGGGGGCACCCTCAACGTCCCCGCCGCCCTCATCGTCGTACTCGCCATGGTCGTCCTGCTGCGCGGCGCCAAGGAGAGCGCCGTCGCCAACACCGTCATGGTCGGCGTCAAGATCGCGGCCCTCGTGCTGTTCTGCGCCGTCGCCTTCACCGCCTTCCGCGCCGGGAACTTCCACCCCCTCTTCCCGCTCGGCGCCGCCGGCATGAGCGCCGGAGCGGCCTCCCTCTTCTTCTCCTACATCGGCTTCGACGCCGCCTCCACCGCAGGTGAGGAGGCACGCAACCCGCAGAGGGACCTGCCGCGGGCCATCATCCTGTCCCTCGTCCTGGTCACCGTCCTGTACGTGCTCGTCGCGGTCGCCGCGCTCGGCGCCATGCCGTGGAAGCAGTTCGCCGGGACCGAGGCCACGCTCAGCGAGGTGCTCGTGCGAGCCGTCGGCGGCGGGAACCTGTGGCCGGTCCTGCTGTCCGTCGGCGCGGTCGTCGCCACCACCAGTGTGGTGCTCACCGTGCAGTACGGGCAGATCCGCATTCTGTTCGCCATGGCCCGGGACGGGCTGCTGCCGCCCCTGTTCGCCAAGGTGCACCCCCGTACCGGAGTGCCCCGCGCCAACACCGTCATCGTCTCGGGGTTCATCGCCGTCCTCGCCGCCCTCGTCCCGCTCGGCAGCCTCGCCGACGCCACCAGCATCGGCACGCTCTTCGCGTTCATGCTGGTCAACCTGGCGGTCGTGCTGCTGCGCCGGCGCAGCCCCGACATCCCGCGCTCCTTCCGGGTGCCCCTGTCGCCCCTCACGCCCCTGCTCGGCGTCGGCTTCTGCGTCTACATGCTGGGCAGCCTGGGCGCCGACACCTGGATCGCGTTCGGCGCCTGGATGGCGGCCGGACTCGTCGTCTACGGCCTCTACGGCATCCGCCACTCCCAGCTGAACCAGTCCCGGGACCTCGTATGAGCATGCTCGACCTCACCGCCGACGTCGTCACCCTCACCCGTGCCCTCGTCGACCTGCCCTCCGAGAGCGGACGGGAGAAGGCCATCGCCGACGCCGTCCACGCCGCCCTGCGCGGCCTGCCCCACCTCACCGTCGACCGGGTCGGCAACTCCGTCGTCGCCCGCACCGGCCTCGGCCGTCCCGAACGCGTCGTGATCGCCGGGCACCTGGACACCGTCCCGGCCGCGCGGAACCTGCCCTCCCGGCTCGCCGACGGCCGGGTGCACGGGCTCGGCGCCTGCGACATGAAGGGCGGGGTCGCGGTCGCGCTGCGGCTGGCCGCCACCCTGTCCGCGCCCGTCCGCGATCTCACCTTCGTCCTCTACGAGTGCGAGGAGGTCGAAGGCGAGCGCAACGGGCTCGCCCGCATCGGCGCCGAGCGGCCCGAGCTGCTCGCCGACGCCGGCCTGGCGATCCTCATGGAGCCCTCCGACGCGGGCGTCGAGGCCGGCTGTCAGGGAATCCTCACCGCCGACATCGTGGTCAAGGGCGCCCGCGCCCACACCGCCCGCGCCTGGCAGGGCGTCAACGCCGCGCACAAGGCCGGCGAGGTCCTCCGGCGCCTCGACGCGCACCGGCCGCAGCGGGTCGTGATCGACGGGCTGGAGTACCGGGAGGGGCTCGGCGCCGTCGCCGTACGGGCCGGGGTCGCCGGGAACGTC
The DNA here is from genome assembly GCF_055572255.1 of Streptomyces sp. NPDC030799. Classification (NCBI taxonomy): domain Bacteria; kingdom Bacillati; phylum Actinomycetota; class Actinomycetes; order Kitasatosporales; family Streptomycetaceae; genus Streptomyces; species Streptomyces sp. NPDC030799. The sequence goes on along the minus strand of NZ_JBVIDS010000019.1, from coordinate 105,498 downwards.
GTACCCGACGAGTGTGTCGTCACCGTCAACTGCCGTTTTGCGCCCAGCCGTTCGCCGCAGGACGCCGAGGCGTACGTGCGCTCGCTCTTCCCGGAGTACGAGGTGCGTGTCACCGAGGTCGTCGCGGGTGCCCTGCCGCATCTGGACCGGGTCGGCGCTCTCGTCGCCGCGCTCGGTGCCTCCCCGAGGCCCAAGCTCGGCTGGACGGACGTCGCCCGGTTCGCCGCGCTGGGCGTGCCCGCGCTCAACTACGGTCCCGGGGACCCGTCCCTCGCCCACACGGCGGGGGAGTACGTCCCCGTCGAGCACCTGCACAGCTGCGAGGACCGGCTCAGGGCGTGGCTGAGCGGAGCCCGGCCAGCGTCCGCAACTGGAGCCACAGCACCAGCCGTTCGTCGGGGTCGTCCAGATCGACCCCGGCGTGCTGCTGGAGCTGCCTGAGGCGGTAGCGGCAGGTGTTGGGGTGCACGGCGAGGCGCTTCGCCGCGCCCGCCATGTCACAGCCCGCGTCGAACCAGCACACCAGCGTGCGCGCGTACTCGGTGCCGTGCGCGGCGTCGTACGCCAGCACCCGCCGCCACGCGCCCGCGCTCAACTCCCGCCGCCCGGCCATCACTTCGGCCAGCCGCAGCAGCGTCACCCGGGCCCGTACCTCGTCCACCGTGGCCACCGGCAGCTGTGCGTCCAGCACCCGCAGCACCAGATCCGCGTCCGCCCGCGAGTGGGTGAGCCCCTCCGCGTCCGGTACCACCTCGCCGAGCGCCGCCCGCACCGGCACCCGCAGCGCCTGCCCGGCCCGCGCCACGATGTCCTCGGCGAGCCGCTTGTGCCGTTCTCCCGGACCGGGCAGCACCGCGTACACCACCCCGTCCACCAGCACACCCGCGTGCCGCCCGTAGCGCGCCTCGCACTGCAGCCGTACGACGTCCAGCAGGCGCGACGCCGTGCGCTCGGTGTCGGGGACGCTCCCGGCGAAGTCCAGCGCCAGGACGAAGGCCGCCACCCTGGCCGGGCCGGCGATGCCCAGCCGTTCGGCGGCCGTCGTCGCCTCCGCCGCCGTGCCGTCCAGCAACCGGCGCAGCAGCTCGCCGCCCCGGTGCCGGGCCAGCTCCCGGGCCGCGCGGGCCCGCAGCAGGAGCAGGGCGGCCGTCGAGGCGCCCTGGGCGAGGGTGTCCTCGGCATCCGGGGCGAGGGCGCCGTCGTCGACCACCCACACCGAGCCGAGCGTCTCCCCGCCGGCCCGCACCGGCATCGCCAGCCGGGGCAGGTCGCCGTCGGTCAGCGCGGGCAGCCGCAGCGGGCGGTCGGCGGCGAACAGCCGGCGGTACTGCTCGGTGTTCTCCGTGCTGGTCGTCGGCACCTGACGGCCGAGGATGCCCTGCCGGCGGTCCTCGTCGATCGGCTGGCCGGGGACGGTGGAGTAGGCGAGGATCCGCTGCCGGGGGTCCTCGACGGCGGTGGCCCCGCCGGTCGCCGTCGCGATCGCGTCGGCCAGCGCGAACAGGTCGCCGAGCCCGCTGTCCGGGGCGACGGCGGTGGGCCGGGCGGCGATGGCCGAGGCCAGCAGCAGATGCACGTGGTGCCAGGCGGCGTCCTCGGCGACGGACAGCAGCGCCACGCCGTGCGCGTCCGCCTCCGCGACCGGCCCGTCCGCGCCGCGCACCACCACGCCGGTCAGCCCGGCCTCCGCCGCCGCCCGCAGCAGCGGTCCCGCCCGGTCCGCCGGCACGCCGACCGCAAGCAGCAGCGCGCCGGGCAGCCGGGGGAGCGGGGTGCGGCCGTCGTGGAGCACCGCCTCCGTGACCGGCACGGCCCGGCCGGCGGGCGCGGTGTGCAGACGCAGGGCGGGGCCGCCGACGACGTCCAGGAGATCGCCGAGGGTGCAGACGTCCATGAGGGTCCCAGCAGGCTGTTGGCGGATGGTGAAACGAACGTACGCATCCCTTGGCCGCTCGCACAACACATACGCCGCACGCTCCTTCGAGACTCGTGCCATGACAGCAGGAGTCACCATCCGCACCGTCCACGACGTCGCGCGCCTGACGGCCGTGGCCGACTACTTCAGCGACGTCTGGCAGACACCCCGCACCGCCCCGCCCTACCCGGCCGAGGTCCTGCACAGCCTGGTGCACGCGGGCGGCGCGGTGCACGCCGCCTACGACGGGCAGCGGCTCGCCGGGGCGTCCGTCGCCGTCCTCGGCCCCGAGCACAGCACGTACTCGCTGGTGGCCGCCGCCGACCGGGGGCTCGGGCACGCCGTCAAGCTGGCCCAGCGCGACTGGGCGGCCGGGCTCGGCGCGCGCACCATGCGCTGGACCTTCGACCCGCTGGTCGGCCGCAACGCCCGCTTCAACCTGGTCAAGCTGGGCGCCGTCGGCACCGAGTACCTGGTCGACTTCTACGGCCCCATGAGCGACGGCGTGAACGACGGCGACGAGAGCGACCGGCTGACGGTGACCTGGGATCTGACGGCGTCCGGGGCCCCGCCCGAGGTCGAGGCCCGCGGGCAGGTCGTCCGAAGGGCCCCCGACGGCGACCCCCTCGCCCGCCGCGACCCCGCCGGCCGGTACGTCTGGTGCCGGGTGCCGGAGGACATCGTGAAACTGCGCGCCGCCGACCCGGCGCTGGCGCTGCGCTGGCGGCACGCGGTGCGTGACGTGTTCCTGGACGCCTTCACGGAGGGATTCCGGGCCACCGGCATGTCCCGCGACGGCTGGTACACCCTCACCCGGGAGGCGGCGGGCGCATGAAGCTGGAACGCATAGAGATCGTGCATGTGGCGATCCCGCTGGTCACGCCCTTCCGTACGTCCTTCGGGACGATGACGACGAAGGACACCTTCCTCCTGCGGGCCGTCACGGACACCGCCGAGGGCTGGTCCGAGTTCGCCGCCGACCCCGAACCGCTGTACTGCCCGGAGTTCGTCGCCGGCGCCGAGATCGTGCTGCGCGACTTCCTGATCCCGCGCGTGGCCGCCCTCCCACACCTCACCACGGCCGCGCTCGCCCCCGCCCTGGCGAGGATCAAGGGCCACGAGCTGGCGAAGGCCGCCCTGGAGACGGCGCTCCTGGACGCCGAGCTGCGGTCGTACGGCATGCCGCTCGCGACCTACCTCGGCGCGGTACGGGACCGGGTGCCCGCCGGGGTGTCCGTCGGCATCAAGAACTCGGTCCCCGAGCTGCTGGACGACGTCGAGCGCTACCTCGCCGAGGGGTACGTCCGCATCAAGCTGAAGATAGAGCCCGGCTGGGACGTGGAGCCGGTCCGTGCGGTCCGCGACCGCTTCGGCGCCGCTCTTCCCCTCCAGGTGGACGCCAACACGGCGTACACCCTCGCGGACGCCGAGCATCTGCGGCGGCTGGACGAGTTCGGGCTGCTGCTGATCGAGGAGCCGCTGGAGGAGAACAACCTGCACGCCCACGCCCGGCTGCAGCAGCGCCTGCGGACGCCGGTCTGCCTGGACGAGTCCCTGCACGGCGCCCGCGACACCGCCTCCGCGATCGCGCTGGACGCCTGCCGGGTGGTGAACGTCAAGCCCGCCCGGGTCGGCGGCTACCTGGAGGCCCGCCGGGTCCACGACGTGGCGCACGCGCACGGCGTCCCGGTGTGGTGCGGCGGCATGCTGGAGACGGGCATCGGCCGTGCCCCCAACCTGGCCCTGGCCGCCCTGCCGGGCTTCACCCTCCCCGGGGACACCTCCGCCTCCTCCCGCTACTTCGCCGAGGACATCACCGAGCCGTTCGTCCTGGAGGACGGCCACCTCCCGGTGCCGACCACGCCCGGCATCGGCACCGCGCCCCTCCCGGACGCCCTGCGCCGGTTCACCGTGCAGCGTCGGGACCTGTACGCGGCATAAGGCACAGGCGGTGGTCGCGTTAGATTGATCCCGTGCTCTCTCGTCTCACGCGTCCCCAGGCCGTAGCCGTCTGCGCGCTGCCCGTCGTGGCCCTGCTGGCCACGGCGGCGTTCGCGCCGCTGCCGTTCTCGGTGGCGCAGCCCGGGATGACGGCGAACGTGCTCGGCGAGAACAAGGGCACCCCGGTGATCACCGTCTCCGGCGTGCCGGTCCGCAGGACCGGCGGGCAGCTGCGGATGGTCACGATCGTGGCGACCGGCCCCGACACCACGGTGACCCTCGGTGACGTGGTCGGCAACTGGTTCCGCAGCGACCGGGCCGTCATGCCGCACGACGCCGTCTACCCGAGCGGTGACACGGTCAAGGAGATCGAGAAGCACAACGAGGCGCAGATGCGGCAGTCCCAGGACGCGGCGACCGCGGCGGCGCTGAAGTACCTGGGGCTGAGCGCCGACAAGGTCAAGGTCACGCTGAAGCTCGCCGACGTGGGCGGGCCGAGCGCGGGTCTGCTGTTCACCCTGGGGATCATCGACAAGCTGGACGGCGACGGCAGCGGCGGCGACCTCACCGGCGGCCGCACCATCGCCGGTACGGGCACGATCGATCCCGCCGGCAAGGTCGGCGCGGTCGGCGGGGTGGCCCTGAAGATGCAGGCCGCCCGGCGGGACGGGGCGAGTGTCTTCCTGGTGCCGGAGGACGAGTGCGCGGACGCCAAGGCGGAACTGCCCCGGGGCCTGCGGCTGGTCCCGGTCACCACGCTGAAGAGCGCGGTGAACTCCCTGGTGGCCCTGGAGAAGGGCAAGGACTCGGTCCCGAGCTGCTAGGGGGTGTCCCGCCCCTCCGCCGCCGCCTGTTCCACCAGCGGGATGATCCGCAGCGGAACGGGGTTCTCCATGACGATCGCCGTGGAGGCGCGGACGATGCCGTCGAAGCCGACGACCCGGTCGATCACCCGTTGCAGATCGGCGTTCGAGCGGGCCACCAGCCGGCACAGCATGTCCCCGCTGCCGGTGGTCGTGAGCAGCTCCAGCACCTCCGGCACGGTCGACAGGTGTGCCCGGACGTCGGTCCCCTGGCCCTGCCGGATCTGCAGCGTCGCGAACGCGGTGACCGGGTAGCCGAGGGCCGCCGGATCCACCTGGGGGCCGAATCCGCGGACGACTCCGTTCGACTGGAGCCGGTCCAGCCGTGCCTGCACCGTGCCCCGCGCGACCCCGAGCCGCCGGGACATCTCCAGCACACCGATGCGCGGCTCCTGGGCCAGCAGCACGATGATGCGCCCGTCCAGATGATCGATCGCCACAGCACCCCCAGGAATGGTCATCCTGCACAGAAAGTCCGCCGATGCGGCCGTACCGCTGAGCAGATTGCCCAGCGAATACGCCAACTATTGCGCACCTTGCAGAGCGGGGCCACCCTTCCCGCATGGCTGCGATTTCTGCGAACACACACCCCGCTCCCGACACCGCACGGCAGGCCGACCCCTTCCCGGTCAAGGGAATGGACGCGGTCGTCTTCGCCGTGGGCAACGCCAAGCAGGCGGCGCACTACTACTCCACCGCCTTCGGCATGAAGCTGGTCGCGTACTCCGGACCGGAGAACGGCAGCCGCGAGACCGCCAGTTACGTCCTGGAGAACGGCTCCGCCCGCTTCGTGCTGACCTCCGTGATCAAGCCGGACACCGACTGGGGGCGCTTCCTCGCCCGGCACGTGGCCGAGCACGGCGACGGCGTCGTCGACCTGGCCATCGAGGTCCCGGACGCCCGCGCCGCGTACGCCTACGCGATCGAGCACGGCGCGACGAGCGTCGCCGAGCCGTACGAGGTGAAGGACGAGCACGGCACCGTCGTCCTCGCCGCCATCGCCACCTACGGCGAGACCCGCCACACCCTGGTCGACCGCAGCGGCTACGACGGCCCCTACCTGCCCGGTTACGTCGCCGCCAAGCCGATGGTCGAACCGCCCGCCCAGCGCACCTTCCAGGCCATCGACCACTGCGTCGGCAACGTCGAACTCGGCCGGATGAACGAGTGGGTCGGGTTCTACAACAAGGTCATGGGCTTCACGAACATGAAGGAGTTCGTGGGCGACGACATCGCCACCGAGTACAGCGCGCTGATGTCGAAGGTCGTCGCGGACGGCACCCTCAAGGTCAAGTTCCCGATCAACGAGCCCGCGATCGCCAAGAAGAAGTCCCAGATCGACGAGTACCTGGAGTTCTACGGCGGCGCCGGCGTCCAGCACATCGCGCTGAACACCAACGACATCGTGCAGACGGTCCGCACCATGCGCGCGGCCGGCGTCGAGTTCCTCGACACCCCCGACTCCTACTACGACACCCTCGGCGAGTGGGTCGGCGACACCCGGGTGCCGATCGAGACCCTGCGCGAGCTGAAGATCCTCGCCGACCGCGACGAGGACGGGTACCTGCTGCAGATCTTCACCAAGCCGGTCCAGGACCGGCCGACCGTCTTCTTCGAGATCATCGAACGGCACGGCTCGATGGGCTTCGGCAAGGGCAACTTCAAGGCCCTGTTCGAGGCGATCGAACGCGAGCAGGCCAAGCGGGGCAACCTGTAACGGCGGTGCTAGGCGCTGGGCGCCGGCTCGTCCGGTACGTCGCCCAGCGCCCGCAGCGCCTCCTCGGCCACCGGAACCTGCAGCGGTGAGAAGTACGGGTTGAACCGCAGCGCCTGCTGCAGGTGCCGGCGCGCGGAAGCCTGCTCGTCCAGCTCCAGCTCGATCAGACCCCGGTGGAAGGCGTACAGCGCGCTGCGCACCCCGCCGCCCTTCGTCGTGTCCGTCGCGGTGGTGGCGTAGGTCAGCGCCTCCTCGTCGTCGCCGGCCCGGTGCAGCGCCCAGCCGAGCGCGTCGGCCACCTCGATCCCCGGCTGGCGCTCCCACTCCGCCTGCAACCGCTCCACGGCCTCCTCCGGATCCCCGTGGTCCGCCTCGAACTGCCCGATCAGCAGCTCCTCGTCGACCCCGGCCGCCATCCGGCGCCGTACCAGCTCCTTCACCCGGTCGTACTGCTCCCGGGCCTGCGCCGCCATACCGTGCGCCTCGTACAGCTCGCCCAGCTCACAGGCGTCCTGCGGACTCGGATGCCCGGCGAGCGCCGCCCGGTACGCCGCGTACGCCTCCGTGGTGCGGCCCAGCGCCGCCAGCACCCGGCCCCGCCCGGTCAGCGCCGCCCCCTGGTCGGCATCGAGGCGCGCGGCCGCCTCGAAGTGCCGCAGCGCGTCCTGCAGGTCCCCGCGCTCCCAGGCCAGCTGCCCGAGCCCGGTCAGATAGGCGGCCTGCTCGGCCGGGGTGCCGGCGGCGGACGCGGCGTCGGTCAGCTGGGCCACCGCGTCCTCGCGCCAGCCCCGGTCCCGGTACACCGCCGACGCCCGCGCCATCACCGCCGGCCGGGCCGCCGCGCCGGTGCGCAGCCCCAGCAGCTTGTCCAGCGTCGCGCGGGCGTTCTTGTAGTCGCCGAGCCCGGTGTAGGCGTCGATCAGCGGCGGATACGCCGTCCACCGCTTCGGCGCCGCCTTCAGCGCCTGCTCGCCGTACCGTTTCGCCGCCGGGAAGTCCCGGCGCGCCAGGGCCAGCGCCGTCAGCCCGTCCAGCGCCTCGGTGTTCTGCGCCGCCCGCACCCGCAGGGACGTCTGCAGCGCCTGCTCGGCCCGCGGGTAGTCCGCCGGGTCGGCCGTCCGGCGGGCCCGCGCCACATACGCGGCCCCCAGCACGGCCCACGCCCGTGCGTCCTTGGGCTGCGCCCGCACCCGCTGCTCCTGCTGCCCGATGAGCGCCCCCAGCTGCGGCAGCGCGGCCGGCAGGCCCCACGTCACCGCCTTCAGTGCCTGCGCCGCCTGCGCCTGCGCCTGGGCCGGCGGTCCGGCGGCGGGCGGCCGGCCCGCCCCGTGCGGCTGCTCCTCGGTGAGCAGCGTCAGCACGGCGCCCGCGGCGACCCCGCCCGCCAGCGCGGTGGCCAGCACCCGGCGCGGCCAGCGCCGGGAGCGGCGCGGCGGCGGCTCGACCGGCAGGGACGTACCCGGTACGCACACTCGGTTGTCCATGGCGCTCACTGTGCGTCAATACGACGATCACATCCGAGTGGACCAACCGGAGGGCGTCCGGGGTTCACACCGATGGCCGTGAGTGCGACCCTTTGATCATGAGCCGTATCGAAGCGCCCCGCTCCGAAGACGCTGCGGACACCGGCAACGCTGCGGGCAGCAGCGACCTCACCGACCGGCTCCTGGCCGGCCTGCCCGTCGAGGCCGTCCTGACCGACCCCGACGTCACCGCCTCCTACGCCAACGACATGGCGAGCTTCTGCCCGGCCGGCGCCCCGGCCGTCGTCGTTCTGCCGCGCACCGTCGAACAGGTCCAGCACGTCATGCGCACCGCCACCGAGCTGCGCGTCCCCGTCGTACCGCAGGGCGCCCGCTCCGGCCTGTCCGGCGCCGCCAACGCCACCGACGGCTGCATCGTGCTGTCCCTCACCCGGATGGACCGCATCCTGGAGATCAGCCCCGTCGACCGGATCGCCGTCGTCGAACCGGGCGTGATCAACGCGACCCTGTCCCGCGCCGTCGAGGAACTCGGCCTGTACTACCCGCCGGACCCCTCCAGCTGGGAGATGTGCACCATCGGCGGCAACATCGGCACGGGCTCGGGCGGCCTGTGCTGCGTCAAGTACGGCGTGACCGCCGAGTACGTCCTCGGTCTGGACGTCGTCCTCGCCGACGGCCGCCTGATGTCCACCGGCCGCCGTACGGCGAAGGGGGTGGCGGGCTACGACCTGACCCGTCTCTTCGTCGGCTCCGAGGGCTCGCTCGGCATCGTCGTCCGCGCCGTCCTCGCCCTGCGGCCCAAGCCGCCGCAGCAGCTGGTGCTGGCCGCCGAGTTCCCCTCGGCGGCCGCCGCCTGCGGTGCCGTCTGCCGGATCATGGAGGGCGGTCACGTGCCCTCCCTCCTCGAACTGATGGACCGTACGACCGTCAAGGCCGTCAACGACCTCGCCCACATGGGCCTCCCCGAGACCACCGAGGCGCTGCTGCTGGCCGCCTTCGACACCCCGCACCCCGCCGCCGACCTGGCCGCCCTCGGTGCGCTGTGCGAGGCCGCGGGAGCGACCCAGGTGGTGCCCGCCGAGGACGCGGCCGAGTCCGAGCTGCTGTTGCAGGCGCGGCGGCTCTCGCTGACCGCGCTGGAGGCGGTCAAGGGCACGACGATGATCGACGACGTGTGCGTGCCCCGCTCGCAGCTCGGCGCGATGCTGGAGGGCGTCGAGCGGATCGCCGCCAAGTACGACCTGACCATCGGCGTCTGCGCGCACGCCGGCGACGGCAACACCCATCCCACCGTCTGCTTCGACGCCCAGGACGCCGACGAGTCCCGGCGGGCCCGCGAGTCCTTCGACGAGATCATGGCCCTCGGCCTGGAGCTGGGCGGCACCATCACCGGCGAACACGGCGTCGGCGTGCTGAAGAAGGAGTGGCTGGCCCGGGAGATCGGCCCGGTCGGGGTCGAGATGCAGCGGGCCGTGAAGCAGGCCTTCGACCCGCTGGGCATCCTCAATCCGGGCAAGGTCTTCTGACCGTGCCTCACTGGGCGAGCAGCTGGTCGAGCGCGTCGTCGATGCCCAGCTGTCCGCCCTCCGTCCCCGGCGGTACCGCCCGCAGCGTCCGCTCCAGCCAGGCCGACACCTGCGGGACGGGCGCCTCCAGCAGCGCCTCCCCGTCCGGCGAGCTGAGCGCCATCAGGACGACCCTGCGTCCGTCGGCCTTCGTCGGCCACACCCGTACGTCGCCCTGCCCGCACGGCCGGAACACCCCCTCCACCAGGAGATCGCGGGCGAACGTCCAGCTGACGGGGGAGTCGGAGTTGATGTGGAAGGCGATGTGGACGGCGTACGGATCCGCGGAGCGGTAGCCCAGCCGGGCTGGCACCGGGATGCTGCGCTCCGGCGACAGGATCAGCCTCAGCTCCAGCTCCCGCTCCACCACGATGTGCCCCATGACCTGCGTTCCTTTCCTCGTCTGCGCTTTTCGGGACCGCTCGGAACGGGCCCGTACCAGGGGAGAGAGGAGTGGGGCCGGGCCATTACGCGGGTAGGGGGAAAATTTTTTCGCGGACCTGTGGGAGTCCGGTGCGGCGTTGCCCGGAAAGGAGTGGGTCCGGCGGGACTGGCGCTGCGGGCTGCCCCGGTCTGATAGATGTGGAGGCCCCCATCCCACCCCCGAGCAGATACGGGACGACGGACATGAGCGCCCCAACCCCGGCCCCAGGTGACGACAGGCCCCGCGAGGGCTACTACCCGGATCCGTCCATCCCCGGATACGTCCGGTACTGGAACGGCGCCTCCTGGGTGCCCGGCACCAGCCGGCCGGCGCCGAAGGACGGCGAACCGCTCGTCCCGCCGCCCGGCGTCCGCGCCGCCCCCGCGGCGGTGGAGGAAACGGGCCCGCACTTCTTCGACGAGGACCCCGAGCCGGCCGCCTCCGGGCAGGAGGGGGCCGGTGGGTGGGCGGCCGACGGCCGGAGCGGGGCCGGTGCCTGGGGCGCCGACGGCCCCGGCACCACGGGCCCTGCCGGGTACGGCGACCAGGGCCCGGCGGGGGAAGCCGCGGGCGGCTACGGCGTGGGCGGCCGGGCGGGGGACGGTGACGGGCGGGCCGCCTGGGGTGCCGACCCGCGGGTGCCCGCGGAGGGTCCGGCCCGGCCGGCCGGCCGCACCGACGGGACGGCCTCGGTCACGCCGGGGGAGGGTGAGGACCAGGACCCCGGCGGCACCTTCATCTTCCGGCGGCCGGTCCCGGGTCCCGCGGCCGTCAAGGACGACGGCACGATGACGTTCCGCCCCGTACCCGGCCAGGGCCGGCGGGGCGCGCAGCCCGGGTCCGGCCCGCAGGCCCCGGGCACGGAAGCCGGCGCGGGCTCCGGCTTCGGACCGCACGGCGCGGCCCAGGGCCCCGGCGCGCCCGGGTCCGGCTCGGCAGCGGCAGCCGCCGGCGGGTCCGGTACCGACGCGGGTGCCGCCGGTGCGTCCGCAGCGCCCGGTGGCTTCGGCCCGCACGTTCCCGCGCAGGGCGCGGGCTTCGGTACCTCCGCCGCGGCCCCCGCCTCCGGTGCCGAGGCCGGGCCTGGTTCCGGCTTCGGCGGGCAGGTCTCGGGCTCGGGCGCGGCACCGGGTGCCGTTCCGGCCGGACCCGGTGCGGCCGGACCCGGTGCGGCCGGGGCTTCGGGCGGCTTCGGCCCTCAGGGTCCCGTCGGCGCGCCCGCCCCGCCGTCCGCCGCGTCCGGCCCGGCCGCAGGCCCCGGCTTCGGGGCCGGCAAGGCCGCCGCCGCGCGCGCTGCCGCCGCGCAGCCCGCGCCCTCCTCCGTGGCGCCGTCGGTGCCGGCGCAGGGCGCTGCCCCGGCCACCCCGCTGACCAGCGGGCCCGGTGGCGGTCAGGCGTCCTGGGCGCAGCAGGTGCACCAGCTGGCCGGTGGCGGTGACGAGCAGCCGGTGGCGCCGTGGAAGCCGCCGGTGGAGGACCCCTTCCAGGCGGCCGCGCGCCGCCAGGCCGCCGCCCGCCCCGCCGGACTGGGCAAGCGGTTCGCCGCCCGCCTGATCGACAGTCTGGTGCTGGGCGCGGTGACGGCCGCCGCTGCCGTGCCGCTCGGCATCCGGGCCGCCGACCACGTCCAGGAGAAGATCGACGCGGCCAAGCTGTCCGGCCGCGAGGTCACCGTCTGGCTGCTCGACGGCACGACCGCCACCAGCCTCGGCATCGTCCTCGCCGTCCTGCTGCTCTCCGGTGTGGTGTACGAGGTGCTGCCGACCGCCAAGTGGGGCCGCACCCTCGGCAAGAAGCTGCTGGGCATCGAGGTGCGGGACATCGAGGCGCACGAGCCCCCGGCCTTCGGACCGGCCCTGCGCCGCTGGCTGGTCTACAGCGTGCCCGGGCTGCTCGGCATCGGGATCGTGGGCGTGCTGTGGTGCCTGTTCGACCGGCCCTGGCACCAGTGCTGGCACGACAAGGCGGCCCACACCTTCGTCGCCGGCTGACCGAACGGCGCCGGCAGCCGCTGCCCGCTCCCCCGTACGGCCGCCCACCGGATGCGGAACCGCCGCTTTCGCGGTCCACTCGGGCCATGAGCAGCGCACCGCCCCCCGGATCCGGAGAGCAGCCACCCGAGGACGACCCGTTCAGGAAGCGGCCCCCGTCGGACCAGGGGCAGGGGCCGGGCTCGCCGTACGACGCCCCGTACGGCGGTGCCCAGCCGCCCCCGCCACCGGGCGGTGGCGGGCAGCCCCCGGGTGGCGGCCAGCCACCCCCGTACGGAAGCGGCGAGCCCCCGCCGCCGTACGGCGACCAGCCGCCGCCTCCGTACGGGGGCAGCCGGCCCCCTCCCTACGGTGCCGGCCCCTACGACCCCCATGGCGCCGGCGCCGGCGGTTACCCCGCCGACCCGCTGGCCGGTATGCCCCCGCTCGCCGACAGCGGCAGGCGGACGCTCGCGCGGATCATCGACATGGTCCTCGTCGGCATCGTCGTCTGGCTGCTCACCTGGGCGTTCGGTGTGCGCGAGTACGAGATCAACGGTGACCAGGTCGAGGTCGGCCGGTCGGTGGCACAGTCGGTCATCGCGGCCGTCCTGTACATCGCCTACGACACCTTCATGACGGCCAAGTACGGCCAGACCCTCGGCAAACAGTGGCTGGGCATGCGGGTGGCGAACCTGGACGACGGCGCCACCCCCTCGGTGCAGACCAACCTGATCCGCGCCCTGGTGCTGTGGCTGCCGTTCGCCTTCTGCTGCGCCTGCATCTGGACGGCGATCTCCGGCGGCTGGAGCTTCTTCGACAAACCGTACAAACAAGGCCTGCACGACAAGGCGGCCAAGACGGTGGTGGTCAGCACCCGTTGAGCGACGTGCCGGGGTGGCCGGAGATGTTATGGGCGGCCATACGAGAGCGGCGGGCCCGTGGGGAACACGGGTCCGCCGCTGTCGTGTGCGCCGCCGTTCACAGGGCTGTGGACACCGGCTGCTCCTGGGGTGCGGGCTCGGCGGATCCGGCCGCCGCCTCGGTCGTGCGGACGGTCGGCAGCGGCACCGTCATCGCCACGAGCAGCCCGAGGGCCAGCGCCGCGAGGGCGATGACGGTGATCCCGAGGCCCGAACCCGTCTGGGACAGCAGCAGCATGGCGAGCGTCGAGAAGACCACGGTGCAGGAACCGTAAACGAGCTGTGCGGCAGTCGGACGAGGCATGGCAATCGTGTCCTAGGAAGACTTCGGGGGCTGAGACGTGCCGTTCGACTCTCTTCGCGTGCATGCCCGAACGGAGCGCCTGGTAAGCGTGACCTAACCCACGGTACGGGGTGCATGGGGGGCGCACGGAGTCATGGGGTGGAGGCATAGGCCGCCAGCAGGTTCGTAAAGCGGACACCGCATCCGCATAGTGCACTTGGCCTGCACAAGTCAAGGACTGTCTTTTCTTCTAAACCTCTAGTCAAATTACGGCACTTGATTACACGCGTTGATCTTGCGCGCACGGATTCCTCCATGACCCGGAACCCCCTGTCCGTGTGCGCGGCGCGGGGGAGGAACTCAAGTGACCAGCAGATCCTGGACGTTCAGAGCTGCCGCGATCGGGGTGACGCTCGCGGCGGCCTCCGCCACGTTCGCCACCTTCGCCGTCGCGGAGGCGGGCACCCAGCCCCGGTCCGCTGCCGCCAACCGGCACGACCCGGCCCCGGTGCAGCAGCGGGCGCACGACCTGGACGGTCCGCTGAGCAAGACCCAGAGGGCCCAGCGCCAGGAGGCGCTGAACCAGCTCGTATCGGGCAAGGCCAAGGCGCAGGAGCGCAACGGCTCCAAGGTCGTGGCGCTCAAGGGCCGCAAGGGCAAGAGCAAGTACGTCGAGCTCAGCCGCGAGAAGACCGACAAGATCTTCACGATCCTGGTGGAGTTCGGGGACAGGACCGACCCCAAGTTCGGCGGCACGCCCGGCCCGCTGCACAACACCATCGCCGCGCCGGACCGCAAGCAGGACAACTCGACGGCCTGGCAGAAGGACTACAACCGCAAGCACTACCAGGACCTCTACTTCGGCACCGGCAAGAAGACCGAGTCGCTGAAGAAGTACTACGAGAAGCAGTCCTCGGGCCGCTACTCGGTCAACGGCGAGGTCTCGGACTGGGTCAAGGTCCCCTACAACGAGGCCCGCTACGGCAACAACGCCTGCGGCCAGACCAACTGCCCGAGTGTGTGGAACGTCGTCAGCGACGGCCTGAACGCCTGGGTGGCCCAGCAGAAGGCGGCCGGCAAGTCCGACGCCGACATCAAGAAGGACCTCGCCCAGTACGACCAGTGGGACCGCTACGACTACGACCACGACGGCAACTTCAACGAGCCCGACGGTTACGTCGACCACTTCCAGATCGTGCACGCCGGTGAGGACGAGTCCGCGGGTGGCGGCGCCCAGGGCAAGGACGCGATCTGGGCCCACCGCTGGTACGCCTTCGGCACCGACAAGGGCGCCACCGGCCCCGAGTACAACAAGCTCGGCGGCGCGCAGGTCGGCACCACCGGTGTCTGGGTCGGCGACTACACCATCCAGCCGGAGAACGGCGGCCTCGGCGTCTTCGCCCACGAGTACGGCCACGACCTCGGCCTGCCGGACGAGTACGACACCGACGGCGGCGACAACTCCACCGGCTTCTGGACCCTGATGTCCTCCGGCTCCTGGCTCGGCACCGGCAAGGAGTCCATCGGCAACCTGCCGGGCGACATGAACGCCTGGGACAAGCTGCAGCTGGGCTGGCTGAACTACGACACCGCCAAGGCCGGCACGCAGTCCACCCACAAGCTGGGCGTCGCCGAGTACAACACCTGGAACAAGCAGGCCCTCGTGGTCAACCTGCCCGACAAGGCGGTCACCACCACGATCACCGAGCCCGCCGAGGGCAAGAACCAGTGGTGGAGCGGCAGCGGCAACGACCTGAACAACACGCTGACCCGGTCCGTGGACCTCACCGGCAAGTCGTCGGCGAAGCTGGACCTGGACGGCTGGTGGGCCACCGAGGACGGCTTCGACTACGTCTACACCGAGGTGTCGACCGACGGCGGCGCCAACTGGACCGCCCTGGACGGCACGGCGGACGGCCAGGCCATTCCGCGTGACGCCGGAGGCAAGCCGGCGCTGACCGGCTTCTCGCAGACGCACAAGAAGCTGTCGTTCCCGCTCGACGCCTACGCGGGCAAGAAGATCGACCTGCGCTTCCGCTACGCCACCGACGGCGGTGTCGCGGAGAACGGCTTCGCGGCCGACCTGATCAGCGTGACCGCCGACGGCACGGCGCTCTTCTCGGACAACGCCGAGACGCAGGACGCCGCTTGGACGTCGAACGGCTTCTCCCGCATCGGCGCGTCCTTCACCAAGGACTACAAGCAGTACTACATCGCCGAGAACCGGCAGTACGTCTCGTACGACAAGACCCTCAAGGTCGGCCCGTACAACTTCGGTTCGGCCAAGCGCCCCGGCTGGGTGGAGCACTACCCGTACCAGAACGGCCTGTTGATCTGGAAGTGGGACACCTCGCAGGCGGACAACAACACCAACGCCAAGGACCACCCGGGCACCGGTCTGATCCTGCCGATCGACTCGCACCCGACGGCGATGAAGTGGGCCGACGGCACGCTGATGCGCAACCGCATGCAGGCCTACGACTCCCCGTTCAGCCTGTACGGCACCGACGGCATCACGCTGCACAAGGCGGACGTCGCGACGGTGATCAAGGCGTCGAAGGGTGTTCCGGTCTTCAACGACCACACCAGCACGTACTACGACCCCACGAACCCGACCGGGGGCGTGAAGGTCACTGACACCAACACCAAGATCACGATCGTCAAGGAGGCCAAGGACGGCTCGACGATCTTCCTCAAGGTGGGTCCCGCGGTGAAGTAGTCCGCGTTCTTGCAGGTCAGACAGGTATCGGCGGCAACCCCTTGGCGGGTTGCCGCCGATCGTGTTTAGGTGCGTCCTGTGGACCGCTTATTGACACCGACCGAAACGGGGATGTGACCGCATGGCCGCTGGAGGCTTCTGCAAACTGCCGAACGGCACGGTCGTGGTGGCACTGAACCTGCCCTACGGCACTGCCGGGGTGCGGGTCCTGGTGCACGCCCAGAACCGGGCCAGGGCCCTGACCAGGCTCCGCAACCTGGGCCTGCGCGCGATCTATCTCCGGGGGAACGCCGCGCCTCCGACCCCGGACGAGATCACGGCAGTCCTGCACCACCCGGACGGCCTGATATGGCGCACGGCACCGGCGGACAACGGTGTCATGGTGAACGAGCTGTGGCATCCGATCCGGGCGCTCCTGCGCCGGTCGGCGGTGGTGCAGTGACCGTTCGGCGCGTGGTGCGACCGCGGGTCCGTGGTGGTTGCCCGCGCGGTTCCCCGCGCCCTTCGGGGCGCTGCCCTAACCGCTCACCGGCTTGCCGGTGAGTTCCACCCCTGCCTCCCGCAGCTCCTCCAGTGCCCTCTCCGTCGTCTCCGGGGCCACCCCCGCCGTCAGGTCCAGCAGGACCTGGGTGCGGAAGCCCTCGCGGGCCGCGTCCAGGGCGGTGGCCCGCACGCAGTGGTCCGTGGCTATGCCGACCACGTCGACCTCGTCGATGTGGCGGGCGCGGAGCCAGTCGGCGAGCGGGACGCCGTTCTCGTCGGTGCCCTCGAAGCCGCTGTAGGCCGCCGAGTAGGCGCCCTTGTCGAAGACCGCGTCGACCGCGCCCGAGGCGACGGCGGGAGCGAAGTTCGGGTGGAAGCCGACGCCCTCCGTGCCCGCGACACAGTGCGCGGGCCAGGACTGGACGAAGTCGGGGTTGTCGGCGAAGTGGCCGCCGGGCGCGATGTGGTGGTCGCGGGTGGCCACCACGTGCCGGTAGCCGGTGCCGGCCGCCTGGCCGATCAGTTCCGTGATGGCGGCGGCCACGTCCGCACCCCCGGCCACCGCGAGGCTGCCCCCCTCGCAGAAGTCGTTCTGCACATCTACGACGATCAATGCGCGGCGCATGGTGGGTGTCCTTCGACTGAGAGTGAAGTAACTGAGCCTAGAGACTTCGGGGCCCGTGCGGGAGAGGGCATCGAGCGGGGCGGACGACGGTCCCGCTTTAGCTACCCGAGCGTCCCTGGACGTACTCCGTCGGAATGACGGGTTCCCCTCGGGACAGCTGGGTTGCGGAGAGCGGGAGATTCGCCCGGGCGGCGATGTGACGGTCCCGGGGCACGTCCAGGGGTTCGCGGGCGATCACGTCCCCGCCCTTGATCAGCTGTGTCAGCAGCTGACGGTCGGCGAGGTCCGCCGGCACCGGACCGGTGCCCACGACCTCGGCCTCCGCCACCCCGTCCTCGTCCAGCCGGCGCGCCGCCCACTTGCGGCCCCCGACGGACGTCTTGCCGCCGCTGGACTTCTTCGCGACCGGCACCAGCGGCGCCTTCGGGTCGCTCGACTCGGCGCGGGCGACCAGTTTGTACACCATGGAGGAGGTCGGGTGCCCGGAGCCGGTGACCAGCTGGGTGCCGACGCCGTAGGCGTCCACGGGGGCGGCGGCCAGCGAGGCGATGGCGTACTCGTCCAGGTCCGAGGTCACGATGATCTTCGTGTCCGTCGCGCCCAGCTCGTCCAGCTGCTGCCGCACCCGGTGCGCCACGAGCAGCAGGTCGCCGGAGTCGATGCGGACCGCGCCCAGCTCGGGCCCGGCCACCTCCACCGCCGTACGCACGGCCTCGGCGACGTCGTAGGTGTCCACGAGCAGGGTGGTGCCCCGGCCAAGGGTGTCGACCTGGGCCTGGAAGGCGTCCCGCTCCCGGTCGTGGAGAAGGGTGAAGGCGTGGGCGGAGGTGCCGACGGTCGGGATGCCGTAGCGGAAGCCGGCCGCCAGGTCGGAGGTGGTCGCGAAGCCGCCGACGTAGGCCGCCCGGGCCGCGGCGACGGCCGCCAGCTCGTGGGTACGGCGCGCGCCCATCTCGATCAGCGGGCGCTCCCCGGCGGCGGAGGCCATGCGGGAGGCGGCGGCGGCTATCGCGGAGTCGTGGTTGAGGATGGAGAGGATGACCGTCTCCAGCAGCACGCACTCGGCGAAGGTGCCCTCGACGCGCATGACCGGCGAGCCGGGGAAGTAGACCTCGCCCTCGGGGTAGCCCCAGATGTCCCCGCTGAAGCGGTAGTCGGCCAGCCACTTCAGGGTGTCCTCGTCCACGATCTTCCGTTCGCCCAGGAAGCCGAGGACGCCCGCGTCGAAGCGGAAGTTCTCCACCGCGTCCAGGACGCGTCCCGTGCCCGCCACCACGCCGTAGCGGCGCCCGTCCGGCAGCCGCCGGGTGAAGACCTCGAAGACGCTCCGCCGTTCGGCCGTACCGGCCCTCAGGGCGGCCCGCAGCATCGTCAGCTCGTACTGGTCAGTGAAGAGCGCCGTCGACGGAACATCCACCGGCAGCCCAAGGTCCGCTGTGTTCATGACCATGGATCGTACTCCTATTTCGTCAGTGTGACGATTTCTGGAGCCCGTGGCAGCATGGGCACTGTGACGTCACCCGCGCCCGTAGAGATCGAACGCACCGAGTCGGCGGAGGAGGTCTTCGCCGTACCCGAGACCGACGTCCCCTGGGTCACCATCGTGCACAACGACCCGGTCAACCTCATGAGCTATGTGACCTACGTCTTCCAGACGTACTTCGGGTACACCAAGGACAAGGCGACCAAGCTCATGCTCGACGTCCACCACAAGGGCCGGGCGGTCGTCTCCAGCGGGAGCCGCGAGGAGATGGAGCGCGACGTGCAGGCGATGCACGGTTACGGTCTGTGGGCCACCCTGCAGCAGGACCGGAAGTAGCGAATCCACTTACATGCCCGGACATTTCGAACCGCTTCCCGGCGGCGGCGCGGCCGTCGCGCTCGACGACGTCGAGATCTCCATCATCCGGTCGCTGGCCGTCCAGCTCCTGGAGCTCATCGGCCCCGGCCCCGGCGCGGACGCCCCGAAGGACCCGCTCGCCGAGCTGTTCGCCGAAGGGCCGAGCGAGCCGCCCGCCGATCCGGTGCTCAGGAGGCTCTTCCCCGACGCGTACAGCGACCCCGAGGAGGCCCCCGGCTCGCCCGCCGAGGCCGAGGAGCGCCGGTCCCACTCCGCCGAGTTCCGCCGCTACACCGAGAACGACCTTCGCGCGGGCAAGCGCGAGAACGCACTCGCGGTGATCCGCGCCCTGGACGCGCTCGCCCCGGTGGACGAGGGCGGTGCGGTGCTGAAGCTGACGCCGGAGGAGTCCCGGCAGTGGCTCGGCGCCCTCAACGACCTGCGGCTCGCGATCGGCGCCCGGCTGGAGATCACCGACGAGGACGACACCGATCTGCTGTACGGACTCCCGGACGAGGACCCGCGCAAGCCGATGGTGATGGCCTATCTGTGGCTCGGCGGGCTCCAGGAGACCCTGGTCGCCACGCTTATGCCGTAATCCGGGCGATTCCCCCGGAGTGTGTTCGCTCAGCGGACGCTCAAATCCGGATAACGATCCTGTCACCCTTGCGGCCGGTTTTGCAGCGTTCGGTGTAATTTTGTCCGCTTTTACCTGTGTGGTGCATCACAGTCTGCCTCTGTGATCAATATTGCGGCCGTGATAAATCTTCACGACCGCCCGGCCGACACCACCCATGTCCGGCCGGGTGCGCCACCGAGCCGACGACCGTCGGCCAGGCAGGGGCGGATCGCGAATGCCGCCCAGCTCCAGCAATCCGGGGGGATCGAAACCCGATCCGTGGCCGACGAAAGGCCCGGGTCGGCATGGAGAAAGGCGCACCACACATGACCTCATCGCAGGTCGACCAGCTTCGCGACGGCAACGAGG
The DNA here is from genome assembly GCF_055572255.1 of Streptomyces sp. NPDC030799. Lineage (NCBI taxonomy): Bacteria > Bacillati > Actinomycetota > Actinomycetes > Kitasatosporales > Streptomycetaceae > Streptomyces > Streptomyces sp. NPDC030799. The sequence goes on along the minus strand of NZ_JBVIDS010000019.1, from coordinate 85,758 downwards.
CCGCGCGGGCCGAGGGCAGCGAGGGCGGCGAGGGGTATCAGCGCGGGCTCGGGTCCCGGCAGATCCAGATGATCGCCATCGGCGGTGCCATCGGCACCGGTCTGTTCCTCGGCGCGGGCAAGGGCATCTCCAAGGCCGGCCCGAGCCTCATCCTGGCGTACGCCGTCGCGGGCCTCGTGATCTTCCTGATCATGCGGGCGCTCGGCGAACTGCTGATGTACCGCCCGGTGTCGGGTTCGTTCTCGGAGTACGCGCGCGAGTTCATCGGCCCCTTCGCGGGCTTTGTGACCGGGTGGACGTACTGGCTGTTCTGGGTGGTCACCGGTATCACCGAGGTCACGGCCGCGGCCGCCTACATGACGTACTGGTTCGACATCCCGCAGTGGGTCTCGGCCCTGATCTTCACGATCGTGCTGTACGGCGCCAACCTGATCTCCGTGAAGCTCTTCGGTGAGCTGGAGTTCTGGTTCTCCATGGTCAAGGTCACCGCGATCATCGGCATGATCCTGATCTGCGCCGGCATCCTGACGATCGGCTTCTCCGACGCCGGCGACACCGCCTCCGTCAGCCACCTGTGGAACGACGGCGGCTTCTTCCCGCACGGTGTCGGCAACACGCTGATGACCCTGCAGATGGTCATGTTCGCCTTCCTCGCCGTCGAGCTGGTCGGTGTCACCGCGGGCGAGTCCAAGGACCCCAAGAAGGTGCTGCCGAAGGCGATCAACACCGTGCCGTGGCGCATCGCCGTCTTCTACGTCGGCGCGCTGATCATGATCCTCTCGGTCGTGCCGTGGACGAACTTCCACCCGGGTGTGAGCCCGTTCGTCGCCGCCTTCCAGAAGATGGGCCTGGCCGCCGGCGCCGGCATCGTCAACTTCGTCGTCCTCACGGCCGCGCTGTCCTCCTGCAACTCCGGCATGTACTCCACCGGCCGCATGCTGCGCGACCTGGCGCTCAACAGCCAGGGCCCGAAGGTGTTCACCAAGCTGACCCGCAGCGGCACCCCGCTCGTCGGCACCACGTTCTCCGCCGCGCTGATGCTGTTCGGCGTCTGGATCAACTACCAGTGGCCGGGCAAGGCGTTCGACTACGTCGTCTCCTTCGCGACCATCTCCGGCATGTGGGCCTGGATCGTCATCCTGCTCTGCCAGATCCGCTACCGGGCGAGGGCGAACCGCGGGCTGCTGCCGCAGAGCGAGTTCCGTGCGCCGGGCGCGCCGTACACGAGCTACTTCGCGCTCGCGTTCATCTTGATGGTGATCGTGCTCATGGGCATCGACAAGGACGCCCGGGTGTCGCTTTACTGTGCACCGCTGTGGGCCGCGATCCTCGGCGTCTCCTACTGGGTGCTCAAGCGCCGCAACCCGGAGGCCGCGGCCTTCCGCAAGCGCTGACCATCCCCTCCGGGACGTCCAGCCGCACGGGGCTCTCGTGGCGCTCCGCTGCGGCTGCCGCTCAGGACGTCCGGCATATGGGCCGTTCCGTACCATCCCTCGGTACGGAACGGCCCTTCTGCTTATCCTGACGGACATGCTGACCATCACGCAGGCCGTCGTCGACCAGATCGTCGCCCACGCCCGCAAGGACCACCCCGACGAGGCGTGCGGTGTCGTCGCGGGCCCGGCGGGCTCCGATCGCCCGGAGCGCTTCATTCCGATGCTGAACGCGGCCATGTCGCCGACGTTCTACGAGTTCGACTCGGGTGACCTGCTCAAGCTCTACCGCGAGCTGGACGACCGCGACGAGGACCCGGTGATCATCTACCACTCCCACACCGCGACCGAGGCCTACCCGTCCCGGACCGACATCTCCTACGCCAACGAGCCCGGTGCGCACTACGTCCTGGTGTCCACCGCCGACACCGACGGCATGGGCGAGTTCCAGTTCCGCTCCTTCCGGATCGTGGACGGTGCGGTCACGGAGGAGGAGGTCAAGGTCGTGGACTCCTACTGATCCCGCGATGCGGTCAGATTCCATCCAGTATGCGAGATCACACTCCGATGGCCGGACCGGGAATCGTTACGATGAGCGCATGGTTCTGAACGACGTGAGCGAGAAGACGCCGGGCATGCTGCTCGTGGCGCGGCTGCACGTCGACCTGTGCAGGCTGAACAGCGCCATCTGTTGACGTACCCCTGCCGCCGTACGGCCGTGAGCCGCGGCGTGCCGCCGTGTGCCCAGACCCACCCTTTCCGACAGGAGCCGCAATCATGGCCATCGAGGTCCGCATCCCCACCATCCTCCGCACGTACACCGACGGTCAGAAGGCGGTGGAGGGCAGCGGTGAGACCCTCGCCGAGCTGTTCGCCGACCTCGAAAGCCGGCACACGGGCATCCAGGCCCGCATCGTGGACGGCGACCAGCTGCGCCGGTTCGTGAACGTCTATCTGAACGACGAGGACGTCCGCTTCCTGGACGGCATCAACACCAAGCTGTCCGACGGCGACAACGTCACGATCCTGCCGGCCGTCGCCGGCGGCATGCGCTGATCGGCCGCTGAGCAGCGATGCGCTACGACTCCCCGCTGGCCGCGGTGGGCAACACCCCCCTGGTGCGCCTGCCGCGGCTGTCGCCGTCCCCCGACGTCCGTATCTGGGCCAAGCTGGAGGACCGCAACCCCACGGGCTCCGTCAAGGACCGCCCTGCCCTGCACATGATCGAGCAGGCGGAGAAGGACGGCCGGCTCACCCCGGGCTGCACGATCCTGGAGCCGACCAGCGGCAACACCGGCATCTCCCTCGCCATGGCGGCCAAGCTCAAGGGCTACCGCATGGTGTGCGTGATGCCGGAGAACACCTCGCAGGAGCGCCGGGACCTGCTCGGCATGTGGGGCGCCGAGATCATCTCCTCCCCGGCGGCGGGCGGCTCCAACACCGCTGTGCGCGTGGCCAAGGAGCTGGCCGCCGAGCACCCCGACTGGGTGATGCTCTACCAGTACGGCAACCCGGACAACGCCGGCGCCCACTACGCCACGACCGGCCCGGAGATCCTGGCGGACCTTCCCTCGATCACCCACTTCGTCGCGGGCCTCGGCACCACCGGCACCCTGATGGGCGTCGGCCGCTACCTGCGCGAGCACCGGCCGGGCATCCAGATCGTGGCCGCCGAACCGCGCTACGACGACCTGGTGTACGGCCTCAGGAACCTCGACGAGGGCTTCGTACCGGAGCTGTACGACGCCTCCGTGCTCACCAGCCGCTTCTCGGTCGGTTCGGCCGACGCGGTCACCCGCACCCGTGAACTCCTGCAGCAGGAGGGCATCTTCGCGGGCGTCTCGACGGGCGCCGCGCTGCACGCCGCGATCGGCGTGGGCAGGAAGGCGGTCAAGGCGGGGCAGAGCGCCGACATCGTCTTCATCGTGGCCGACGGCGGCTGGAAGTACCTGTCCACCGGCGTCTACACGGCGGCCACCACGGAGGAGGCCATCGAGACGCTGCAGGGCCAGCTCTGGGCCTAGCCTGCCTCAAACCCACGTCAGCCCCCTCTTATGAGGGGGCTAAGTCATTCCTACAGCCGAGCAAAGAATTCCTTTCGGTACTGCCGGTCGATCCCGGGCCGGGACTACGTTCCTCGCGCAGTGTCATGCTCATGGCTGCGCGCTTGCCGCCGCTCGCGCGTCACGGGCCTGCCCCATCCCGAAAACCCCACGTCAACGGAGGCAGTACCCCATGCGTGAGTCACGCCCGAGCCGGCAAAGACGCAGTCTGCGAAGACTCGTCGCCGTCGCCCTCCCCGCCCTCGCCCTCACCGTCGCCGGACTCGCCGCGGCACCGACGGCCGGGGCACAGCCCGCAGCGGCCCACCCCCACACCTCGAAGATCACGCAGAACAACAAGGCGCTGACCGCCCCCGAGCGGCAGACCTACCACTCCACCGGCAGGGCCGGCCAGAAGGTCCCCACGACCCACCTCTGCGCCACCGCCGAGCCCGGGCACGCATCCTGCTTCGCCCAGCGCCGCACCGACATCAAGCAGCGCCTCTCCTCGGCGCTCGCCGCCGCGGCACCCTCCGGCCTCTCCCCGGCCAACCTGCACAGCGCCTACAACCTGCCCACCACGGGCGGCTCCGGCATGACGGTCGCCATCGTCGACGCCTACAACGACCCCAACGCCGAGTCCGACCTGGCCACCTACCGCTCCACCTACGGCCTGTCCGCCTGCACCAAGGCCAACGGCTGCTTCAAGCAGGTCAGCCAGACGGGTTCGACCACCTCGCTGCCGACCGACGACACCGGCTGGGCCGGTGAGGAGGCGCTCGACCTCGACATGGTCAGCGCGGTCTGCCCGAACTGCAGCATCATCCTGGTCGAGGCCAACTCCGCGAACGACACCGACCTCGGCATCGCCGAGAACGAGGCCGTCGCGCTCGGCGCCAAGGTCGTCTCCAACAGCTGGGGCGGCTCCGAGTCCTCCTCCCAGACCACCGAGGACACCCAGTACTTCAAGCACCCCGGCGTCGCCATCACCGTCTCCTCCGGTGACTCCGCCTACGGCGCCGAGTACCCGGCGACCTCCCAGTACGTGACCGCCGTCGGTGGCACCGCGCTCACCACCTCCTCCAGCTCCCGCGGCTGGAGCGAGTCGGTGTGGCACACCAGCTCCACCGAGGGCACCGGCTCCGGCTGCTCCGCCTACGACCCGAAGCCCGGCTGGCAGACCGACTCCGGCTGCGCCAAGCGCATGGAGGCCGACGTCTCCGCGGTCGCCGACCCGGCCACCGGCGTGGCGGTCTACGACACCTACGGCGGCTCCGGCTGGGCGGTCTACGGCGGCACCAGCGCCTCCGCCCCGATCGTCGCCGGCGTCTACGCCCTCGCGGGCACCCCGGGCACGAGCGACTACCCGGCGAAGTACCCCTACCAGCACACGGGCAACCTGTACGACGTCACCAGCGGCAGCAACGGCTCCTGCACCACCTCGTACTTCTGCACCGCGACCACCGGCTACGACGGCCCGACCGGCTGGGGCACCCCGAACGGCACCGCCGCCTTCACCGCCGGCTCCAGCAGCGGCAACACGGTGACCGTCACCAACCCCGGCAGCCAGTCCACCGCCACCGGAAGCTCGGTCAGCCTCCAGATCCACGCCACCGACAGCGCGGGCGCGGCCCTCACCTACAGCGCCACCGGCCTGCCCACCGGCCTGTCCGTCAACAGCTCCACCGGCCTGATCTCCGGTACGGCGTCCACCGCGGGCACCTACCAGGTCACGGTCACCGCGAAGGACTCCACCGGCGCCTCCGGTTCCACCTCCTTCACCTGGACCGTCTCCTCCTCCGGCGGCGGCTGCACCGCGGCGCAGCTGCTCGGCAATCCGGGCTTCGAGTCGGGCAACACCACCTGGACCGCGTCCAGCGGGGTCATCACCAACGACTCCGGTGAGGCGGCCCACGGCGGCTCGTACTACGCCTGGCTCGACGGCTACGGCTCCAGCCACACCGACGCCCTCTCCCAGTCGGTGACGATCCCGGCCGGCTGCAAGGCCACGCTCACCTTCTTCCTGCACATCGACACCGCCGAGACCGGCAGCACCGCGTACGACAAGCTGACGGTCACCGCCGGGTCGACCACCCTGGCGACGTACTCGAACCTCAACGCCGCCTCCGGATACACGCAGAAGACCTTCGACCTGTCCTCGCTGGCGGGCCAGACGGTCACCCTGAAGTTCAACGGAGTGGAGGACTCCTCGCTGCAGACCGGCTTCGTCGTGGACGACACCGCCCTGACGACCAGCTGATCCCGCACCCGGACAGAGTGGTCCCGCACGCGGAAACCTTCCGTGTGCGGGATCCTTTCGTCGTGCCGGCACGTCACATCTGCACCAGGCGGCCGACCCCGTGCGGCCACGGCAGAAAGGCGAAACCCATGCGCCGTACGACGACATCCCTCGCCCTCGCGGCGACCGCACTGCTCCTCGCCGGATGCGGCTCCCAGAGCGGCACGGGCGGCGGAAGCGCCGACAAGGGGGCGCCGTCCGCGTCCCCGACCGGCGCTGCCTGCGCCCCCCTCGTCCAGCTCAAGGCCGCCGACAACGGCCGTACCGTCTGCGTGGCCAAGGGCGGCGAGGTCCGCCTGACCCTGGACGGCACCAAGTCCCGCCCCTGGAAGCCGGTCATGGCCGACGGCACCGCGCTGAAGGGCATCAACGCGGGCTTCGTCATCCAGCCGGGCCAGGCCACGGCCGCGTACCAGGCGGTGGCCGCCGGAACGGTGAAACTGACGTCCTCCCGCCCGCTGTGTGCCGAGCCGACGGCTCCCGGCCAGGTGTCCTGCAAGGGCATCCAGGAGTGGACGGTGACGGTGAACGTGCGGTGACCGCGGCACCGGGATGATCCAGACGGCACCCTCTAACGTGCCAGGTGCCGTACCTGGTCCCACAGAACCGGGTCGACCACACCGACCCGGCGCCGGAAGTCGCCGACAGGCACCTCGCGGAGTTCGTCGGTCTCCAGGAAGCTGGGCCGCCCCCCGGCATCCCCGACCGCGCCCGGGGGCAGCGGGATCACCCCGGCACGTTCGTCGTGGTACTTGCTGGTGATCTTCGCGACGGTGGCCCGGTTTCCGCGTACGGCCAGCACCAGACAGGGCCGGTCCTTGGTCTCGGTCCGGTCCTCGTAGGGGACGTCCGCCCACCAGATGTCCCCGGGGGCCGGCCGGGCGGCCCGCGCCGTGCGCGTACCCGGGCGGCCGGGCGGCCTCAGGCGGCGCCCGCCGGGCCGGCGGCTGCCTCCCCAGCCGTCGATGAGCGTGGCGACCAGGGCGAGCAGTACCACCGCCGCGAGCGCCAGCCACCAGGACGTGTCCATACGACGACGTTACCGGCGCGCGCCGAGGATCGCGCGCCCTCTGCGTATCCTTCTGCGCCCCGGGTCCAGCCGAACCGGTGACAGCACAGGTGAGTTCGCCCACAACGGCCCCTGGCGGAGGAGCGACCCGCGCTTTTGCGCCTTACGCTCGACGCACCGCACGACCCCCGTTTCCTGCCCTTTTGATCTTGCCGTCTGATCTCTCCGCCAACGGAGGTTTCTGCTTCATGAAGCTCACCGTCGTCGGCTGCTCGGGGTCGTTCCCGTCCGCGGAATCGGCCTGCTCGAGCTACCTCGTCGAGGCCGACGGCTTCCGGCTGCTTCTCGACATGGGCAACGGCGCCCTGGGCGAGCTGCAGCGCCACTGCGGTCTCTACGACCTCGACGCGATCTTCCTGAGCCATCTGCACGCCGATCACTGCATCGACATGCTCGCCTATTTCGTCGCGCGCTACTACCGCCACGACGGCGGCCGCTGCGCCCCGATCCCGGTCTACGGCCCCGAGGGCACCGAACACCGCCTGACCACGGCCTACGCCGACACCCCCTCCGCCTCCTCCATGAGCGAGGTCTTCGACTTCCACACCGTGAAGCCGTCCACGTTCGAGATCGGCCCGTTCACGGTGCACACCGAGCGGGTCCGCCATCCCGTGGAGGCGTACGCCATCCGCGTCGAGCACGGCGGACGGTCGCTGACGTACTCCGGCGACACGGGGGTCAGCGAGGCGCTGGACGAGCTGGCCCGGGACACCGACCTGTTCCTGTGCGAGGCGGCGTTCACGCATGGCAAGGAGAGCATCCCCGACCTGCACCTCAACGGCCGTGAGGCGGGCGAGTCGGCGGCCCGTGCGGGCGCCCGCCGCCTGGTCCTCACCCACATCCCGCCGTGGACCGACCCGCAGGTCAACCTGCGCGACGCGCGCGAGGTGTTCGGGGGGCCGGTGGAACTGGCGGCGCCGAGGCTGACGTACGAGATCTAGCCTTCCGCATGCGAAAGGGCCCCGGAACCATTCGGTTCCGGGGCCTTCGTCCTGCCGTGGTGCGGCCCGTCAGGCCTTGGTGAGGTCCTCGACCTCCTCCTCGGGCTCGCGGCCCGGGGTGGGGAGGTTGAACTTGGTGATCGCGAAGCGGAAGACCACGTAGTAGATCGCCGCGAAGACCAGGCCGATGGGGATGATCATCCAGGGCTTGGTCGCCAGACCCCAGTTGAGGGCGTAGTCGATCGCGCCGGCCGAGAAGCTGAAGCCGTGGTGCACGCCCAGCGACCAGGTCACCGCCATCGACACCGCGGTGAGCACCGCGTGGATCGCGTAGAGCAGCGGGGCGATGAACATGAACGCGAACTCGATCGGCTCGGTGATACCGGTGACGAACGAGGTCAGGGCGAGGGACAGCATCATGCCGCCGACGGCCTTGCGGCGCTCCGGGCGGGCGCAGTGGGTGATCGCCAGGGCGGCGGCCGGGAGGGCGAACATCATGATCGGGAAGAAGCCCGTCATGAACTGACCGGCGGTCGGGTCGCCGTGGAAGAAGCGGGGCAGGTCACCGTGCCACAGGGCACCGGCGGAGTCCTTGTAGCTGCCGATCTCCTGCCAGGCCACCGTGTTCACGAACTGGTGCATGCCGACGGGCAGCAGACCGCGGTTGATGAGGCCGAACAGGCCCGCGCCGAACGCGCCGAGGCCGGTCATCCACTTGCCGAAGTCGGTGATGACGTTGCCGATGGGCTCCCAGATCAGACCGAAGAGCACACCGATGCCGGTGCCGATGAAGGCCATCAGGATGGGGACCAGCCGGCGGCCGTTGAAGAAGCCCAGCCAGTCCGGCAGCTTGGTGCGGTGGAAGCGCTGCCAGACGACGGCGGCGATGAGACCCATGACGATGCCGCCGAGCACCTTGGGGTCGTTGTACGTGGCAGGGATGTCCGCACCCTTGGTTATCCTGGCCTCGGTGATCGGGAACGCGGTCAGCACGTTCTTGTACACCAGGAAGCCGACCAGCGCCGCCAGCGCCGTCGAGCCGTCGGCCTTCTTGGCGAAGCCGATGGCGATGCCCACGCAGAACAGCAGCGGCAGATTGCTGAAGACGGCGTCACCGGCGGTGGCGAACACGGCCGCGACCTTGTTCCAGCCGAGGCCGTCCTTACCGAACACGTCGTCCTGGCCGAGACGGAGCAGGATGCCCGCCGCCGGCAGCACGGCGATCGGGAGCTGCAGGCTGCGGCCGACCTTCTGCAGACCCTGGAACAGGCCGGATCCCCGCTTCTTCGCGGGAGCCGCCGTGGCGGTGGCGGTGCTCATGGTTGGTTTCCTCCATCGCTGGTGGTCTACACCACTCAGTGGTGTAGACCTGTTGTAGCACGATGAAGGCGGGATAAGGAACCACGAAATCCGCGACCGCAACGCTACGGGGCGTGCCGATGTGGTAAGAGGTCACGCCTTGGTGATGTCCTCGACCTCTTCCTCCGGCTCACGGCCCGGGGTCTTCAGGTCGAACCCGGTGATCGCGAACCGGAAGACGACGTAGTACACGACCGCGAAGCACAGGCCGATCGGGATGATCGCCCACGGTTTCGTCGCCAGGTTCCAGTTGATCACGTAGTCGATCAGGCCGGCCGAGAAGCTGAAGCCGTCGTGCACGCCGAGCGCCCACGTCACCGCCATCGAGACACCGGTGAGCACGGCGTGCACGGCGTAGAGGAACGGCGCGATGAACAGGAAGGAGTACTCGATCGGCTCGGTGATGCCGGTCACCAGCGACGTCAGCGCCACCGACAGCATCAGGCCGCCGACCTCCTTGCGGCGGTGCGGCTTGGCGCAGTGGGTGATGGCCAGCGCCGCCGCCGGCAGCGCGAACATCATGATCGGGAAGAAACCCGAGGTGAACTGGCCTGCGTGCGGATCGCCCGCGAGGAACATGTTGATGTCGCCGTGCACCGGCTTGCCGCCCGGCGGCGTGTACGTGCCGAACTGGAACCAGATGGGCACGTTCAGGAACTGGTGCAGGCCGATCACGAGCAGGGCGCGGTTGGCGACGCCGAAGATGCCGGCGCCCCAGGCGCCCGCGTCCCGCAGCCAGTGGCCGAAGCTCTCCAGGCCGGCGCCGATCGGCGGCCAGATCCACAGGCACAGCGCCGCGAAGACGATGGCGACGAACGCCATGATGATCGGCACCAGCCGGCGGCCGTTGAAGAAGCCCAGCCAGTCCACCAGCCTGGTGCGGTGGAAGCGGGCCCAGAAGAAGGCCGCCAGCAGACCCATGACGATGCCGCCGAAGACACCGGGGTTCTGGAAGGTGAACGGCGTCACCGAGCCGACGCCCGCCCCGACGCCGACCTGGCAGCCGATGTCCGGCAGTGCCTTCGAGCCGCCCGGACACTTCTCGGGGAACTGGTGCAGGACGCTGTAGTAGACGAGGAAGCCCACGACCGCGGCGAGCGCGGTGGAACCGTCCGCCTTCCTCGCCATGCCGATCGCGACGCCGACGCAGAACAGCAGGGGCAGACCCAGGGAGCCGTCGAGCAGCGCGCCGCCCGCGCCCTTCATCACCTTGGACACGTCCGTCCAGCCCAGGCCCTGGTCCCCGAACACGTCCGGCTGGCCCAGCCGGTTGAGGATGCCCGCGGCCGGCAGGACCGCGATCGGCAGCTGCAGGCTGCGGCCCATCTTCTGCAGGCCCTGGAACAGCCGGTTCCAGCGTTCGCGAACGGGACCGACCGTGTCCTGCGGGTTGCTGGCGCTCTGCGCGCTCATGGCGTCCTCCCGGTCACTCGACTCGGGCACGGTTTGGCGACCGTCCCCCGTGTGGTGTAGACCAGTTCGCGGACGGTTCCGCTGTCGTGATCGCCATCATTCGGCACGTACGGCATGACCGCTCGCGAAGATGGGCCAACTGTGGGTTACTGCGACAAAGCGGTTCGGATCAGGGAGAGGGAACATGGCCAGCAAGGCTGAGAAGATCGTCGCCGGCCTCGGCGGCATCGACAACATCGAGGAGATCGAAGGCTGCATCACCCGGCTGCGCACCGAGGTGACCGACCCCTCGCTGGTCGACGAGACCGCCCTGAAGGCCGCCGGAGCCCATGGCGTCGTCAAGATGGGCACCGCCATCCAGGTCGTCATCGGCACCGACGCCGACCCGATCGCCGCGGAGATCGAAGACATGATGTGAGCCGACGGGTTCACCTGAAAGGGGCTCTTCCCGACGCGGGAGGAGTCCCTTTCGCAGGTACGGCTAGGCTCATCGGCATGTCTCGCATCGACGGCCGTACCCCCGAACAGCTCCGCCCGGTCACCATCGAACGCGGCTGGAGCAAGCACGCCGAGGGCTCCGTCCTCGTCTCCTTCGGCGACACCAAGGTGTTCTGCACCGCCTCCGTGACCGAGGGCGTCCCGCGCTGGCGCAAGGGCAGCGGCGAGGGCTGGGTCACCGCGGAGTACGCCATGCTGCCCCGCGCCACCAACAGCCGCGGCGACCGCGAGTCCGTCAAGGGCAGGATCGGCGGCCGTACCCACGAGATCTCCCGGCTCATCGGCCGCTCCCTGCGCGCCGTCATCGACTACAAGGCGCTCGGCGAGAACACCATCGTCCTCGACTGCGACGTCCTCCAGGCCGACGGCGGCACGCGTACGGCGGCGATCACCGGCGCGTATGTCGCGTTGGCCGACGCCGTCGCCTGGGCCCAGGGCAAGAAGCTGATCAAGGCCGGCCGCCAGCCGCTCACCGGCACCGTGAGCGCGGTCTCCGTGGGCATCGTCGGCGGCGTCCCGCTGCTCGACCTCTGCTACGAGGAGGACGTGCGCGCCGACACCGACATGAACGTCGTCTGCACCGGCGACGGCCGCTTCGTCGAGGTCCAGGGCACCGCCGAGGCCGAGCCGTTCGCCCGCGAGGAACTCAACGCCCTGCTCGACCTCGCCGTCACCGGCTGCGCCGAACTCGCCGCCCACCAGCGCGCGGCCCTCGACGCCACGCTCGCGAAGTAGAGGCGGAGAGAAGAAGAAGTAAAGGGCGGACCAACGCAATGGGGGCGCGCGGGCAACCAGCGCGCCCTCCTCGGCGTCCTAGGGGTACGGCACAGCCTTACCAGGGAGGGAACCACCACCATGGCCGTCAGCCGACGCCGTCTCACCGCCGTCGCCACCGTGGCGCTCGCCGCGCTCACCACCGGCCTCACCACCGGCTGCGACGCCGTGAACAAGGCCCTGGACTGCGTGCAGACCGCCGATTCCATCGCCGACAGCGTCACCGACCTCCAGCAGGCCGTGGAGAACGCCGCGAACGATCCCACCCAGGCGGACAGCTCCCTGGACTCCATAGAGAAGAACCTCGACAAGATCGGCGACAAGACCGACAACGCCGACGTCAACAAGGCGGTCGACGACCTCAGGAAGGCCGTGGGGAACGTCCGTACGGCCATCAAGAACGGCGACCGGACCCCGGACGTCAGCCCGGTGACGGACGCCGCCGGCGAACTGACCAAGGTCTGCACGAAGTAGGGGACCGGACGCGCCTCAGTCCAGCTCTTTCCTGGACTTCCTTCGCTCCAGCCGCTCCTGACGGCGCTGCTCCTTGAGCCGCTGCTGCTCCGCACGGGTGATCTTGCGGGTCACGTCCACCCCGCCCCAGAACGCAAGTCCCCCGATGATCACCCGCGGAGCGCCCGGTTCGGGCGGCCCGTCGTCCCTGGGATGGTCGAAGCCGCCCATGATGCCGATGCCACGGACGACGACCTCGACCCCCGGCGGCACGATGACCTGGACGCCGCCCATGACCGCCACGCAGTTGATCTCGACCTCGCGGTCCGCGAAGTCCGCCTCCCGCAGGTCGATCTCGCCGCCGCCCCAGAACGCGAAGCAGTTGAACCGCTTCGGCACCGTCCAGCGGCCCTTGCGCTGGAAGCCCGACATGATGGCGACCGCGCCCGTCGAGGACCCCTCGCCCCCGACGATCCGGCCCGCCCAACTCCCGCCCCGCGCGGGTTCCTTGGTGAAGGAGACGGGGCCGGGCGCAGCCGCCGTGCCGGTCGCCGGCAGGTCACGGGTGATCGGCGCCAGCTCGCCGTACGTGCGCGCCGTGTACGCCGCCTCCAGCCGCTCCTCGAACTCCGCCATGTCGAGCCGGCCCTCGGCCAGGGCGTCCCGCAGGACCTCGGCGACCCGGTCACGGTCGCGGTCGGACGCCCGGAGGTCCGGACTTGGGTCGTCGGTCATGACCGAAGCCTACGAGACCGCCTTCTCCACGTACATCTTCGCGATGACCGCCTCGATGTCCGGCTCCCGCACCGACAGGTCCACCAGCGGATACTCCGCCGCCAGATGCGCGACGAGCGGTGCCGCCGACGACCCCGCCGGGAACGCCAGCCACTGCCGCGGCCCCTCCACCCGCACCACCCGCGCCGACGGCACCTGGACCGGCGGCAGTTCCCGCTCCAGGTCCACCACGAGCGTCCGCTCGCTCTCCCCGGCCTCGTGCAGCCCCGCGAGCGGACCGTCGTACATCAGCCGCCCGTGGTCGATCACCATCACCCGTGAGCACAACTGCTCGATGTCCTGGAGGTCGTGCGTGGTCAGCAGCACGGTCGTGCCCCGCTCGGCGTTCAACTCCCGCAGGAAGCCGCGGACCTTGGCCTTCGACACCACGTCCAGGCCGATCGTCGGCTCGTCCAGGTACAGCACCTCGGGATCGTGCAGCAGCGCCGCCGCGATGTCCCCGCGCATCCGCTGCCCGAGCGAGAGCTGCCGGACGGGCACGTCCAGCAGAGGGCCCAGCTCCAGGAGTTCCACCAGTCGGTCCAGGTTCTCCCGGTAACGGGCGTCCGGGATCCGGTACATGCGGTGCGCCAGCCGGTAGGAGTCGATCAGCGGCAGGTCCCACCACAGGGTCGTACGCTGCCCGAACACCACCCCGATCCGGTGTGCGAGGCGCCGCCGCTCCCGGGACGGGTCGATCCCGGCCACCCGCAGCCGCCCCGCACTCGGCGTCAGGATGCCCGTCAGCATCTTGATCGTCGTCGACTTCCCGGCGCCGTTCGGCCCGATGTACCCGACCATCTCCCCGCGCGCCACGGTGAACGAGATCGAGTCCACCGCCCGCACCTCGCGCCGCTCCCGCTTCAGGAACCCGGTCTTCTTGCGCACCTCGAAGACCTTCTCGACCTTCTCAAGGGCGATGAAATCGCTCACGCTAGCTCCCTGTGCTCCGGTACGAACGAAGTCCCGCCCGCCAGGCCAGCCCCGCCAGCACACAGCACCCCGCCGCCACCAGCGGCGGTGCGAACGCCGTCCACTGCGGCAGCCCCAGCGGATACGGCCGCCCCAGTACATAGGTCGCGGGCAGCCAGTTGACGAAGGCCAGCGGCAGTACGAACGTCACCCCGCGCACCAGCTCCTTCGCGAACACCGTCGGCGGATACTGCAACAGCGTCGTACCACCGTAGGTGAAGGCGTTCTGCACCTCGGAGGCGTCCTGCGCCAGGAACTGGAATGCCGCCCCCGCCACGAACACGGCGCAGAAGATCCCGCAGCCGCTCACCACCATCACCGGCATCAGCAGCAGCTTCAGCGGCGTCCAGTCGACCTCCAGCCGGACGACCGACCAGCCCAGCACCAGCAGCCCCTGCGTCACCCGGCCCAGCCGCCGCAGCGCGAACTGGTCGGCCGCCACCTGCGCCAGCACCGGCGCCGGGCGCACCAGCAGCGTGTCCAGCGTGCCGTCGCGCACCCGCCGCCCCAGCCGCTCCATCGACCCGATCACCAGATCGGCCAGCCCGAAGGCCGTACCCGACAGGCCGTAGAGGAACGCCACCTCGGGCAGCGACCAGCCGCCCAGGGCGTCCACCCGCGAGAACATCAGCAGGATCGCGACGAAGTCGAAGAAGGTCGCCGAGAAGTTGCCGAACGTGGTCATCGCGAACGAGGCGCGGTAGGCCATGGTGGACCTGATCCACATCCCGGCGATCATCAGATAGGCCCGCAGCCCCTCCCGCACCCGGCCGGTACCCGTCTCACCCACCCTGCACCACCACCCGCCGCGTCGCCGCCGACTGCACCAGCCGCCCGGCACCCAGCAGCACCACCGCCCACGCCCCCTGGAACACATACGTGCCCAGCGGGTCCCCGTGCCCCAGCAGGATCTGCGCCGGAGCCTGGAGCAGCGAGGACCACGGCAGCACCCGTACGACCTCGCCGAGCGCCCCCGGGAAGACGTTCAGCGGCAGCAGCATGCCCGAGCAGAAGAATCCGGCGAGCCAGGACATCTGCGTCACACCCTGGCCGTCCAGCAGCCAGAACGCGCTGAGCGCCACCAGATACCGGATCCCGAAGCCCACGAGCATCGCCAGCAGCACGGCGACCAGGAAGGCGGCCCAGGTGCCCACGTCCGTCGGCAGGTACACCGGGAAGCACAGGGCCCCGAAGGCGAAGGGGACCAGCCCCCTGCCCAGCAGCTGGAAGAACGCCCGGCCCAGATCCGTCGCCAGCCACCACAGCTGCAGGTCGGCGGGCCGGTACAGGTCGATCGCCACGTCCCCCGTACGGATGCGTTCCATCAACTCGTTCTCGACGCCGCCGCCCCCGAGCGCGAGCGCCGCGAGAAACGCCTGACCCAGCCACACATAGGTCACGACCTGCGTCTGATCCCAGCCGCCCAGGTGCGGCCGCTCGTCCCACAGCGCGCGATAGGTATAGACAAGGATCAGTCCGAAGACGGTATTGGTGAACACCCCTGCCGCAGTGGCGGCCCGATACGTCGCGTACCGTCTGAATCCCCCCGCCGCGACGGCCACGTACAACCGTCCCGCGCCCACGCCAGTCCACCTCCTGGGACCGCTCGACACCGAAGCGCAGGAGCCTAGTCCAGGGGTCCGGCTGCCGGCCACGCAATATTCGTGCCCGAAGCGTGCCGGGATCCGGGAACGGAACGCCAGGTGCGAGAGTCTTCCAACCGGGGGCGCAGAAGCGTACGAGGCGTACGGGAACGTACGACGCGAAACAGGAGTCCGTGCACGACATGAGCGACGAGCCGCAGCCGCAGCAGCCGAACGAAGGCGTGCAGCCGAAAAAGCCGCTGCCGGCTGAAGGGCCCGGTGACCCCGGGGGCCGCGACGCGCCGGCCCCCGGCAAGGTCGGCGGGACCGGCAAGCCGACACCACCTCACCGGACCACCGCCCCGGCACACGCCGAGGGCGCCACCGGCGAGCGGGCACAGGCCGGACCGACGCCGGCTGAGGGCGCCGCAGGCAGGGGGACACGGGCGGGGGCCACGCCGGCTGAGCGTGCAGAGGGGGCCGAGCCCGCCGAGCAGCGCGGCCGGGCCCGCCGGCCCGGACTCGGCCGAACGGGTGACGGTACGACGCCGACCCACGACGGCCCGGCTCAGGACGCCCCGGCACAGGCGCCGCCGGCGGCCCCGTCGGCTCCGGCGGACCGCTCGGCCCAGGAGCGGACCGCCTCCATGGCCCGGGCCCGCCAGGCGGCCCGAGGCAGCCGCCCGGACCGGGCGACGCCCGCGCAGGGCGCCGACACGACCTCCGGCGGGGCTGCTGGTGGTGTGCCGACGGCTCGCGACGGCTCGGGCCCGGCTTCCGGCACG
Organism: Streptomyces sp. NPDC030799; assembly: GCF_055572255.1. Classification (NCBI taxonomy): domain Bacteria; kingdom Bacillati; phylum Actinomycetota; class Actinomycetes; order Kitasatosporales; family Streptomycetaceae; genus Streptomyces; species Streptomyces sp. NPDC030799. The sequence continues at coordinate 69,363 of NZ_JBVIDS010000019.1, read as the reverse complement.
GAACCGGCCGCTCACGAGGGTTCGGCTTCGGACAGGCGTCCGGCTGCTCGCGGGGGCTCGGGCTCCGAGGGTGGTTCGACGGCTCGCGGTGCTTCCGCGTCCGGTGGTGCTGCCGGCGGTGCGTCGGCGGCCCCTCCGGGTTCCGGCTCGGGTTCGGGTCCGGCTGCTCGCGGGGGCTCGGGGGCGGGGTCCGGGGGGTCCGCGGGGGCACAGGGCTCCCGGGCGTCCGACGCGTCCGCCCGGCGGCGTGGTGATTCCGCGAAGTCGCAGGCCTCGGGGGCCGGGGTCGCTTCCGAGCCGACCCCGTCGGCCGAGAGCACCCAGGTGCTCCGCAGGGTCACGGCGCCCCGGGGCTCCCAGGAAGGCCCCTCCGGCAAGGAGACCGGCGCGGCTCAGGGGGCCGGTGAGACGCGCGCGCCCGAGACCACCCAGGTCCTCCGGCGCGTCGGCCCGCCCCGACCGGCCGAGCCCGGCGACCCCACCAGGTCGTCGGCCGCCTCCCGGGCCGACGAGCCGAACCCTGCCGGACCCACGACCCGGGCCACCGGCCCCGGCGCCGCCGGCCGCAACCCTCGTACGAACCGTGCTGCCCAGGCGGCCGGTGCCGCCGGAGCCGCAGCCACCGGTGCCGCGGGCGCCGCCGACCAGGCCTCCCAGGCCGGCCCCGCAGGTGCCGCCGGTGCCGCAGGCGCGCTCGGCGCAGCCGGAGCAGCCGCCCGGGGCCGCCGCACCGGCACCCGTACGGCCACCCATGCCACTGGCACCACCGGCAACAACTCCACCGGCACCACCGACCACGACACCACCGTCCTCGCCGCGACACCGGCATCCGGTGACGCCCAGCCCACCCCCGGCGACGGCAAGGGCAAGGGGAAGAAGCCCAAGCGGCCCAAGCGGACCGGGTGGCGGCGGATCATTCCCACCTGGCGCATGGTGCTCAGCACCGTCGTCATCGGCATCCTTCTGCTCGTCGGGCTCTTCTTCCTCGGCTACTCCCTCGTCAAGATCCCGCCCGCCAACGCCCTCGCCACCAAGCAGGCCAACGTCTACTTCTACGCCGACGGCTCCCAGATCGCCCGCGACACACGCGACAGCCAGGTCAACCGCGAGAACGTCAGCCTCGCCGAGGTCTCCAAGGACGCCCAGCACGCCGTACTGGCCGCCGAGGACCGCGACTTCTACACCGAGTCCGCGGTCGACCCCAAGGCCATGCTCCGCGCCGCCTGGAACACCGCCACCGGCAAGGGCAAGCAGTCCGGCTCCACGATCACCCAGCAGTACGTGAAGAACTACTACCTGGCCCAGGAGCAGACGCTCACCCGCAAGGCCAGGGAGTTCTTCATCTCGATCAAGCTGGACCGCACCAAGTCCAAGGACCAGATCCTGGAGGGCTACCTCAACACCAGCTACTTCGGCCGTGGTGCCTACGGCATCCAGGCCGCCGCCCAGGCCTACTTCGGCGCCGACGCCAGGGACCTCGACCCGGCCCGCGCCGCCTACCTCGCCGCGCTCGTCAACGCGCCCAGCGAGTACGACGTCGTCGCCCACCCCGAGAACAAGGCCGCGGCCGTCGCCCGCTGGAACTACGTCCTGGACGGCATGGTCAAGAAGGGCTGGCTCAGCGAGTCCAAGCGCGCCGGCATGAAGTTCCCCATGCCGAAGGAGCAGACGGTCTCCACCGGCCTGTCCGGCCAGCGCGGCTACCTCGTGGACGCGATCAAGCACTACCTGGCCGCGAACAACATCCTCGACGCCGACCAGCTCGCCGCCGGCGGCTACCGCATCACCACCACCATCCAGAAGAACAAGCAGGACGCCTTCGTCAAGGCGGTGGACGACCAGCTGATGTCCAAGCTGGACAAGAAGAACAACCCGAAGGACAAGTACGTCCGCGCGGGCGGTGCCTCCATCGACCCGAAGACCGGCAAGGTCGTCGCCATGTACGGCGGCATCGACTACGTGAAGCAGTACACCAACGGCGCGACCCGCGGTGACTTCCAGGTCGGCTCGACCTTCAAGCCCCTCGTGTTCACCTCGGCGGTGCAGAACGGCTCGACCACCCAGGACGGCCGCACCATCACCCCGAACACCATGTACGACGGCACCAACAAGCGGCTCGTCGAGGGCTGGAGCGGCACGCCGTACAACCCGGAGAACGAGGACCAGAAGTCGTACGGCCCGATCACCGTCACCAAGGCGACGGACCTGTCCGTGAACTCCGTCTACGCGCAGATGGCCGCCGACGTCGGCCCGTCCAAGGTCAAGCAGACCGCGATCGACCTCGGCATCCCGGCCGACACCCCGGACCTGTACCCGTCCCCGTCGATGGCGCTCGGCACCGCCACCGCCAGCGTCCTGGACATGGCCCAGGCATACGCGACGATCGCCAACCACGGCAAGCACGGCACGTACACCCTGATCGAGAAGATCACCAAGGACGGCACCAAGGACGTGTCGCTGCCCGACCAGCCGGTCAAGCAGGCCGTCAGCCGGGAGGCCGCCGACACCACCACGTCGATCCTGCAGAGCGTCGTCGACCACGGCACCGCCCTCGCCGCGCAGAACGCGGGCCGCCCGGCGGCCGGCAAGACCGGCACCGCCGAGAACGACACCGCCGCCTGGTTCGCGGGCTACACCCCCGACCTGGCCACAGTGGTCTCCGTCATGGGCCAGGACCCGGTGACCGCCAAGCACATGCCGCTGTACGGCGCCCTCGGCCAGCCCCGCATGAACGGCGGCGGCCCGCCCACCGAGATCTGGGCCCAGTACACGCGCACCGCTCTCCAGGGCACCCCGGCGAGCGACTTCGATCTGCAACTGCAGCAGGGCGCCGACCAGCCCCAGCCGCCCAGCACGGGCTCCGCCACCCCGCCGGGCACCACCGGCGACCAGAACAACGGCGGTACGACCACCGGCGGCGGCCGGCACGACGGCGGTGCCACCACGAGCCCGACCGGCGGCGGCACCACCACCGGCACCACCACCGACGGCGGTACGACCACCGGCGGTGACACCACCGGCGGAACCACCACCGGCGGCACCCCCACCACCGACGGCGGTGGCACCACCACCGGCGGCGACACCACGGGCGGTGACACCACCGGCGGCGACACGGCCGGCGGCGACGCCACCGGCGGCGGTACGGACCCGGGCGGCGCCACCGACGGGGGCGCCACGACAGGCACGACCGCCGGCCCCGGAGGCGGCCCCGTCACCTGACGCCCGACCGCTCGCTAGTGACCGCTGGTCGCCTTCAGCCCCACCACGGCGACCAGCAGCAGACACACGAAGAAGATCCGGGCGGCGGTGACCGGCTCACCCAGCACCACCATGCCGAGCACCGCCGCGCCGGCCGCCCCGATGCCCACCCACACGCCGTACGCGGTACCGATGGGCAGGGACTTCGCGGCGTACGACAACAGGACCATGCTCGCGACGATCCCGGCACCCGTGCACACACTGGGCACCGGCCGGGTGAAGCCGTCGGTGTACTTCATCCCGATCGACCAGCCGACTTCCAGCAGTCCGGCGACGATCAACAGAACCCAGGCCACGACAGGCACCTCCGAGACGAACGAGGACTCTCTTCCGCGGTGCGTCGTCTTTGCCTGCATCCCGGTACGGCGCGTCTCGTCGGGCTCACATCCGAACGTAGCAAAAGCAGCACGAAGGGGCCGGTGACGATGGTCACCGGCCCCTTCGTGCGCTGCTCCTACAGGTACAGACCCGTGGAGTCCTCCGACCCCTCGAAGCGGTCCGCGGCCACGGCGTGCAGATCCCGCTCGCGCATGAGCACGTATGCCACACCCCGCACCTCGACCTCGGCCCGGTCCTCCGGATCGAACAGAACCCGGTCACCCGGCTCCACGGTCCGTACGTTCTGCCCGACCGCGACGACCTCGGCCCAGGCCAGCCGCCGTCCGACCGCCGCAGTGGCGGGGATCAGAATGCCGCCCCCCGACCGCCGCTCGCCCTCACCGGTCTCCTGCTTGACCAGAACCCGGTCGTGCAGCATCCGGATCGGGAGCTTGTCGTGATGGGGGGTGCTGTGCTGGTTTCTGTTGGCGCTCACGCCTCGAACCTACCTGTCCTCGCCCTGCCCGTACGCGCCCGGGTCAGCCCTTGCGCCGCCGCGAGCCCACGGTGAGCAGCCCGACGACGCCGACGGCGAGCAGCGCGACCGGCACGACCCGCTCCAGCCGCAGCCCGCCCTTTTCATCGACGAACTGCATCCGGACCTCACTCACCACGCGGTTGACCTGGACGTACGCCCGACCGACCGTGTGATCGACATGCGCGACCACCTTGGCCCTGGCGTCTGCCGCGATCGTCTTCGGATGCACCCGCACCCCGATCTCGTCCAGTGTCTCGGCCAGCACTTCACGGCGGCGCTTGATGTCCGCCTCGATCTGCGCCGGGGTTCTGGTGTCCGACGTGTCCGCCACCGTACGGCCTCCGAAGTCTCCTGATGCTGTCCCGAACAGTCTGTCAGCTTCTGCTCCCGGCGCACCGCAAGGCCCCCCGGTTACCCTGGCCCGATGAGCGAGCGACTCCAGCCGGGGGACGTGGCCCCCGCCTTCACCCTCCCGGATGCCGACGGCAACGACGTCTCCCTGTCCTCCCACAAGGGCCGCAAGGTCATCGTCTACTTCTACCCGGCCGCCCTTACTCCAGGCTGCACCAAGCAGGCCTGCGACTTCACGGACAACCTGGAACTCCTGGCCGGCGCCGGCTACGACGTCATCGGCATCTCGCCCGACGACCCGGAGAAGCTTTCCAAGTTCCGCGAGAAGGAGTCCCTCAAGGTCACGCTGCTGGCCGACCCGGAGAAGAAGGTCACCGAGGCCTACGGCGCGTACGGCGAGAAGAAGAACTACGGCAAGACCTACATGGGCGTCATCCGCTCCACGATCGTCGTGGACGAGGAGGGCAAGGTCGAAAAGGCCCTCTACAACGTCCGCGCCACCGGCCACGTGGCAAAGATCATCAAGGATCTGGGCATCTGACCGACGGGTCCCACTGCCCGGCCGCTAGCATGGCCGGGCAGTACCACGCGGCCGTGGTGGAATTGGCAGTCACGCTGGGTTTAGGTCCCAGTGGGGTAACTCCCGTGAGGGTTCGAGTCCCTCCGGCCGCACCAGAGTTCAGCCGAGCAGCTCCCGGACGACCGGCACCAACGCCCGGAACGCCTTGCCCCGGTGGCTGATCGCATTCTTCTCCTCGGGGCTCAGCTCGGCGCACGTGCGCGTCTCGCCCTCCGGCTGGAGGATCGGGTCGTAGCCGAAGCCGTTCGTGCCGGCGGGCGTGTGCCGAAGGACGCCCAGGAGGCGGCCCTCGACCACCCGCTGCGTGCCGTCCGGCAGGGCGAGCGCCGCCGCGCAGGCGAAGTGGGCGCCCCGGTGTTCGTCCGCGATGTCGGCGAGCTGGGCCAGGAGCAGGTCCAGGTTGGCCTTGTCGTCGCCGTGGCGGCCGGCCCAGCGGGCGGAGAAGATGCCCGGGGCGCCGTTCAGGACGTCGACGCAGAGGCCGGAGTCGTCGGCGACCGCGGGGAGGCCGGTGGCCCGGGCGAGTGCGTGGGCCTTGAGGAGGGCGTTCTCGGCGAAGGTGACGCCCGTTTCCTTGACGTCGGGGACGTCCGGGTAGGCATCCGCACCCACGAGTTCATGCGGCAGGCCTGCCTCGGCGAGGATGGCCCTCAGCTCGGTGATCTTTCCGGTGTTGCGGGTGGCGAGGATCAAGCGGGTCATGCCCGCCAGTATTCCTCGCCGCAGCTACGGCTCTGCGCAGCTACGGCTCTGCGCAGCTACAGCTCTGCCTGGCCCGCGCCCTTGAGCGCGTTCAGGTCGAAGACCTCGGCCATCCTGCTGAAGCCCGGATCGCTGGGATGCAGGTGGTCGCCGGAGTCGTAGTCGGGGCGGAGGCGGTGGGGGGCGTAGGGGTCGCGGAGCGCCCGGTCGAAGTCGACGACCGCGTCGTACACCCCGCCGGCCCGGATCTGCGCGTTGATCTGCCGGCGTACCGCCTCACGGGCCGGGGTCCAGCCGCGGTGGCCCTCGAAGGGCATCAGTGTGGCGCCGACGACCTTCAGGCCGCGGGCGTGGCCCTGGCGGACCAGGGTGCGCAGGCCGGTGAGGATGCGGTTCGGGTCGGCGAGTCCCGGGTTGCGCAGGATGTCGTTGATGCCCAGGTCGATGACGACGACCTTGACGCCCGGGTGGGAGAGCGCGTCGCGGCCGAAGCGGCCGAGGCCGCTCTCGTTCTCGGCCGGCCGGCCGAGGCCGTCGGCCAGGACCTGGTTGCCGCTGATGCCTTCGTTGATCACGCTGTAGCGCGGCAGCCGGTGCCCGCCCGCGAGCGCGGTGCGCAGCCGGTCCGCGAGGACGTCCGGCCAGCGGTGGTTGGCGTTGGGGGTGGAGGTGATGCCGTCGGTGATGGAGTCGCCGAAGACGACGACGGTGCCGTCGGCCTCGTTGCTGAGGACGTCCAGGCCGGTCACGTAGCGCCAGTAGGGCGTCTGTTCGGTGTAGGGGGTGCCGGTCGAGTCCTCGGTGCGGTCGCCGTCGGCGACGTAGGAGATCTGCTGTGCGTGCGGGTGGTAGGTGACCGGGCCGGAGGGGGTGGGGGAGTAGGTGGTGACGAGGACGTCGCTGTTGTGCGGGATGGTGAGGCGTACGGCGTCGCTGGCGATCTGTCCGCCGGCGGGTATGACGACGCTGGTGGCGCCGTCGAAGGTGAGGCGGCGCATCGAGTCCGGGTCCGCGGCGGCGGTGCCGTCGCCCGCGGACAGGGCGATCGAGGCGTGTGTGAGGGTCAGCGGGGCGTGGCCGTAGAGGTTGGAGAGGGTGATCCGGGCGCCTGCGCCGCCGGTGCCGGCGTGGATGACGTTGCGCACCGAGTGACCTGCGAGGCCGAGGGTCTCGGTGCGGGGTTCGCCGCCGACCGGGGCGGTGGACCAGGCGCCGACCCAGGTGCCGGTGGAGGCGGGGGCGACGGAGGAGCCGTGGTGGGGGCGGTTGTCGGCGGCAGTGCCGCGGGAGGTGCCGTTGTCGGCTGCCACGGTGAGGTAGATGGCGGCGGATACGGCGAGGACCAGGGCGACGAGGGCGCTCAGGACCGCATAACCATGACGCTTGGTCATGCTTGTGGTGTTCTCCTTGGGATGGGAGCGCGGGGCTCCGATCGTGATGAGCCCATGATGCGGCATGGGCCGGCGAGACCTGTCAGGGCCCTGCCCAAACCCCCGTTCAGAAAGACGCCGGGAACTCCTGTTCCGTTCCGGGAGTCGGTCAGGAAGGGACAATTGTGTGCGGGATCACCGACCGGGTGGAGCTGAACGGGTGGAGCTGATGGAACCGACCGAGACGGAAGCAGCGCCGGCGCCGGGTGTGTCGTACAAGACCATGACGGCCTTCACCCCGGCCGACGAGGAGCGCCGGCGCGGGGTGCGGCGGATGAAGCTCACGGCGACGGCGATGCTGCTGTTCGTGGCGGTGGTCTATGTCCTGGCCAGACTCGCCACGCATGAGGGCGCGGGCCCCTGGGCGGGGTATGTGGCCGCGGCTGCCGAGGCCGGCATGGTGGGCGCGCTGGCCGACTGGTTCGCGGTCACCGCTCTGTTCCGCCATCCGCTGGGGCTGCCCATCCCGCACACCGCGATCATCCCTACCAAGAAGGATCAGCTGGGTGTCTCGCTGGGCGAGTTCGTCGGCGAGAACTTCCTCTCCGAGGACGTCGTACGGCAGCGGTTGCGCGCGGTCGGCATCGGCAGCCGGCTGGGGGCGTGGCTGGCCGAGCCGGAGCACGCGGACCGGGTGACGGCGGAGCTGGCCACGGCGCTGCGGGGGGCGCTGACGGTCCTGCGGGATTCGGATGTGCAGGCGGTCGTCGGTGAGGCCATCACCCGGCGGGCGAACGCCCAGGAGATCGCGCCGGGGATCGGAAAGACGCTGGAGCGGATCGTCGCCGACGGCGGGCACCGGCGGGTGGTGGACCTGGTGGTGGCCCGTGCGCACGACTGGCTGGTGCTGCACCGGGACGATGTGATGGTGGCCGTGGAGGGCGGTGCGCCGGGCTGGACGCCGCGGTTCGTGGACCGCAGGGTCGGCGAGCGGGTCTACAAGGAGCTGCTGCGGTTCGTGACCGAGATGCGGGACATGCCCTCGCATCCGGCGCGCGGCGCGCTCGATCGTTTCCTCGCCGACTTCGCCTCCGACCTGCAGTCGGACACGGACACCCGGGTGCGGGTGGAGCGGCTCAAGGGGGAGGTGCTGGGCCGGGGCGAGGTGCAGGATCTGATCGCGTCCGTCTGGACGGCCGTACGGTCGATGATCGTGGCGGCGGCCGAGGACGAGCACAGTGAGCTGCGGCTGCGGGTGCGGGCGGCGCTGCTGTCGCTCGGTGAGCGGATGGCGACGGAGCCGAAGGTGCAGGAGAAGGTGGACAGCTGGGTCGAGGGTGCGGCGGTGCACGTGGTGACGACGTACCGCGCGGAGATCACTTCGCTGATCACGGACACCGTGGCGGGCTGGGACGCCGAGCACACCACTCGGAAGATCGAGGCGCACATCGGCCGTGACCTGCAGTTCATCCGGATCAATGGCACGGTGGTGGGGTCGCTGGCCGGGCTGCTGATCTATGCGGTGACGCGGACGCTGGGTGCCTGAGGCCGGGGCCCGTACCGACTGATTCCCCGGGGTGCGGGCACCCGTCCTGCTGTGTCCCCCGGTGGTCGGGGGGCTTCGGCGAGGAGGGAGCCCATGAGCGCAGCCGAGGTGGCATCGCCGGGGAGCGGCCGGACCATCACCACCGACATCCCCGCCCGGCTGGACCGCCTGCCCTGGTCCCGCTGGCACTGGACGATCGTGATCGGCCTGGGCACGGTGTGGATCCTGGACGGCCTGGAGGTCACGGTCGTCGGCAACATCGCCGGCCGGCTGGCCGAGCCCGGCAGCGGGGTGTCGATCACCTCGGGCCAGATCACGGGCGTGGCCGCCGCACTGTATGTGGCGGGCGCCTGTTCGGGGGCGCTCTTCTGGGGCCGGCTGACCGACCGCTTCGGCCGCAAGAAGCTCTTCATGATCACGCTGGCGGTGTACCTGGCAGCGACGGCTCTGACGGCGGTCTCCTGGGAGGCCTGGTGGTTCTTCCTCTTTCGCTTTCTGACCGGTTTCGGTATCGGCGGTGAGTACGCGGCGATCAACTCCGCGATCGACGAGCTGATCCCGGCGCAGTACCGCGGCCGGGTCGACCTGGTCATCAACGGCAGTTTCTGGCTGGGCGCGGTCGGCGGCTCGCTGCTGTCGATCGTCGCGCTCGACACGGACCTGCTGGCCCGGAACGTCGGCTGGCGGCTGACGTTCGCGCTCGGCGCCGTACTCGCCCTGGTCATCCTCCTCGTCCGGCGGCACGTCCCGGAGAGCCCGCGCTGGCTGCTGATCCACGGCAGGGACGGGGAGGCCGAGGAGATCGTCTCGGGCATCGAGCGCCGGGTGGAGCGGGACAGGGGCGTGCGGCTGCCCGAGCCGCAGGGGGAGCTGGAGATCCGCCAGCGCAGGAGCGTGACGTTCCTGGAGATCGCCCGCACGGTCTTCGGGCAGTACCGCAGGCGGGCGGTGCTCGGCTTCTCCCTCTTCATCGGCCAGGCGTTCCTGTACAACGCGATCACCTTCGGCTTCGGCGCCATCCTGACCAGGTTCTTCGACGTGCCCTCCGATCACACCGGCTACTACTTCGCGGTGATCGCGGTCGGCAACTTCTGCGGCCCGCTGCTGCTGGGCAAGCTGTTCGACACGGTGGGCCGGCGGGTGATGATCTCCTCGACGTACCTGCTCTCGGGTCTGCTGCTGTTCGGCACGGCGTGGCTGTTCGACCGGGGTGCGCTGAGCGCGGGCACGTTGACGGCCTGCTGGTGCGCGGTGCTGTTCTTCGCCTCGGCCGGTGCGTCCAGCGCGTACCTCACCGTCTCGGAGATCTTCCCGATGGAGACGCGGGCGATGTCCATCGCCTTCTTCTACGCCCTCGGTACGGCGGCCGGCGGCGTCAGCGGCCCGCTGCTCTTCGCCGACCTCACCGGCACCGGCAGGGCCGGCGACACCGTCCTGGCGTTCTCCGTCGGCGCGGCCCTGATGTGCGCGGCGGGCCTGGTCGCCGCCTTCCTGGCCGTACGGGCCGAACGCCGCTCCCTGGAGGACATCGCCCGTCCGCTGACGGCGGTGGCGGGGCGGGCCAGGGCGGTGACGCGGGGTGCGGAGGGTACGCAGGGGCCCTCGGCGCCGCCCGCGCCGAGCACGCCCTGAGACGTGACGGGGACGTGACGGGGCCGGGCGGACCGGGTCAGGCGCCGGTGCTGGAGCCGGGGCGCACGATCATCAGGACGGTCACGGTGGCCCACAGCAGATTGAAGACGCCGGTGAACGCGGCGAGCCGGGCGGGGTTCGCGACCCGGCCCTCCACCAGGGCGCTCTGAGCGGGCAGCACCAGCGCGCCGAGGACGACCGCGGCGACGGCGGTCAGCGCGATCGACGCGATCAGCCAGGCGCTGCCGAGCACGCCCATCTCGTCGGCGGTGGCGAACCCGAAGACCGGGACGACGACGCCGACGAGGGCGTACACGCGGCAGATCCGGTGCAGCAGGCGCAGGGTCCCGGTGCCGCTCCCGTCCGGCGGAGCGGCGAGCACGCGGCGCGCGACGGGCGGAAACATACTGGCGGCGACGGTCACGGGGCCTACCGCGACGATGGCGGCGAGGACGTGCACGGCGAGGAGGAACTTGGTCACGCGGTGACGGTAGGTGGCCCGGGGGGCGTGGAGAAGTGGCGAGAGTGCCAGGGTTCAACGGATTGTCGCCAGGTTCTGCGGATGGTCGCCACAGCCGGTTCGACGGTTGACCACCGCAGAGGCCGCAGGTGCACACGTTGGCGAGAACCGGTCGTAGGCCTACGATCCCGCCATGCACACCGTGGCCGTACTGGCGCTGGACGGCGTCATCCCCTTCGACCTCTCCGCCCCCATCGACACCTTCGGCTGGGCGCGGCTGCCCGACGGCCGCGAGCCGTACCGGGTGCGGGTGTGCTCGGTGCAGGAGGAGGTGAGCGCGGGTGCCTTCACGGTGCGGGCGCCGTACGGCCTGGAGGCGCTGGCGGAAGCGGACACGATCATCCTGCCGGGCGTGGCGGAACCACCGGAACAGTTGCCGCCGGGGGTGGCCGATGCTCTGCGCGCCGCGGCAGGGGCCGGCACCCGCATCGCCTCGGTCTGCGTGGGCGCGTTCCTGTTCGCGGCGACAGGTCTGCTGGACGGCCTGCGCGCGACGACGCACTGGGCCGCGGCCGGCCGGCTGGCGGAGCTGTATCCGAAGGTGACCGTCGATCCGAACGTCCTGTACGTCGACGACGGCCAGTTCCTGACGTCGGCGGGCGCGGCGGCGGCGCTGGACATGTGCCTGCACATGATCCGCAAGGACTTCGGCTCGGCCGTCGCCGCGCACGCGGCCCGGATGTCCGTGATGCCGCTGGAACGGGAGGGCGGGCAGGCCCAGTTCATCGTCCACGACCTGCCCCCGGCCCCGGCGGGCACGACCCTGGAACCGCTGCTGCACTGGCTGGAGGACCACAGCGACCGCGACCTCACCCTGGACGAGATCGCGGCCCGGGCGGGCATGAGCACCCGCACTCTCAACCGCCGATTCCGCGAGCAGACCGGTACGACGCCGCTGCAGTGGCTGCATCGGGCGCGGGTACGACGAGCCCAGCACCTGCTGGAGACCACGGCGCACCCGGTCGAACGGATCGCCGCCCAGACGGGCTTCGGTTCACCGACGGCCTTCCGGGAACGGTTCCGCAGGGTCGTGGGGACGAGTCCGCAGGCGTACCGCAGGGCGTTCCGGGCGGGGGCGTCGTAGCAGGGCGGTGCCGACGGTCTCCGCCTCCCCGGGCCGCTATGCCCTGCCGGGGCTCTGGGTCTTGCGGTCGGCGACGGCCCAGGAGGCGAGGGCGACGGCGCCGGCGACACCGAGGACGGACGGCCAGGCGCCGACCTTCTTCGCCAGCGGGTGGGACCCGGCGAACGCGGCGACATAGGCGGCGGTCAGCGCACCGGCGGCCTTCCCGCCTGCCTGCCTGCGCCACTGCTGAGCGGCGGCAGCCCCCGCGACGGCCAGTACGGCCCCGCCGAGCTGCCGCTTCTTGGTCCACCGGGCAACGCCGTACCCGCCGACGAGCCCGGCACCGGCGACGACCGCACTGGGAACCCTGGCCATGACTGTCTCCTCATGCTCGGTTTTTGTGCTGATGTCCGGGGCCGAGGCTAACGCGCATGCACGTGGACTCCCTTAACTTGAGTCAGAGCTTGTCAAGTTTGGGGCGGAGGGTTATATAAGAAGCCGTAGGGCATCGCACCCAATCCCTGAGGAGAGGAGTGACCTGTGATGCTCATGCGCACGGACCCCTTCCGTGATTTCGACCGCCTCACGCGACAGTTCCTCGGAGAGGCGACGCGCCCGGCCGCGATGCCGATGGACGCCTACCGAGCAGGGGACGAGTTCCTCGTCCACTTCGACCTGCCCGGCATCGACCCCGAGACGATCGAGCTGGACGTCGAGCGCAACGTCCTCAACGTCCGCGCCGAGCGCAGCAGCCCGGCCCCCGAGGACGCGGAACTGCTCGTGGCGGAGCGCCCCACGGGCACGTTCACCCGGCAGCTGTTCCTCGGCGACACCCTCGACACCGACCGCATCGACGCGTCGTACGAGGCCGGCGTCCTGACCCTGCGCATCCCGGTGGCCGAACAGGCCAAGCCACGCCGCATCCAGATCACGGGCGGCAGCACCGGCGACCGGAAGCAGCTCAGCGGCTGACCGCCGCACATTGGCCGAACTGCGGCTCATGCAGCCCGCATTACGGGGTACCGGGGGACTGCCCCCGGTACCCGACCAGCCGAAGTGACCAACTGCCGAAGCATCGAAGCACCGATGTACCAGAGGGCCGATGTACCGATGCGCCGATGCACCGATGCCCCCGGTGCGCGGACGCGCCGAAGCTTCACAGTGTCCCGGAGAAGGAGCCAGCACGATGACCGTGACGACGCCCCCACCGCCGAGAACGACCATCCCCGCCGCGTCCCCCCTGCCCCGCGAGCGTGACACCGACGCCGCACGCTGGGAGGAACTGACGGAGGCGGTACGGGAGGCGGGCCAGTACACGACCAGGGCAGAGGCGGAACGCGTGACCCGCATAGTCCTCTCAGCCCTGGGCGGCCACGTGACCGGCGACGAACGCGTAGCCCTCGCCCAGGCTCTCCCCCGAGAAGCAGCCCGAGTGATCGCCTCACAGATCCCCGCGACACACCCCCTCACTGCCCGGGAGTTCGTCGACTCGGTGGCCGCCCGCATCGAGGGGGCGACCCCGGCAACGGCCCGCTGGGACGTCAGCTCGGTCCTGAGCGTCCTGGCGAACTGGGTGGGCACCCCCCTGACCACCCGCCTCCTCGCCCAGCTCCCCCCGGGCTACGCCCTCCTCTTCGGCCGGGCGGACCTGGCCGCGACGGCATGAAACGAGGGCATGAACGACGACACGAAGCGACGCCACAAGGCGACTGACGCGACGACATAAAGCAACGACGTAAAGCAACGACATAAAGCAACGACGTAGAGCGACGGCATAAGAACGGCACACGGCACCGGGCGCCGCACACCCACTGCGCGGCGCCCGTCGCCGTACGCCCGCGTCGTGCGAGGGGAGCGCGACACAAAAGATCCGCACAACTGTGCGCGACGCAAAGATCCGCACAACCGTTCCCGCCCGTCGGGGGTCTTGGGGGTGCAACCAGTCGAGTTCTTGCAGATCGAGTTCATCCATGGGGGGAACGGACGTGCGCAGCCGCATCCGTCACACAGTCGTGATCGCCGCAGCGGTCACGACGACCACGGCTCTCACCGGGGCCCTGCTGGTCTCCACCGGTACCCAGGCCCGGGCCGCCACCACGACGGGTCCCGCGCCCACCCGGTACGCGGACGATTTCAACGGTGACGGGTACCACGACCTCGCGATCGGCGCCCCGGACGGCGCAGTGAACGTCCCCGGTCCGGACGGGAACCCCGTCCAGGCCCCGAACGCGGGCTACGTCACCGTCTCGTACGGCTCGAAGTACGGTGCCCAGCAGACCGGCCTGAAGGCCGTCACCCGGAACAGCCCCGGCGTGCCGGGCGACGCGGGGCAGGACCAGCGGTTCGGCCGGACGCTCGCCAACGGCGACTTCAACGCCGACGGCTACGCGGACCTCGCGGTCGCCTCGCACGAGGGGGTCCGCGACGAGGTCACCCTGCTCTGGGGCGGCCCCGCCGGCCTCAAGGGCGGCACCCCGATGCCCGGCAGCGACACGGCCCCCGGTTTCGGCGCGGTGCTGAAGACCGGCGACTTCACCGGAGACGGGAAGACCGACCTGATCGTCGGCTACTCCACGTCGCTCCGCCTGTACCGGGGTCCCTTCAAGACGGACGGCTCGCCTGCCTCGATCCAGCCGGTGGACGTGGGCTCCGCGTTCATCTACAGCGACGCCCAGAAGCGGCTGGCCGTGGGCCGGATCAACAAGGGCGCCATCGACGACCTCGTGGTGCTCGGCGAGAACCGCAGGCGGGGACGGGTGCTGCTCGGCGGCGCGTCCGGGCTGCGCCGGACCCCGGCCACCGTCCGGGGCGGCGACAGCGTCGTGATCGCCGATTTCGACAAGGACGGCTACGGCGACATGGCGGTGGGCGACCCGGCGTACGAAACGGACTCCGAGCGCCGCGCAGGCCGGGTCCAGATCAGCTACGGCGCCTCCGGTGGCGTGGACGAGAACCGCGGCACCAAGGTGTTCACCGAGGACAGCACCGGCATTCCGGGCGGCGTCGAGGCGGGGGACAACTTCGGCGCCGACGTCACCGCGGGCGACCTCGACCGGGACGGATACTCCGAGCTGATCGTCGGCGCTCCCGGCGAGCGGCACGCCACCTGCGAGCACTGCTACATCAGCGGGGGCGGCATCTACGTGCTCAAGGGCTCGGCCAAGGGGACGACCGGCACCGGTGCGGTGTTCTACGGCCACGATGCGGCCGGTCTGCCCCGCCCCGCCGGCGTCTACCGCATCCCCCAACTGCTCAAGATCACAGACCTGAACGGGGACGGCCGGCCCGAGATCGACCTGCCGGTCCGGGCGAACACCTCGGACGTCTGGTCGGTCCCGACGAAGGACGGCAAGCTCGCCGGAACCACCCCCACCCGCGTGGTGAAGCCCCCGGTAGACCCCCAGGTCCCCTGGCCCGGCAGCGAGTTCGGCGTACTCACCCGCTGACCGTTCCCACCCCTGCCCGCAGTCACGCGAAGCCCCCAGCAACAGCGCTGTCAGTAGTGCTCTTTCCGGTAGACGCCGTCGGGGTCGGCACCACGGCCCCACTCGGCAAAGCTGGTGTTCGCCAGTTCCATGTTGACGACGAAGGAACCGGCCGCTGTGAGGGTGATCCTGAACGGATCGTCGTCATCGTCGGGCAGGTTGTTCACGGCCAGCAACGGGAATTCGTCGGAGGCCAGGGCTCGTTCATCGGCGATGAGGACGAGAGTACTGTCGGGCCAGTCCTCGTCATTGCGCCCGATCCGTGCCTGGATCTGCTCCGCCGTGAAGCCGGCGTAGGCGCGGTTGTCGATGACGGCGATCGACTCGTGGTGATCCGAGCTTCCTTCGAGGGCCCGGAGCAGGCGTGCCCACTCATCTGGCTGCGCGAAGGATGTCCTCACCAGGAGCGGACCGGCGGACTCCTCGATCGTGGCGGAGGGCGGCCGGGGCTCGGCCCCCGTACGATCGCCGGGGATGACCTGGATGAGGAAGCGGGGCTTCTTGCCATCCGACGACCGGTCACTGGCATGGACACGGATCAGGTAGGAACCGACTCCTGCGGTGGCGAGATTCTCTCTGCGCAGCGGCTCGTATCCGCTGTCGCACAGGGCGAGGAAGCCGGTCGTGGAGATCACGGTGATCTCTTCGACCTCGTCCCAGCCGCTCTCTGCTCCCGGGTCATCTCCGGCGTAAAGGGTGACGGTGGGGTTCTCCAGGGCGCTTCCGGCGTCGATGCGCAGCCAGTCTTTCTCGGCCGCCAGAAACCTGCGTCCACGCGGCAGTTTGCCGGCGTCGGGGTCCATGATGGCCAGGTCGCCCCACTCCTTCATCTTGAGCGGGCGGGTACGGCCGTCCAGGAGGGGCCAGTTGTAACGCTGCATGAAGAACTCCCGTCGGGCTTGTTGCAGCAAACGCTGCCTGGTACGGCACCAGTTGACCTCGGGATCGGGCCCCGTTCGGCTGCTGGTGCCTCCGTCGGCTACCGCATCGACAACGCCATCCGGCCGGCCGCCGCCGCAGGCATGCATACCGCCTTGGTCCACCGAGGACCGTGGGCCACGGTCCAGTGGCCCACGGCGGAAGCTGAGAGGCCCCGACCATCAGGGTCGAGGGTCGGAGCACTGTGCTGACTGATCAAGGGCTTCAACGCGTCATCGGACTGACAGCCGTCTGTCAAGCTACGTCGACGCGCGGTCAGACGAAGACCGAGCGCCCATCACAAAATTTCTCCACGCAGACGATGAGACAGTGAGGCGAAGGCTGCCAGGGCGCTTAGAGTCCCGTATGAGCAGGCCCCCTGGGACGAGAGCCGCCTCCACGCACTCGGTCGTGTTGCCGCCGCTGTACGACGACTTGAACCAGACAAGATCGGTATCGGGCTGGCGGTCGGCGGTCATTTACAGCTCCTTGCGGGCGCGGTGGATCAGACTGGAGGAGGCCTCCATGTCCAACGCTTGTGCGCGCAGGTACTCGAACGCAAGTCTGTATCGCTCAAGTTCTTCATCCTTCTCCAAGAAGAGGGATCCCGTGTGGAAGTCCACGTAGACCACATCAAGGGTCGACTCCCGGCCGGCGATTACGACGAAGCTGCCGAGTGCTGCGGCGTGAGCTCCCTTGGAGAAGGGCAACACTTGCAACGTGATGTGGGGAGACTCGTTGGCCTCAAGCAGCCGGTCAAGCTGCTCCCGCATGATCTGCGGGGAGCCGACAACCCTTCGGATGACGGACTCGTCCAGGATGGCCCACAGGCGAAGCGGCTTCGGTCGGGCGAGGATCTCCTGCCGCTTCATGCGGATGTCGACCAAGCGCTCGATCTCCTCCACACCTAGGGGTACTTCGTTTGCCTTCTGCAGGGCGGTGCTGTAGTCGCGTGTCTGGAGTAGTCCCGGGACGTAGACGCACGAAAAGTGGCTCTCTCCCACTGCTTCGTCCTCAAGAGTGAGCAGCAGGTTCATGCTCTCCGGGATCGAGTCGGCGAAGGTGCTCCACCAGCCCTGTTGCTTCGCGTCCTTCGCCAGCCCGACAACAGCCCGCCGCTCGGCGTCGGTGGCGCCGTACTCCTGGCACAGGGCATCGACAACGATCCACCTCACCGGCCCCGCCTGGGTCTCGTATCGGCTGACCGTTGCCTTCGACACACCGACGAGCAGTCCGGCCTCCTCAAGTGTCAGCCCTTTCCGGGCGCGCAATTTACGCATCATTGCGCCCAGTTGGCGTCGGCGGGTGGTGGTGCGTTCGGTCATGCGGCTCCTTCGCCGTGGTCCGGCCGGCGGCCAGGAAGACGCCCATCAGGCTAGGCAGCTCCAACGCGAGTCACCATCAAGTTCACCCGATCCATTCTCGTGAGAAGTTGCATAGCAAGACTTCTCCTGTGCCATGCTCACTCACAGACCGCTACGCACTGCATCCGTATGGACACGGTCGGCGCAGGCAGGCGCGTGGCTTCGCGAGGAGGAGTAGCCATGCCCGGCCCCGACCCCACCGACCCCCGTTTCCGCTGTGTCCTGCCGTTCGAAGCGGTGCCGACAGAGGTGCGGCTGCTGCGCAGAGCGGCGGCCTCTCAGATGCACCGCTGGGGAATGCCTACCTGCGTTGAGGAGGCGGAACTCCTCGTCACCGAACTGGCGACGAACGTGGTAAAGCACGTCGGTGAGGGAACGTCGGCCACGCTGGTGTTGGAGTGGAGGCTCGATCGTCTCCGGCTTGAAGTCCACGACAGGAGCCCGGCACTGCCCTCGGTCCAGACGCGCAGCTGCGAGGAGGAGTGCGGCCGAGGGCTTCACTTGATCGCAGCACTTGCATTGGACTGGGGCGCAGTGCCGACGGCCGCCGGCAAGGCGGTGTGGTGCGAGGTGTCGGTCGACTCCGGGAAGGACTGCCGGCGCATCGAGCGTGCGGTGGCCGTTCTGGAGTGGTATCAGGCGAAGGCCCGGACTGTGGCGTGGGCGGGACGTAGTGGCGCTGCGGCACTCGACGAGTCAGTAGTCGAATTGATTGCTGACCTGCTCCACTGGACTGCTGCCCGGGGCCAGGATCCAGACGATGTCCTCGACCGTGTTCAGAGGCATTACGAGGCGGAGCTGGGCGGGGCGGCCTAAGCGGTACGGTGTGGTTTGCGCGTTTGCGCAGCGGTCAGCAGCAGGGCTTCAGCGTTACCTGAGGCGCCGGACCTGAGGAGTTCCAGCGCGGTGCGCAGCACTTCGCGGTCGGGCTGGTCCCGTCCATAGATGTGGAGAAGGTCACTGACGAGATCCTCCTGGCCTTCCTGGGTCAGCAGGACGACCAGCAAGGCTGTCTCTGCCGGGCTGTAGGCGTCCGCCGTATGCCGCAGGAGGGCCAGCACCTCATCCGCTTGCCGGCCGTCGCCGCGCAGAGCTTTCGCTCGCCTCGCGACGTTCCGGGCGGCCTCCGTATCAAGTTCAGTCCGCTGCCGGTACCCCGCCTGACGGGGTACCGGCAGCGGAGCGGCGGCCGGAGCGTGAGACGAATGGACTGGTGAGCCGGCTTCGAGGAGGCTGACCCGTTCCCGCAGCGAGGCGGCTTTTCGCTGCAGCACCGTGTACTTCCGCTGGAGGGAACGCAGGCTGTCGGCCTTCGGTGAGGCTTGCTGGCGCAGCGTGTCACGTTCCGCGCGCAGCTCCTCGTTCGCGCTCCTGAGCTGCTCGTTCTCGTTACGAAGCGCGCGTAGTTCTTCGGACGCCGACTCCAGGTCTGCGCTCAGGTGCGTAGCGATCCCACCGTTCTGCTCGGCCGCCGCCTTCGCGTGCAACTGGCACAAGTCGTCCAGGGTTACGCCGACCTTGATGCCCCTCTTCGAGGCGTCAGCGCACGCCTCCTCGAAGAGGATCTCCACCGATCTTCGCTGGGGAAGTGCCTTTCCGCTGAGCGCCCTAGAAAGGGCGCTTTCGCTCATTCTGAGCCGGTTGGCGGCCTCGCCCTGGGTCGGGCTGTGTGTAGGTACACCGGTGCTCTCTGGCGTGATGAGCAGGAGCGGGCAAAGGCGCTGAAGGGCGGAGGCGAGTTCACGCCTTGCTGGTGAAAGGCCACTGTCGATGGGCTTTTCCGCCCATGCAAATGGAGGGCGACTGTTCCTGCTGTACGGCACGCTCTTGAGACCTCCCCGTCCTCCAGCAAGTTGCCCTGCCAGCAAGCCCGTTGCCAGGTGCCTGGTTCATTCTGCCGTAGTGATGGCGGAGTTGTGCTTGCTTTTGGCGAGCAAGGCTTGCTTTGTGTCGGCAAGTGTTCAAAGGGGATTGAATCTCGGCATCTGTCGTGTTCACTGGACGTCAGCCGCTCTTGAGGCGGGGGGTGGTCGCGAGGCGAACGCTTGTGCAGGAATGGCAGTTCTTGTGCCGCTATGCAGTAGTGCGCGCCTTAAGGCCAGATTCAGGTAATTGCCACATGGGAGGGAACGGATGGCTGCGCTGCCGTCTTGGCGGGACACGACCTACGGGGGCCACAAGCTCGGAACCATGGCGCGCGTCGCGCTGTGGCTCATCCAGGAGGTGAAGGAGAACGGCACCTTCACCAAGGGCGACCTGCGGGCCGCGTTCCCGGACGTGGCGCAGATCGACCGGCGCATGCGTGACCTGCGCGACCGCGGCTGGGAGATCGCCACGAGCCGCGAGGACCCGACGTTGCGCCAGCAGGAGCACCGCTTTCGAACCAGGGGTGCTGACGTCTGGATTCCGGGGCAGTCGAAGGCCCCGGCGCACAAGGGGAGCATCACTAACGCCCAGCGGGCCAAGGTGTTCCAGGACGATGGCTACCTCTGCCGTACTTGCGGCGTGACGGGCGGAGAGACGTACGGCGACGAGGGTTTGGAGCAGGCCGTGCTCAACGTGGCGCGTCGGCCGGTCGTTCAGCCGGACGGCAGCGTCGTCCACCAGCTCGTCACGGAGTGCCAGCGGTGCGGCCGGGGCAACGTGGACCGGACCGTGCACATGGCGGACGTCCTGGTGGAGATCGAGTCGCTGGCTTCGGTAGAGCGGAGGGTGTTCCGCGGGTGGATCGCCGCGGACCGCCGGACCCCCAGCGCGCTGGAGAAGCTGTGGGGGCTATACCACACGCTGCCTGCGGACGCGCGCAGGGCCGTGGCCGACAAGCTCGACGGTACGAACGACTGAGACAGGACGGGACGACTACGATGCGCGAGTTTCCGGCCCCGCCGAGGGCGGCCGAGTTCAGCGAACTGATCAGTAAGAAGGTCGAGGAGGTCAAGGCGGCCGGCGGTACGCGGGAGACCGTGACCGTCGACTGGAATGGGCAGCAGGCCCATGTCGAAGTGATTGATCTGCCGCTGAGCAGCCTCTTCCACAACCCCAGCACCCACCGGATCCGGGCCCAGCGCAGCCACGACGCGGAGCGGGATGCGCTGCTGGACAAGGACCCCTGGTGCGCGGAGAGCCAGGACTACCTCAGCTTCCTGCTCAAGGCGGACCCCGAGAACACGAACGTGCGGGACAAGCACTTCGATGACCTGAAAGACAGCCTTAACCAGTTCGGGCAGAACGACCCCGGGCTCGTGACCCGGCACGGGGTGCTGGTGAACGGCAACACCCGGGCCGCCGCGCTTCGCGAACTCGGCGCTCAGTCGATGCGCGTGGGCGTGCTGCCGGCGTCGTTCACATGGGCCGACATCAACGCTGTCGAGCTGTCCCTGCAGCTTCGCAAGGACCACAGGCGTGACTACTCCTTCATTAACCGCATCATCGCCATGGAGGAGCAGGCGGCGCTGGGCCGTACGCCGGAGCAGATCGCCAAGGACTTCCGGATCCAGGTGCGCACCTACCACCAGGAGCGGTGGATCCTCAGCACGATCCGCGAGCTGAACGAGCGGAGCCGCACTGGCGGCGGCAACGGACTGCGCCTGGTGGACTGGGAGGGCGCGACGGAGCGGCTCAGGGAGCTCCACCGGCTGTACGCGAAGCTGGAAACGGTGGACCGCGACCAGGCCGAGGTCCTGAAGGAGCTGCGCCTGGCCGCGATCCTCCTCAACTTCTCCAAGACGGACGTTCGTCACATCGACGAGGAGTTCCTGAAGGCGGGGCTTGAGCGGCAGTTGCCCATGGGCGGTACGACGGCCGCGCAGCCGCAGTCGGTGTCCATCCCCGGTCTGGGCCTGGAGGTGCCCGCCGCCTCCTCCGCCGTCGCTGAGGCCCGGGCGATGAACGACGAGATCCTCCGCACCGCTGCCCTGGTGAGGAACGGAGCCTCGGACCTCGGTGACGAGCGGAAGGCCGCCGCGCAGGACGCCTGGGAAAGCACGAAGAAGGCGTTCGACGAGGCGATCGACGCGGCGGGCCGCAACGCCCGGCTGCGCAAGCGCAAGCAGCTCGCCCCGGCCCGGCTGGCGGAAGCATGCGCGAGCATCGACCAGTGCGTAAGCGACCTGGTACAGGCACGGACCTCCCGGAGCCTGGACGAGGAAGCGTTCGATGACGCGGTGATCAAGCTGCGGGGCAGCCTCCTCAAGCTCGCGCAGCAGGCCGGCCGCGGGCTGCCGCAGCCGGGAGACGGTGTGGCCTGGCTGCTGGAGGCGGTCGCAGCGGAGGGCTCGCGGTGACCAGTCCCGTCAGCGAGAAGTCGCTGCGTCTCGGGTTCGATGAGACCCGGACCAGGGTGGTCCTGCGGACCACGGAATCGTTCCAGCAGGAACTCGTGCAGCTGGCCGCCCGGTTTCGCACCGGCGGCCAGCTCGGCCCTCTGAGTGCCTCGGTCTCCCTGGACGAGCTGCTCGCGGACCTTGCCCTCCTCGGCACCTGGTCCGACCCGGCCGGCGTGGAGTGGGCGGATGACCTGCGTGAGCTGGTATCCGGTGTGGTCCAGGACGCCCACACCGTGCAGCAGCGACTCGCGGGGCGGGACGCACCCGGCGAGGTCGCGCCCGACGACGTGCTCGCCCTTCTCGGCGACACCTGGAAGGGCGAACTCAGCGAGTTCCAGCGCCGCGACATCGCGAAGCTTCTGTCGCTGCAGCACGGTGCGAACTTCAGCGTGCCCGGAGCCGGCAAGACCCGCGTCGCCCTCGCCGTGTACGCCGCGCAGAAGGCCGCCGGCAAGGTGAGCCGCCTGCTGGTCGTCTGTCCCAAGTCTGCTTACGAGTCCTGGCGTTATGAGACCGCCGAGTGCCTCATCCACCCGCTGCGGATCAACGTCCTGGACGGCTCGTGGGACGAGTGGGCAGAGGTGCTCGTGGTGAACTACGAGCGTCTCGACCGGTCGCTGCCCATGCTGGCCGGGTGGCTCAAGTCGGGTCCCTCAATGATCATCCTGGACGAGGCGCACCGGATGAAGCTGGGCGCCCGGGGGACGTACGGGGCAGCCTGCATGGCCCTGGGCCCTCTGGCCGCGCGCCGGCTGATCCTGACCGGTACCCCGGCCCCCAACGGCTCCCGAGACCTGGAAAACCTGCTGGGCTTCGTCTGGCCGGGGCACGGTCAGCGCACGGTGGTGCAGGCGGTGGCTGGCGGTGACCTCGCACACGCCAGCTCGGTCCTCCGGCCGCTGTTCACGCGCACGACCAAGCAGGAACTCGGTCTGCCACCGGTTCAGCTGGGGCTTCGCTTCGTCGACATGCCACCCCTGCACGACGAGATCTACACGGCTCTCGTGGGCGGCGAGAAGAGCGGCACAGCGCGCGACGACCTGAGCAGCCTGGGCAAGACTGCTCTGCGTCTTCTCATGGCGGCTACGAGCCCGGCCCTGCTCCTTGAAGGAGCCAGCCGGTACGAGCCGCTCGCGTACCAACTGCCGCCGCTGGACGTCCCCGAGGGCAGCTCGCTGTACTCCCTCATGCAGAGCCTCCCCGACTACGAGCTGTCGCCTAAGTACCAGGAAGCCATCGCGATCATCGCGGAGAACGCCGCCCAGGGCCGTAAGACGCTGGTCTGGACGACCTTCGTCAGGAGCCTCACCACGCTGGAACGCCTGCTGGAGAAGTACAGTCCGGCTGTCGTCTACGGCGGCACCGCGGACCGTGAGGAGCAGCTCCGGCGGTTCCGGGAGGACCCGGCGTGCATGGTGCTGATCTCGAACCCGGCGACCTTGGGAGAAGGGATAAGCCTGCACCATGTGTGCCACGACGCTGTCTACGTGGACCGCGACTTCATGGCCGGCCGCTTCCTTCAGAGCCTCGACCGGATCCACCGCCTCGGTCTGGCCCCCGACACGGAGACCCGGGTGACTGTCCTGGCGGTGCGGAACTCCATCGACGAGGTGGTCGCCGAGCGCCTGGAGCGGAAGCTCGACTTCATGGGGCGCATCCTGGACGACCCCACGGTGCAGCAGCTCGCTGACCTGGAGGAGGAGCCCTCGGTGGCTGCCGGACTCGCGCCGAGTGACATAGAGGCACTGCTCAGTCACATGGGAGGTCGCTAGGACGGGCCGCGTGCTGCGGACCTCACGGGACTACCCTCTGCGGTGTGTCCCATGATGCCGAATGGGAGGCCCCGGAAGGTTCCTGGGCTTCGTCCGCAGCACGCCGCCGCAACATGCAGGCGATCCGCAGCCGTGACACCAAGCCCGAGTGGCTCATCCGAAGGCTGGTCCACGCGAAGGGTCTCCGCTACCGCGTCGCGGCCCGGCCCCTGCCGGACCTCCGCCGGACGGCGGACTTGGTCTTCCGTCCGGCGAAAGTCGCTGTCTTCATAGACGGCTGCTACTGGCATGGCTGCCCGGAGCATTACGTGCCGCCGAGGACGAATTCAGGTTACTGGTCCGAGAAAGTCCTGCGAAACATGACACGGGACAGGGACACGGACCAGAAACTGAAGGCAGCCGGTTGGTGCGTGCTTCGCTTCTGGGAGCATGAATCATCAGACGCTTGTGCCGACAAAATCGCCCTCACGGTCCTGAGCCGGCGCAAGGGCGGCGCGGGCGGCGGAGACTGAAATCTCAAGTTGCCGCGGGACGTCTGCGACGGGCAGCGCTCCCGCCGGTTCCATCTGGTACTCGGTGAGAAGTTCCTCGCGGTGTTCAGGACGCAGAACAGCCGCAATGGCCCGGCCAACAGCTTCCGCCACCGGGGGCGGGAACGCGTTCCCGACCTGGCGGTAGCGGGCGGTCTTGCGGCCCTGGAACTTCCAGTACTCCGGGAAGCCCTGAATGATCGCGGCCTGAGCGACGGTGAGCATGGGGCCATTGGGACGGAAGAGGTCGCGCTCCGGGACGCAATTCTCGGGGTCGTTCGCGATTCCCATGCCGTCAACTCCCAGGTCTCGCCAAGCACGCTTGGCTCGTGTGGGACCAAGGTCGGCGCCGCCGTGCTTCTTTGACCCGCCTACGAGAGTGGGGGCGACCGTCTTACCCGAAGTGGCTTCTTCCCACCTCTCGAAGATCTGCTGTCCAGTTTTCTCTCCAGGTCCTGCGGGCTGCCCGTGGACATTCTTGTCCCAGAACTCCTCGCAGCGCGCTTTCATGCTGTCGTAGAGTTTCCCTTGGACCGTTGCCGGATCACGCTTCAGCTCTGTGGGCCACCTGAACTTCTGGTCACCTGGGCTTACTGCGCTCTTGTGAATGGCCACCAAAATCGCGCGCGGCCGCAGTTGCGGAACGCCAAAATAGCTCGCGTCGAGACGCCGCCAGACCGAACGCATGATGACGTCCTGCTCAGTCGCAGAAAGGCCTGGATCAACCTCGGGGACCAGATAGCCGAGGCTGCGAAGCCTTTCGAGGATTGAGATCCGGTAGTCAATGAAGAACTCTGGAGGTTCCAGGATTCCTCGCACATTTTCAATCATCACTGCCTTGGGCAGCAAAGCGTCGATGATGTCAAGCGCTGCGGGAAAAAGGTCGCGTTCATCGTCAGGGCCGAGCCTGTGCCCCGCCAAGGAGAACGGAGGGCACGGCACGCCGCCGGCGAGCAGGTCAAGGTCTCCGCGTTTCAAGCCGAGGTCCTTCAGGACATCCGACTCCAGGAATTCCTTGACGTCCATCGGGCGAATGGCGTCAGCCTTCTCCTGGTCCCAGCCGGGCCAGTCGCCCACGTTGGCCCGCAGGGTGGCCACGGCGTGCGGGTCCCACTCCACGAGCGCGCGGTGGTCAAAACCGGCGTTGTGCAGCCCGACGGCTTGCCCACCGGCGCCCGCGCAGATCTCGATCGAGGTCAATGGCGAGGCGAACTTCGGTCGCTTCTGGCCGCTGCGGGGCATGCAGCTCCTCCTGGATGATCATGTACAGGTCGGGAGCAGTGATCAGCGACTGCTCCCCAGCACCAAGAGTCTCGCATTTCCCGCCAGGTTCATCCGAGCGCCGGCGACAGGCTGGCCACCCATTGTCGAACTGGCGCACGATTTTGCCATACCTTGTGCCCAAGCGTGCTGCGCATGCACTCTTTCTCATCCAGGACCGCGCAAGGCCCGCTTGTGTCACACCGTCGGGCCGCCCGCTTCTTGGGCAGTGCCATGCTTCCTCATGCACGCCGGGTGGATTGAGGGCCTGCGGGACGCGCGGGGTGCCTCTTCAGGGGCGCGTGGTCAGTTTGCTGCGCCGTGACACTGCCCATAAGCCGCCCCCGCCCCACACCAGCACTCCGCCCCCCTCTCTGGAGGCCAGGCGACCGCCCTGCCCCGGGCCGCCAGGGTCGTCGCGTACTGCGGCAGCAGCGTCGCATCACCCGGCGACGAGGCCTCTGATGCCGCGAAGGCCTCGTACGACGGGACCGTGCCCGTGACGATGCCCAGGTTGGCGGTGCCCGACATGGACAGCTCGCGCAGGGACGACTCTATGGTCGACAGGTGGGCCTCGTGGGACGGGTACTCCGCGGACAGGGTCGGGTAGGCCGAGAGGAGTTCCGCCATTTCCGGTGCCGGCCAGTGCAGGACCGCCACCGGGAACGGGCGGGAGAGGGCCTCTCGGTAGGCGCCCAGTTCGGCTCGGAGGCGGGAGATTTCCGCCACCAGTTCCGCCGGGTTGTCCGAGCCCAGGGACCAGAGGCGTTTGGGGTCGTGGAGTTCGTCCAGCGGCACCGGGGACGTGTGGAGGGCGTCCGCCAGGGTGTCCCAGGCGTCGTGCGGCAGGCCCCGCATGCGGCGGACGCGGTGGCGGCCGTAGAGGAGGGGGTGCGTGGCGGGCGCCGGGGCCGGGTCCTCCGTCTGCGGCAGGAACAGGGCCGCCGCCTCCGTGAAGGTCTCCTCCGCCGCCTCCAGCTCGTCGTGCGACTCCAGGGACTCCGCGATGATCACCCAGGGGGCCGGGTCGCGGGGCGCGGTTGCCCGGATGCCGTCGATGATCGCTCTCGCCTCGGCCTCGTGGCCGTACTCCCAGAGGTTCGAGGCCTTCAGCGCCCTGACCAGAGCTGGGCTCTCCAGGCCTTCGGCGGACGACAGCAGGCGGTCGTAGAGCGCGGTGGCCGCGGGGCGGTCGCCGGAGAGTTCCAGGTGGGCCGCCGCCCTCAGCAGCAGGGCCTCGGCGTCCTCGGGATACAGTCCGGCGGTCCGCTCCAGGCGTGCGGCTTCGGCGGTGTGGTCGACGTTCTCGGCAGGCGTGTCGGGGCGCATGAGGGACACCGTACTGCCGGGCAGTGACAAAAGTGAGGCGCGGAGGCGGGGCGTGCGAGGTGGGCGGCTGTCTTCGGTGCCGAGCGAGGTCCAGGACGCGGAGTCGGTATGCAGAAGTCGGGTGGGGTGGCCGAGAGGGCGGGCTGAGGACGAGGGGGAGCAGAACGCCCTTCCGCTGCCGTCGGCCCTCACACGGTGACCCCGTCGATCCGGAGCGTCCGCACCGGTTGCGCCGCGAACGGCACCGAACACCGTCTTCCCGGACACGCATGTGTCCGAGTGGGGCGCGTACAGGTCCGTGCCGCCCGTCGTCACTGTTCCAGCGGGGGACCAGGCCGGCCGGGCCGCCGGTCACCGAGGAGAAGCGGGAGAGGGCGAAGGCCAGGGTCGTGGCCGATGACGAGATGCTTGCCGCCCTCCAACTCGCCGCGGACACAGGGGAGTACGGCCGACTGCACCGCCGCGCCCAGTGGAGCTGCCCCGAACCCCTGCGGCTATGGCGAGTTGTACGCGTTGCGCCTATCGTGCGGGCGGCTCCCGTGGAGGTGGATGCGGATGCCGGTCCGGTCGGGCGTGCGGGTCGTACGGCACAGCGATCGGCGCAGGCGTGCCCGGCGCCGACGGGTGCTCTGGGGTGGGGGCGAGGTGCTCGTCACCCTCGGGGTGCTGCTCATGCTGCTGGTCGTGCACCAGCTGTGGTGGACCAACCGGGAGGCCCGGCGCGGGGCCGAGCGGCAGGTGGAGGCGCTGGAGCGGGAGTGGGCCGGCAAGGGCTCCGGGGGCGGCGGCACGGACGTGCCGTCCTCGGCCGCTGCCTCGCCCACCGCCCCCGCGGCGGCCACGGACTCGTCCCACCCCCGTACGTCCCAGCCGTCGTACGTCCCCGTCGTCCTGCCCCGGCAGTCCCAGGCGTACGCCGTCCTCACCATCCCCCGGCTGGGCCTGCGCGTTCCCGTCGCCGAGGGTGTGAGCAAGGCCGACGTCCTCAACAAGGGGTACGTCGGCCACTACCGGGGGACTCAGCAGCCGGGCCGGGCGGGGAACTTCGCGCTCGCCGGGCACCGGAACACGCACGGCGAGCCCTTCCGGTATCTGCCCGGGCTGCGGCGCGGGGACGACATCGAGGTGGAGACGCGGACGGCGACGTACACGTACGCCGTCGACCAGATCCTGCCGCAGACGTCGGCCACGGACTCGGGGGTCGTCCGGCCGGTTCCGCGCTCCCTCGTCCGGCCGGCGTACGGGTACGACGAGCCCGGCTACTACATCACCCTGACCACCTGCACCCCCGAGTTCACCTCCCGCTACCGGATGGTGGTGTGGGGGAAGCTGACGTCCATGCGGCCCCGCTAGGGGGTGTCGTCGGATCATCCCGGCGTCGCGGGCCCCGGCACGCACATCTGCCGCGTTGTCGTCACTCGCGGGTGGCTGCCGGAGCCGCTGGAGACGGAGCCGGCCCGAGCCCCCGGGCGTGGCTCATGAGGCCCCGGAGCCGCCGCCCCGGAGCAGGTCGACGCCCATCCGGTCGGTGCGGTCCGAGAGGCCGCCCAGCCGGTGCACCACCACCCACCGGCCGTCCGCCATGGCTCCGGCGAAGACCGAGGCGTGCCGGGTCGCGCCGTTGTGCCAGACCAGCGCGCCGGTCGTCTGCCAGGAGGGAGCGGGATCTCCCAGCCGCCGCTCGACCGCCAGCCGGACCAGCAGATCGGCGACCGCGCGCGGGGTGGCCCACAGGCCGCCCGCCGGGAGGATCGCCCCGTCCATGGTCCAGGGCCTGCGCTCCCTGCCGAACAGCCCGGGGGCGAGCAGACGCCGGCCGGGGTCGGGCCGGACGCTCACCTCGTCGACGTCCAGTGGCCGCAGGACGTGCTCGGCGAGCAGTTCCTCGTACGGCGCACCGGCCGCGCTCACCAGCGCCGCGCCCAGCACGGCGTACCCGAGATTGGAGTACTCCTCCTGCTGTCCCGGTGGCCGGACCGCGACCTCGTCCAGCCGGCCGAGCAGCCGGTGCAGGGCGGCATCGTCGAACGGGGCGTACGGATCGCGGCCCCCGGTGCCGGGCGGGAGGCGCGGCAGTCCCGAGGTGTGCTCGGCCAGGTGCCGCAGTGTGATCCCGGTGGGGGGTACGGCGGGGAACCAGCGCTCGACCGGGTCGTCGACGTCGAGCAGGCCCGCGGTGGCCATGCGCATGAGCACCGTACCGGTGAGCACCTTGGTGAAGGAGCCGATCTCGACGAACCGGTCTGCCGCGTGACCGTCACTGACCCGTACGGGAGATGCGTCGCTCAGGACGCAGGTGGGAGTGCGCGGCACGTGGGGGTCCTTCGGGGTGTGGCGGGCGGTGTCGTCGGGCCGGTGGGCCCCGCCCATTGTCGGTCAGGGGCCGCGGCGGCTCGTCCGTCAGGGGCCGCGGAGCGTGCTTTCTCTCATCACCGGTCGCTGTACTGCCTGTTCCCGCTGGTCAGGTATAAAGGGCAGGGAGACGTCGGCAGTTGTGACCGCGGGGAGGGGAGTCGAGTGGTCCGCAGTCTTGCGCGGTCGCGTGCGCTCGCCCCGCTGCTGCTTCTGCTGCTGCCGGTCATGCTGCTCGACACCGGCAATCTCTCCGCGACCGTGGCCCTCGCCGCGACCGCCGCCGCCGGATCCGCGCTCGCCCTCTGCTCCCTGCTCACCGCACGCTCGGCGCCCGCCGTCCCGCCCACCCGGGTGCGTACGGCGATCCGCGACCGGGCCCGCCGCACGGCCTTCCTGCCGCAGCGCGATCCCGACGCGCCCGGCCGGCGCCGGCCCAGGGCACCCGGACAGGCCCTTCCGGCGACCGCCGCGTAGGGCCCGTCCGTCTTCTTCGTACGTGACCCCGCGCGGGTCGTCATGCCGTTGATCCACTCCGTTCCGGCACGACGAGACCCCCGGAGGGCTCACCCATGTCCGTCTTCTCCGTCTTCGCCCGCCTGGTCGAGCAGCTCGCCGACCTGCTCCAGCCGCTCTTCCACGCCTCCGCGGCCGCCGCCGCGATCGTCCTGTTCACCGCGCTCGTACGGCTCCTCGTCCACCCCCTGTCCCGTGCCGCCGCCCGCGGCCAGCGCGCCCGCGCCGCACTGCAGCCGAGGATCGCCGAGCTGCGCGAGAAGCACGCCAAGGACCCGCAGCGGCTGCAGCGGGCGGTGCTGGAACTGCACGCCGAGGAACAGGTCTCGCCGCTCTCCGGCTGCCTGCCCAGCCTGCTCCAGCTGCCCGCCTTCTTCCTGCTGTACCACCTCTTCTCCAGCTCCACGATCGGCGGCGGGAGCAACGGCCTGCTCGGCCACCGGCTGTTCGCGGCGCCGCTCGGCGCGCGGTGGTCCGACGCACTCGCCGGGGGCGGGGTGTTCGGCCCGGCCGGGCTGGTCTACCTCGGGCTCTTCGTGCTCGTCGCGGCCATTGCCACCTTCAACTACCTGCGTACCAAGCGGACGATGGCGGCCAACCCTGCCGTCGCGGTGGGCGCCGGGGGCGGTGAGCAGGTGCCGGGGCTCGGCGCGGTCAACAAGGTCATGCCGTTCATGTCCTTCTTCACCCTCGTCACCGTGGCCGTCGTACCGCTCGCCGCCGCGCTGTACGTCGTCACCAGCACGGCGTGGAGCGCGGTGGAGCGGGCCGTGCTGTACCGGTAGGAACGTGCGGTTACGGTCCAGTACGTGAACAGGGTCTTGCGGAGTGGACAGCGGGATTGGAGGATCGGCCAGTCCTCCGATGGCTGCACACATCGGTCCGGGCGCCCCGCGATCGAGGGAGATGTGACCATGAAGCTGCTGCGAGTCGGTCCGGCAGGCGCGGAGCGGCCTGCGCTGTTCGACGACACCGACGACACCCTCAGGGACCTGTCGGGCATCGTGGACGACATCGACGGCACGCTCCTCGGCGACGAGGCGGCGCTCGCCCGGGTACGCGCGGCGCTCGACTCGGGCGAACTGCCTCACCTGGATGCGACGGGGCTGCGCATCGGGCCGCCGCTCGGCCGCATCGGGAAGATCGTGTGCATCGGGCTCAACTACCACGACCACGCCCGCGAGACGGGTGCCGAGCCGCCGGCCGAGCCGGTGGTCTTCCTCAAGGCGCCGGACACGGTGGTCGGGCCGAACGACACGGTGCTGGTGCCGCGCGGTTCGGTGAAGACCGACTGGGAGGTCGAGCTGGCCGTCGTCATCGGGCGTACCGCCCGCTGTGTGGAGTCGGCCGAGGCGGCGCTCGGGCATGTCGCGGGGTACGCAGTGGCCCATGACGTGTCCGAGCGGGAGTTCCAGATCGAGCGCGGCGGGACCTGGGACAAGGGGAAGAACTGCGAGACGTTCAATCCGCTGGGGCCGTGGCTGGTGACGGCGGACGAGGTGCCCGATCCGCAGGACCTGTCGCTGAAGCTGTGGGTCAACGGGGAGTTGAAGCAGGACGGTACGACGGCCCAGCAGATCTTTTCCGTGGGCGAGGTCGTGCGGTACGTCAGCCGGTTCATGACGCTGTATCCCGGGGACGTGATCAATACCGGGACGCCGGCGGGGGTGGCCATGGGGCAGCCCGAGCCGAAGCCGTACTTGAGGGCCGGGGACGTGGTCGAGCTGGAGATCGCCGGGCTCGGCCGGCAGCGGCAGGAGTTGAAGGACGCCTGAGGGGGCGGGGCTGCGCGAGTTCGGCGGCCGGGGGTCCGCCGCCGCGCAGTTCCCCGCGCCCCTCGGGGTCGGTCCGCTCACGCCAGGAGAGAAGCCAGGCGGCGCCACTCCTGCCTCGGGAGGGCGTCGCGCTCGCCCCCTGTCACCACCTGGAGGGCCAGGTGGTCGGCGCCCGCCTGGTGGTAGGTGTCGATGCGCTCGCGGATGCGGTTCTCGTCGCCCCAGGCGAACAGGGCGTCGACCAGCCGGTCGCTGCCGCCTTCGGCCAGGTCGTCCTCGGTGAAGCCGAGGCGCAGCCAGGTGTTGGTGTAGTTCGGCAGGGCGAGGTAGAGGGCCAGGGCGCCGCGGGCCAGGGTGCGGGCGCGATCCGGGTCGGTTTCGAGGACCACCTTCAGCTCCGGGGCGAGCAGCGGGCCCTCGCCGAGGATGCCGCGGGCCTCGGCGGTGTGTTCCGGGGTGACCAGGTACGGTACCGCGCCCGCCGCCCGGTCGCTGGACAGCTGAAGGGTCTTCGGGCCGAGGGCGGCCAGCACCCGGCGGTCCGCGGGCACCCCGGCCGTGTCCAGCGCGTCGAGGTAGGAGACCATCGCCGCGTAGGGACGGCGGTACTGGTCGGCGAGCTTGGCGTGGCTCACCCCGAGGCCGAGCAGGAAGCGGCCGGGGTGGGCCTGGTCCAGCTCGGCGAAGGCCGCCGCGCTCGACTCCGCCTCGTGCTGCCAGATGCTCTGGATGCTGGTGCCGACGGTGATGTGCCCGGTCGCCTCCAGCAGCGGTACGGCGTTGGCCGCCGAGCTGCTGCCGCCGAGCCAGAGGGCGCCGTAGCCCAGCGCCTCCAACTCATTGGCCGCCTCGCCCAGTTCGCTGCGCCGGGCGGGGTCCTCCGAACGCAGGCCGACGCTCCAGATGCCGTACCGGCCGATCCTGTCCTTGAGTGCGTCACTCATCGTGCGATCCCTCCGCGGGTGCCGAACCTTGATCGTCAAGCGTTACGGCCAGTGCAACCGGAGGGACCGCCCGCTTAATCCCGCCGGCCGCTACCGGTCGAGGAACGCCTCCAGCGCCTCCACCACGAACCGGTGGTCCTGCAGCTGGGGAAGGCCGGAGACGGTGACCGCGCCGATGACGCCGGCGTTCTCGACGCGGATCGGGAACGAGCCGCCGTGGGCCGCGTAGACGTCGGGGTCCAGGCGGGAGGAGTCCTCGAAGGTCGTGCCCTTGGCGCGGAAGCGGGCGCCGACCAGGTAGGAGGAGGCGCCGTAGCGCTCCACCACGCGGCGCTTGCGGGCGATCCAGGCGTCGTTGTCCGGGGTGGAGCCCGGCAGGGCCGCGTGGAAGAGCTGCTGCCCGGCGCGGTGGATGTCGACGGCGACCGGGGCCTGGCGCTCCCGGGCCAGCTCGACGAGGAGCGAGCCGAGGGCCCAGGCGTCGTCGTGGGTGAACTGCCGGAGGACCAGGCGGCGTTCCTGCGCCTCCAGCTCCTCGACGGACGGGGTCAGCTCCGGGGTGTCCCTCGGGGTGACCTGCGGATGGCGCTGAGGGTGCTGCTGGTGCTGCATCAGAGGGTCACCGTCACCTTGTTCAGGGCGGACCTGCGGGCCGCTTCCAGTACGTCCAGGGCGGCGGCCGCCTCCAGCGCCGTCACCGGGTTGGGGCCGGCGCCGGTCAGGGCGCGCGCGACGGCCGCGTAGTAGGCGGGGTAGTCGCCGGGGAGGGTCGGTACGGGGGTGCCGCCACCGGTCACCGGTGACTCTCCGGCGCCGATACGGCCATAGCAGGACTCGGGCTCGGCGCCCCACTGCGGACCCGGGCGCAGGCCGTCGCGCAGGGCCGCCTCCTGCGGGTCGAGGCCGTACTTCACATAGCCGGCACGGGAGCCGAGCACCCGGAAGCGGGGGCCGAGCTGGGCGGTCGTCGCGGAGACGTAGAGGTGGGAGCGGACGCCGTTCGCATGGGTGAGCGCGATGAAGGTGTCGTCGTCGGTCTCGGCGCCGGGGCGGCGGCTGTCCGTCTCGGCGTACACCTCGGTGGCCGGGCCGAAGAGCACCAGGGCCTGGTCGACGACATGGCTGCCGAGGTCGTAGAGCAGACCTCCGATCTCTGCCGGGTCGCCGGACTCGCGCCAGCCGCCCTTCGGCTGGGGGCGCCAGCGCTCGAAGCGGGACTCGAAGCGCCATACGTCGCCCAGGTCGCCCTGGGAGAGCAGCCGGCGCAGCGTCAGGAAGTCGTTGTCCCAGCGGCGGTTCTGGAAGACCGACAGGAGCAGGCCGCGCTCCTCGGCGAGGGCGGCCAGGTCACGTGCCTCGGCCGCCGTGCCGGCGACCGGCTTGTCCACGACGACCGGCAGGCCCGTCTTGAGAGCGGCGGTGGCGAGCGGGACGTGCGTCCTGTTCGGGGAGGCGATGACGACCAGGTCCAGCCGGTCCGCGCGCTCGAACAGCTCCTCGGGCGTGGCGACGGGCGTCACGTCGGGGAACTCGGCGCGGACCTGCTCCTGCCGCTGCGGGTGGGAGGTGACCACGGTGTCCAGGGCGAGACCCTCGGTGGCGGCGATCAGCGGGGCGTGGAAGACGGAGCCGGCGAGGCCGTAGCCGATCAGGCCGACGCGGAGGGGGGTGTCAGTCGTGCGTCCTGTCATGACACCCACTTTCGCAACGCTGTTGCCAAAGTGCAAGCGGTGGGGACAATGGGTGCCGTGGACAGGACGAGGGCGAAGACGCGGGCGAGGGCGACGACGGGGTCGGGGAGCGCGGCGGGGAGCGGTGGGCCCGCGGGGGCGAATCTCGGCGTGGTGCGCAGCCACAACACCGCGCTGGTGCTGGGACTGCTGCGGGACGCCGGGGCGGGGGGCATCAGCCGGCTCGAACTGGCCGAGCGGACGGGGCTGACCCCGCAGGCCGTCAGCAAGATCACCGCGCGGCTGCGGGAGCAGGGGCTCGCGGCGGAGGCCGGGCGGCGGGCGTCGACGGGCGGCAAGCCGCGGACCGTGCTGCGGCTCGTGCCGGACGCCGGGCATGCGGTGGGGGTCCATCTGGACCGCGACGAGCTGCGGGTGGTGCTGGTCGATCTGGACGGGACCGTGGTGGGTGAGCGGCGGGCCGCGCTGGATCTGGGGGCCGGGGCGGAGGCTGTGCTGGGGGCGGTCGTCGGCGCGGTGGAGGGCGTGGTGCACGACGGGCTCGGCCCGGGTGCGAAGGGGCTCACCGGCGCCGGGGCGCCGGCCGGCGCGGGGACGCTGCTCGGGGTGGGGGTGGCGTTGCCGGGGCCGCTCGACCATGCGCGGGGTGTGCTGCACCGGGTCACCGGGTTTCCCGAGTGGGACGGCTTTCCGCTGCGCGACGCGCTCGGGGAGCGGTTGCGGGTCCCGGTCGTGGTGGACAAGGACACGAACGCGGCGGCGCTCGGGCTGTCGGCCGGGGGTGAGGGCGGATCCTTCGCGTATCTGCATCTCGGTACGGGGCTCGGCGCCGGGTTGGTGATCGGCGGACGCGTGCACCGGGGGGCGCGGACCGGGGCGGGGGAGTTCGGGCACCAGGTGATCCAGCTGGACGGGCCGCTGTGCGAGTGCGGGAACCGGGGGTGCGTGGAGGTGCTGTGCCTGGCGGCGGTGGCGCGCGGGGAGAACGGGGAGGCGGCGCGGGTGCTGGGGGTGGGGGCGGGGAATCTGGTCGGGCTGCTGGACATCGATGTGGTGCTGCTCGGGGGGCGGACGGTCGCGGCGGCGCCCGGGGTGTTCGCCGGGGGCGTCCGGGAGGTTCTCGACGCCCGGGCCCGGAGGGAGGGGGTGCTCGGCGGGACGGTGCCGGTCCGGGTTGCCCCGGGCGGGGAACGGGTCGTCGCCGAGGGTGCGGCGCAATTGCTGCTGGGGCCGCTGTTCGGGCGAGGGGACGCCTGAGGCAGCCGGCCGGGCGCCCTGCGCTGTGGCCGGCCGGTGGCTGGGCCGCTTGCCGGCGCCGGCGGGCGGCCGGCGGGCACCGCCCCGGTGGCCGGGCTGCTCGCAGCGGCGGCGCAGTGCAGTCGACGGCACCGCAATCCCGGGGGCGCGGGTGGTGTCGATGTGCGGCCCCGCCGCGATGGAAGTCCCCCCGGGTTCGAGTGAAGCCGGGAACGTGGGGGAGCGACCAGCCGCAAAGCATCCGCAGAACCGCCTCCTGTCCGCCCCGCATGACGCGTCGCGGGCACCTCGGCACGTGGACCAGGGCCGCCCTGGGTACTCGGTGCGCCGGCCTTTCCGCAGGGCGAGGAGGCACCACGTGCACGCGACCAGGACGAGAACGATCGCCGCTCTGCTGGCAGCCGCCGCGTTCTGCCTCGCGGTGCCCGCCCAGACCTCCGCCGGCACCGGGGCGCCCCGCACACCCACCCCCTTCTGCGGCACGGACCGGGCTTCGGGCCTCGGGGTGTCGGCCACCGAGAACGTGCCCTGTGCCGGCGCGCTCCGGGCGGCGGCCGCCTACACCAAGGTCTGGCACGGCACGAAGGGCGCACCCGTCGAGGTGCGCGCGGCCGGGGCCACGTGGAAGTGCCAGGAACGCCAGGGCGACCCCAACCCGTACCAGCAATGCGTCGACACGCAGGACGACACCCGGATGGTCCTGCTGTCCTCCTGATCCCGCACCCCGGAGGTTCATCCCATGGTGTCCGTACGTCTGTCGGCGGCTGCGGCCGGTGCCGTGCTGCTCCTCGTGTTCTCCCCGGCGGCCCATGCCGCCTCCGCGCGCAGCACGGACATTGCCTGTGACCGGGCCGTCGCAGCCGCCGACCAGGCCCGACTCGACTACGAAGCCCTGAAGACGGGCATCGAACGCCGGATCGCCGATGGAGGCCATCCGGACCAGTCCGAGCTGCAGGCGCTCCGGGACGCCGACGCCCAGCGCGTCGCGACGGCCTCCCAGGCCCAGCGCATCTGCGGTTCCTGACGCACGGGCAGCGCAGCTCCGATCGGGCGGAGTTCCGGCCCGCCGTGGAGTGGCGTCCGCGGTCTTCGCGCGTGACCCGGCATGGTCATGTGTTCATGCGACTGTGCACGTCCCTGTCCCTCTGCCTTGCCGCAGCCGCCGCCGTAGCCGTGCCCGTGTCGTCGCCGGCACCCGCCTTCGCCGGCACGCCCCCCGCCTGCGTCGGCGCCGACGCGCACTCCTTCCCGCTGACCTCCCGGATCCGCGGCGGCCCGGACTCCTACGAGGCGGGCGGCGGATACGGCACCTGGTACCTCGACCTCACCAACACCACCCGCCGGACCTGCACCGGCGTCCACCCGGTGGTCGTCCTCGTCGACGACAAGCGCGCCCTGAAGCCGGACCAGCCCGAGCTGGAGTTCTACGACGGCCCCCGGGCCCGGCCCGTGACGTTCGAGAGCACCGACGAGCACGAGCTGGTCGGCGTGCTCGACGGCGAGGGGTTCGACGGGTTCGCCGTACCGGCCGGCGGGACCGTCAGCGTCAAGCTCAGACTCGCGCTCCGCTCCGACGTCGCCGCCGACCGGGTCACCGCCACCGCCGCCGTGGTCCAGCGCCGGGGTGACGACGGGGACTGGGTCGGGGAGTCCAACGCGTACCGGTTCGGAATCAGCGGTCAGGACGGCGCGGACCCACCGCCGGACACGACGCCGGACCCGACGCAGAACCCGACGCAGGGCGCGACGCCGGATCCGGACGGTACGCAGGAGGGCGGCGGCGTGGGGCCCAGCGCGTCCGGCAGCCCCCCGTCCGCACCGGGCACCGGGACCACCGCCACCGCCACACCCGATCCGTCCGTGACGCTCGCCCAGGAGGCCCAGGAGGCCCAGGAGGCCCAGGAGGCCCAGGAGGCCGAGGAAGCCGGGGACGCCGGGGACGCCGTGGCGTGGACCCGCGAGCTGGCACGCACCGGGCCCGGCCGCGCCGGCGGGCTGCTCCCGGCCGCCGCCGTGCTCCTCGGCGCCGGCGCAGGAGCGTTGCTGCTGGCCCGCAGGCGCCGCTGAGCCGCGTACCGGGGTCCGCTGGGGCGGCACCCGTCCGGTCTGCGACGATCCCTGCGTGGACTACCCGAACGACCAGGCCCCCGGCGCGCCCGTCCGCTCCGGCATCCCCGAGCACGGCCGCATCCCCAAGTACTACGCGGTCAAGGCACGCATCGCCGCCCTGCTGGAGGAACTCGGGGAGGGCCGCGTCATCCCCACCGAGCGGGACCTCGCCGAGCGGTACGAGGTCGCCCGGGAGACCGTGCGGCAGGCCGTGCGGGAGCTGGTGCTGGAGGGCAGGCTGAGGCGGCGCGGCCGGGGGACCGTCGTCGCCGGGCCCAAGCTCGCCCAGCCGCTGTCCCTCGCGAGCTATACCGAGGGCGTGCGCAGGCAGGGGCGCGCCCCGGGTCGTACCCTCGTCACCCTCGACCGGTTCCCGTGCCCGGACGCGCTCGCCGCCGAGACCGGGCTCACCCGGGGCGAACCCGTCTGGCACCTGGAGCGCGTGCTGCTCGCCGACGAGGAACGGGTCGGCCTGGAGAGCACGTACGTGGCCGTCGCGCGGGTGCCGCGGCTGGACAGCGACTTCGACCCCGACTCTTCCTTCTACGGCTACCTCACCACCCAGGGCGTCTCCTTCGGCGACGCCGACGAGCGGATCGAGACCGTGCTGGCCACACCCCGCGAAGCCCTGCTCATCGGCACCCCGCCCGCCCTGCCCATGCTGCTGATCCACCGGATCTCCCGGGACACGGAGGGACGGCCGCTGGAGCGGGTGCGGTCGCTGTACCGGGGCGACCGGTTCTCGTTCACCACGCATCTCAAAGGCTGAGAAATCCACCCATGGACGGCCTCCATTGTTGTCACGAGAAGATAACGGGTCTAGCCCAAACGCGATGGGTCGTTCACGCTCTCGTTGTCAGCCGGATGTTTCCGGTTCCCGGATCGCGAGGAGCGTTGCCGCCGTGAGAGTGACAGTCGTCGGAGCAGGCGTGGTGGGCACCATGCACGCCTGGCATGCAGTGCAGCGCGGCCATCGGGTCGTCCAGATCGAGCGCGAGGCCGAGGCGCGCGGCGCCTCGCTGCGCAACTTCGGGCAGATCTGGGTCAGTGGCCGCGCCGGCGGAGAGGAGCTGGAGACCGCGCTGCGGGCGCGGGAGCTGTGGGAGGGCGTCGGTGCGCGGGTGCCGGCGCTGGGCTTCCGGCCCAACGGATCCCTGACCCCCGTCCGGGGCGCTCTGGAGCTCGCCGTCGCCGAGGCCGCCGTGGCCCGCCCGGACGCCGCCGCCCGCGGCTACAAGCTCCTGACGCCGGGCGAGGCCCGCGCCCTCAACCCGGCCCTGCGGGGCGACTTCACCGCCGCCCTGTACTGCGAGCGGGACGCGGCCGTCGAGCCCCGCACCGCCCAACTCGCCCTCCGCGCCGAGCTGTTGAAGTCCTCGAACTACACCTTCCTGCCGGGTCGGGAGGTCCGCGAGGTGGTCGGCGCCGGGACGGTCCGCGACGACCACGGGGATGTGCACCGGGCCGACGCGGTCGTCCTGTGCACCGGCGCCTGGCTCGGCGGACTGGTCCGCGAACTCGCCGGCCCGGACCTGCCGGTGCGCCGCGTCCGCCTCCAGATGATGCAGACCGACCCGCTCGGCGAACCGCTGACCACCTCGGTCGCCGACGCCGACAGCTTCCGCTACTACCCGGCCTACGCCTCCCCGGCACTGGACGCGCTCAACGACGGACAGCCGCAGCCGGAGACCGCCGCCGCGCACCGGATGCAGCTGCTCATGGTGCAGCGCGCCGACGGCGGCCTGACCGTCGGCGACACCCACGAGTACGAGCACCCCTTCGCCTTCGACACCGTCGAGGAGCCCTACGAACACCTCACCGGCGTCGTCGAGTCCCTTCTCGGCCGGCCGCTGCCGCGCATCCGCCGCCGCTGGGCGGGCGTGTACGCGCAGTGCACCGAACCCGGCCGGGTGGTGCACCGCGAGCAGGTGCGCGAAGGGGTGTGGCTGGTCACCGGGCCCGGCGGGCGCGGCATGACCTGCGCCCCCGCGATAGCCGAGACCACCGCGAACGAACTGGGCTGGTGAGCACCCATGACCGACATCACCCCCGACATCCGTCTCGTCGTCCTCGACATGGCCGGCACGACCGTCGCCGACGGCGGACTCGTCGAACGCGCCTTCGAGGCGGCGGCCATCGAACTGGGCGTCACGCCCGGCTCGGCCGAGCACGCCGGACACCTCGCCCACGTCCGCGCCACGATGGGCGAGTCGAAGATCTCCGTCTTCCGGCACCTGTTCGGCGACGAGGACCGTGCCCAGCGCGCCAGCACCGCCTTCGAGAAGGCGTACGGCGACCTCGTCGACGCCGGCCTGGTCGCACCCGTGCCGGGCGCGCGGGAGAGCATCGAGGAGCTGGCGGGCAGCGGCCGTACCGTCGTGCTGACCACCGGCTTCGCCCGCGTCACCCAGGACGCCGTCCTCGACGCGCTCGGCTGGCGCGGCCTCGTCCCGCTCACCCTGTGCCCGGCCGACGCGGGCGGGCGCGGGCGGCCGTACCCGGACATGGTCCTGGAGGCCTTCGTCCGCACCAAGGCCGCCGAGGACGTACGGCAGGTCGCCGTCGTCGGGGACACGTCGTACGACGTGCTCAGCGGCGTACGCGCGGGGGCCGGACTGGTCGCCGGTGTGCGCACCGGGGCCCACCGCGACGACGCGTTCCGCGCCGCCGGTGCCACACACGTCCTCGACTCCGTCGCCGGCCTGCCCGCCCTGCTGTCGGGAGCGCGCTGACATGGGCACTGGTCCTGGGTGATCGACGGGGTCCGGATCACGCAGGTCTGACTAGGCTGGGGGCGTCGGTACGCCGTGGTTCCGGCGCCCCCGCTTTTCTTGACCGTACGTACGCCAGGAGACGCACAACATGGCAGACCGCAAGCCGATCGAGTCGTGGCTGACCGACATGGACGGTGTCCTGATCCACGAGGGCGTCCCGATTCCCGGAGCCGACGCCTTCCTGAAGAAGTTGCGCGAGTCCGGCCGGCCCTTCCTGGTGCTGACCAACAACTCGATCTACACCGCCCGTGACCTGCACGCCCGGCTGCGCCGGATGGGCCTGGACGTGCCGGTGGACAACATCTGGACCTCCGCGCTGGCCACCGCCCAGTTCCTGGACGACCAGCGCCCCGGCGGCAGCGCCTACGTCATCGGCGAGGCGGGCCTGACCA
The DNA here is from genome assembly GCF_055572255.1 of Streptomyces sp. NPDC030799. NCBI lineage: Bacteria > Bacillati > Actinomycetota > Actinomycetes > Kitasatosporales > Streptomycetaceae > Streptomyces > Streptomyces sp. NPDC030799. The sequence goes on along the minus strand of NZ_JBVIDS010000019.1, from coordinate 28,689 downwards.
CCGCGCTGCACGACATCGGCTACATCCTCACCGACCACGAGCCCGACTTCGTGCTCCTCGGTGAGACCCGCACCTACTCCTTCGAGGCCCTCACCAAGGCCGTGCGGCTGATCAACGACGGCGCCCGGTTCATCGCCACCAACCCCGACAACGTCGGCCCCTCCATCGAGGGCGACCTGCCCGCCACCGGCTCGGTCGCCGCCCTGATCACCGCCGCGACCGGCAAGAAGCCGTACTTCGTGGGCAAGCCGAACCCGCTGATGATGCGGGCCGGGCTCAACGCCATCGGGGCGCACTCCGAGACCTCCGCGATGATCGGCGACCGCATGGACACCGATGTCCTCGCGGGCCTGGAGGCCGGGATGCGCACCTTCCTGGTGCTCAGCGGCGTCACCCAGCCCGACGACGTCGACCGCTACCCCTTCCGGCCCTCGCAGGTCGTCGACTCCATCGCGGACCTGGTCGACCTGGTCTGACCGGGCCTGACCGCGTCCGACCGGGCCTGACCAGGGATTTTCAAACCCCGATCCACCCATTCGGAGCAAAGGGGCGCCCCCCGAGGATGCGGGGGCGCTCCGGCCGGGGGAGCCTCCTGATATCTGGAGGTTCACGATGGGCTCACTACGCCTCACGTTGTGTACAGGGATCCTGGCCGTCACCACGTTCGCCCCGGCCGCCCATGCGGCCCCCGCCGCCGACGCGGGCTCGGTCTCCGTGACCCCCGCCTTCCCCGGCCCCGGCGCCGACGTGTCCGTGCGGGTCCGCGGCTGCTCCGGGCAGCAGGCCACCGCCACCTCGGCCGCGTTCGTCTCCGACGCGCGGCTGACCGGCAGCCAGGGCGCCCTGTCGGGCGAGACCCGCGTCCGTTCCTCCCTCGCGCCGGGCGTCTACGACGTCAGGATCGCCTGCGCCGGCTCCGTGATCACCGGCAAGGTCACGGTGGGCGGCGGGGGAGCCGGGCAGTCCGCGGTGCCCGGCCGGCCGCCCACCGGTGACGCCACGCCCGTCGCCCCCGTCAATGCGGGCGGCGGTGGCACCGCGCACTTCGCCACGGTGGCCACCAGTGAGTCCGAACCCGACACCGTCCAGTCGGTGACCGGGCTGGTCCTCGCCGGTGTCGCGGCGGTCGCCGTCGGACTCGGCGCCCGCCGCAGCCGCCGTACGCGCTGAAGCGGCCCATGTCCGAAGACCGTGGGCGCACCGGCACCGGGCGGCTCCTCACCGGCCTCACCTGGGCACTGCTGCTGCTCGGGCTGTGGCTGTGGGGGCGCGGGCTGACCGGCGTACCGCACGCAACGGACGGCCCCGCAACGGGTGACCTGTTCGCCCTCCGGCCCGCCGGACCCGCCCGGCTGCCCCGCCCGGCCACACCGCTCGGGGACGCCGTGCCCCAGCGGGTGGACATTCCCCGGCTGCGGGTGCAGGCACCGGTGGTGAGCCGGGGCCTGGACGCCCAGGGCGCCGTCGACCCGCCGCCCCTGGACCAGCCGGGTGTGGTCGGCTGGTACGGCGCCGGCGCCGCCCCCGGTGCCCGGGGCGCGGCGCTTCTGGTCGGGCACGTCGACACCGCCACCCGGCCCGCGGTCTTCTACCGGCTCAGCACGCTCACGCCCGGCGAGACGGTGCGGGTGGTCCGCTCGGACGGCACGGTCGCCGAGTTCACCGTCGACGACGTCCGCGTCCTGCCCCGCGCCGGCTTCGACGCCGACCAGGCCTACGGCCCCCACCGGCCCGGCCGCGCCGAGCTGCGCCTGATCACCTGCGGCGGCTCCTTCGACCGCGCCGGCCACACCTACACGGCCAACGTGGTGGTCTCCGCGTACCTCACCAAAACCACCCGCTGACCCCCGTACGCCCCGCCACGCGACCTCGTGACGCACCGGCCGGATATGCCACGATTGGCACCCTGACCAGTTCGCCCAGGGGGCCGGGGGGATTCGTATGTACGACAGCAGGGGGGCCCGTTCTTCCGCGCGTGCGTCCGCGGTGGCGGTGCTGGGGGCGGCACTGCTGCTCGCCGGATGCACCTCCGGAGGCGGTGGCGGAGGCGGGGACGAGCAGGGAGACCCGGCGGCCCGCATCACTCAACAGCCCAAGGCCGCCGACCCGTTCTGGGTCAACCCGGACGGCACCGCGGCCCGCCGGCTCGCCGCCTACGCCAAGTCCGGCAGGAAGTCCGAGGCCGAGCAGATCAGAAAGATCGCCGAGCAGCCGGTGGGGGAGTGGATCGGCCCCGAGAACCCGGAGAAGGAGGCCCGCGGCTTCACCGAGGCCGCCGAGAAGTCCGACCGCACGGCCCTGCTGGTCCTCTACGACATCCCGCACCGCGACTGCGGCCAGTACTCCCAGGGCGGCGCCGCCGACGGCAACGCCTACCGCGCCTGGATCGACGGCGTGGCCCGGGGCATCGGCGACCGCTCCGCGATGGTCGTCCTCGAACCCGACGCCGTCCTGCACCTCGTGGACGGCTGCACCCCGGCCCGGTTCCACGAGGAGCGCTACGACCTCCTCAAGGGCGCGATCGCCAGGCTCAAGTCCCTGAAGAACACCAAGGTCTACCTGGACGCGGGCAACGCCGGCTGGGGCCACCCCGACCAGATCTACCAGCCGCTCCAGCAGGCGGGCGTCGACCGGGCCGACGGCTTCTCCGTCAACGTCTCCAACTTCTACTCCACGCAGGACTCCATCGCCTACGGCAAGCAGCTCTCGTCGAAGGTGGGCGGCAAACACTTCGTCATCGACACCAGCCGCAACGGCAACGGCCCCTACACAGGCGGCGACCCGGCCCAGCGCTGGTGCAACCCACCGAACCGGGCCCTGGGAGAAACCCCGACGACGAAGACGGCAGACCCGCTGGTGGACGCCTACCTGTGGGTCAAGCGCCCGGGCGAGTCCGACGGCACCTGCAAGGGCGGCCCGAAGGCGGGGGACTGGTGGCCGGCCTACGCTCTCGAACTGGCGAAGAACAGCCGGCCTTGAGGGCAGCGCTCCCGCACCCCGACGTCAAACCCGCGGGAGCGCTACGGCACCTTCACCCATTGCGCCTTGCTCGGCGTCCCCTGATCGTCGTCCACGAACAGCATGTACCACCCGGACTGGACCAGATTCCGATTCTTCGGCACCGTCACCGTGATCCTGTCCCCGGCGGTCTTGAAGTCCAGCGCGATCGACCGCTGATCCACATCGGTCACGTGGGTCGAGGCGCTGGGCCGGATCAGCCGCACCTTCTTGATGCCGGCCGCGTGCTGCGACGTGAACGTCCCCGAAGCGCCCCGCGCGATGGTCTGCGGGCCTCCACCGAGCGTCGGCCGGGAATCCCGGTACAGATACGGCGGCGTGTAGATCTCGATCCGCTGCTCGAACTTGCCCGGCTTCGTGTTCGCCTTGTCCCCGTACAGCGAGTCGGACCCGAAGAACATCACCCGCCCGTCCGGCAGCAGGATCGACCCGGAGTGGTAGTTGCGCCCCACCAGCGGGTCGGCGACCTGCGTGAAGCTGTTGCTGTCGGGGTGGTACAGCCGCGCCTGAAGGATGTCGGAGTCGCTGCGCCCCCGGTAGTCCTCCGAGCCACCGGACACCAGGACCGTGTCGTCGGGCAGGATCGAGGACTGCGGATACCGGGTGCCCTTCTCCAGCTGGGGCCCGTCCACGAACTTCGGATTCCCGGCCTTCAGATCGATCAGCCGCGTCCTGTTGCTCGACAGCTTGGACTCACCGACACCGCCACCCCCGATCACCATGAACTTCTCGTCCTGCGCCGGGGGCAGCAGCACGGTCCCGGAGGTCTCCATCATGTTCGGATCGCTGAGCCCGGGCAGCTTGGTGAACTTGTTCGTGTCCACGTCCCAGATCCCGGGATCACGGCCGACATTGTCCGGCCCGTACCCGGCGTTCGAACCCGAGTAGAAGATCTTCCCGTTCTGCATCAGGAACAGCGCCGGGTACGTCGGGAACTGGCGGATCTTCCGCGTGTACGTCCACTTCTTGGTCTTGGGATCGAAGATCTCGTTCTTGCCCGGCACCAGCTGGCCGATGTCGTCCAGGCCGGAGACGCTGAGGATCCTGCCGTCCGACAGCGTGGTCAGCGTCGGGTACCAGCGGGCCTCGTTCATCGGGTCGACCTTGATGTACCGCTCGGCGACCGGATCGAACTCGTAGGCGTCGCGGATGCCCTGGAAGTCCTTCTTGTCGAGCGCGAGTTTCTGCGCGATGCCGTAGGTGTTGCGCGCGTCGACGCCGGTCAGCCCCTGGATCCGGTAGTTGTCCTGGGTGCCGGTCTCGTACTGGGTGCCGCTCTTCTGCGCCTCGACGTAGATACGCCCCAGGCCGGGGTCGTTGCGCAGGAACGCGCCGGTGTTCGGGTCGAAGACCTTCTTCGCCCGCGGGACGAGCACCGGGTCCTTGGACACGAAGGTCTTGCCGCCCGCCTTGCCGGTGAACTTCGTGCCCGCGGGCAGCGTGATCGGCTTGTCCGGGTTCTCGTTGTGGACGATCATCAGGCCGCCGGCCTTGGTGACGTCACCCTTGAGCTTCTCGTACCGCTTGGTGCCGCCCGCGATCAGCAGGTTGCCGTTGGCGAGCTGGGTGTGGCCGGTGCAGAACAGGTCGTTGGGCGTGGGGATCTTCTTGATCGTGCCCTTGACCGGGTCCCATATCCGGGTGTCGAACTTCTTCTGGTCGAAGTTGTCCTGGTTGTTGCCCGAGCCCGCGACCAGCAGCACCTTGCCGGTGTGCAGGAGCGCCGCGTGGATGGTGTCCTGGCGGTACTCCGGCGGGAACTCGATGATGTCCCAGTGGCCGTTCTCGGCCTTGTACTCCGGTCTGTTGATCTTGTACTGGTGGTACTGCGCGGTGCCGAAGCGGTACACCCACGGCCCGTTCATCCCGGCCAGCGCGAGTACCACCGCCGTACCGATCGCGAGTCGACGGGCGCGACGGCGGCCTGCCTGGTCCTTCATTCCTTACGTCCCCCAAGTCCGCCAAGGGCGATCTGCATGGTCTGTTCGTTCTCCCCGGTCCTGGCCGCCTGTCCGGCGGCCGCCCAGGTGGGCCGCTGCTGGGGCACATGCGGCGGGTGGGCCGCGTACGGCGCCGGTACCGCGTCCTGCGGTTCGGCGGCCGGCCCGGCCGCCGCCGGCTCCGGCTTCCGCTTGTCCTGCCGCAGCGCGTACTGCCAGGCGAAGATCGGCGAGGCGGTGACCAGCAGGGCGAAGGCCGCCCAGGTGATCATCGCGGGGTGGGAGTGCCCGAACGCGAAGCCGGCCGTGAGGGAGCCGGCGAAGACCAGGATGAAGAACCAGTGGATCCGGAAGGTCCCGAACAGCGTGTCGGGGCTCGCCGATTCGCCCTTGGGCGTCACCACGAACTTGCTCTTGCGGCGCAGTACCGCGTCCATCAGGGAGCGCGCGTAGACCGGCGCGGACAGGGCGGACATCACCATGCCCGCGACACCGCCGGAGCCCTCCGGCTCGTGCGGGGAGACGTTGTGCCGCCGGTTCCAGACGTACAGGCCGATCTGCAGCGCGGACGCGTTGCCGTACAGCATCAGCCACACGGTCGGGTCGATGTTCACACCCGAGGCGCCCAGGCCCAGGAACAGCGCGCAGCTCAGGGCCGCGAGGATCCAGTTGAGGGCGGACATCGGATAGAAGATGATCATCATTGTGTAGTTGAAGAGCTTGCCCGGTCCCAGCGTGAACAGGCCCTTCCAGTACTGCTTGAGGATCGTCTCGTACGTGCCCCGGGACCAGCGCAGCTGCTGGGTGAAGAAGTCGGTCCAGGCGTTCGGGCCCTCGCCGACGGCCAGCACGTCCGGGGTGTAGACGGACTTCCACTTCCGGCCCGTCGCGGGGTTCTTGGCGCGGTGCATCTCGAAGCCCGTCGCCATGTCCTCGGTGATGGAGTCGTACAGGCCGCCGATCTGCTTGAGCGCCTTGATCCGTACGGCGTTGGAGGTGCCGACGAACATGGGGGCGCCGTAGCGGTTGCCGGCGCGCTGGATCAGGGCGTGGAAGAGGAACTGCTGGGACTCGGCGGCCTTGGTGACAAACGTGTCGTAGTTGCCGTACACCTGCGGGCCGATGACGAAGCCGACGTCCGGGTCGCGGAAGTAACCGAGCATCCGCTCCAGGTAGTTGGGCAGCGGCACGTGGTCGGTGTCGACGGAGGCGAAGAAGTCGTAGTCGTCGCCGTGCGCCTCCAGCCAGGCGTTGTAGTTGCCGTGCTTGGTCTTCGCCCGGTGCGGTCCCTTGGGCTGGTTCCACCGCGCGACGCCCTTGCGGGAGAAGTGGTGCACGCCGAGCCGGGCGCAGACCTCCTTGACGGCCGGGTCGTCGCCCTCGTCCAGCAACCACACGTGCAGCAGCCCCCGGTGCCGGAGCTTCACCGCCGCCTCCAGGGTCTTCGTCACCATCTCCAGCGGCTCCTTGCCGGGGACGAAGGAGGTGAGGAAGGCGACGCGGGTGCCGGTCTCGGGGACGACCGGTATCGGGTCGCGGGCGACGAGTGTGGCGTGCGCGTTGGACAGCACGTTCATGCAGCGGAAGAACTCGATCAGGCCGATCGAGACGAGCATGACGGTGTCGAGGGCCGGCAGGAAGTCGTGGGCGGGATAGTCGCGTTCGGTCCAGTGCTCGGGCTGGAGCAGCCAGAACAGCAGGACCAGCGAGAGCACGGGGGCCGCGCCCAGCATGAGCGCGGCGCGGATGCGGTGCGGCTCCTGCGAGAGCAGCGACCGGTACTGGACCTTGTACGGCTTGGTCGGGTCGGGCTGGGTGAGGGGGCCCGCGAGCCGGCTGTAGTGCTCGTAGTCGTATCTCGGCAGGCTCTTCCTCATCCGGCGGAACTGGCCGGTCCGGTGCGTGACCGCCCTGAGCTGTGTGGTCTGTGACGGGTCGTTGTGAGCGTGGCTCGGTCCGGCGCCCGGCGGCGTCGACGTCATGAGTCATTCCCCCCACACGCAGGTCACCGCGTGTCTTGTCGCTGTGGTGGCTCGCAGTCCCCACGTCTTCCCCACCTCATAGACATGGGACGGCGACCTTCCGGTTGCATGATGCCCCCCTCGGCATCGATTCATGAGCGGGGCCCCCTCCCCGCCGTGCGGCAACCGTTCGCTTCCCCCCAACTGGCGCGAAAGGGCGGCAGCTTGGGCATCCAGGGTTCTACGGCGCTCCGCATGATCGCAAGACGCGAAACGCGTTGTTTACCGGTCAAACCCGTTCATTGTGGGGCTCGCGAGGCGGGGGTGCGCCGGTGGTGGAGAGGCGGGCACGGATGTTGCCGAAGTGGTCTCTTATGGCCTCCTCCGCCCGCAGCGAGTCGCCGGACCGGACCGCGTCGAGGATCTCCCGGTGCTGGCGGCAGGTGACCCTGGGGTCCTGCGGCACCTCCACCAGATCCCGCTGCACCCGGTGGAAGGCGTCCCAGAACGCCTCCAGCACCTCGCTCAGCAGCACGTTGTCCAGCCCCCGGTAGAGGGTGGCGTGAAAGGCACGGTCGGTCTCGGCGAGGCCGGCTCCCTGCGCGGCCTCCTGATCCATACGGTCCACGAGGGCGTCCAGTTCAACGAGGTCCGCCTCGGGCAGCCGCCCGGCCAGCCGTGAGACCAGCCCGGTCTCCACGGCCTCGCGCAGCTCCAGCAGCTGCAGCAGCGAGTCCTCGCCCCGGTAGTGCCCGGCGACCGTGCGGAAGGCCAGCCCCTCGATCATCGGCGCGAACGACATCGAGCCGACGTACGTCCCGAAGCCGTGCCGGATCTCCACGATCCCCATCGCCTGCAGCCCCTTCAGGGCCTCGCGCACCGAGTTCCGGCTCGCGCCGAGGTACTCCATCAGCTCGGGCTCGGTCGGCAGCGGGGCTCCCGAGGGCAGCCGCCGGTCGACGATCAGCTTCTTGATCCGCTCCTGAAGGTCCCGGGCTGCCATGGCGAGAGGGTATCCGGCCAATCGGGGCATGCGAAAAGCCCCTCGCTTCCGCGAGGGGCCTTCCGGTCGGTGCGCCGCCAGGGACTCGAACCCCGGACCCGCTGATTAAGAGTCAGCTGCTCTAACCAACTGAGCTAGCGGCGCCTGCTGACAGAGATAACTCTACATGACCTTCGGGGGTGCCTCTGACCACCTGCGGGGGGCCGGGGGATCGCCCCGCAGGGCCGTGTACATCGTTCGGACCGTCAAAGTGGCGGCCGGATGGACAGTTGAGAAACTGATCATCGTGCACAAGCGCGGACAAATCACCCCCGAATGTGAGGTAGATCGCATGACCACTCCGGTGTTCGAGGAGGTCGAGCCCGCGAGGGACTGCGACTGCCCTGGTTGCGTCGAAGGGCGGCGGATGAGTCCCCGTCCGTCGTCCGGTCGTTCCACCGGCCGCCCGGCGGCCTGCGGAGTCGTCGTCATGGCCGCCGCGTCGGCCGTTCTCGGCGCGGTCACCCCGGCCGCCGCTCTCGCCCCCGGCCGGCCCGCCGAGCAGCGCCCCCACGTCCCCGCCGACGGCGACACCCAGACCCCCCAGGGCGGCAGATCCCCGCTGCACGGCGCGGCGGGCAAGCCGGCCGAGCTCACCGCTGCCCCCATCCCCGTGACCACCCGGACCGACATCATCAAGCGGGCCAAGGTCTGGGTGGCCGCACAGGTGCCGTACAGCATGTCGCAGTACTGGTCCGACGGCTATCGCCAGGACTGCTCCGGCTATGTCTCCATGGCCTGGAACCTGGGGAGCAACGAGTGGACGGGCAGCCTCGACCAGTTCGGCGTGAAGATCACCAAGGAGGAGCTGCAGCCCGGAGACATCCTGCTCTACCACAACCCCGACAACCCGGAGAAAGGCTCCCACGTGGTGATCTTCGGCGGCTGGACGGACTCCGCGCACACCACCTACACGGTCTACGAGCAGACACCCCCGCACACCCGCAGCCAGCCCACCCCCTACCCCTACTGGACCAACGCCGACAAGTACGTCCCGTACCGCTACAAGGGCGTGACCGCGGAGACGGCGGGCGCCCAGCGGACCGACGGCAAGGCGGAGGTTCCGGGCCGGCCCGCCTCGCACGGGGTGCCCGGCTATCCCGGCCGGAGCCTCTTCCGTCCGGGGGCGGAGAACGCGTATGTCACGCAGCTGCGCCGCCGGCTGGTGGAGAAGGGGTTCGGCAGGTTCTACGCCACCGGCCCGGGTCCGCGCTGGAGCGAAGCGGACCGGCGTGCCGTGGAGGCCTTCCAGCGTGCGCAGGGCTGGCGCGGCGGCGCGGCGGACGGCTACCCGGGGCCGGAGACCTGGCGACGGCTCTTCGCGGACGCGGACCGCGGCCACCAGGGCGGCCGGTGACCGCCTGATCCTTCCGTCCCCTGTTCATGACGTATCTGGCGCGGAGGCTGGAGCAACGCATGAGTACGACCACGTCACACACGCCGCCCGAATCCGAGGGGCAGCCGGAGGGCGCTCCGGTGCCGGGCGGGCGTCCGGCCCGGCTGATCCAGAACGAGGTGACCACCGAGATCCCCGTCCATCTGCTCTTCCGTGACGACCCCGACCCGGTGAACCCGGTGAAGGTGCCGCTCAAGCCGGCGGTGGTGGCCCGGCGGCAGGGCACCGGTGAGCAGCCGCGCCTCGGCCGCCCGGCACCGGTGCGCCGCCGCCCGCTGCCGGAGGTCGACCCGGAGCTGGTGGAGCGTCCGGCGCGGGCGCTGCCGGGGATGGCCGGGGTGCTCGCCGGGGCCTGCGGATTCACCGGGTGTCTGGCGACCTCCTGGTGGACGGGGCTGCTTCCGTCGGCCGCGGTGCAGGCGCTGGGGCTGCCCGCCTGTGCGGGCGCGGGACTCGGCCCGGCGCAGTGGGCGGCGTACGCCGGGGCCGGGGCGCTCGGGATGCTGGGCTTCGCCGGGCTGGCCCGGGGGCGGTCCGGGCGGGCCTGGGTGCTGGGCATGTTCGGCGGCTACCGGGGGACGGTCCGGCGTACCGGGCTGGTGTGGGTGAATCCGCTGCTGCCGCGCCGCCGGGTCGATGTGCGGCTGCGGCACTGGCGCAGCGAGCCGATGCCGGCGGCGGATCCCGACGGTATGGCGCTCAGGGTGGTGGTGCTGGTGGTGTGGCGGGTGCGGGACACCGCGCGGGCCGTACTCGGTGTCGAGGACCACGAGAAGTATCTGCGCGAGTGCGTGGAGGCGGCGCTGGCCCGGGTTCCGGTGGAGCCGGCGGGCGGGACGCGGGGCGGGGTGACGGCGGCCGGGGACGCGCTGACCCGGCTGGTGGCGGAGGAGACCGCGCCGGTCGGTGTGGAGGTGTTCTCGGTGCAGCCGATCCGGGTGGAGTACGCCCCGGAGGTCGCCGCCGCGATGCACCGGCGCAGGGTCGCCGCGCTGGACGCCCGGCAGCGGGCCAGCATGCTCAGCTCGGTGGTGGACTCGGTGGAGGACACGGTGACCCGGCTGACCGTGCGCGGCCTGGTGGAGCTGGACGACTACGAGCGGAAGGTGCTGGTGCGGGACCTGACCGTCGCCTTCTGCTCGGGCCGCGGGGAGCCGCTGTAGCGCGGGGCCCGCGACGGGTACGGGCGCGCCTTTTGTATGGACACTTTCAACCAACGCCAATAACCTGGCACTTGGTCTAGACCTACCTGCACAGCTCACCGAACTCCCCACGTTCTCCAGGAGCGGCAGTATGCGCACCAGGACCAAGCTGTCCGCGGTCGTGCTCGGTGTGGTGACCGCCGGAGCGTTCGCGCTCTCCACCGGCGGCGCCAGCGGGCACGGCTACACCGACCTCCCCATCAGCAGGCAGAAGCTCTGCGCCAACGGCACCGTGACGGGCTGCGGCGACATCCAGTACGAGCCGCAGAGCGTCGAGGGCCCCAAGGGATTCCCGGCCGCGGGGCCCGCCGACGGCCAGCTCTGCAACGGCGGCCTGAGCCGGTTCGCCCAGCTCAGCTCACCGACGACCCCGTCCGGCGGCGCGTGGCCGGCCACCCGGGTGACGGGTGGCCGGACATACACCTTCCGCTGGCAGTTCACCGCCATGCACGCCACGACGGACTTCAGGTACTACGTCACCAGGCAGGGCTGGAACCAGAACCACGCCCTGTCCCGCTCGGACCTCGACCCCACCCCGTTCCTGACGGTCCCCTACCACGGCCAGCGCCCGCCGCAGACCCTCAGTCACAGCGGCACCCTGCCGACCGGGCTGAGCGGGCACCACGTCATCCTCGCGGTGTGGACGATCGCCGACACGGGCAACGCGTTCTACGCCTGCTCGGACGTCACGTTCTGAGGACCGCTGCGCAACGGCGCGGAAACTGAGGTTCCCTTGAGGCGGACCGCCCCTACCGGCGGGTACGTTCCTCGCACGCCGGCCGAACGGGGGCGGCGTACCGACCTCGGGGGAACCTCATGTTCGAGCTCTTCTTCTACGCCGTACCCACCGTCATGATCGCCGGCCTCGGGTACGCCGCCTTCCGGCTGCTGCGCCGCGCCCGGGGGATCAGCAGGATCTGGGCGCACGGCCTGACCGCCGAGGCGCGCTGCCTGCGGATGTACACGACGACCCACGGGGGCGGCGGTGACACGTCCGTGCGGACGAGCCTGCACCACGTCTACGAGTTCACCACCCGCGAGGGCCGCACGGTCCGCTTCGAGGAGGAGAACGGCCCGGCGACCGTCGTGGAGGGCGACTTCGTCACCGTGCGGTATCTGCCGGAGGAGCCCCAGCGGGCCACCGCGCGCCCGCCGGCGCCCGGCAGGCTCGCCGCCGGTACCGGCTTCGGGGTGGCCTTCCTCGGGGCGGCCATCGCCTTCTGCGTGTTCTTCATCGCCACTGCCCACATGATGTTCTCGGAGGCCGACGGGCTGATGCCGTGACCCTCCTCATCTGACGCTTTATCAGTTACCGTGCGCTGCCATGGACTCCGAGGCGTGCACGGTCGCCGAGCTGGTCGCGGCGCGGTGGGGCGACCACCGGCCGGGGCTCAGGTGTGAAGCGCGGATGCTGACGCAGCACGAGGTGGCCGCCGGTGCCGCCGCACGGGCCGCCCTGCTGACCGACCTGCTGCCGCCCGGTGCCGTACCGCATGTCGGCGTGCTCCTCGACAACACCGAGGAGTTCCCCCTGTGGCTCGGCGCCGCCGCCCTCGCCGAAGCGGCCGTCGCCGGGATCAACCCCACGCGCCGGGGCCCCGAGCTGGCCCGGGACATCCTGCACACCGAGTGCTCGCTGCTGGTCACCGAGCGGGCCCACCTTCCGCTGCTGGCGGGCCTGGACCTGCCGGGGGTGCGGATCCTCGTGACCGACGGCGAGGAGTACGGCGGGCTCCTCGCCCCCTACGCCGGCGCCGTGCCCGACCCGTCCCGCGCCGCCCCCGCCGACCGGCTGCTGCTCTGTTTCACCTCCGGGTCGACCGGCGCCCCCAAGGCCGCGCTCTGCTCCCAGGGCCGGCTGGTGGCGGCCGGGCAGGCACTGGTCCGGCGGTTCGGGGTGCGCCCGGACGACGTGCACTACATCTGCATGCCGATGTTCCACGGCAACGCGGTGATCGCCGGCTGGGCGCCCGCGCTGGCCGCCGGTGCGGAGGTCGCGCTGCGCCGGCGGTTCTCGGCGTCCGGGTTCCTCGCCGACGTACGCCGCTACCGGGCGACCTACTTCACCTATGTCGGCCGGGCCATCCAGTACATCCTCGCCACCGAGGAGCGCGCGGACGACCGGGACAACCCGCTGCGGACGGGCTTCGGCACCGAGGCCGGCGCGGTGGACGCGGTCGCCTTCGAGCGGCGCTTCGGGGTGCGGCTCGTCGAGGGCTACGGCTCCTCCGAGGGCGGCGCGGCGATCCAGTGGACGCCGGGCACACCGAAGGGTGCGGTGGGACCGGCCGGGCCGGGGCTGGTGGTCCTCGACCCCGGCACCGGGCGCGAGTGCCCGCCGGCCGTGTTCGACACCGCCGGGCGCCTGCTCAACGGCGACGAGGCGATAGGGGAGCTGGTGAACCGGGGCCCCAACCCCTTCGAGGGCTACTGGCGCAACCCGGCCGCGGAGGCCCAGCGGCGCCGGGGAGGGGCGTACTGGACGGGCGACCTCTTCTTCCGGGACTCGGCGGGATACCTCTACTTCGCCGGGCGTGCGGGTGACAGCATCCGCGTGGACGGGGAGAACCTGGCCGCCGCGATGATCGAGAACATCGTCGCCCGGTACGAGGGCGCGGCGGCCGTCGCCGTGTACGGGGTGCCGGACCCGGTGACCGGGGACCAGGTGATGGCGACCATCGCCGGGACCTTCGATCCCGAGGGCTTCGCGCGGTTCCTGGCGGCCCAGCCCGATCTGGGGACGAAGATGGCGCCCCGGTTCGTGCGGGTGGTGGAGCGGATGCCGGTGACGGCGACGAACAAGATCCACCGGGGGCTGCTCAGGCGCGAGGGGTACGCGTGCGCCGATCCGGTGTGGTGGCGGCCACAGGGCGAGACGTCGTACCGGCGACTCACCGCGGAAGACGCCGAAGGGCCCCTCGCTCGTGCGAAGGACCCTTCGTCCATGTGCGCCGCCAGGGACTCGAACCCCGGACCCGCTGATTAAGAGTCAGCTGCTCTAACCAACTGAGCTAGCGGCGCATGACTCTCGCCTGCTGCGTTTTTTGTCTTCCGCGGCTGGCGACGAAGAAAATACTACCTGGTCCTGAGGGGTGCTCGTGACCACCTACAGGGTCAGGGACAGCAGCACCGGTGCCGCGTTGCGGTTCAGGGTCTCCGCCGCCTGCCTCAGCCGGTGGGCGTGCTCCACGGGAAGCGACAGCGCCAGGCAGCCCACCGAGGAACCCGCCGTGATCGGGACCGCCGCGCAGACCGTGCCGACCGCGTACTCCTGGAGGTCCAGGACCGGCACCGTCGGCGGCTGGGACTCCAGGCGGGACAGCAGCAGCTTGTCGCTGGTGATGGTGCGCGAGGTGAGGCGCGCCATCTTGTACCGGGACAGGTGGTCGCGGCGGGCGTTGTGGTCCAGCTGGGTCAGCAGGCTCTTGCCGACCGCCGTGGCGTGGGCGGAGCAGCGGAAGTCGACCCACTCGTTGACCGCCGGGGTGGTGGGCCCGGCCGCGTACTGGGTGACCTTGACCTCCCCGTCGACGTACCGGCTCATGTAGATCGCCGCGCCGACCGAGTCGCGCAGCCGGTCCAGGGTGTGCTGGAGCTTCTCGTGCAGGGCCCGCTCGCGGTCGTGCGCGGAGGTGAGGCGGCGCAGGGTGTCGCCGGTGACGTACGCCCCGTCGGTGATCTGCTCGACATAGCCCTCGCGGCGCAGCATGCGCAGCAGGGCGGTGAGCCGCTCGGGGCCCAGGCCGGTGTGGCGGGCCAGCTCGGTGTCGGTGACGCCGGCGGAGTGGCGGGCGACGGTCTCCAGCACGCGCAGCGCGTCCTGGGCGGAGTGGTACGGGGCGGTAGGCTCGTGCATCAGCGCCACGGTGGTCCCCCTGCGCTCGCCTGTCGGTGGCCGCGAGATCCGGTTGGCGGATCGCTTCCACGATAACGGGCAAACCCCCTGGCGGGAGAGGGGGTTGGCGAGATTGTTCCGCCCGCCCGCCCCTCCCAACTGCGGCGCAGATCCCCTGTCATATGCCGAAGACATGACCCACCGGTCGGACCTCGGTGTCTTCCCCCTTCCACGCCCCGTAGTCACAGCACCGCGCTGAGGAATTCCCGGGTGCGGTCCTGCTCCGGGTCGGTGAAGATCTTCTCCGGGGGGCCCGACTCGATCACCCGGCCGCCGTCGAACATCAGCACCTGGTCGGAGATGTCGCGGGCGAAACCCATCTCGTGGGTCACGCAGAGCATCGTGATGTCCGTGCTGCGGGCGATGTCCCTGAGCAGGTCGAGCACGCCCGCGACCAGCTCCGGGTCGAGCGCGGAGGTCACCTCGTCCAGCAGCAGCACCCGTGGCCGCATCGCCAGCGCCCGGGCGATCGCCACCCGCTGCTGCTGCCCGCCGGACAACCGGGTCGGCCTCACGTCGCACTTGTCGGCCAGCCCCACCAGGTCCAGCAGCTCCCGGGCGCGTTCCTCGGCCTCGTCCTTGGACATGCCGAGGACCTGCACCGGGGCCTCGGTGATGTTGCGCAGCACGGTCATGTTCGGGAACAGGTTGAACTGCTGGAACACCATTCCGATCTTCTTGCGGACCTCCCGGACCTGCTTCTCCGGCGCCGGGAACAGCTGCTCCCCGTCGACGGTGATCGTGCCCTCGTCCGGCTTGGTCAGCGTCATCAGGAGTCTGAGGATCGTGGTCTTGCCGGATCCGGAGGGGCCGATCAGGGTCACGTGCCTGCCCGCGGCGACGGTGAAGTCCAGGTGGTCGAGCACGGTGTTCGCGCCGAACCGCTTGGTGACGTTCGCGAGGCGGATCAGCTCGCCCGGCTGGGCGTCGGTCAGGGGCGGCTGCGGACGGGTCTCAACGGACAAGGCGTCGCTCCAGGGCTCGCAGGAGAAGGGAGGCCAGGTAGGAGATGAGGATGAAGGCGGCACCGATCACGGTGATCGGCTCGGTGAACTGGAAGTGCTGCTGGGAGAAGAGCCGGGCCTGCTGGAGCATCTCCGGCACGGTGATCACCATCAGCACCGGTGTGTCCTTGAGCATGGCGATGACGTAGTTGCCGAGCGCGGGCACCACCCGGCGGATCGCCTGCGGCAGGATCACCCCGGTCCAGGTCCGGCGCCGGGGCAGGTTCAGCGCGGTCGCCGCCTCCCACTGACCGGCCGGGACCGCCTCGATACCGGCCCGGTAGACCTGCATGGTGTACGTCGAGTAGTGCAGGCCGATCGCGACGACACCGGTGGTCAGCGCCGAGAAGGTCAGACCCCACTCGGGCAGCACGTAGAACAGGAAGAACAGCTGCACCAGCAGCGGGGTGTTGCGCACGAACTCCGTGACCACCCCGACCGGCCAGCGCACCCACCGGGCCGGCGTCCGCATCAGCAGCGTCCACACCAGCCCGAGCGTGAAGGACACCAGCGAACCGAGGGCGAGGGCCTGCAGGGTGACCAGCAGCCCCTGCCAGAAGGCCGGCATGAAGTCACCGACGGCGTTCCAGTCCCACTTCATGCGGCACCTCCGCCCACGCCCACGCCGCCCGCGGCGCCGACTCCGGTCGTCTGGGCCCGCTTGAGCTCACGCGCCGCCCACTCGGTGCCGGGATCCTTGCCGACCCCGGCTTTCAGCCGCTTCTCCAGCGAGCGCATCAGCCGCGTCAGCACGAAGGCGATCGCGAAGTAGATCAGCAGGATGTACGTGTAGATCTCCGCGCTCTGCTGCAACGCCAGCCGCACCAGGTTCGCGCTGAACGTCAGATCGCCCATGCCCATGACCGACACCAGCGCGGTGCCCTTGAGCAGCTCGATCAGCAGGTTGCAGAAGGTCGGGATCGTCTCCGGCACCGCCTGCGGCAGCACGATCAGCCGCAGCCGCTGCCAGGGCGTGAAACCGAGCGCGACGCCGCCCTCCTTCTGCGCCGGGTCCACCGCGTTGAGCGCGCCGCGCACGATCTCCGAGCCGTAGGCGCCGTACGTCAGGCCGAGCGCCAGCGTGCCCGCCCACATCGGCACCAGCTGCCAGCCGAAGGCGAGCGGCAGCACGAAGTACACCCAGAAGATCATCACCAGTGCCGAGGTGCCGCGGAACACCTCGGTGTAGAAGCCGGCGACGAACCGCACGATCCACAGCCGATGGGTGCGCGCGACGCCGACGACGAAGGACACCGCCACGGTCAGCAGCGCGCTGAACACCAGCAGCTGGATCGTGGTCCAGACGCCGTTGAGTACGAGTTCCCACAGTCCCGAGGTCATCCGCCGCACAGCTCCTTCGCGGTGAGGTCGGTCATCTCGGCCCTGGTGAACCCGAAGGGCCGGAGTATCCGGAAGAGCTCCCCGCTCCTCTTGAGCTTGTGCAGCTCGGCGTTGAAGGCGTCCCGCAGCCTCGTCTCGGTCGGCCGGAACGCGAACGCGCCGCCGTCGACGTGCGGTTTTCCCTTGACCAGCGGCGCGAACGGCGCGGTGGCCTCAGCCCTGCCCGACTTCTTCGCCACTTCCCGCGTGGTGATCGCCGTACCGGCGAAGACGTCGGCCCGGCCCGTCTCGACGGCGTTCAGCCCGGCGACCTGGTCCGGGACGATGAGGATGTCGCCCCGCTCGTACCCGGCCTCGACCGCGTACTGGATGTCGGCGTATCCGGTGCCGGTGGCGAACTTGGCCTTCTTCGCGACGACGTCCTTGTAGGAGTGCAGGCCCAGCGGGTTGCCCTTGCGCACGATGAACGAGTCCAGCATCTGGTAGTCCGGATCGGCGAAGATGACCTGCTGGCAGCGCTCCGGATTGACGTACATCCCGGCCGCTACGACGTCGAACTGCTGCGAGTTGAGCCCCGGGATCAGCGAACCGAACTCGGTCGGCACCGGCTGGATCCGGTTCACCCCGAGCCGTTTGAAGATCACCTTCGCGAGCTCGGGGGCCTCACCGGTGAGATGGCCGTCCTTGTCGATGTACCCGAACGGGATCTCACCGGCGATCCCGAGCCGTACGACGCCCTGCGCGCGCAGCCGTTCGAGCAGGTCGCCGCCCGGCCTGCCGGAGGCCTCGGCCACCCGGGTGCAACCCGCCGCACCCAGCACCCCGAGGGCGGCGAGCCCACCGAGCCCGCCGAGCAGGGACCGCCGGGTGTGTCTGTGTTCCGACCGAATGGTGTGTACGTCGTTCCCAAGTGGTGGAGCCATGGCGGCGCGGCTACCCAAGCGCTCTGCGGCTATGCACCCTGGTTTTCATGGCCGATCGATTCGTCACCGTCTCGCTCGACAAGCGGGACGTGCACTGCACGGCACGACTGCTGACCGACCGCGCGCCGCTGACCTGCGCCGCGGTGTGGGAGGCCCTGCCTCTGACGGGCGACGTCTACCACGCCAAATACGCCCGCAACGAGATCTACGCCCTCTTCCCGCCGTTCGCCTCCACGGAACCCCCACTGGAGAACCCGACGGTCACCCCGATTCCCGGCGACCTCTGTTACTTCACCTTCGCCGGCGCCGAACTCGGCACGAAGGCCTACGGCTACGACCGCGAGGTCCGCCCCGGCACCACGGTGGTCGACCTGGCCCTGTTCTACGAGCGCAACAACCTGCTGCTCAACGGCGACGTGGGCTGGGTGCCCGGCATCGTGTGGGGCCAGGTGGTGGAGGGCCTGGAAGCGATGGCCGAGGCCTGCAACGACCTGTGGCGCAGCGGGGCGGCGGGGGAGACGCTGAGCTTCCGGCGGGCGTGAGGACCGGCCGGTCATCAGGCTCCCCGAACGTCACCGCGCTTCGCGATCTGCGCCGACCTGCACCCCCTGAGCCACGACGCCGGTGACCGGTGCCGCCGACACCACCCCGGCCTCGTACAACGCATGCGCCGCCCGCAGCACCAGGTCGTCCCGATGCCGGGCGGCCGCCAGTTGCATCCCCACCGGCAGCCCCTTCCCGTCCGTCCCCACCGGGACGGTCGCCGCCGGCTGCTGGGTCAGGTTGAAGGGGTAGGTGAAGGGCGTCCAGCCCGTCCAGCGACGGAAGGCCGAGTGCGCCGGCACCTCCGGTCCCGCCTCGAACGCCGTCACCGGCAGCGTCGGCGTCACCAGCAGGTCGTAGCGCTCGTGGAAGCGGCCCATGCGGCGGCCGAGGTCCATGCGGGCGTCCACCGCGGCCAGATAGTCCAGCGCGCTGTACCGGGCGCCCTGGGCGCAGATCTCGCGCAGGCCGGGGTCCAGGAGCCGGCGGCGGTGCGGGGAGAGGCGTTCGGTGAGGCGGGCCGCTCCGCTGAACCACAGGACGTGGAACGCCTCCACCGGCTCGCTGAAGTCGGGGTCGGTCTCCTCGACGTACGCCCCGAGGTCCGCGAGGCGCGTCACCGCCTGCCGGACGGCCGCAGCGACCGCCGGCTGGACCGCGACCTGCCCGCCGAGGGACGGGGAGTACGCCACCCGCAGTCCCCGTACGCCCCCGTCCAGCGCCTTGCGGAAGGGGCCCGGCGCGGGCGGCAGCGCGGACCAGTCACGCGCGTCGGGTGCGGCGATGACGTCCAGGAGCAGGGCCGCGTCGGCCGCGTCCCGGGTCATCGGGCCCGCGTGGGAGAGGGTGCCGAAGGCGCTGGCCGGGTACAGCGGTACGCGCCCGTACGTCGGCTTCAGGCCGAAGATGCCGCAGAACGCGGCCGGGATTCGGATGCTGCCGCCGCCGTCCGTGCCCAGTGACAGCGGGCCCGCGCCGAGCGCCACCGCCGCCGCGCTGCCGCCGCTGGAGCCGCCGGCGGTGCGGGAGGGGTCATGCGGGTTGCGGGTGATGCCGGTGAGCGGGGAGTCGGTGACGCCCTTCCAGCCGAACTCGGGGGTCGTCGTCTTGCCGAGGAACACCGCACCGTGCTCGCGCAGCCGGGCCACCGACGGAGCGTCCTCGTCCCAGGCGCCCTGCTCGGAGATCGTCTTCGAGCCGCGCAGGGTCGGATGGCCGCGCATGAGCAGGAGGTCCTTCACCGTCACCGGTACACCGTCCAGCAGTCCGGCCGGCTCACCGAGCCGCCAGCGCTCCGCCGACTCCCGCGCGCGTGCCAGCGCGTCCTCCTCGGTGAGCCGCACGAACGCGTTCACCACAGGCTGGATGCGCCGGGCCCGCTCCAGGGCCTGTTCGGTCACCTCCACGGGACTGAAATCGCCCTTGCGGTAACCGTCGAGGAGCTGGACTGCGGTGAGGTCGGTGAGCTGCATGCACCCTCCAAGAGGTCAGTGCCCGGGCACGTAGCCACGCTGTTTGTCGACCACGTTCACCAGTGATCTGCCCGCTGCCCAACGGTCGTACAACTCGACGAACTGCGCGCCCAGTTCGTCCCGCCAGCCGATCGTGTCGCCGCTCATGTGCGGGGAGACGATCAGCTCCGGCAGGGTCCACAACGGGCTGTCCCCGGGCAGGGGTTCGCTGGTGAACACGTCCAGTGCGGCGCCCGCGATCCAGCGGCGGGTCAGGGCGTGGGCGAGGGCCTCCTCGTCGACCAGCTGGCCCCGGCCGACGTTCACGAAGAACGCCGAGGGCTGCATCACGCCGAACCGGCGGGCGTCGAACATGCGGTACGTCGCCTCGGTGAGCGGCGCCGCCGCGATCACCCAGTCCGCGCGGGAGATCAGCCGGTCCAGGTCGGCCGGGCCGTGGATGCCGGTCCGCGGCACCCGCCCGACCAGCGCCGTCGTCACACCCAGCGCTTTCAGGGTGCGCACGATCGCCCGGCCGATCGGGCCCGAGCCGACCACGCACGCGCGCGTGCCCGCCACCCGCCGGCCCTCCCGGTGCCGCCAGGTCCGCTCCCGCTGGTGCTCCAGCGTGCGCGGCAGGTCCTTGGCGACCGCCAGCACCAGCGCCGCCACGTACTCGGCGATCGGCTGGTCGAAGATCCCGCGCGCGTTGGTGACCACCGTGTCGGACGCGGCGAGTTCCGGGCACATCAGGTGGTCGACGCCCGCGCTCGCCGTGTGCACCCAGGCCGGCCTGGGCCCGTCCCCCGGCCAGGCCTCGCGGACCGCGTGCGAGGCGAAGTCCCAGACGAGGAGGACGTCCGCCTCCGGCAGCCGCTCGGGCAGGTGCGCGGCGTCCGTGTGCACGATCCGGGCGCGGCCGGTGAGCCGGCCGAGCCGGGGCGGCGGCTCGGCGTCCAGGACGAGGACGGTGGGGAGGGTCGTCATACGGGGCGGCTCCCGGCGTCTGACTGGCGTGACAGGCGTCCGACGTGTGCGGTGACATGCGCGGATTGACCACGCTCGCACCCGAATCTACCTTCGTCAACACGGGCGTACTCGCGATCCGTTGCCCACTCGTCTCCCAGCGTGAGGCCGGTGCCAGCCATGGACGTCTCCTTTCTCGGCGGCCCCCGCCCCCAGCGCGGTGTCGGCGTGGTGGCTCCCTTCGACTTCGCGCTCGACCGCGAGCTGTGGCGCTGGGTGCCCGACGAGGTGTCGCTGCATCTGACCCGCACCCCGTTCGTGCCGGTGGAGGTGAGCCTGGACCTGGCGCGGCTGGTGAGCGAGCACGAGACCCTCGCGGACGCGGTGCGCGCGCTGACCGCGGTCGCGCCCGAGGTGGTCGCCTACGCCTGCACCTCCGGCAGCTTCGTCGGCGGGAGCGCCGGGGAACGGGCGATGCGCGCGGCGATGAGCCTGGCGGGCGCGCCGCCCTCCGTGACCACCTCCGGTGCGCTGCTGGAGGCGCTGGCCGAGCTGCGGATACGACGGGTCGCGCTGGTCACGCCGTACACGGTGTCCGTGACCCGCGCGCTGGAGGACTTCGTCGCCGAGGCCGGTGTGCAGGTCACCGGGTGCGCCTTCATGGGGCTGACCCGGCACATCTGGCAGGTGCCGTACCGGGACGTCGTCGCCATGGCGCGGCAGGCGGTCGTCCGCCCCGGCACCGCCGACGCACTGTTCATCTCCTGCACCAACCTGCCCACGTACGACGTGATCCCCCAGCTGGAGGCCGAACTGCGCATCCCGGTGCTCTCCGCCAACCAGGTCACGATGTGGGCTGCGCTGCGCCGGATGGGTACCCGAGCCGTGGGCCCCTATCAGGCGCTGCTGGACGAGGCCGCGCGTGCCTGGCCCCCGGTACTGCCCGAAGAGACGCAGGAAGGCTGGACATGACCGCACTCGGATTCCTCTACCCGGGCCACTCCGCCGAGGACGACTATCCACGCATCGAGCAGCTCCTGGGCAGCGACATCCGGGTGGACCTGGTCCACACCGACATCGGCGAGGACGCGCACCGGGTGGCGGCGCTGCGCGAGATGGGGTCCGCCGAGCGGCTCGCGGCCGGCATGGAGGGGCTGCGGCTGACCGGTGCCGAGACGGTGGTGTGGGCCTGCACCAGCGGTGGCTTCGTGCACGGCTGGGACGGCGCCCAGCAGCAGGTGCGCACGCTCGCCCGGCTGGCCGGGATGCCCGCGTCCTCGACGTCGTTCGCCTTCGTGCACGCGGCCCGGGAGATCGGGGTGCGGCGGGTCGCGATCGGGGCGACGTATCCGGAGGACGTGGCCGCGCTGTTCGCGGACTTCCTGCGGGCCGGGGGCCTGGAGGTGACCGGGGTGCGGTCGTCCGGGATCATCACGGCCGCGGAGGTCGGCACGTGGGGCGAGGAGGACGTGCTGACGCTGGCGCGCGCGGCCGACGTCCCGGACGCGGAGGCGGTACTGCTCCCGGACACGGCGCTGCACACGGCCGCGCATCTGTCGCTGCTGGAGAAGGCGCTGTCCAAGCCGGTGCTCACGGCGAACCAGGTCTCGGTGTGGGAGGGGCTGAGGCTGGCCGACCGGAGGGTGAACGCGCCCTCACTGGGGAGCTTGTTCACTCGGGAGCCGCTGGTTCAGGTCTAGCACCCGGAGCTCCGCCACGGCCCCCGCCAGGGGGCTCCGCCCCCTGGTCTCCCGTTTCCCGCTCGTCCCACCGGTCCCACCCGTCCATCCCTCTCGGCAGGCCGGGAGGGCGCCGTCACGGAATAAGCGGAGACTGCCTCCTGTTACGCCCCGCAGGACATCCCCCCGCCACGAACAGGAGGCCCACACCGTGCCGGCAGACGAGGCAGACGAGATCCGGGGCACCGCGCACGGCGCCGCCCCCGTGCCCCTCTCCGTACTGGACCTGGTGACCGTCGGCGCGGGCAGTACCGCCACCGACGCCCTGCGCACCAGCGTGGCGCTGTCCCGGCTGACGGAGTCGCGCGGCTTCCACCGGTACTGGGTCGCCGAGCACCACTCCATGCCCGGCGTCGCCTCCTCCTCGCCCGCCGTGATCCTCGCCCACCTCGCCGCCCACACCGACCGCATCCGGCTCGGCTCGGGCGGCGTCATGCTGCCCAACCACGCCCCGCTGGTGATCGCCGAACAGTTCGGCACGCTGGAGGCGATGGCGCCGGGGCGGATCGACCTGGGCCTCGGCCGGGCGCCGGGCACGGACGGCGCCACGGCCGCCGCCCTGCGCCGTACCGACACCCTGAACGAGGGCGCCGACGACTTCCCGCAGCAGCTCGCGGAACTCACCCGCTTCCTCGACGACGACTTCCCCGACGGGCATCCCTACCGGCGCATCCACGCGATCCCCGGCCCCGTGCAGGGCAGCGCCCCGGGCGGCGTGCAGTCCCCGCACCGGCCGCCGGTCTGGCTGCTCGGCTCCTCAGGCTTCAGCGCCCGCCTGGCCGGCATGCTGGGCCTGCCGTTCGCCTTCGCGCACCACTTCTCGGCGCAGAACACCGTCCCGGCCCTGGACCTGTACCGGCAGACCTTCCGCCCCTCCGCGGTCCTCGACGAGCCGTACGCCCTCATCGGTGTCTCCGCCCTCGCCACCGACGACGCGCGTGAGGCCCACCGCCAGAGCCGGGCGGTGGCCCTGAACATGCTCCGGCTGCGCACCGGCCGACCGGGTCTCTTCCCCGACCCGGAGGAAGCCGAGAAGTACGAGTTCAGCCCGAGGGAGGAGGAGTTCATCACCTCCTGGACGGCCAACATCGTGCACGGTACCGCCGACGAGGTCCGTTCGGGCCTGGACGATCTGCACAAGCGCACGGGCGCCGACGAGCTGATGCTGGTCAGCCACGCCCACCGTGGTGAACTGCGGCTGCGCTCCTACGAGTTGATCGCGGACGCCTACGGATTGCCGACCGCGTAGGTCTGCTCGCCGAGGAGTTCGGAGATACGATCCGGCGGCACCGGACGGGAGTACAGCCAGCCCTGGCCGGTGTCGCAGCCGATGCGGCGCAGCCGGGTGGCCTGGGCCGAGGTCTCCACGCACTCGGCGGTGACGGTGATGCCGAGCCGGTGGGCCAGCTGGATCATCGCCTCGACGATGACCTCGTCGGCGGGGTTGGCGGTGATCGCGGGGTTCTTGTCGGCCTCGTACTGGAAGCCGCGCACGAAGGAACCGTCCAGCTTCAGCGTCGAGACCGGCAGCCGGCTGAGGTAGGCCAGGTTCGAGTAGCCGGTGCCGAAGTCGTCGATGGCGATGCGCACGCCCATGTCGCTGAGCGCCTGCAGCGCCTGCAGCGGGCGGCCGGCCGAGCCCATCACCGCCGACTCGGTCAGCTCCAGCTGGAGGAGGTGGGGGGCGAGTCCCGTCTCGGCGAGGATCTCGGCCACGTCGGCCACCAGATCGGAGTCCCACACCTGGCGTACGGCCACGTTGACGCTGACGAAGATGGGCGGTTCGTCGGGGTGGGCCTGCTGCCAGCGGCGGGCCTGGCGGCAGGCGGTGGCCAGCGCCCAGCGGCCGAGCTGCACGATCGAGCCGTCCTCCTCGGCCAGTCCGATGAACCGATTCGGCGTCAGTGTGCCGAACTGAGGATGATTCCAGCGGATCAACGCCTCGACGCCGGACAGGCGTCCGTCCTCCATGCCGACCAACGGCTGGTACTCCAGGGCGAATTCACCCCGTTCGATAGCGGGACGCAGGGTGGAGGACAGGGCCTGACGGGTCATCCGGTGCGCGTTGCGCTCGGGGTCGAACAGGGTCCAGCGGGCCTTTCCGTCGGCCTTCGCCCAGTACAGCGTCGTATCGGCCGCCTGCATCAGACCGGTGGCCGTCGTACCCGCCGCATGCCGCTCGACCACACCGATGGACGCGGTCAACGACAGCCGCTGCCCGGCCAGATCGAAGGGTTCCTCCAGCGCCTTCAGCGCCGACTCGGCCAGTTCGGCGAGCTGTTCGGTGCCGGTGGAGTCCTCCACGAGCAGGGCGAACTCGTCACCGCCGAGCCGGGCCACCAGCGGGGTCACCGCGCGGGCGTAGCCGGCTTCGTCGGCCACCCGGGTCAGGCGCTCGGCGACGGCCGCGAGCAGCCGGTCGCCGACGCGGTGGCCGAGGGTGTCGTTGACGGCCTTGAACCCGTCGAGGTCCAGATAGCACAGGCCGATCCGGCCGGTGCCGCTCTGCTCGTACGACTCCGCCTCCAGCGCGGCCGACAGCCGCTCGAAGAACAGCGTGCGGTTGGGCAACCGGGTCACCGGGTCGTGCATCTGCAAGTGCCGCAGCCGCGCCTGGAGTTCGTGGCGGGCGCTGATGTCGGCGACGGACAGCAGGACCCCTGTCTGCCCGCTCAACGGGGCCACGGTCACCTGCACCCAGACCGAGTGCCCCTCGGGATGTTTCAGCCGGCGGGTGCAGCGCAGCTTCGCCTGCCGGCCGCGCAGCACCTCGCGGTAGGCGTGCCAGCTGCGGGTGTCCGAGGCCAGGTCCACCAGGTCGGCGGCGACCCGCCCGGTGAGGGTGTCCGGATCGGTGCCGAGCAGCTCGCCGAAGGCCGCGTTGGCGCCGGCGACGAGGCCGGCGCGGTCCACGACGGCCATGGCGAGCGGGGCCGTCGCAAAGACACACTGGTAGGTGGTGTGGTCACTGTCTGTAACGGCTGACCGGTCGAGGTCTGCCGCGGGCGTCGGCCCTTCGGACGTTCCGCTCACCGCTCGCTCCCGCAGGTGCACTCGATCGATGTCCGTGCCGGAAAGTGTGCCGATCATAGAGGCTGGCCCCGGGCCCTTCCAGCCGGTGTCCAGTGTCCCGGACCGAACACCGGTTCTGACAGATCGTTTCTGCCCGCGCCTGGGCGGGTTCTTCAGGCCTCCGACCAGTTGTGACGTTCCGTGAGTGTTCCGGGGTGTCGGGCGCCGGAGCGCGCCGGAGCATCAAGGGGGCGCACTCACCCTTGTGGTGCAGGTAAACAGGGCATAACGCACCACACCCCAGCAATCTGGATGCGGGTCCTGCCGAACCGCGTCCGGAGGTCATGCCCGTGCCCATGCTGCGCAGCACCGCCGCCGTGTGCACCACGCTGTCGGCGCTCGCCGCGACGTCGATCCTCAGCGGCCCGTCGGTCGCCGAGCCCTTCTCCACCATCCCCTGCGCCCTGCACCGCACCGACGCCCACCACTCCGAGGGCGTCGACACCTGGAACCCCGACTACGCCCGCCCCACCGGCGTGCTCGACGCCGTGATGGTCTTCCTGTCCTTCCCGGACGCCGCCCCGCGCACCACCCCCGCCCAGCTGGCCGCCGACCACTTCCCTGCCACCAGCCGCTACTTCGAGCAGGCCTCCTACGGCAGGTTCACCCTCCGCCCGCACCCGCTGCAGCACTGGCTGCGCATGCCCCGGCCGTCCACGGCCTACGCCATAAGGCGGGACTGGAGCGTGGAGGACCGGGCCGCCTATCTGCGCGACGCGTTCCAGGTGGCCGACCGGGAGGTCGACTTCTCCCGCTACCGGATCGTGTACTTCGTCGCCGATCCGGACGCGCCCGGCGTCGACTCGGACGCCACGAAGGTCGTGAACCTCGACACGCCCGTGCATGTGGACGGCACGGACGTCCGCCGGGTCGTCACGGTCTTCGAGAAGCACCCGCCGGACCGCCTCGTCCTCGCCCACGAGACCGGCCATGTGTTCGACCTGCCGGACCTCTATCACCGCCCCGTCGACGGCAAGGGCGACTGGGACACCTATGTCGGCGACTGGGACCTGATGGGCAGCCAGTTCGGGCTCTCTCCCGACCTGTTCGCCTGGCACAAGTGGAAGCTGGGCTGGCTGGATCCGCGCCAGGTGATGTGCGTGCACGGCGCGGGGCCGACCCGGCTGACCCTGGAGCCGCTGGAGGCCGGGCCGGGGATCCCGGTGCGGGGCGCGGCGGGCACTCCGGCCTTCGGTCTCGGGCACGGGCTGAAGCTGGCGATCGTGCGCACCGGACCCGACAGCGCCCTGGGCTTCGAGGCGCGCGGCCCTGCCGGCAACGACCGGGCCGGCTGCCGGCAGGGGGTGCTGGTGTACCGGATCAGAAGCGGAGCGGAGTCCGGCGGCGGCCCGGTGGAGGTGGTGGACGCCCACCCGCACACCGAGGGCTGCTGGGAGGACTCGGTCTACCCGCCCCTCGCCGACGCCCCGGTCGCCCTCGGCGAAAGCTTCACCGTGCCCGGGCAGGGCGTACAGGTGGAGGCGGAGGGGAGGACGGCGTCGGGGGCATGGACGGTACGGATCACATCACGCCTCGCCGATTGATCCGGTGCGCTCCGGCCGACGCTCACTGGACCGACCTGATGGGGGTGTGGGTGGCGAAGCCCCCACAACGCGGCGAAGCCGCGCAATAACAGAGATGGCGAGCCAGGTCCGCGTTCTCCGCGGACATGCCTCGCCATCGTCATCGTGCGCCGCCAGGGACTCGAACCCCGGACCCGCTGATTAAGAGTCAGCTGCTCTAACCAACTGAGCTAGCGGCGCCTGCTGACGTCGTAGACCTTAGCACCCTGGTCGGCGGGAGGAAAAATCGATATCCGCACTGCCGCGCGGGCCGCCCGTACGGCCGCCCAGAGCACCACCTCGGGGCCCGGCAGCCAGGGGTGGCGCGTGTCCGGGGCGACCAGCCAGCGGGCGGTACCGGCGCCGTCGTCCCCGGTGGGCGCGGGCACGGTCACCGCGTCGCCCGTGCCGTGGCACAGCAGCGGCGGCACCGCCTCCGTGCGGTTCGAGCCCCACTCCTCCCATGCCAGCAGCGAGGGCAGCCGCTGGGCGGTGCCCGGCGCGGCGAACAGCAGCACGCGGCCCCGGAACACCGCGACCGGCCCCGAGCCCGGGCCGTCGTCCCAGAGCCGGTCCAGCATCCGGCGGCCGAAGATCGCCGGCGCGCTCACCACGTCGAAGACGGTGCCGCAGGGCAGGACGACCGGGGCGTCCGGGCGCTCTTCCCAGAGGGCGAGCGTGCTGCGCGGATACGTTGCCGCCGAGGCGAGCCAGTCGACTCCGTCGGAGGTGACCCGGGTGACGTTCGGTGCGCTGCTCATGCCACCCAGATGTACCGGGGGTGAGCGGGCCGTTCTTCTGAGTTGCCGAAAGTCGGGACAGGGCCGGTGGAGGAGGAGTATCTTGCCCCCCTGGCATATGCCAGATGGGGTTACTCGCGGGCTCGGTGTTGACGCGGGCGCGGGATCACACGGGGTCGGCGGATGTCCGGCCCTCGGTGTTGCCGCGCATCAGGTCCCGCCCGAACTCGACCATCTTCTTCGCGTAGTCCTCGGTCCACTCCGCGCGCTCGGCGATGTCCGCCGGGGTCAGCCGGTCGAACCGGCGCGGGTCGGCGAGCTGGGCCGCGGCGACGGCCTGGAATTCCACGGCCCGGTCGGCGGCCGCGCGGAACGCCTGGGTCAGCTCCGTCGCCCGGGCCAGCAGCGCCCGCGGATCCTCGATCGACTCCAGGTCGAAGAAGTGCTCCGGGTCGGAGGCCGCCTCCGCGGGCTCGAAGATCAGAGGCGCGGGGCGTAGCCGCGGTTCGTTACGACGCGGCGTGGGCTCCGCCATGTCCTGTCTCCTCCTCGTACGGTTCGCTGGGCACCGCCTTCAGGTGGGCCACCGTCCATTGTCCCGCGCGAGCGCAAGGGCCCCTCATGGCCGTCGGCTCACGCGGTGTTTTGCCAGATGCGCCAGCACCGCGTGGTTCGCCTCCCAGCCGTCCGGGCTGTGTTCATCGGCCGCCTGCGGCGGCGTGCCGGACTCCGTCCGGCGGTTGGGGGGGCGGACGCGGAGGTGTGGTGGTGCGGCGCTCCTGGTCCCGGTCATGGCCGTCGGCTCACGCGGTGTTCCGCCAGATGCGCCAGCACCGTGTGGTTCGCCTCCCAGCCGTCCGGGCTGTGTTCATCGGCCGCCTGCGGCGGCGTGCC